>NZ_JBIIPA010000025.1:0-30544 GCF_044342855.1 Polynucleobacter sp.
CCTCCAGCAGAATATGAAGCATACTATTACCAGCAGCAAAAGCAGTGCCAACAGCAGCAAAGCAAGATGGGTCAGAATATCGACCTTACTTAAACCAAATGGCCTCTATGAAAGTCGGGGCGGTTCAGACAGGTCAGGTCCACGCTTAAGTCATTGTTTCTGCTATTGTTTTAGCTCATTTTTAAAGCTTCTAAGGCGTAGGTCGCACGTTCGAATCGTGCTGGGCAGGCCACCCCCCCCATATCTTTCCCCGCTTCTTTTGCCCTATTAAGGGATATTTCCACTATTCATTTCGATATCTATATATATACTAGCGCTGTTAATTTTGATGTTAATAGACAATAGGAGATATTCGTGAAAAGCAAAAAACTCAGCACTAACTGCTTAATCGCTGCAACATTGTTGTTGGGCGCTGTAAATGCTCATGCGGCCAGCCAGACGATGGATAAGATTAAATCTACTGGTACTGTAACTATGGGTGTTCGCGAATCGTCTATTCCAATGTCTTACACCACTGGTGACAGCCGCTTTGATGGCTATCACGTTGAGATTTGCCGCATGATTTTGGCTGATGTCAAAGATAAGTTGGGTTTGAGCACCTTGCGTATTAATTATCAACCCGTTACATCGCAGAATCGCGTGCCTTTAGTTCAAAACGGCACAGTAGATATTGAGTGCGGTACTACTACTAACAATACAGCGCGCGCTAAGGACGTTGGCTTTGCTAACACTCTCTATGTTGAAGAAGTTCGAATTGCGGTGAAGGCGAGCTCTGGCATTACTTCCATCTCTCAATTGACTGGAAAAAAAGTTGCTACAACTACTGGTACTACCTCAGTGCAGTTGCTGCGCAAACATGAAAAAGCTAATGGCGTAAATTTCGAAGAAGTATTTGGTAAAGACCATGCTGACAGCTTCTTGTTGTTAGAGTCTGGCCGTGCCGATGCTTTCGTAATGGATGCTTCAATCTTGGCTGGCAACATTGCCAACTCTAAGAATCCAAAAGATTACAAGATTGTTGGTGAGGTTCTTGCAACTGAGCCTATTGCGATCATGGTGCCTAAGAATGATCCAGAATTTAAGGCTGCCGTGAATGCTGCGATTGCCAAGATTGTAGCTAACGGCAACATGCCTAAACTTTGGAGCAAGTGGTTTTTATCTCCAATACCACCAAAGAATATTGTTGTAGGTCTTGAATTATCTCCAGCCACTAAAAATGCTTGGGCTAATTTGAACGACAAGCCTGCTGAAGACTACAGCAAGAAATAAGCGCCAGCCTTTTAATCAATACGAGTTAAGAATATGTCTTTAGATTTAGGTGTTTTTTGTAAGAACACCTTGGATGGAGAGGTGGTGGATCACTGCTTCTCCGCTCTTTTTGGCTTAGCCCAAAACAGCGATCCAAGTTACCTGGACTGGCTAATGAAAGCCTGGGGCTGGACTTTGGCTGTAGCGGGTCTTGGCTTAACTATTGCTTTAATTCTGGGGGCGGTGATGGGTACTCTGCGTACTCTGCCTACTACCACCCCTCTTAATAGATGGCTGATCCGTATTTCCACCGCTTGGGTCGAGTTATTTAGAAACATTCCCATTCTGGTTCAAGTATTTCTTTGGTATCACGTCATCCCATCTTTTATATTGCCTTTAAAGGCGCTGCCATCTTATTGGTTGGTGAGTATTGCTCTTGGCTTCTTCACATCTTCCCGAATAGCTGAGCAGGTGAGGGCGGGTATTCAGGCTTTGCCTAGTGGACAAACGGCCGCTGCTACTGCATTGGGCTTAACCACTGCACAAAGTTATCGTTACGTGATCTTGCCAATGGCATTGCGGATTGTGATTCCACCTCTCACATCAGAGAGCATGAATTTAATTAAAAACTCCTCAGTTGCCTTCGCAGTTTCTGTACCAGAGTTAACCTTATTTGCAATGCAGGCTCAAGAAGAAACGTCTAAAGGCGTCGAAATCTATTTGGCGGTTACTTTCCTATATGCTCTCTCAGCATTCGCGGTAAATCGCGTGATGTCTGAGATTGAAAAGCGTAGTCGCATTCCGGGTTTTATTGTGTCTAATGATGCAAGCTTGGCTCACTAAAGGTTGATGATATGTTGAGCTTAGATCTGAGTTTTTATAATTGGGAGTTATTTACCAATTACATTCTGCAGGGTTTGGTATTCAGTGTGCAGTTGACTGTTTTTGCGACAGTTGGCGGCATCTTGTTTGGCACATTCTTGGCTTTGATGCGTTTGTCTGGGCGGCCAGCCTTGGTTTATCCCGCTACCTTCTATGTGAATACGATGCGCTCTATTCCTTTGGTGATGGTGATTCTTTGGTTCTTCTTGTTGATTCCGATGTTGATTGGCAGGCCAATTGGAGCTGATCTTTCAGCTACGATTACCTTTATTGCATTTGAGGCGGCATTCTTTTCTGAGATTGTTCGTGCCGGCATTCAGTCTGTATCGAAAGGTCAGACTTATGCAGGCGAAGCTCTGGGAATGACTTATGGTCAAAATATGCGTCTTGTGGTTTTGCCTCAAGCATTTAGAAATATGATCCCCGTATTTATGACGCAGACGATTGTTCTGTTTCAAGATACCTCTTTGGTCTATGCAATCGGTGCATACGACTTACTCAAAGGATTTGAAATTGCCGGTAAAAACTATGGCCGACCAATCGAGACCTATATTTTGGCTGCCGCTACTTATTTTGTAATTTGTTTCTCGCTTTCTAAAGTCGTACGCAAGATTCAAGCCAAAGTTGCCATCATTCGCTAATCCCATCCAGTGCAAATTAAATAGACCATCATGATTGAACTTCAAAATGTTTCCAAATGGTACGGCTCATTTCAGGTACTAGCTGATTGCTCCACATCGATTAAAAAAGGTGAGGTTGTTGTGATTTGCGGACCCTCAGGTTCCGGAAAATCTACCCTGATTAAAACGATCAATGCGCTTGAGCCTTTTCAGGCGGGCGAGATTTCAGTGGATGGCATTGCTCTACATGAACCAAAAACCAACTTACCCAAATTACGCTCCCGTGTAGGCATGGTGTTCCAACACTTTGAGCTGTTCCCACATCTGAGTGTTACTGAAAATCTTACGCTTGCTCAAATGAAGGTCTTGGGTAGGTCGGCTGATGAAGCTAAGACCCATGGTCTGAAGTATCTAGAGCGAGTAGGTTTGATGGCGCAAAAAGACAAGTTCCCTGGACAGTTGTCTGGTGGTCAGCAGCAACGGGTAGCGATTGCACGCGCCTTAAGTATGGATCCGATTGTGATGCTATTTGATGAGCCAACATCAGCCCTTGACCCCGAGATGGTGGGTGAGGTGCTCGATGTGATGGTGAAACTGGCCAATGAGGGTATGACAATGTGTTGCGTTACTCATGAGATGGGTTTTGCACGCAAGGTAAGTCACCGTGTTATCTTCATGGATCAGGGAAGAATTATTGAGGATTGCAGCAAGGATGAGTTCTTTGGCAATCCCGAAGCTAGATCTCCGAGAGCCAAAGATTTTCTCTCAAAAATTTTAGATCACTGATCTAAATTCCCATCTCAGCAAATACTTCCTTAGCGCATCTAAAGCTGTCAATCGCTGCCGGTACGCCACAGTAGATTGCCGTCTGCATTAGGATTTCACGAATCTCGTCTTTGGTAAGGCCATTATTAATCGCGCCTTTTAGATGTAACTTGAGTTCATGAGGGCGGTTGAGTGCGGTCAGCATCGCCAAGTTAATCATGCTCCTGGAGCGGCGATCTAAGCCGGGTCTATTCCAGATTGCATTCCAAGCAAACTCAGTAACCAACTCTTGCATGGGCATATTAAATTCGCCCGCATTCTTGATGGAGTTATCCACGTATTCGGATCCTAGTACCTCTCGGCGAGTTTTCAGGCCTTTTTCAAATGCTTCTTTACTCATCTTGATCTCCTGTGTTGTCGTCATATTGAATCGATTCCATATATTGCCACTATTCATGTAGTGCTGTTTAGCCTAGAATGATTTCCATGAAAATCATTATCCCTATGCGCGTTGCCGCTCTGTCTATCGCACTTACTCTGCTAAGTGCCTGTACCGTCGATAAGCTCGAGGCAAGACTGCAGGCTGACCCTGAATGCAAGCCTGTCATGAATGCCAAGACTGGCGCTTTAATGCCTTGCCCTGGGACTGATAAGCAATTTTATAAATCTATTCCATCCTTAAATGCGAATACGCCTAAAGCGACCCAGACTGCAGTGGCTCAGCCATCTTCGGCTGGCGTAACATCAAGCCCAAAAGCTACTGTTGCACCAGTTGAGTGCAAGCCACAGCTTCACCAAAAGTCAGGAAGTCTGATGCCTTGTCCAGCCCCATAGAGCAGTATTAAATCCTGGCTCTGAATGAGGCGCATGATCGGATAAAACTAGCTCAAGAGCTAATCTCAATCACACCACACACTGGACAAGAAATGAACAAATTAGGTGCTTTAGTTGCGGCAATCTCTGTAGCTACATTATTGGCTGCTTGTAGTAATACCCCGAAGTTAGCAAGTGAACCAATGCCTAGATCTGGCTTCTTGCCGGATTACTCGGTACTTGTTCCGATGGCCACTTCTGAAGTTGATACGCGTATTTGGAGATATCGCAAAGCCGGTGTGAATCCTGGCTCATACACTGCAGTAATTTTGGATCCAATTTATTTGAACCAGAACGCTACTAAAGAAATTTCACCACAGGTAATTAATCAGGCCAAGGTGGCATTGCAAGATTCTATGGTGAATGCAGTCATTAGCCGCGGCAATATTAAGATTGTGAATCAGCCTGGTCCAGGCGTAGCTCGTATCTCCGTGGGCATTACTGGCGCAGAGAGTTCCACTGACAGCTTGCAACCATGGAACTTCACGCCAATTGGCTTGGCAATGAATGCGGCAGCCTATGCTGGCGGTGTTAACTCTAAAACTCCAGCGATGCTGGTAGAGAGCAAGATCACTGATAGTCAATCTAAAGAAGTAATCGGCGAAGGCTTGGTAACTATTCAGGGTGAATCATTCCGTACCGGCGGCGGTTCAGTTGAGTCCTTTGTTGCAATGGCCAAGAAGGTGGTTAAGGTGGCCATGGAAACTTCTGCTGACCCAAGAGCAACTACTGCTACTAAATAAATATGCGTAATCTCATTACATACTTAGGTCTGATTGGCGCAGCGGCGTTTGTGTTTGCAGCAGTTCCTGCGCATGCTGATGACGCCTTACGTAGTAAAGAAATTCAAGAACGCTTTGCTAAATGCGATACCAATCGTGATGGCAAGCTGACTCTTGATGAGGCAAAGGGTTGTATGCCTCGTATCTATGATCATTTCAGCATGATTGATACGCAGGGTAAGGGTTATGTGACTGTCGCTGAAATTGAAGCTATGGCTGCAAGGTAATTAGTAATAGATTGATAGAATGAAAGAGCCTCGATAGGGGCTCTTTTTTATTGGAGTAGATCATGTCATATGTAATTGAAGGTTTTAAAGATTCCATTATTACTATTCCCTCGTCAGATGGCCCCATTGATATTGCTTGCCAGACTGCCGGCTCTGGGCCTGCATTGTTATTGCTACATGGCTTCCCTCAAACTAAAGCCATATGGAGGCATATCGCCCCTGAGTTGGCAAAACGATTCTCAGTAGTTGTGACCGATCTTCGGGGTTATGGTGCTTCATCAAAGCCAGTGGGCGCACCTGATCATTCGACTTATTCAAAAAGAGCCATGGCTGCTGATCAGCATGCTGTGATGCAGGCGCTTGGCCACAAAAAGTTTTCTGTATTGGGTCATGACCGTGGTGGTCGGGTATCACATCGCTTGGCGATGGATTTTCCTGAAAGTGTGGAGCGTTTGATGGTGTTGGATATTTCCCCGACACTGATGATGTATGAGAACACCACCATGGAATTTGCTAGGGGCTATTGGCATTGGTTTTTCTTAATTCAGCCTCATCCAATTCCAGAAACACTCATTGGTGCCAATCCAGAGTTCTGGCTCAGAAATCATATGGGCAGACATGCTGGTACCGGAATTTTTGATGTGCAATCTTGGGCGGAGTATTTAGCGGGTGCAAGTAATCCAGAGTCTATGCATGCCATGTGTGAGGACTATCGTTCTGCGGCCACAATTGATTTAATTCATGATCGAGCCGATAGAGATGCCGGCAAAATGCTGGCGATGCCTCTGAGGGTTCTCTGGGGTGAGCATGGCCTAGTTGCCAAATGTTTCTCACCTATCGAAGATTGGAAGAGGGTTGCGAAGACTGTTTCTGGAAAAAGTGTTCCGTCTGGTCACTACATTCCCGAGGAGTTGCCGCAAGAGCTTCTTGCTGAAACGGAACTATTCTTTATTTGATTGGATCACTTAAACAACTTGGGAAGTTTTTTGGATCCCACCGGCCAAGTTAAAATAATGTTTGGATCAATCTTGAGAATTTTCTTATCTTTCTCTGGATAAGAAAATTTTGATAACAAATTCGCAATCAAATTGAGGTGCGCAAGCTTTTTATCGTTTGCATTAATGACGGTCCAAGGTGCATCTGATGAGCTAGTTTGCTTGAGCATTTTGTCTCGAGCATCAGAGTAAGCGCCCCACATCTTCTGAGCTTTCTGATCTATAGGGCTAATTTTCCAATGCTTCAGCGGATCTTTTGCTCGATCTTTGAGTCTTTTGGCTTGCTCTTCCTTAGAGATATCTAGGTAGTACTTGACGATTTGAATATCAGATCTTACGAGCAAGGATTCAAAATCATTCACTGTTGCCATGAATAATTTGTATTGCTCATCAGTGCAAAATCCCATTACTTTTTCAACGCCGGCACGGTTATACCAACTTCGATTAAAGAGGACGGTTTCACCGGCCGAGGGTAGCTGTGCAATGTATCGTTGAAAGTACCATTCATGCTCCTCAACAGAGGAGGGAGCTGCTAGAGCAACAACCTTAGTTTCTCGGGGACTTAAATTTTCAGCAACGCTTTTAATGCTTCCATCTTTGCCGGCAGTATCACGTCCCTCAAAAATAACTAAGAGGCGCTTACCTTTTTGAATGATGTGGCGCTGGAGTTTAACTAATTCAATTTGAAGAAGTCGTAAGTCTGCCTCGTAAGTATGTTCTGAAATTAAGGATTTACTCACGGGCAGCCTTTAGGAATTGCTCAATGATTATTGAGTAGTTGTTGCAGGAGTGGCTTTTTTAGCCGGAGCTCTTTTTACGGCTACCTTTTTTGCGGGCACCTTCTTGGCAACCACTTTCTTCGCGGGAGCTTTTTTTGCTACCACTTTTTTTGCTGCTGCTTTTTTAGCGGGCACCTTCTTCGCCGCAGCTTTTTTAGCCGCCACTTTCTTGGTCGGAGCTTTTTTCTCCAACTTATCCAATGCTTTTGCCAGCTTGTCTATTAACTTCTCTCTTTCGGCTTCGAGCTTATCTAATTTTTTCAATAATTGCTTAACTAATTTTTTTTGACTCATGATGTATTCCTTTGGAGAGGGTGCTTATTATTAAATCTGTGTAATTGGCCTGCGCCTACTCTTTGATGCTACGTTTTATTCGGTCGAGTTTCAAGCGATTGTGACGGTGAAGTGCATATTTAATTTGATGCTAAATTGAGTCAATATGTTCAAGACTTTATTTTCCCTTCCTCGAGCAGTTTGGCTCATTGGGCTAATTAGTTTTGTCAATGACGCTGCCAGCGAGATGCTGTATCCCTTAATGCCTTTATATCTTGCCACCGTACTCATGGCTGGACCAAAGGCGCTAGGTTTGATAGAGGGGATTGCTGAAGCTACCTCCAGCATCTTTAAGTTAGTTTCTGGCGTCATTGTTGATCGGACTAAAAAGACAAAGCCCTGGATTGTGATCGGTTATTTCTTGGCTGGTATTGGCAGGCCTTTAATTGCAATTGCAAATTCTTGGACATGGGTTTTATGTATTCGATTTACGGATCGTCTTGGCAAAGGCTTGAGAAGCTCCCCGCGAGATGCTTTATTGGCGGAGAGTATTGCACCCAATCAACGTGGCATTACATTTGGTCTGCATCGTTCAATGGATAATGCGGGCGCTGTCTTTGGACCTTTAATGGCAGCTTTTTTGCTTTCGATTCATGTGCCCTTAAGAGATATCTTTCTATGGGCGATCATTCCCGGGATTATTGCGGTGGCTTTAGCTCTTTGCCTTAAAGAGCCGCAGCGTGAGCAAGCTGTAGTGCAGCCATTCTCCTGGTCTCTACAAGGATTACCTCCGCAATTTAAGCGTTATATTTTGGTTGCTGGTATTTTTGCTCTAGCAAACTCATCTGACATGTTTCTCTTATTGCGAGCAAGAGAACTTGGCGTTCCCCAAGAGCAAATTCCATTGTTATGGGCTGCCATCTCTCTGATAACAACTATTTTCGGAACTCCGCTTTCATCCTTATCGGATCGCTTTAGTCGTAAAAATTTCATTTTGATTGCTTGGAGTGCTTTCGCCTTCTTCTATATCGCAATGGGTTTTTCTGGCGTTTCTTTGTGGATGCTGTGCGGGCTATTTGCAATCTATGGATTATTTAAGGCTGCGACAGAAGGTGTTGAGAAGGCGCTGGTGGCAGACTTGGCTCCCAAGGGAATGGCTGGTACAGCCTTTGGTTGGTTTAACCTCATCTCAGGATTGATGCTGCTCCCAGCCTCGTTAATATTTGGATGGCTTTATGAATCCTTTAACCCCAGCTATGCATTTCTGTTTTCAGGCTCATGCGCTGGCCTAGCTTTTCTAATGCTCGGCTTTTGGGTTTTTAGGGCCCCAGAAACACAAAACCCCAGATAAATACCTCATCTGGGGAGGTTGGAAAGCTAAAGGCTCTGCAGAGTTATTCCGGGTGGAAGTTATTGCTAGCCATAAAGCTGATAGTGCGCTCAAAGCCCAAAATGCGGATATAGCGCCAGGCGATATCGCGGTATTTGCTATCTAAATAGCCAATCGCGACTTCAGGCGTCCTTTTGGATAAGTCGATCTGTTGAATTGCACGGGCCCAACGTTTGAGTCTTGTTGACATGTTTGCCACCTCCATGACCATACAACGCATGGAAAAGTGGCTGAGATGACAGGAATTAGTAATATTTTTGAAGAAATTGGCAAAAATCAGTCAAATCGATTGTTTTTCAGCCTAGCCCGCTCTTTTTTGCCGCCTTAGCGCGTGCTTTGATGGGTTTGAGGTATATCAGTAGGCAAATGAACCCTGCAGTGCCTATGGTGGTTTCTAGGATAGCCATCCAGAAATTTGCCCCAGTTTCCAGAATACGGACCAATCCCTCGGTGATGTAGAGCAAGATCAGCATAGAGGCCCATTGCATGGTGTAGACATTACCTTTCCAAAGACCTGGAATAGCAAATAACAAAGGGATAGCTTTCAGAATGAGCCAGGAGCCACCAGGTCTGAGTGGGGAGATAAACCATTCCCAGGCTATGCACAGAATGAACAGGTCAACAAAGGCTGCAGCAGCAATGAGCTGATATGGATTTTTGGAGAGCCAGCTTTTGAGCATAAGTAACCTTTAAATAAGTTTGAGAGTGGTCAGTGCCAGGCGTTTGCCTTGGGCAATGGCTAAACGTTGCTCTTCTGTGCTAATCGGTGCTCTGCCATCAGCATGGGCAAGGTGGGTGACGCCGTAAGGACTGCCGCCGGTTGAGGTACCCATCAGATCAGGTTCACTATACGGAATACCCATGATCATCATCCCGTGGTGGAGCAGGGGAATCATCATGGTGAGTAAGGTGCTTTCTTGTCCGCCGTGCAGGCTCCCTGTGCTGGTAAAGACGCAAGCAGGTTTGCCAACAAGGGCGCCATTCATCCACTCGGAAGAACTGCCATCCCAAAAGTATTTCATTGGGGCGGCCATATTGCCAAAGCGAGTAGGGGACCCAAGGGCTAAACCAATACATTCTTTTAAATCTGAGTACTCAACATAAGGGGCGCCATCTGCTGGGACAGCGGCTTCGGTGGATTCGCAAACAGTGGAGATGGCCGGGACTGTGCGTAACCGGGCATTTGCTCCTGGAACGCTTTCAATACCCTCGGCAATCAAGCGTGCCAAGTCCCGGGTGGCTCCATAGCGTGAGTAGTACAAAACTAAAATGTCGGATTGGCTCATATTCTTCTCTTATCTCTTATGATATGGGCGATGCGCCTCATTCGTAATCCTCAATTATGGCTCTCTCTTGGAAAAGAGATATGGGAGCGCAATCGCGGTCAGAATCTGAAGCAAGTGGCGGCCAGTTTGGCCTTTACTACTACGCTTTCCCTGGTTCCGATGTTGACGGTGGCCTCCATTTTGATTGGCTATCTACCGAGCGTAGTCAGGATTAAATATGCCTTTCAGGCATGGCTGCTCGATACCTATATGCCTGGCGGCCTCAACCAGCAGGTCTTTAATTACTTGGATCAATTTTCAGCACAGGCCAAAGGTCTTACCTTAATTGGTTTGCTTGGACTGGTGATTACAACCATCATGACAATGGCGGTTATTGAGAGCGCTTTTAATCAGATCTTTCGCGTCACTCAGCGCCGACCTATTCTGAAGAAAATTTCGATCTACTCTGCAGCAACCATTTTGGGCCCTATTCTGCTGGGTGTCGGAACCTACTTGAGCGGTCTTTTATTTAGTGCTGCTGAAGGTTGGACGGAGACCTTGAGTTTTGGCTTGGGATTTATTGCGACCGTGGTGCCGGTGCTATTGGCAATGTGCGTATTCTCAGTGGCATACAAAATTCTTCCATATGCCCAGATTCAGTGGCGGGATGCTTTTAGTGGCGCCTTCTTTGCAGCCCTGGCTTTTGAGTTAATGAAGTTTGGTTTTGGCCTCTTTCTAACCAATGTGGCCTTTTACAAAACGGTTTATGGCGCCTTTGCCATCTTCCCATTGGCGCTTATTTGGATTTACCTAACTTGGTGGATTACCTTAGCCGGTGCCGTCCTAGTTGCCAATCTCCCTAGTATTCGGAGTGGGGTGGTTAGGGTTATTCGTTACTGAAATCCCTCACTAGGCCCTTGATTCCTTAGTGACTTAAGAATATATTGTCCCTATAAGAACACATTGCCGGAGACCAAATGAAAGTTTGTGACATATTGCGCGTAAAGGGCAGCACACTATTTACAGTGGCGCCAGACACTGCTTTGCAAACGGCTGTCTTAGTGATGAGCGAGCACGATATCGGTTCTTTGGTCGTGATGGAATACGACAAACTCGTGGGCATCCTGACATTCCGTGAAGTGATTGCAGCATTAGCAAAACACCACGGTAAATTAGATGACCTCAAGGTAAAGGGCGTGATGAATGTCAAGCCGCTGACCTGCAATATGGAAACAGAGATTGATGAGGTGCGTCGCATGATGTTGGTTGACCATGCCCGCTATCTGCCAGTCATTGATCAAAAGATGCTGATGGGTGTGATTTCTTTCTATGACGTGGCTAAATCTGTCGTTGAGGCCCAGGACTTTGAGAACACCATGCTCAAGGCTTATATCCGCGACTGGCCAGAAGAGGCCGAAAAGGCATCCCCGTAAGCAGCTTAGCCGGATAACCCTGACAAATGACATAATGTCGATATGTCAGGAAATACTTTAGGTCTTCTCTTTACTGTCACCACTTTTGGTGAATCCCATGGTCCCGCGATCGGTGCTGTCGTTGATGGTTGCCCTCCGGGAATGTCTTTATCCGAAGCGGATTTGCAGATTGATTTAGATCGTCGCAAACCAGGAACTTCGCGTCATGTGACTCAACGTCAAGAGGCTGACAGGGTTGAAATTCTCTCTGGTGTTTACGAAGGCAAAACTACCGGTGCGCCAATTGGATTGTTAATTCGAAATACCGATCAACGCAGCCAAGATTACGGCAATATCCTGCAGACATTTAGACCCGGCCACGCGGACTATGCATACCATTACAAATATGGTTTACGAGACCCTCGCGGTGGCGGACGCTCTTCAGCAAGATTGACTGCGCCTGTAGTGGCTGCAGCAGCAATTGCGAAGAGGTGGTTGAAAGAACAATATGGCACTGAGTTTTACGGTTATATGAGCCAGCTCGGTGAAATTGAAATCCCATTTAAGGATGTGGCACTCATTGAGAGCAACCCTTTCTTTGCTGCGAATGCCGATATCGTTCCCGAGCTAGAGGCTTATATGGATTCACTGCGTAAGGCAGGGGATTCTTGTGGGGCGAAGATTGAGGTGCGGGCGCGGAATGTGCCTATTGGATTGGGTGAGCCCTTATTTGATAAGTTTGATGCCGATATTGCGCATGCCATGATGGGCATCAATGCTGTTAAGGGTGTAGAGATTGGTGCCGGCTTTAAGTCGGTAGCGCAACGCGGTAGCGAGCATGGCGATGAACTTCATCCAGATGGTTTTGCTAGCAACCATAGTGGCGGTACTTTGGGTGGCATCAGTAGTGGCCAAGATTTGCGTGTATCCATTGCAATCAAGCCAACCTCGAGCATTCTGAGTCCAAAACAATCAATTGATTTGCACGGTAAGCCTATTACCGTGCAAACCAAGGGTCGTCATGATCCTTGTGTCGGCATTCGGGCAACGCCTATTGCGGAAGCGATGCTAGCTTTGGTATTAATCGACCATGCTTTGCGTCATCGCGCTCAATGTGGTGATGTGAAACATACGGTTCCGCCGATACCAGCAGCACGTCCCGGCTCTGCAGCTGATTAATCAACATATTCAGCTAAGAAAAAGAAAATGACACCTTCAGTGCGTTGGGCCTTCGGGTCCTTTTTCTTTTTATATTTTGCTTACGTTGGCTTAGTTTCACCTTACGCTAGCCTCTTTTTTCTCGATCGTGGCTTTAGCGTCATTGAAATCGCAGTCTTAATGTCCATGCTGCAAATTACGCGGATAGTGGGCCCATTCTCTTGGGGGTGGTTATCCGACTATATGTCCGATCGTATCCGGATCATTCGCTTTTGCGCCTGCTTGGCGGCAGTCACTTTCTTATGCATCTTTTTTCTGCAAAGCTACATTGCATTCTTTGTTTGGATGTTTGTACTGCACACCATCCTCAGTAGCCTGATGCCGTTGGGTGAGTCGGCTACGGTACACGCTTTATTTAAAGACAATTCATTTGATAAACGCTATGGACGTTTACGCTTATGGGGCTCAATTGGTTTTATTGCCATGGTTTTGTTTGCTGGCGAGTTATTTCAGCGTAAAGGTATTGAGTTATACCCCATCGTGGGCGCGGTGATTCTAACCTTCTTGGCATTGGTTACTTTTCGTCTGCATGAGCCGAAGAGAGAGCGTCGCAAGATGGTCAAGGGCGAACTTCTGATTGTCTTATTTAATCCCGATGTGCGTTGGTTCTTGCTCTCTGGATTTTTTATGATTTTTGCGCATGCCGCTTTGTATGTGTTCTATTCACTTTACTTGGCAGATCTAGGCTACGATAAATTTCAGATCGGCTTATTCTGGGCTTTAGGTGTTGGGGCAGAGCTAATCTTCTTTTATTTCCAAAGCAAAGTTCTGAGCCACTTGGATGCCGAAGTCGTTTTACAAATTGCCTTTGGTATTGGTGTATTCCGATTTATCTTGATTGCATTCTTCCCGGTAACTTGGGTATTGATTGTGGCTCAGCTAATGCATGCGGGTACTTTTGGTGCGCACCATAGTGCGGCCACTAAATTACTGCAACGCTGGTTTTCTGGCCCGCTGCAGGCACGAGGCCAGGCATTGATGGCAACAGTATCTTATGGCCTAGGTGGAACGCTGGGGGGATTGGTTGCTGGTTGGCTATGGGATGCTACTCAGCCGCGCAATGTTTTTGTAATGTCGGCTTTGGCCTGTGGTCTAGCGGGTATGGCGATTGGGAAACTACGTCCTCGCCACTACCCGGCTAGATAAAAAAATCTCAAAACGACTATCCCTACATTGATCCGTAGTTAGGGCCGCCACCACCTTCAGGGGTAATCCAAATAATATTTTGATTTGGATCCTTGATATCACAGGTTTTGCAATGCACGCAGTTTTGCGAATTAATTTGCAACTCCGCTTGACCGTCTTTTTCTACATACTCATAGACACCAGCAGGGCAGTAACGCTGCTCCGGTCCTGCGTAGGTTTTGAGATTCAAACTCACTGGTACCGACGCATCTTTTAAGGTGAGGTGGATTGGCTGATTCTCGGCATGATTTGTATTGGAGATGAATACGGATGAGAGGCGATCAAAAGTAATCTTGCCATCGGGCTTTGGATAATCAATTGGTTGATGTTGTGCTGCTGGTTCAAGGTGCTCATGATCTGCATGCTTTAAATGAATGGTCCAAGGCATATTGCCACCCAAAAGCTTTTGCTCTAAACCAACCATCAGGGTTCCGAGGTAAAGTCCTTTGGACATCCACGGCTTAAAGTTGCGCGCCTGACTTAACTCAGTATGGAGCCAGCTATTTTTGAACGCGCTTGTATACGCAGCCAGCACATCAGCAGAGCGATTCTCAGTAAGTGCGGCAACAGCAGCTTCAGCAGCGAGTATGCCGGTCTTAATAGCAGCATGACTGCCTTTGATACGAGAGGCATTTAAGAAGCCAGCATCACAACCAATCAATGCGCCACCAGGGAAAACAGTTTTAGGTAAGCTGTTTAAGCCACCAGCTGTCAGTGCACGTGCACCATAGGCCAGACGTTTACCGCCCTCAAAAGTCTCGCGAATCTTTGGATGCAACTTATAACGTTGGAATTCTTCAAAAGGTGAGAGGTAGGGGTTCTTGTATGAAAGCCCCACTACTAAGCCGACAGCAACCTTGTTGTCGCCTAAGTGATACAAGAATGAGCCACCATAGGTATCACTCTCTAATGGCCAGCCAGCGGTATGAACTACTAGTCCAGGTTTACTCTTGGAGGGCTCAACTTCCCACAACTCTTTAATACCAATGCCGTAGCTTTGTGGATCGACATCCTTATCTAATGCAAACTTGGCAATTAGTTGCTTGCCTAAATGGCCGCGTGAGCCTTCGGCGAACAAAGTGTACTTGGCGCGCAGTTCCATGCCGAGTTGAAATTGATCGGTAGGATGACCTTCTTTGTCTAAACCCATTGCGCCTGTAATGACGCCGCACACTGCACCTTGTTCGTTGTACAGAATTTCTGCAGCCGGAAATCCCGGGAAAATTTCTACACCGAGATTTTCAGCTTGCTGGCCTAGCCAGCGAGTGACATTGGCTAAGCTAACAATATAGTTGCCTTCATTCTTAAAGCAGTGGGGCAGCATCCAATTCGGAACTTGGAATGAACTCTCTTTTGTCAGAAACAAAAATTGATCTTGGCTGACTTCGGTATCGAGAGGTGCGCCCAGTTCTTTCCAGTTGGGGAAGAGTTCGGTAAGCGCCTTGGGATCCATCACCGCGCCAGAAAGGATATGCGCGCCGATTTCAGATCCCTTTTCGAGAACGCAAACGCTAATCTCTTTGCCAGATTCATTGGCTAACTGTTTTGCTTTAATGGCTGCAGATAAGCCTGCCGGGCCACCGCCTACGATGACTAGGTCGTAGTCCATGGACTCTCTAGGGCCAAACTGTTCGAGTAATTCCTGGGCAGTCATTTGATTTCTCCGACGATGCTTATAAATAGGGTGCTTAAGGTATTTGGGGCGTTTTAAGAATTTCTGCTATTTAGATAGCCCCGAATCACACCTATAGTTTAGTTCCAAGCTAGAAAAATCAGGGTGGTACCCAATGCTAATGGGCTTGAAGGGTTAAAGCGTTATGATTACTTTTTTTACCCTTTTTGGCAATATTAGGAAGAATTTATGAATAAGACTTACCCATCAGCTGTAGATGCTATGCGGGATATCTTGAAGGATGGCCAGAAGCTCGCCGTGGGCGGTTTTGGTTTGTGCGGCATTCCTGAAGCCTTGATTCAAGCGGTTAAGGATCTGGGTGCGCAAAATCTGACGGCGATTGCTAATAATGCTGGGGTAGATGGCTTTGGCTTGGGCTTGCTATTGAACTCAAGACAAGTGAAGAAGATGGTTGCATCTTATGTGGGTGAGAACAAAGAGTTTGAGCGTCAGTTTTTAGCTGGCGAGCTTGAGTTGGAATTTACTCCGCAAGGAACCCTGGCAGAAAAGTTGCGCGCAGGCGGCTGCGGTATTCCTGCTTTCTATACCAAAACTGGTGTGGGTACTTTGGTTGCTGAAGGTAAAGAAGAAAAAGAATTCGACGGTGAGCGTTACATCATGGAGCGTTCAATTGTTTCTGATATTTCGTTGGTGAAAGCATGGAAAGCCGATAAATCTGGCAATTTGGTTTATCGCTATACCGCTCGTAACTTCAATCCAGTTGTTGCAATGGCTGGCAAGATTACTGTTGCTGAAGTAGAAGAGATTGTGGAGAACGGCGAGTTAGATCCGGATCAGATTCATACGCCAGGCATCTACGTGCATCGCTTGGTGCTCAACACTACGCCTGAGAAGCGTATTGAGCAACGCACTTTGTCTGCAGCTTGATACCCATAGACACCATATAAAAACAGTACAGAATACTTAGGAAGACCGATATGCCTTGGAATAGAGATGAAATGGCAGCACGTGCTGCTAAAGAATTAAAGGATGGCTACTACGTTAATTTAGGTATTGGTATGCCAACTTTGGTGGCGAACCATGTTCCTGAAGGAATGGAAGTATGGCTCCAGTCAGAGAATGGTTTATTAGGTATTGGCCCATTTCCGACTGAAGCAACGATTGATGCTGATTTAATTAATGCGGGCAAGCAAACGATTACCACTTTGCCGGGCTCCTCAATCTTTTCTTCTGCAGATTCATTTGGAATGATTCGTGGTGGAAAAATTAATATCGCCATTTTGGGTGCGATGCAGGTGAGCGAGCATGGCGACTTGGCGAACTGGATGATTCCAGGCAAGATGGTTAAAGGTATGGGCGGCGCCATGGACTTGGTTGCTGGTGTAAAGCATGTGGTTGTCTTGATGGAGCACGTTGCCAAGAAGAAAGACGGTACAGAAGAAATCAAGATCTTGCCTAAGTGCACATTGCCATTAACTGGTGTGGGTGTAATTAGTCAAATTATTACCGACCTATGCGTCCTCGATATTACGCCTAAGGGCTTGAAGTTGGTGGAGTTGGCTCCAGGCGTAACCAAGGAAGAAGTCTTGTCTAAAACAGCTGCTCCTGTCGATACAACAGGTTTCTAACCTTTTTCATCGGATAGTGAAATAATGGGGTCAATGACCCCATTTCTATTTCTAAAGAGTCTTTTATGAGTGCTGTTGATCATTCGCTTCATGCACATAAGCGGGGTGATGCTAAGCATTCCCATGCCAAGCGGGTATCCAATCAAAGTCTCCTCCTCATTGCTTTAGTTCTGACATTAGGTTTTTCTGGTGTAGAGGGTGCCGCAGCTTATTTTGCAAATTCACTGGCATTGATATCGGATGCAGGTCACATGGTGACTGATGCAGCCGCATTGGGCTTGGCCTTATTAGCCCAAATTATTTCTCGTCGTCCGCCATCGCCTAAACATTCTTTTGGCTTTGGGCGCGCAGAAGCATTAGCTGCCTTTGTCAATAGCATTGCAATGCTGGCCTTAGTAGTGTGGATTATGGTTGAGGCAGTTAGTCGGTTTTATGATCCACACAAGGTTGATGGATTAACGGTAACCGTGGTAGCTGCAATTGGCCTGCTAATGAATATCGTTGTGGCATGGGTGCTTTCGCGCGATAAGAAGAGTGTTAATACGCGTGCTGCATTGGTTCATGTAATGGGCGATCTATTGGGCTCTGTAGCTGCCTTGATTGCTGGTGTCGTGATTCAGTTAACTGGTTGGATGCCGATTGATGCGATTCTGTCTATCCTCGTTTTGCTTCTGATTTTGAAATCGACTATTTCCATATTGCGCGAGTCCTACCACTTCTTGATGGAGGGTGTGCCACTGCACATTGACTATCTACAAGTAGGTAGTGATCTTAAAAAAGTTCCCGGTGTCTTGGCAGTTCATGATTTGCATGTTTGGGAGATGACGCCTAGCTTCCCAGCTTTGATCGGCCATATTGAAATTGAGCACATGATTGAGTGGCCAGAAATTATGGCTCGTATCAATGAGATGCTATTAAACAAACATGGCATCGATCATGTCACTCTGCAGCCTGAAATTGCCGGCATGACTGATGAGCATACTCATGATGAGGATTTGAATGATGAGATTAAAAAACCGAATGTAACTCATCATGGCGATACCTTTTTTGTTACTTGCCCTAGTCCTGTTGGTTCACACCGCATGGCCTATCACGCCTGGGGAAATCCGAATAATCCAAAGGTATTGGTTTGCGTTCATGGCTTGACTCGTAGAGGTAGTGATTTCAAAACTCTTGCTGAGGCGATGAGTCAAGATTACTACGTGGTCTGTCCTGATGTGGTCGGTCGAGGCGATTCTGATCATCTCAAGAATCCCGTGCTGTACGCAGTTCCTCAATACGTAGCTGACATGGCAAGCTTGATTAAGCAGCTTGGCGCTGCACAAGTGGATTGGTTCGGCACTTCCATGGGTGGCCTGATTGGCATGGTCTATGCCTCGATGCCTAAGAATCCGATTTGCCGCATGCTGATTAATGATGTGGGTCCACGGATTGAGCCCGAAGCAATTAAGCGTTTAGGCTCTTACGTTGGTCAACCATTCACCTTTGCTAATCGTGCAGATGCCTTGCAACGCCTAAATGAAATTTGCGCATCGTTTGGCAGTCATACCCCCGAAGAGTGGGAAATTTATAACGGGCCGATGCTAGTCCAAAAGGACAACCTCTGGGTAATGCACTATGACCCGGATATTTCTGTGCCGTTTGCTTCAGTAAATCCGATTATGGCAAAGGCGGGCGAGATGGCCATGTGGCACGCTTTCAAACAAATCCATATTCCGATGCTGATAGTGCGTGGCGGTGAATCTGATTTGCTCTCAGCTAAAACTGTAGCGGAGATGTGCAAGGTCAATCCATACATTCGCAGTATTGAAATTCCAGGAGTAGGGCATGCGCCTGCTTTTGTGAAGCCAGAACAAGTTGCTTTAGCAAAAGAATTCTTTAGTTAAGGATTTCATTCGCCTATGTCCAATGCTGGCAATGCATCTGAGAGCATCAAAATTGTTGATGGCTGGTATGGTGAGCCCTCTGAAAATCATGCTGCCGGCGTTCATAGCATTCTCAAGCAGCTTCATCTTGATGAGGCCACTCTAACCGCTGCGACTAATATTGCGCGCACCCATGGCAAAGAAGCGCTGACTAAACTTATTGGTGATGAGTCAGCCAAACTCCTGATTGGATACCGTGGGCTCAGGCAAGCTCAAGCTAAGCTAGTTCGCAATGATGGTGGTCTGAGTATTTCTGGGCAGGAGGAGATGCTCAGAAAGATGTTGCTCGCTTTTGGCGATGACTTACGCGTTGTTCTAATCTATCTTGCCTCTCGTTTGCAAACGCTGCGTTGGGTTGCTCAAGAAAAGTTGGAGATGCCAAAAGCTTGGGCGCAAGAGATTCTGAACATTGATGCCTCATTGGCCAATCGTCTCGGTATTTGGCAAATGAAATGGGAGATGGAGGACTTGGCGTTTCGAGTTCTTTCCCCCGAGGTTTATCGCGACATTGCCAAGATGTTGGATGGTAAGCGTATCGAGCGTGAATCCTTTATTGAGCAGATTGTCAGAAAACTCAAAGAAGAATTAAATGCCGCGCATATTCACGGTGAGGTTCAGGGTCGCCCAAAACACATTTACAGTATTTGGAAAAAGATGCAGGGCAAGTCACTCGACTTTGCCAATCTCTATGATGTCAGAGCATTTAGAGTTCTGGTTGAGGACGTTAAATCTTGCTACGCCATTTTAGGAATAGTGCATAACGTTTGGCAGCCTGTTCCACGTGAATTCGATGATTACATTGCTAGACCTAAACCCAACGGCTATCAATCTTTGCATACCGTAGTAATGGACGAGCACGGTACCGCATTTGAAATTCAGGTGCGTACCAATGAAATGCACCAACAGGCTGAGTATGGTTTGGCTGCGCACTGGCGCTACAAAGAAGGCGCTTATGTTGGTGCTGCAACGCCGCCAAAAAATAAAACTACCCCGAATGCCCCAAGCACGACAAACCCAAGTCATCAAACTGGCACGCACAGTGCAGCAGTAGCCTATGAGCGTCAGATTGCTTGGGCAAGGCAGCTGATCTCCTGGAAAGAAGATGCTTGGGAGCAACTGAAGCACCATGAGATTGACGACCATATTTATGTTCTCACTCCACTGGGTAAAGTCATTTCATTAGAGAAGGGCTCGTCACCCATCGACTTTGCATATGCCGTTCATACCGATCTTGGTCATCGCTGTCGTGGCGCTCGAATTGACGGCGCGATGGTGCCTCTGGATACGCAATTGCAGAATGGTCAGACAATTGAAATCATTGCCGTAAAACATGGCGGGCCATCCCGGGATTGGATTAGCCCTAACCGTAACTACTTGCGCTCACAGCGTGCCCGCACTCGTGTGCGTACTTGGTTTAATGCTTTGGACGATGAAGAGGCGGGCGCTAAGTCTACTGAGGTCAAGGCTGAGCAAAAGCCAGAAGCCAAGGCGGCCTCTCCAACATCTGAGATTATTCTCAAGCAAAGCACCCGAAAGCATGGTCAAGCGGGCGATGTTTTGGTGGTCGGGGTGGATTCACTGCTGACCCAGTTGGCGCGATGCTGCAGGCCAGTGCCACCAGATGTGATTGCCGGTTTTGTGACTCAGGGCCGTGGCGTATCCATTCATCGTCGAACTTGCAAAACTTTTAGAGGTCTCTTGGAGCGAGCCCCTGAGCGCGTTATTCAGACCGCTTGGAATGCAGCCTCTGCAGAAGCTTTGCCCGCGGGTGATGCAAAACGGGTATTTCCGGCTGATTTAGTGGTAACTGGCCTGGATCGCCCTGAGCTCATGCGCGAGTTATTTGAAATCCTGACAAGGCAGGGTGTTCATGTCATTGATTTGCGTAAATCTGCCAAGCGTGGCCTTGCTCAAATCCTATTGACTGTGGAAATTAAAGACTCAGAAGCCTTACGTTTGGTTCAAAACAGTCTCGAAGAGGTCAAAGGGGTGACCCAAGTGCGCCGCCGGTGATAAACTCTATGGCTATATAGGCTCGTAGCTCAGCTGGTTAGAGCACCACCTTGACATGGTGGGGGTCGTTGGTTCGAGTCCAATCGAGCCTACCAACGAATAAAGACCCAAAAGTGCGCGGTTGCCCAAAAGCTCCCGCGCTTTCTTTTTGGTGGATGTTATGCAGTACATCAGTCAATCGGCTGAATCTTATTAAGATGGGATGGTCATGCTTGTAGTTACTTTGCCAGACGGATCTAAACGTGAGTTTGATGCTCCCGTTCGCGTTCTTGATGTTGCCCAAAGCATTGGTGGCGGTCTTGCCAAAGCAGCCCTTGGTGGCATTGTTGACGGCAAGATGGTTGATGCTAGCTTTGTTATCGACAAAGATAGTCAGCTGGCCATCATTACCGATAAAAGCCCTCAGGCTCTCGAGATTGTCCGTCACTCCACAGCACACTTGCTGGCCTATGCCGTTAAAGAGCTCTTCCCAGAAGCGCAAGTCACTATTGGCCCTGTAATCGAAAACGGTTTCTATTACGACTTCTCTTTCCATCGTGCATTCACGCCAGAGGATTTAGTGGCGATCGAAAAGAAAATGGCTGAGCTGGCTAAAAAAGATGAGCCAGTGATTCGTACAGTGATGCCCCGTGATGAAGCGGTGAGGTTTTTTAAAGATCAAGGCGAAAACTACAAGGCAGAAATTATTTCTAGCATTCCGCAAGGCGAGGATGTTTCTTTGTATGCTGAAGGTAAGTTCACTGACTTATGTCGTGGACCACACGTGCCGACTACCGGCAGGCTCAAGGTATTCAAGCTTCTGAGCGTTGCTGGTGCTTACTGGCGCGGCGATAGCAAGAATGAGATGCTGCAACGGATCTACGGTACCGCTTGGTTGAAAAAAGAAGATCAAGATGCCCATTTGCATATGCTCGAAGAGGCCGAGAAGCGCGACCACCGTCGCCTTGGTAAGTTCTTGGATTTATTCCACTTTCAACCTGAAGCACCTGGTTTAATTTTCTGGCATCCAAAGGGCTGGTCTATTTGGCAAGAGGTTGAACAGTACATGCGCCGCGTTTATCGGCGCGAAGGTTATCAAGAAGTGAAGGCTCCACAAATTCTCGATCGCGGATTGTGGGAAAAGTCTGGTCACTGGGATAACTACAAAGAAAACATGTTTACGACCGAGTCAGAGAATCGCGCTTATGCATTAAAGCCGATGAACTGCCCAGGACACGTTCAGATTTTTAACTCAGGCTTGCATAGTTATCGTGAGTTGCCATTGCGTTATGGTGAGTTCGGTCAGTGTCATCGCAATGAACCATCGGGAGCATTGCATGGCCTGATGCGTGTACGTGGCTTCACGCAAGATGATGGCCATATTTTCTGTACCGAAGATCAGATTCAGTCAGAAGTAGCTGCATTTGATAAAGCGGTTCGCGAGGTCTATCAAGATTTTGGGTTTACTGAAGTGGCTGTCAAGCTAGCCTTGCGTCCAGTCAAGCGCGTTGGTAACGATGCGATTTGGGATAAAGCTGAGGCCGCCTTACGTGGTGCCTTGACTACTTCTGGCCAAGAATGGGAAGAATTGCCAGGCGAGGGTGCTTTTTACGGCCCCAAGATCGAATACCACCTCAAGGACTCCATTGGACGTACTTGGCAGTGCGGCACGATTCAGGTCGATTTCTCGATGCCGGCTCGTTTAGGTGCTGAATATGTCACCGAAGAGAACACTCGTAAGGCTCCAGTGATGCTTCATAGGGCAATTGTAGGTTCTTTGGAGCGTTTTATCGGTATTTTGATCGAAAACCATGCTGGAAACATGCCTGTTTGGCTTGCCCCGACCCAGGCTGTAGTCCTCAATATCTCGGATAATTCCGCTGCATACGCACAAAAAGTCCAGCAATCTCTGAAAAAACAAGGGTTTAGAGTCGAATCGGATTTGCGGAATGAGAAAATTACGTATAAAATACGCGAGCACGCATTACAGAAGCTCCCATTTTTGTTAGTTGTAGGGGATAAAGAAGCAGAAAGTAATTCGGTGGCCGTTCGTGCCCGTGGCGGAGTGGATTTAGGTGTAATGCCTCTTGATGCCTTCGTTGCCCGACTCCAGCAGGATATTTCCCAGAAAGTCGGACCCGAGCCTAGCTAGGGGTGGAACGGTTTTTATTGTTTTTTTAAAGGAATTAAGAAGATCGCTACTGATAAATCGCAGCGCATAAACCGGGAGATTACTGCTCCTGAAGTGCGTCTGATTGGACTGGATGGAGAACCCATCGGTGTAGTTAAGTTGAGTGAAGCCTTGGCTTTAGCAGAAGAGAAAGAGACCGATTTGGTTGAAATTGCTCCGACGGCTGTGCCACCTGTAGTCCGCATCATGGACTTCGGCAAATTCAAGTACCAAGAAGCCAAACGTTTGCATGAAGCTAAGCTTAAGCAAAAAGTGATTCAGGTGAAGGAAGTTAAATTCCGTCCCGGCACAGATGATGGCGACTATGGTGTGAAGCTACGCAATCTAATCCGCTTTTTAGAAGATGGCGACAAGACAAAGATTACGCTGCGGTTTCGGGGTCGTGAAATGGCCCACCAAGAAATCGGAGTCAGAATGTTGGAGCGTTTGAAGTTAGACCTGATTGAGTTTGGTCAAGTAGAGCAGTTTCCAAAAATGGAAGGCCGCCAGATGGTGATGGTATTGGCCCCCATTCGTAAGGCTAAGTAACAAACCAAATCGCAAGATTGGGTTTGTTGTTTAAGTAGGGAGGGGTCGCAAGACTCTGGTTGTAAGAAGTGCTTCTAGGTACAGGAAGCGTAACCGTCGGTTACCACCTATGTTGCACATGCAGAAGAAGGGGTGCTTTATGCCCAAGATGAAGAGCAAGAGTAGCGCTAAAAAGCGCTTCACGGTTCGCGCAGGCGGAACGATCAAACGAGGCCAGGCTTTCAAGCGCCACATCCTCACCAAGAAGACCACAAAGAATAAGCGTCACCTACGTGGTACTACCGAAGTTGCGAAGGCAGACGTTAAGTCAATTCGCTCCATGCTTCCATACGCTTAACCTCAGACTAGATCAGGAGAAATAAATGCCAAGAGTCAAACGTGGGGTTACAGCAAGAGCCCGTCATAAGAAAATCACCGATGCCGCAACAGGCTATCGTGGACGTCGTAAAAACGTATTCCGTATTGCTAAGCAAGCAGTTATGCGTGCTGGTCAATATGCTTATCGTGACCGTCGCAATAAGAAACGTGTATTCCGCGCATTGTGGATTGCTCGTATCAACGCGGCAGTTCGTCAGCATGACATGACCTATAGCGTATTCATGAATGGCATGAAGAAAGCTGCGATCGAACTCGACCGCAAAGTGCTTTCTGATATGGCCATTGCTGACAAAGCGGCTTTCGCTGCTTTGGTTACTCGGATCAAATCCGTAGTAAGCGCTGCAGCTTAATTCTTAGTTTATTTAATAGCTAAGCTGCAATGGTTTCTCTCGACCACATTGTCGAGGATGCTAAACGTGATTTCCTCGGAGCTGCCGATGCGGCAGCTCTAGAGGACGCGAAAGCCAAGTATCTCGGTAAGTCAGGTGCTCTCACTGAGCGTTTAAAAGCGCTTGGTGGAATGTCGCCTGATGAGCGCAAGAGTGCTGGCGCCCAAATTAATCAAATCAAAACCCAAGTAGAAGCTGTATTGCAAGAGCGTCGCCAAGCATTGGCTGATGCGGTATTGCTCCAACGTCTTGCGGCGGAATCGATTGATGTTTCTTTGCCTGGCCGTGGCCAAGCAGTAGGTAGCCTGCATCCCGTGATGCGCACCTGGGAACGCGTTGAAGAGATCTTCCGCTCGATTGGTTTTGATGTAGCGGATGGCCCTGAAATTGAAACCGATTGGTTTAATTTCACAGCCTTAAATAGCCCTGAGAATCATCCTGCACGTTCAATGCAGGACACCTTCTATATTGATGGTAAAGATTCCAATGGCAAGCCTTTGTTATTGCGTACCCATACCAGCCCGATTCAGATTCGTTATGCGAGTGAGCACGTAAAGAAATATGCTCATGCTGATGTGATGCCGCCAATCAAAGTGATTGCTCCAGGCAGAACCTATCGCGTTGATAGTGATGCAACCCATTCACCGATGTTCCATCAGGTTGAAGGCTTGTGGATTGCAGAGAGCGTTTCCTTTGCTGATCTTAAGGGCGTGTATACCGATTTCTTGAGAACTTTTTTTGAAGCGAATGAGTTACAAGTTCGTTTCCGCCCATCGTATTTCCCATTCACTGAGCCTTCAGCTGAAATTGATATGGCTTTTGGTAGCGGCAAGTTAGCCGGCCGCTGGTTAGAGATTTCTGGAGCAGGGCAGGTTCATCCGAATGTATTGCGCAATATGGGTATTGATCCAGAGCGCTATACCGGTTTTGCTTTTGGCTCTGGCTTGGAGCGCTTGACGATGTTGCGTTATGGCGTTGATGATTTACGTCTTTTCTTTGAGAACGATCTCCGTTTCTTAGCGCAATTTCCGGCTTAATTCGCCAACCTTCTAATAGTAGATAGCGCATATGCAATTTTCTGAATCTTGGTTACGCCAATATGTAAACCCTTCTCTCGATAGCAATGCCTTAGGTCATGCAATGACTATGGCTGGCCTTGAGGTCGAAGAGCAGCATTCAGTAGCGCCTGCATTTACAAAGATTGTCATCGCACAAATTATTTCAGCTGAGCAGCATCCGGATGCAGACCGCTTGCGTGTTTGTAAAGTTGATGCTGGCACTGGCCAAGAATTACAAATTGTTTGTGGCGCACCAAACGCGCGTGCTGGCATCAAAATTCCTTGCGCTATGGTTGGTGCAGAATTGCCGCCATCCGAAGCGGGCGGCAAGCCTTTCATGATCAAGGTGGGCAAGCTGCGTGGTGTAGAAAGCCAGGGCATGTTGTGCTCCGGTCGCGAGCTGGGTCTTGGCGATGATCACGAAGGTATTTTGGAGTTGCCTGCAGATGCACCGGTGGGTGAAGACATTCGTAAGTACCTAAATCTAGATGACCAGATCTTTGTTATTAAGTTAACACCTAATAAAGCAGATTGTTTATCGCTGATGGGCATGGCTCGTGAAGTGTCAGCCATCACCGGTGCCGCATTGTGCGCTCCTAAATGGACTGCAGTAAATGTCACTATTGCCGACAAGCTCAAAGTTAGCGTTGAAAACGCTGATCTTTGTGGTCGTTTTGCTGGTCGCGTTATTCGTAGTGTTAATCCAAAAACAACAACACCAGATTGGATCGTGCAGCGTTTATCTCGCGCAGGTCAAAGAAGTATTTCTCCTTTAGTTGATTTGTCTAACTATGTCATGTTGGAAATTGGTCAGCCAACCCACGTGTTTGACATTGATAAATTAAATGGCGACTTATCAGTTCGTTGGGCAAAGTCAGGTGAAAGTCTCAAGTTATTAAATGGCCAGACAGTCACTTTGCAGGGCCCTGATTCTGCAGGCAAGATTCAAGAGGCTGGTGTAGTTGCCGATCAAGCAGGTCCAGTGGCTTTGGCTGGGATCATGGGTGGCAATCATTGCGCAGTAACTAACGACACTAAAAATATTTATGTTGAAGCAGCTTATTGGCAGCCTTCAGCAATTCAGGGTCGTGCACGTCGCTTTAATTTCAGCACAGATGCGGCACATCGCTTTGAGCGTGGTGTTGATCCACAAAATACTGCTAACTGCTTAGAGTATTTAACGGCTCTGATTGTTGAGGTATGTGGCGGTCAAGTTGGACCAGTTGATGATCAAGTATTAGCCATCCCTGAGCGTATGCCAGTGAGCATGCGTCTGGCTCGTGCCATGAAAGTCATTGGCATCCCACTAACCGCTGAAATTGTTGCCGACGTGTTTAAGCGCCTAGGTTTTGAGTTTAAGCAAGAAGCAGGTGATGTATTTGTTGTGACGCCACCAAGCTATCGCTTTGATATTGAAATTGAAGAAGATTTAATCGAAGAAGTCGCACGCATGTACGGCTTTGAAAATATTCCTGATGTGCCGCCTGTTTCTTCTTTGAAGATGAGTGCTAAAGCTGAAGCAAAGCGTGGAGTGCATCTATTACGCCAACGTTTAGCCCTGCAGGGATATCAAGAGGCGGTGAATTTTGGATTTACCGATCTTGAAAGCGAGCAACGCTTAGCTGCTGCTACTGAAAAAGATTTAATTGCCGTACTCAATCCAATTGCTAGTCAGTATGGCGTGATGCGTAGCAATCTATGGGGTGGTTTATTAGGTAATCTCAAGTCAAATCTGAATCGTGGCGCTGGCCGTGTACGTTTATTTGAGACTGGTCGCGTATTTAAGCGTGATGCTATCGTTCAAGAGGAGGCCGGCAAGGTGGCTGGTTTTCATCAGCCTCAGCAAATTGGCGGTTTGGCTTATGGCTCATTTATTCCTGAGCAATGGGCGAGCACAGATCGTGCAGTTGATTTCTTTGACGTGAAGGGTGATCTGGAGCGTGCGCTCGATCCCTTGTATTTCACAACTGAGGCAGCAGTTCATCCTGCGCTGCATCCTGGCCGTAGCGCGCAGATTCAACTATTAACTTCAGCTGGTAAGCAAAACATTGGCTGGATTGGTGAATTACATCCTGGCCTGCAACAGGCTTATGAATTGCCTCAGGCTCCAGTGCTGTTTGAAATGGATTTAGAGGCAATTCGCAATCTTGGTATTCCGCAGCCGGAAGAGTTGAGTAAATTCCCTGCTGTTCAACGAGACTTAGCGGTAGTGGTGAAGCAGGTTGTTTCTGCTCAGACTTTGCTTGATGCAATGAACGGGAAAAAGCAGAACTTTGTAAAAGCAATTGAGCTTTTTGATGAGTTCAAGCCTAAAGCCGGCTCTAGCAGTATGGCTGATGATGAGAAGAGCTTGGCTTTCCGCGTTACCTTGTTGAATCCACAAGAAACCCTGCAGGATGCACAAATTGAAGCGGTTGTGACAGCTTTATTGTCATCGCTTGAGAAAAATTGCGCAGCTCGTCTGCGCTAGGTTTAATATTAGTAAGAGATATTTCAAAGAGACTTACGCCATGAATGATTTAGTTAGCAACGATACTGTTACCAAGAATGAGCTATCGGAAGCCCTCTTTGATCAGGTTGGCCTGAATAAGCGCGAAGCTAAAGATATGATTGATGCTTTTTTTGACTGCATTGGACGCTCTTTAGAAACTGGCATAGAGGTGAAGATTTCTGGGTTTGGCAATTTCCAATTACGTAATAAGTCTGCCCGTCCAGGTCGCAATCCTAAGACTGGTCAAATGATTCCGATTGCAGCCCGTCGCGTCGTTACATTTCATGCAAGTCAAAAGCTTAAAGACGTAGTTGAGTCACATGCTCGAGAAAACAGCATTTGATGCTGGGTCGGCGCTGCTCAGTTCGCAGCTCCCCCCAATTCCCGCTAAACGTTATTTCACCATCGGTGAGGTATCGGACCTGTGCGGTGTTCGCTCCCACGTACTCCGTTACTGGGAACAAGAGTTCTCACAACTAAGCCCTCAAAAGCGTCGAGGCAATCGTCGCTACTATCAACATCATGAGGTTGTCTTAATCCGCAAGATTAGGGCACTTTTGTATGAAGAGGGCTTCACAATTAGTGGTGCCAGAAATCGCCTAGATGAGGCTCGTGGTGAGCTTCGCTTGCGTGATGAGTTGCAGGCTGTTCTGCAAATTCTCTCCAAATAGTTACTGATACAATTTTGTTTCTCGTCGGGGCGTAGCGCAGCCTGGTAGCGTACATGCATGGGGTGCATGTGGTCGGAGGTTCAAATCCTCTCGCCCCGACCAAAACCCCTCTTAAAATCAATGGGTTAGAAATTTACACAAAATTTACTGCCCAATTTGTGCCCGTTATTGCTAGAGGCGGCTTTGTACCTTGGTATTCATATTGTCTTGCCGCTTAGTTAGCCCCCGAATGTGCCTCCCACCACCAGGTAAAATTATAAGTTTACAGTTAGTGGATTTTAAGTTTACAGATATCAGTTTTTAACTTTATAATCCTAGCATGGCAAAACCCTCCCGCATTCAAGATCTGATTGATACCGTTACAGAGGATGTAGTAAAGCATCCCAAGGATTTAACTCGGTATTACGCGCAGCATCTTGCTGTTTCAAGGGTGGCTGCGAATAATTACATTAAGCAGCTTGAAGAGGGTGGATGGATTGCCCGCAGTGGACCATCTACTAGACCGATATTTAGCCTTGGTTATAAACGGGACATTTCTAGGGTTTATAAATTAAAAGATCTAGAAGAGGATTTGGTTTGGGCTAATGACTTTAAACCATACTTAAGTTTATCGCCCAATGTACTCAATATCGTTAATCATGGTTTTACGGAAATGCTTAATAACGCCATTGACCACTCAGCCGGTGATGAGGTGTTCATTTGGGCAAGACAGTCAGAGGATAGGTTTGGTCTTGCTATTTCCGATAATGGTATAGGAATATTTAAAAAAATATCGGATGCATTGGGGCTTGTTGATATGAGGCAAGCTTTGTTTGAGTTATCCAAGGGAAAATTTACTACAGATCCAACAAGACATAGTGGCGAGGGCATATTTTTTACATCTCGGATGTTTGATTCTTTTTGGATTAAGGCTAATGGTTTGGAATATCATCATGACATCAAGGCAGATAATGATTTTTTGCGTGACGCAAAGGGTATTTTTACTGGCGGAACGGTTGTCTTTATGAATATAGACTTATCGTCCACTAGAGCTGCTTCTGATATTTATGCGCAATACACGAATGCTCCTGATGATTTTGATTTCTCTAAAACAGTCGTTCCAATGCGTTTGGCGCAATATGGAGATGAACAGCTAGTATCGAGATCTCAAGCGAAAAGGCTAATAGCAAGATTTGATCGATTTAAAAAGGTTATTCTTGACTTTTCGGAAGTGAATGAAATAGGCCAAGCGTTTGCAGATGAGTTATTTCGTGTATATGCGCTTGAGCATGTGGATGTTGAGCTGATTCCAATTAATCTGACCGATCAAGTTCAGGGGATGTGGTTAAGAGCGGTTTCCCCGAGGTAGTAAGAAATGCCAGGCGCGCAATTGATGCGAGGGTTTCTCTAGGGCTTGAAACTTAATTTGGGTGCTGAATTGAATATGTTCATGCCAATGGCCCTAACCAGGGTTAATATTTAGATATGCATTAGTTTCTAGGGGTTGCGTATTACCACCAGAAAGACCGCCCATTCTTATTCAAAAAGCCAATCGCTACCATTTTAAGGCCGCCTATTGCTAGGCGGGCAATGGCCTCTACCCGACCAAAGCATACAATCACCCACCACAAATAGCGTATTGAACCGCCCCGGCTTTAATGGAGGCTCTAACTTTTGAGAAGATAGAGTCATGAACAGCAAATCTAGTAAGTTTTCCCCTGAAGTACGCAAACGCACCGTTCAAATGGTTTTAGATCACCGTGGTGA
>NZ_JBIIPA010000026.1:0-29860 GCF_044342855.1 Polynucleobacter sp.
AAGAAGTGGACGATGCCGATACGGAACTGGCGGGCAGCACTGAATCGCTTTGATATAGAATTTGGTGAACGCATCAGCGCTCACCAATAACCCCGCAGTGAACTTACACGGAAATATTTACAGGGTCATGAGAAAGTCAGCTTCAATTTCATTTATTCATCATAAGTATGATCTAATTACCTCTTTACATGTGGGGAGTAGCCTGCTCAGTCCTCTGAGTCCCATATATCGTCAATTCGGCCTTTGGGCCCGGTATATGGGTGATTCACCATCAAGGCAAGACCATTTAAATTTTTATGAATGGTTATCTTTTGAATTTGCAGCCCCAATCGGTGATTTATCTACTCAAAATCGTGCCCACACCCCTTATTTGGCGAATTCCACGTATTTTCACTCCAATAGGGCGAGATAATGAGAGATCCTATTTATTCTCTAAAATTGTCGTAATGAATCGCTTGTTTCCAGTATTGATGCTTACGGTCTGCAGTTTGTTTGCAGGCGGAGTTAGTGCGCAAGCACAAAAGCCACTTACGCTCAATGAGTTAATTGGAATTGCATTGGAATCAAGCCCTCAAGTCTTGGCCGCACGCGATCAATCGAAGGCGGTCAAGGGTCAACTCTCCACAGCCCGCGCAATTCCCAATCCGGAGTTTGAGTTAAATACAGGGCAACAACGTTCTGTAACGGGCCCATTAACCACCGGCAATGTGTCATCGTGGTCCGTAACGCAACCTTTGGATATGCCGTATACCCGTTTTCCCAGAGTGAATGCTGCTGAGGCAAATGTTCGTGCTGCGGATGCGACTCGCATTGCATTCGAGATTGAAATGATTTCAAGAGTGCAGCAGCGTTTTTATGAATTAATGCGTCGTGATGCAGAGCTAAAAGCTGCTGAAGAAGATTTGGGATTAACGAAGCAAATTCGTGATCGCATGCAAATTCGGTATGACGTTGGTGAGACAGCTCGATTTGAATTGATTCGTGCTCAAACAGAATTTCTGAATGCGCAAATTAATGCGGAATCTAGCAAGCTCAGAGTTGAGCAGGCTAAAGGTCAACTCAGACAGGTTGTCGGCCATAACTTACCAAATGACTATGAGGTAGTTTCTCAAACCCTCAAGTTAGAGTCTTTACCCCCTTTACCAACCTTACTCGGTGAGTTGCACTCGCAGAGTCCTGAGTTACAAAGGGCGAAAGCAGAGGTTGAGGCAACTGAATCTAGGCTCAGTTTTGAGCAGAACTCTCGCTTACCAAAGTTATCCATTAAGGCGCAACAATATAACGACCCTAACTTCACTGACCGCCTCTATGGTTTAGTGGTGAGCATTCCTATTTGGGACTTTAAGGGCGGCCAGATTGCAGAAGCAGAGGCGAATGCATCAAAAGCTAAGAATCAACTTAATGTACAAAGTCAAAGTCTGGAGCAGCAGCTAGAGACAGCTTATAAGTTGTATCAAATGACCAGCTATCAGGTAAAAATTTTAGATCAGGAAGTTGTTCAGCTAGCCTCGAGCGCAAGACGGATTGCAGAAGTTTCTTATCGTTATGGTGAGCGAGGCATGCTCGAGTATTTAGATGCGCAAAGAACATTTAGAGTGGCGCGAAATGATTTGATTAAGGCGCGGTTTGATTTGGCTTCAGTTGTTACGGAGATTCAGCGTTTAAGGGCAACCCCAGAGTGGATTGCAAAAATTGAGAGTGGAAAGCAATGAAGCAAGAATTCACGGTAATGATGGATAAATTAAAGGGCTTGTACTCCCGCTATATTGCGATTGCAAAAGTCTATGCGCATGAGTGGATTGCCCTCGTTATTAAAACCCAAAATGATTTATATGTGCTTACCCATGAGTGGTTTAGCACTCATTTACCACGTGTGGCTTATCAGTACGATAAGAGTCCGCAGTGGACGCAGAAAGGTCTTTTTTACTTTCCTTGGTTTTGTTTATTTCTGATCATCCTAAATTACTTCAATGTATTTGATCGCAGTCCAGCCATCAAGTCTGTGCAAGATCCTAACGTGGTGATCGTCAATAATGATCTACGAAATATGATTACAGATGGACGGATCTCTACTGAGTCTTTTGTAGAGGAGCTAAGAGCCTCTGGCCGCATTGATTTCAATGAATTATTTTTGTCTCGTATTGGTGCGAACGTCACGGGTCGTGTTTCCGATATCTTGGCAATCCCAGGACAGGTTGTAAAGCAGGGTGATATTTTGGCCAAGATCACTTCTACTGAATTGACTCAATCCCAACTGTCTTACTTAAAAGCAAAGAGTGCTAGCCAGTTAGCGGATCAAGCTGCTAATCGCGCCAGAATTTTGTACAAAGAAGATGTGATTGCCTTGGCTGAGCTTCAAAAGCGAGAGGCTGAAGCGAGCAGTGCAAAAGCAGAATATCGGGCCGCGAATGATCAATTACGCGTTCAGGGTATGGATCAGCCAAGTATTGATCGTTTGGCAAAATCAGGCGTGATTGAATCTACCAACAATGTAATTGCCACCATTCCTGGTGAAATTGTGGAGCGTAAGATTAATAAGGGTCAAGTGGTTCAGCCTGCCGATGCCTTATTTACTGTTGCGGACCTGGGCTCACTGTGGGCTGTTTCAGAAATCCCCGAGAGCAATGCTTATTTGATTCACAAGGGCCAAAAAGTAAATCTGATAATTCCTGCCTTAAGGAATGCAGAGATTGAAGGTGTAGTTGCGCACGTAGACTCCATCGTTAATCCGCAAACGCGTACGGTAGTGGTCAGAATGGAAGTGCCCAACAAAGAGGGTCTAATTAAACCTGGCATGTTAGCAACCATGATGATTGAAAGTCAGCCTACTGAGCGCTTATTAGTGCCAGCTAGCGCAGTTATTCGTGAAGACAATCATGATCACGTTTTCATTCGTGAGGATGACGACACCTATCGCATGGTTACCGTTAAATTGGGACCAGAGGGTAAGGGTTATCGCCCTGTCGTCTCCGGCCTTAAAGAAGGTCAAGAAATTGCAATTAATGGTGCTTTCCATTTAAATACTGAACGCAAGCGACAGTTGAGCGGTGGCTAGTCAAAATGATTGAAAAAATTGTTCGCCTCTCGCTGCAACAACGCTTGTTGGTTGTCATCATTGCGCTGGTACTGTTCGTTGCAGGTTTGCTAGCAACAAAACGACTATCAGTAGATGCGTTTCCAGATGTCACAAACGTACAGATTCAGATTGCAGCAGAGGCACCGGGTCGCTCACCTGAGGAGGTGGAGCGTTTCGTTACGGTGCCGATTGAGTTGGGTATGACTGGTTTGTCTGGCTTGACTGAGATGCGTTCGCTGAATCGAAACGGCTTATCAGTTATCACCTTGGTGTTTACAGAAAAGACCGACCTCTACTTTGCTAGGCAGCTTGTTACTGAGCGTTTGATTGAGGTTGCTTCTGTTATGCCGATGGGAATCACTCCTGTCATGGCGCCGCCATCAACAGGCTTGGGTGAAATCTACCAGTACACACTTGATCACCCCTCTGATGGCGATAGGCAGTTAACCGTCGAAGAGCTTGAAGAGCGTCGCACGATTCAAGATTGGATTGTTCGTCCGATGTTGCGATCCATCCCTGGGGTTGCTGAAATCAATACGCAAGGTGGATACGCACGCGAATACCAGGTCTTAGTCAACCCGGAAAGATTGCGTCACTATCAATTAGGTCTCCGTGACATTTACGAAGCCTTAGCTAGAAATAATGCGAATTCTGGAGGTGGGCAACTGCCGACATATGCAGAGCGCTACCTTATTCGCGGCGTGGGTCTAGTTACCAAGCCTGAAGATATTGGAAAAATTATTCTCAAAGAAGTAAAAGGCATTCCGGTCTACGTTAGAAATGTGGCTGAAGTAACCGTCGGTAGTGAAATCCGGCAGGGTGCAGCCATTAAGAATGGTTACACCGAAAGTGTCGCTGGCATTATTCAGATGATTCGCGGCGGCAATGCCCGGGAAGTGGTCAATCGCATCAAACTCAAGGTTGCCGAGATTAACGAAGGCAAGTTATTGCCCGATGGCCTGCAGATTGTTCCTTTTTACGATCGTACAGATCTAGTCAATGCCGCAATGTTCAATGTGGCCAAGGTATTAATTGAGGGTGTCATTCTCGTTGTCATCCTCCTGTTTTTATTCCTAGGTGATGTTCGCTCTTCACTCATTGTGGTGGCAACTTTAATCCTGACGCCCTTGCTGACATTCTTGGTGATGAACCGTTATGGCATCTCTGCCAACCTGATGTCGCTTGGCGGCCTTGCCATTGCGATTGGCATCATGGTGGATGGATCAGTGGTAGTAGTAGAAAACACCTTCGCCAAGTTAGGCGAAAGACTCAAAACAGGTGAATCTAAGATTCGTATTATTTTGGAGGCAGCTACTGAGGTGGGTACGCCCGTACTGTTTGGTGTTGGCATCATTATTTTGGTTTTCATGCCCTTACTCTCTTTAGAGGGTATGGAAGGAAAAATGTTTGCGCCTATGGCTATTACGATTGCGATTGCGCTAACTATTTCACTAATTCTTTCATTTACTTTATCTCCAGTTCTTTGCTCTTACATCTTGAAGGGCGGAAGTGAAGATGACACCAAAATTGTGGCTCGTTTGCGCGCGCCATACGAGTGCTGGTTGCATTGGTGTCTTGCTAATCCAAAGTTGGTTGTCAAAAGATCTTTGATAGGATTGGTAGCTAGCATTATTGGATTTACCCTACTTGGAAAAGCCTTTATTCCAGTGATGCAAGAGGGCTCTATTACGCCAGTGATTGTGCGTGCGCCCAATATCTCCCTGGATGAGTCTATCAAGCTGGAGTTTGAGGCCATTAAACGCATCATGACCATTCCAGATGTGAAGATGGCGGTTTCTCGCTTAGGCAAGGGTGAATCACCTGCAGACCCTGGGCAGCCAAATGAATCAGATCCAATCGTAACGCTCAAGCCTATAGGTGATCGTAAGTTCAGCCAGGAGGAGATTGCTCAGCAGATTCGCGACAAGTTAAAAACCTTACCGGGGATTGAGCTTTCTATTTCTCAACCAATTGCCGCTCGTGTAGATGAGATGGTTTCTGGGGTGCGCTCGCAGGTAGCCATCAAGATTTTTGGAGATGACTTGGTAGTTCTGCAAAAGCTAGGCAGCCAAATTAGTCAGATTTTGACCAAAATGAAGGGCAGCAATGACTTGCGTATAGAGCAAGCTTCAGGACAAAATTATTTAAATATCAATATCAATCGTGATGCAATCGCACGCTACGGGATTAATGTTTCTGATGTGAATGAAGTTATTGAAACAGCAATTGGTGGCAAACAGGCTAGTACAATTTATGAGGGCGAGAGGCGTTTTCCATTAGTGCTTCGTTACCCTGGACCATATAGGGATAATGTTGATGCAATTAGCAATATTATTTTGCATTCTCCAGGTGGAGCCCAGGTGTTATTGCGCGATCTAGCAGATATTTCTCTCGTAGATGGACCAGCGCAGATTTCTAGAGAGTCTGGCAAGCGCCGTCTCGTAGTGGGCGTGAACGTCGACGGTCGAGATCTGGGTGGATTCGTTCAGGAGGCGCAAGAGCTTATTGCAAAAGAGGTGGAGCTTCCACAGGGCTATTCCTTGCAGTGGGGTGGTCAGTTTGAAAATATGCAACGTGCGATGTCGCGTTTGATGATCATCATTCCGCTTACTATTTTGGCAATTTATTTCTTGCTATTCATGCTCTTTAAGTCGCTACGCTTAGCTGGCCTCATTATTTTGGTCTTACCATTTGCTTCGATTGGTGGTGTATTCGGTTTGTTTATTACGGGTGAGTATTTATCTGTGCCTGCCGCAGTTGGATTCATCAATCTCTGGGGTATTGCAGTGCTCAATGGCGTGGTGCTGATTTCTTTTATTAAGCAGCTACGTGAAGATGGCTACTCCATGGAGGATGCTTTGCTGCATGGCTGTGGCCATCGCTTTAGGCCGGTCATGATGACTGCTTCTGTCGCGATGTTGGCTTTAGTGCCGATGCTCTTTTCTGGTGGTCCTGGCTCTGAGGTAACTCGTCCATTGGCTGCTGTGGTGATTGCGGGCTTAATTACCTCAACCGCATTAACATTACTGGTACTCCCAGTCCTATATAGATGGTTTGAAGATAAAGAGGTGGAAGCATGATGGAAGTGAATGCGGTTATTCGCCCAAATAAATTAGCCGCCCTCAGAACGGCCTTGCTGGAGACCCCAGGTTTTCCAGGGATGACTGTGACTAAGGTTGAGGGGTGTAGCGCTCCCAATCGCACCAGTAAGTTCAATATTAAAGATGAGCTCACGGACTACTCTGCGAAAGTAAAGGTTGAAATTATTTGCAATGATGAGGTTGCACAGATTTTCATGGATCGGATTGTGACTATTTGCCAAACCGGTCAAGTGGGGGACGGTGTAGTTTGGTGCACCGAGGTTCCTAAGGCCTTCTTCATTGCAAAATCCACGCCATAAACGAGCATAAATTCAGCATATTTGAATAATCTGCTGGGAATCACAAAACAGCAGAAATTTTTAGAATGTACGGTGCCCAATACAGGGTAAATGCAACTAACAAGGATTGAAAATGGGTGGTATTTCTCAGTGGGAGCAGCTCAACATTGAGCTTACAGCAGCTCTTGGAAGCTCTGTTCATTTCGATACGGCCCATCAGGCCGTATATGCCTCCGAAGCCTCGAATTACCGTCAAATTCCGATTGGGGTTGTTACCCCTAAAAATACCGAAGAATTTGTAAAAGGTATTGAGATCTGCCATCGCAATAAAGCTCCGGTACTAATGCGTGGCGCAGGTACCTCTATGAATGGCCAAACAGTGAATAACGCTGTGGTGTTTGATATCTCTAAGTATTGCAATCACATTCTTGCTTTGGATCCGGCTTCTGGTAGTGCAGTTGTTGAGCCGGGCGTGATTTGTGACTCTTTGCGCGATGTTGCTGAGTTACATGGCCTCACTTTTGCTCCAGACCCATCTACTCATAGCCGCTGCACTTTAGGCGGTATGGTTGCCAATAATTCATGTGGTGCGCATTCAGTGATGGCAGGCAAGACGCTTGAGAATACCGAGGCTTTAGAAATTCTGACTTACGATGGCGAACGTTTTTGGGTTGGCCCGACATCCGATCAAGAGTTACAAGAAATTATTGCTGCTGGTGGACGCAAAGGTCAGATCTACCAAGACCTGCTCACCTTGCGTGATCATTACGCCGATTTAATTCGTGCACGCTTCCCCAATATTAAGCGCCGCGTTTCTGGATATAACTTAGATCAACTCTTGCCTGAGAATGGCTTTAACGTCGCACGTGCATTGGTTGGTACCGAAGGTACTTGCGCACTCACTTTGGCTGCCAAGGTGAGATTGGTGAAGAGTCCTGCTAAGCGTGTGGTGTTGGTTTTAGGTTTCGATGACATCTATTTGGCCGGTGATGCCGTGCCTGAATATCAATCCTTTAATCCCATTGCGATTGAAGGCTTGGATTACAAAATTATCCGTGGCTTGCAAGAGCGTAATTTGGCTAAAGCCGAAATTGATTTACTTCCCCCTGGAAATGCATGGGTAGTTGTGGAGTTTGGTGATGACACGCTTGAGGGTGCCATTGCTCAGGCTGAAAAAGCTCAGGCGTATTTCAAGTCTCGAACCAAGGGCCCGCAGCCATCAACCTGGCTCGAGGCTGATCCATTGGTACAAAAGCGTGTTTGGTCTATTCGTGAGAATGGTGCATCTGCTACCCATCTGTCTATTGACCCAAATTCTCCTGACCCAGTAGTAGGTTGGGAGGATGCTGCGGTCGATCCGGCGCGTTTAGGTGAGTATCTACGTTCCTTCCAAGCGCTCGTAGACTCTTATGAGTATGAGACCTCGCTTTATGGACACTTTGGCGATGGATGTATTCATGCGCGAATTACCTTTAACTTGCGTTCTGCAGAAGGCGTGGCCAAATTTAGATCCTTCATTCGAGATGCGGCAACTTTAGTTGTTGCGTTTGGTGGTTCGCTGACTGGCGAGCATGGTGATGGACAAGCCAGAGCTGAGTTCCTGCCAATTATGTTCGGTGAAGAGCTAATGGGTGCGATGCATGAATTCAAGCGCATTTGGGATCCGCAGAACAAACTCAATCCTGGCAAAGTAGTGCATCCATATCGCGTAGATGAAAACCTCCGCATGGGTCCAGAATATAAAGTCGTCAATATTAAGACTCGTCTGAATTTCTTGAGCCAAGAGGGTAATGGTTTCCAGCGCGCTGTTGAGCGTTGCGTTGGTATGGGCAAGTGCCGTAGTGAAAAAGTGGGCACGATGTGTCCAAGTTATCGCGCCACTAAAGAAGAGCGCTTCTCCACTCGTGGACGCTCAAGACTCTTTTGGGAAATGCTCCAGGGTGAAGTGATTAAAGATGGTTGGGAAAGCGAAGAGCTTAAGGATGCTCTCGATACTTGCCTCTCCTGTAAAGGTTGTAAGTCGGATTGTCCTGCGCACGTGGACATGGCTTCCCATAAGGCGGAGTTCTTATCTCACTATCACGAGACTAATAGCAGGCCTCGTCAGGCCCTCACTATGGGTCGCATTGGTGATTGGGCGCCACTAGCTAGCAAGTTCTCATGGCTTATCAATGGGGTGATGCACACACCAGTACTTTCTAGTCTGGCTAAATGGATTGGGGGCGTAGCGCAAGAGCGCAGCCTACCTAAGTTTGCAAACCAATCTTTCAGAAAGCAGTTTGAGAAAGCAAAGGGTACAAGTACTGGGCAGAAGAAGGTCATCCTTTGGGTGGATACCTTCTGCGAGCACTTTCATCCTGAGGTCGCTAATGCGGCAGTAGAAGTTCTGGCTCATGCTGGCTTTGAAGCAACTCTGCCAAAGACCCCGCTATGCTGTGGCCGACCTTTGTATGACTTTGGTTATTTAGATCTCGCTAAGCAAAAACTAGAGAAGATTTTAGATGCCATTGGAGATGAAATTAACTCAGATCCAAATTCACCTATCGCAGTAGTAGGTCTTGAGCCTGGCTGTATGTCAGTCTTTAAAGATGAGTTATTAAAGTTCTTCCCTCATGATCCAAGGGCTCAACTCTTGGCTTCAAGCACCTACTTGCTTGGCGACTTCCTGCATGAGAAGGGCTACACACCACCACCTCTAGACTGCAATATTTTGGTTCACTCCCATTGTCATCAGAAGTCTTTATTTGGTACCAAAGGTGATGTAGCCTTGTTAGCTGCTTTAGGCGCAAAGGCAAATTACATTGATAGTGGCTGCTGCGGTATGGCCGGCTCATTTGGATTTAATCCTGAGCATGTGGAGATGTCTAAGGCGGTTGGAGAGTTGGTATTGTTGCCGGCTATCCGAGCTGCCGATCAAGAAACGATCATCCTCACCAATGGCTTTAGTTGCCGAGAGCAGATCGAACAAGAAACTGGCCGCAAGGTAAAGCATTTGGCAGAGCTTTTACAGATGGCACATCAAGCGAAGTAACAAATCTATTTATTGGGTTCTAAAAAATCCTCCGAGGAGCTTTTCGGGGGATTTTTTATTTGTACCCCCAATTAAACGTATTGGCAATATGGGAACCTGGGTATTGGGTATGTTGCTCTATCTAAGGCGTAATATGTACTTAAGTTAATTACGTCACCCTCTGGAGCGCCTATGAGCCATGAAATCGCATCTTATTTAGACCCTAAAAATCTTGGTGCTTGGGGCACTTATCTCGAGCAGATTGATCGTGTCACTCCTTATCTAGGTCCACTGACACGCTGGGTAGAGACTTTAAAGCGACCAAAGCGATCTCTAATTGTGGATGTGCCTATCGAGTTAGATAACGGTACCATTGCCCATTTTGAAGGATATCGAGTTCACCACAATTTATCTCGAGGTCCGGGTAAGGGCGGCATTCGCTTTCATCCGGATGTCACGCTATCTGAGGTCACCGCTTTATCGGCATGGATGTCGATTAAAACTGCAGTTGTGAATGTTCCATTTGGTGGGGCAAAAGGGGGTATTCGTGTCGACCCTAAACAACTATCGCAATCTGAGCTTGAAAGAATGACTAGGCGCTTTACTAGTGAGATCAATATGATGATTGGCCCTCAAAAAGATATTCCAGCGCCTGACGTCAATACCAATGAGCAAATTATGGCGTGGATGATGGACACCTATTGCGTCAATCAGGGTTACACCACCTCTGGGGTTGTTACTGGAAAACCAATCTCACTCGGTGGAAGTTTGGGAAGAAGGGATGCAACTGGCCGAGGTGTATTTGTAGTGGCCAGAGAGGCTTATGGGCAAATAAATCGTGAGCTCTCTGGAGCGCGGATCGCAATTCAAGGTCTAGGTAATGTTGGTGGTCATGCAGCTCGTCTATTTGCTCAGGCTGGCGCTAAGGTCGTGGCAATTCAAGATCATTCTGGTGCTTTGTACAACCCCAATGGATTTGATGTCGATGCTTTGCTTGATCATGTCTCAATTGCTCGTGAGATTAATGGCTTTCCTGGTGAATCCATTACCAGTCAACAATTTTGGTCATCACCGTGCGATATTTTGATACCAGCTGCATTAGAGTCTCAAATTACTCCCGCTAACGCTGCAAACATTCAGGCGAAATTAATTGTGGAGGGCGCGAATGGGCCTACGACACCAGAGGCGGATGACATCTTAAGGGATATGAATATCACTGTTGTTCCTGATGTGATTGCCAATGCTGGTGGAGTAACCGTGAGTTACTTTGAATGGGTGCAAGATTTTTCTAGTTTCTTCTGGACTGAGGAAGAAATTAACAATCGTCTAGATATTTTGATGGTCGATGCATTCAAAGGCATTTGTGATGTGGCCAAGAAGCATGATGTGAGCTTGAGAACTGCCACCTTTATTGTCGGGTGCGAGCGTATTCTGAAGGCTCGGCAGATGCGGGGTTTATACCCTTAATGATGCGTGGGAAGTGACCCATTTGAAATAAAAAAAGCCCCGAGCGATTCGGGGCTTTTCTACATTCAGGGTGCTTTGAAGATCTTATGATCGAATCAAGTAGTCAAATGCTGAGAGGGAGGCTTTTGCACCTTCACCCATAGCAATAATGATTTGCTTATAAGGCACAGTGGTGCAATCTCCTGCAGCAAATACTCCAGGCATGGATGTCTCTCCTTTGGCGTCAATAATGACTTCGCCGCGAGGGGATAAATCAATTACACCTTTGAGCCAATCGGTATTTGGTAATAAGCCAATTTGTACAAAGATGCCTTCAAGGGCAAGCTCATGCATTTGATTATTAGCACGATCTTCGTATCTCAAGGTGGTTACTTTGCCATCCGCACCCAAAACTTCTTTGCTCAAAGCGTTGGTAATAATGGTTACGTTAGGCATGCTATTTAATTTCTTTTGCAGGACTGCATCAGCACGTAAGTTGGTATCGAACTCAATCAAGGTGACATGACTTACGATGCCGGCCAAATCAATTGCAGCTTCCACTCCAGAGTTTCCTCCGCCGATCACCGCAACGCGTTTACCTTTGTATAAGGGGCCATCACAGTGTGGGCAATAAGCTACGCCCTTACCTCGGTACTCTTGCTCGCCTGGCACGTTCATTTCGCGCCAGCGTGCGCCAGTACTTAAGATGACTGTTTTACTTTTCAGAACGGCGCCATTTTCTAGGGTGATGGCAATTTCTTCACCAGTCTTGCTTAAGCTCTTGGCAGTTTGCAAGTTCATGACATCAACTTCATATTCCTTCACGTGCTGCTCAAGCGCCATCACTAATTTAGGTCCTTCAGTTTCTTTGACTGAGATGAAATTCTCAATGCCTACGGTATCTGCAACCTGGCCACCAAAACGCTGAGCTACAACACCAGTTCTGATGCCCTTACGAGCGGAATAGATTGCTGCTGAAGCACCTGCTGGACCGCCACCAATAATGAGGGAGTCATAAGCAGCTTTAGCGCTTAATTTTTCAGCATCGCGGGCTGAAGAGTTGGTATCCAGTTTGGCGGCAATTTCTTCAACACTCATGCGGCCTTGGCCAAAGACTTCACCATTCAGAATCACGGTAGGTACAGCCATGATTTGGTATTGATCAACTAAACCCTGGAAGAGGGCGCCATCAATCATTTCATGTTCAATCTTAGGGTTAAGTGCAGCCATGAGATTGAGTGCCTGAACTACATCTGGGCAGTTGTGGCATGACAATGAGATAAAAGTCTGGAAGCGCTTCTTACCTTCTAAGCCTTTGATGCTGTCAATGACGTCTTGCTCAAATTTGGGCGGATAGCCGCTTGATTGCAAAATAGCCAGGATGAAAGAGGTCATCTCATGACCCATTGGTAGGCCTGAGAATGCAATGCGAGCAACTTCATCAACCTTAGCGACAGTAAAGCTAGGAATGTTTTTACTGCTGCCAGAGGTTTTTACTGTGATCTTGGAAGATTGCTCGGCAACCTCATTCAATAACTCCAGCATCTGAGCGGAATGTTCGCTGTCATCCAAAGTTGCCTCTAAAACAATCGGGATTTCAATTTTTTCAAAATAGGCCTTGAGTTGGGCCTTGATGTTTGCATCTAACATGATGTGTTCCTTGGTATTTAATCTTGATGAGTCTATTGGGCAGGGCTTCTGCTGCTCATCCTGCCCAATAGACTCTCCGAAGAGAGTCTATTGATTGCTAGTTACTGCTGACTTCGATGATTAGATCTTGCCTACGAGGTCTAAAGATGGAGTCAATGTAGCTGCGCCTTCTTTCCACTTAGCTGGGCATACTTCACCTGGGTGAGCTGCTGTGTACTGAGCGGCCTTGAGCTTACGCAATGTCTCAGAGATATCACGAGCGATTTCATTTGAGTGAACTTCAGTTGTTTTGATAACGCCTTCTGGATTGATGATGAATGTGCCGCGCAATGCGAGGCCTTCTTCTTCAATGTGTACGCCAAAACCACGTGTCAATGTATGGGTTGGATCGCCAACCAATAGGAACTTAGCCTTACCTACAGCAGGTGAAGTCTCATGCCATACTTTGTGTGAGAAATGTGTATCAGTAGTGATGATGTAAACCTCTGCACCCATCTTCTGGAATTCAGCATAGTTATCAGCTGCATCTTCAATTTCTGTTGGGCAGTTGAATGTGAATGCTGCTGGCATGAAAATCAATACTGACCATTTGCCTTTGAGAGTCTCATCGGAAATAGTTACAAACTTACCGCTGTGGAAAGCTTGGGTCTTGAATGGCGGAACTGCTGTGTTAATTAGTGACATGGGTTTCTCCTGTAAAAAATGAAATAGTTGATTCACAACAGGGTTCATTCTAGAGGCTATTTATTTATTTGCAAAATGAATAATTTAGATACTACTTATCTATTTATTAGATCATTGGTCGGGGTTCACTCTTGAGCCCATTTTGAGGGCTGGTGTGGCCCAAATCGGTAATGGCACCATTTATTTATAGGTTATATGTCTGATAACAGACAGACCAATTCGCTAGGTTTTTTTAGACTAATCATTCATTAGTTCCCCTCATTAGGATGGAAAAAGAAAGAAGTCTATGAAAAAATCTCACTAGTATTAGCCTCATTGTTAATCTGCTCTGGCGCTGCAATTGCCGGAACGGGTTCTCAAATGGCCATCAGCACCCAAGAATTAGCGAATGTATGTGGCGATCAGTCCAATCCTCAGCCACAGACGTACTGCGATATTTACGGGCAAGGCGTATATGACGGTTACTTAGTTACACGTCACCCTAAAAAATCTCCTGATTTTATTTGCGTGGTCCAGCCGGCACCCTCCCGTAGGGAAGTTATGAACCAGTTTATGAATTGGGTCAAGGCTAACCCCATATACAACACCGCACCAGCTGCTGATGCATTTCTACGTTTCTTAGCTATTCGATTCCCTTGTGATTCGTCTGCTATGTCCCCGGAAAACGCTGCTAACAAAATTATTCGATAAATTCGAAAGGTAAACAGAATGAAAACTACTTTTATAGTTTTATCAACAACTGCATTACTGGGCTTATCAGCATGTACAAATATGAGTGATACCCAACAACGAACCCTATCAGGGGCTGGAATAGGCGCTGCAGCTGGCGTAGGTATTGGTGCCCTGACAGGTGGCGGTCTTTTATGGGGCGCTGCTGGTGGTGCTGCTGTTGGCGCTGCAGGAGGATATATTTATGATCAGTATGAAAAAGATAAAAAGAAAAATCCTCCAAAATCTACCTCTACTAAATCTATCGTTAATTGATTGATTCGGTTGACCTGTCCTGGGATTTTCAGACCAAACGCTTTTAGAGATAATGACTCCTTCAACCTAAGGAGCAGGTATGAAGAGAGCACGGTTTTCAGACGAACAGATTGTTCGGATATTACAAGAGGCAGATCGCAATCCCACCCTCAGCTTCTTTCAAAACCCCAACGATTTGGGTCTCTGTAAATCGTGACTTCTTCATATTGATTCTCCTGTTGTAAACACTGCCATAAACAACAGAAAACTCAACTTCTTAAATGTACGAATCTAAGGGGATACTGCAACTCAACTTCTTAAATCTACGAATCTAAGGGGATACTACACAAGCTCAAGCTCTTTTTTGGACCTTTTAAGGTTTAAGGGTATCCGTAATTTGTTGTTGATTTGACCTAAACTTCACCAGACTCAATCATTCTGGTGAGGATTGATATATCCACGCCATAATTAATTTCATCATCCTTTTGAATGTCCGTGTCGATTACAAATTCCATTGCAAAGTCAGGCATCTCTCTTCCAAATCGCTCAATTCGTCTTTCAAACTTGGGTCGTTGCAACTCTTTCTTAAACGCTCCTTCTGGAAATAGAATCTTAGCTCTAAGTGCCTCAAAGCTGTAACCTCTGCCAAGCCGATTCATGACCCGAATCAGGTTATTGAGCGATTCGGTGTAGGCGTTGGTAATCGGTTGATTTACTGGATGATCAAAGTAATTGAGGATGTACGGCTGCCAATTGCGCCAAGCCCGGATGAGATCGCTAAAGGCACCCCGAACTTCATGGGTTACTGATATTTCCCAATTGGCAAAAAGGGCTAGAGCATCGTTGCGAGTCCTGGCATCATAAATCTTGAAAAAATCCTCCTTGAGTCGATAGGCCAAGGCTAGGGTTGGGAAGTTATTTGCCCAGCCAGACAGAAGCAGCGCTTCTTTATCGGTCAGATCAGCCTCACGTTTTAGCAGTGTGTAACGGTCATGCATTAAAGTGCGCCGGACCTTGGGTGATAACCCTGCCTTAAAACTCTTGCGAATGCGCTCTACAGCCTCATTTGCCATTTTGACCACATGAAACTTATCGATCACGATTTTGGCTTGTGGCAATACCTGCAAGACCGCATCACGGTATGGTGCCCACATATCCATAGCAACATAGGCAATATCATCTTTGCCCTGTAAGGTAGAGAGATATTTGATGATGGTTTCTTTATTGCGATTGGGCAGTAATTCGACCACTGTATTGTTTTGAATATTAGTGATAACACTGCGCGGCTTGATCAGGTGAATTTCATCAATGCCCATCCATTTGGGGGTTTCGAAGCGGATGGTTCGTTCTAACTCATTTATGTAGTCGCGAAAGATATTGCGAATAGTGCCTTCTACAACACCAGTTTCCTCAGCAATACTGGCAAAGGTACGCTTGATGCATTGCTTCCCAATCCAATTGACCAGTCTGGTAGTCATTGCGCGTTCTGAATGAAAGTTGGCATGTTGCTCGAGAAACGTCTTGCCGCACTCCTTGCATCTGAATCTACGTGTATCAAAGTAGATTCCTACACGCTTGCCGTGCATGGGCAGGTCTTTGACAAGTTGCTCATTGCGGCCAAAGCCAACAAACTCACCACTCATGCAGGCTGGGCAAGAGCTTGGGCTGTTTAGTGCGTGTGCGTATATATGGTAATCATGCCCCGCCTCATCCACTCTATCAATCACGATAGAAGGCAAATTTAATATATTGGCGGGCATCTACAGTGAATCTGATGGGGCTAGTTTTACATCCTCTAATGCTGTGGTGGCCATAAAAAGGGCCCTCATACAAGCATCCCGCGGCCACTCCAATTGGATGGCTAAATCTAACATCATGAGCAGGTTACTGGAACCATAGGGCACTGTCTTGCACTCTCAATAGACGGCATAGGTTGGCCGATTATTTGCCTATCTGTTACCCAATTGTTAAAATATTCTTCCCCCGGAGTCACGCCACTACTACCAACGGCACGCTTGGCAGCAGCTAGAGCTGGGTCCAAAGAGACTCTGTCAGTAAGATTGCCATCGAGATTATTCTTAAGAAAAGGTGTAATTTCTTGTGGGGACTTAATTACATCATCCGATGAAATTAGTATGCGTTTGTCGTATTTACTGATCATAGTTGGCTTTTCATCTGCACTTGAGATCGACCACCATAATTGATCCACCCTCTAATTTTATTTTCTGCTGCTCTTCTGCAATTTCATTCCACAGTTTAAATACTGCTCCAGGTGGAAGTGAAGGTGAAAGCGCCTAGCCGGATAAGCCGTCTACGGTAATTTCATGGTGGAATTTCGGGGAGAATTTTAAAGTGGCACTCATTCATGCTCCTTCTGAATATATATTTAGCACAGAACCCATTCGCCCTGCGATTTGATTTGGGCATACATTGCGTCAGGAGCCAAATCAAGATCTCCCGGCCAAGCAACAGCGCCATTGTCGATGTGAACCTGATCAAAAGTAGTCGGGTTCTTTAATGCCTCGAAAACACCTGTCAAATGACTGTTTTCAAATTTAACTTTGCCAACAGTCCCATCTGCAAACTGGACTTGCAAAGCTAACGGCGCAATCGCTTTAACGTCAATAACATCCCATTTCATAAGTCACCTCACTTTAAGGGTTCAATTGCTTTTGGCTGCTGTTTTTCCATGCACAAACGCCAGTCTTCAAGTAATTCTTGCTGATGCAACTCCGCCCAGTCAAGCACCAATTCTTGTGCGCGGCGAGGTAGCTCGCCAGAAGATAGGGTTAATGATTCAATATCAACCGTGGCCTTTTATTCGGCATACTGCACATGGAAATGCGCTGGTGCATGATCGTTAAAAAACATACGAATGAGAATGCCGTAAAAGCTGCTGATGGTTGGCACGAAAACCCCTTTAAATAAACAATGTATTACGGTTTAATATACATTGACATAAATCGGCTGTCAACAACAAATTACGGATACCCAAGTTTAATAAGGGTGATATTCCTAGGGGTTCAATAAGGGGGTAAATATTGCTCCCTGATGATGCAAAAAGTTATAATGAAAAGTAACTGTCAAAAGCTAATAAATTTATTAAATTGACCCCGATCCTAGCCTCTACAAAGCCTATCCATGACTGTTACCGAATCTGCGTCTCCTGATTTAAGCGGTGACCAAGAAATCTCGCTCTTGGATATCGTTAATTTCCTACAAGAATCTTGGAAAAAACTCGTCCTCGCAGGACTTATTGGCGCTTTAGTGGGATTTGCTGGCTGGTTTTTTCTCGGCAACTACACCGCCCAACTACCCCTAATTAATAACGAAGGAATGAGTGTATTAACCCTCAAATCTTTGCAGCAAACCCTGCCTAACCTTGCTGTTGAAATTGTTGAAAAAGACCAAGCACCCCAAGATCAGCTTGCGCTCTATAAGGCAATGTCTAGCCCTGAGTGGTGGAAAAAAGCTATCACCCCCATCTTTAGCCTGACTAAGGCCGACATGAAAGATCTAGGCGCAGAGATGGAGAAGGGCTCAAACAGCATACTCTACATTGTGGTTAATGGGGTGTCATCCTCTAAGGATACGGCGATTCAAGATGCCCGTAACACCAGTCAATTTATTCGCTCGGGCGGAATCTACCTTGCACTCAAGACAATGCTAGCCTCACAGCACTCTGAATTGCTGACCGGCGAAGCAGAAATCAAAGGCAAAATTAATGCCTCCCTGGTTGAGTTGGAATACCAGCAAGGCAGAATGAAAAATCTAGAGGTCCTGGCTAGGCGTTTTCCAAATGAATCCCGTTCCGGCTCTCAGGTTGTTGACCCTAAGGATTCCGGAGCCAAATATCTCCCAATTAGCACCCAAATTATTGCTACTAATACGGACATTAATAATATCTCCGAGTCCTTGACCCGCCTAAGGAATCGCCAGACTCAGCTTGGCGACCTTAAGCGCTGGCTCGAAGGCGCTACCCCCATCTTTAATGCAAGCTATGACGGCCTAAAAATTAATCAAGAATTGCTATCCCTAGAGTCCAAGTTACGTAGCGATATCAAGATTGATGACCCTAAGGCCTTTGCCTTGACAGACTCCCTGCGAAATGCCTTGCTGGCCAACGAGACCCGCTTTAAGTTCGGTCTGGTCGAAGCCAATACCATTACAGCTAATAAGACCGGCATGATCAAGTTCACGGCGGGCGGTCTCGCGGCCGCATTCTTTTTGATGCTGATGGTACTTCTGGGCCAAAGGATCTTAGGCAATATCAAAAGCGGTGGTGCCAAGCGATGATCCGAGCAAAAATAGTTGCCCGATACCGGGCATTAGCGGACTTGAGTGGATTAATAAAATAATTAAAATTCTTGTTTATAAATGAATAATCCCCAGATTCATCCCTTAAGCGACGTGCAGTCTAAAGATATTGGTGAGGGTACGCGTGTTTGGCAGTACTGCGTTATTTTCCCTGAGGCAAAAATAGGCAAGAATTGCAATATTTGTGCTCAAGTTTTAATTGAGAGTGATGTTGTTGTTGGGGATAATGTAACTGTAAAAAGTGGTGTGCAACTTTGGGATGGTGTTCGCATTGAGGACAATGTTTTTATCGGTCCTAATGTAACCTTTACCAATGACTTATTTCCGCGTTCAAAAAAATACCCCAATGAGTTTTTAAAAACAGTTATTAGGGCTGGGGCATCTATTGGTGCAAATGCAACTATTCTGCCTGGGGTTGTAGTTGGGGAAAATGCAATGGTCGGGGCAGGTGCAGTTGTAACTAAAGATGTGCCTTCAATGGCAACTGTTGTCGGAAATCCAGCAAAGATTCTAGGAAAGTCATGAGCTTAACCAACTGCAAACTGGTAGATTTGCCAAAGATAACGGACCCACGTGGGAATTTATCCGTTATTGAAGGAGGAAATCACATCCCATTTGATATTAAAAGAGTTTATTATCTATATGATGTCCCGGGTGGTTCATCAAGGGCGGGTCATGGACATCAAGAGCTTCAGCAATTAATTATTGCTATGTCAGGTAGTTTCGATGTGATTGTTGACGATGGAAACCAAAGAAAAAAATTCCACTTAAATCGCTCGTATTATGGACTATATATCCCTAAAGGCATGTGGCGGGAGGTAGAGAATTTTTCCTCTGGCGGCGTTTGCCTAGTTTTGGCCTCAACCTTATATGATCCAAATGATTATTTTCACGATTACGCTGATTTTAAAAAATTCGCAAATCAGAGTAATTAAATAGCGCTAAAAAATGATTCCATTTCTAGATTTAAAAGCCCCCCATCAAGAACTACGAGTTGATCTTGAACAAGCCTTTCACGAAGTTCTTGATAGTGGTTGGTTTACTCAAGGCACTCAGTTGGAAGCTTTTGAAAAAGAGTATGCCAATTACTGTGGTGCTCAATATTGCATTGGTGTTGGCAATGGTCTTGAGGCCCTACATTTAATTTTGCGTGCTTATGATATTGGCGAAGGCGACGAAGTAATCGTACCCTCCAATACCTATATTGCAACGTGGTTGGCCGCAACCCATGCAGGAGCTACTCCTGTTCCTGTTGAGCCTGACGAGCGGACTTACAACATTGACCCGGCTCTAATAGAGGCTGCAATTACGACTAAAACTAAAGCGATTATGGCCGTCCATCTCTATGGGCAGCCGGCGGATATGGATGCTATTAATGCAATTGCAAATAAATATAATATCAAGGTAATAGAAGATGCGGCGCAGGCGCAAGGAGCCCTATACAGGGGTAGACGCACCGGCGGCTTAGGTGATGCCGCAGGCCATAGTTTTTATCCCGGTAAAAATCTGGGCGCCTTGGGTGATGGAGGCGCTGTAACTACTAACGATATCAAATTGGCTGAAAAATTACGCATGCTCCGGAATTACGGATCTCGCATTAAATATTTGAATGAGATTCAGGGCTTTAATTCACGCCTAGATGATCTGCAGGCTGCTTTTTTACGTGTAAAGCTTCGAAAGTTAGATGAGTGGAATTCTCGTCGTAAAGTTATTGCTAAGCTTTACCTGGACGGACTTAAAGATTTAGGGATGACTCTACCCTTTGTCCCGGAGTGGGCTGATCCAGTTTGGCATTTATTTGTAATACGGGCAGCCGACAGGGAAGGTTTGCAGCAATATCTTGCGCAAAACGAAGTTAGCACGCTAATCCACTATCCAATCCCCCCGCATTTGCAATCTGCTTATAAAGACTTTTATTGTGAAGAAGGTGCTTTCCCAATTTCAGAAAAAATGCATAAACAAGTTTTAAGTCTTCCAATTGGGCCACACTTAGATATTAAGGATGCAAAATTAGTAGTCAGCGTATTGGTTAATGCTAGTTCGAGCCTACGCAGCTAGTTCTTTACCTATATTGGTTAAGGCCTTAGTTGGAATATTTCTACTAAGGGCTTTTGCAGACTATCTTGGGAAAGATGGGTTGGGTCGCGTATCGCAGTTTCAGGGCATTGCTTTGCTAATTTATGCGTTTTTAAATGCATGCTTTTACAATCATATAGCCCAAAATAATTGGGAAAGCAGACATAGCGTCATTCAATTTCGCCGCCTTCTCGGCATTATTACATTAGCCTGTTTTATATTGGGGCTACTTTTGGCTTTATCTGCTGAATCAATTAGTCGACTCTCGCTTGGAGATGATAGCGCTGTTAACGCTATTTATTTATTGGCAATCACATGTCCTTTTACGGGTGTGTTTATAGCTTATTACGGGCATGTTTGTGCTAGCAATAGGTTAGTTACATTCAATGTATTAAATGCGCTAGCTCTACTACTAAGTTCTTTGCTGATTTATTACTTGGTTATTCGTCATGGTGAGCAGGGAGCTTTTGTGGGATTTGCCCTTTATTTTATTTTCCCCGCACTTCTTGTTGCTCCAATGCTTCTTTTAAATAGGGAAAATTACAGCAACTTTTTACCTATGTTTAGTGGTCTGAAAACATATCCCTATCAGTTAGTATTAAAAGTAGGGTTTGTGGGGATATTTTCAGCGTTAAATGCGATTGGTATCCAACTTTTCTTAAGAAATGAATTATCTGCATCTGAGGGGTGGTCAGCAGTTGGCGATTGGCAAGCTCTGACCAAAATATCAGAATCTTATTTGCTTTTGGTTACAACGCCATTGAGCACCTATTTTTTGCCGCAAATTTCAAAAATCAAGATTCTTGATGAGCAGAATGAACTTTTAAATAAAGCACTGCTGATGGGTGTAGGTATTACGGTATTGTGTGGAGTGGGTATTTATGTACTATGGAACTTGGTTATATTAAAAATAATTGGCCTTTCATTTGCCCCTTTAAGATCCCTTTTGCCTTTGCAAATCTTTGGAGATATTTTCAAGGTAATTACTTGGACTTTTGCGCTAGCTTCAATAGCTAGGATGCGACTTAGAGTGGTTCTATATTCTGAAATTATTTTCACATTGCTCTATGTAATTCTGGTAATGACTTTGATTCCCCTTCAAGGCTTACGAGGGGCAATATATGCGTATGGATTTTCCTACGTTGGATCAACGCTATTTTTTATAGTTTGGAATAAAAAGGAGCTCAATGAGCAATACTCTTCCACCTCTTGATCCCCTTATCACAGTAGCTGTAATAACTTACAACCAAAAAGATTTATTGAAAGAGACTTTAGACTCAATATTAGGCCAAAAAACTGAATACTCATTTGAAGTTCTTGTATGTGATGACGCCTCTACTGATGGGACTGAATTTATGTGCCGTGATTTAGAGGCTGCATCTAATGGGAAGGTAAAGTATTTGCGCTTAGCGAGAAACTTAGGCATCACGGCTAACTCAAATCAAGGTATTCAGTTTGCGAAGGGGAAATATTTTGCTCTAATTGGAGGGGATGATTTATTTTTGCCTAATAAATTGCAGGTCCAGACCTCCCATATGGAAAACAATCCAGAGGTAACAATTTCCTTTCATCCTGTAGATATTTTTGATTCCGCTAGCAATGCAACTCTACATCTAACCAACCAGACGTCCGTTGATACCCCCCTTACATTACATCATTTAATGCGGATTTGTATTCCAGGGGCAGTTTCAGTGATGGTTAGGCGGGATGCAATTCCAGAGGGTGGATTTGACGTGCGATTGCCAACGGTTAGCGATTGGTTGTTCTATATTGAAGTGGCAGCAAAGGGACGTATCGGCTTTATTCCGGATGTATTGGCTAGGTATAGAAAACATGGGAATCAAGCTAGCTTTAGAACTTACGAGCTTCTTGAGGAGTCTCTACTCAATCTTGATTACGCAATGGAAAAATTAGGGCCTTTGGCGGAGGGGTTAAGCGTCCCCGTCAAGCAAGGCAAGGCGAGGTATTTATCTGGAGAGGCTTTTAGACAATTAACGTCTGGCAATAGAATCATTGCCAGAAAATTGCTTAAAAAAGCGTTGAAAATGGAGTTTAGGCCCATTTTTATAGGGGGGTTAATGGTAGCGTATCTACCAATAAGTCCGTCGCTGTTTCAAAAGATCAAATCTTGCGCTAAAAAATATTTTTAAAATATTAATATTTAATGATTAAAAAAATTAACCCTTCGTTACTGGTTAATCCCATACTAGTATACATCTTAGTGTGGGGTCTTATTTTATTTTTATGTTCACTAAAACTAACAAGTCAATTAATTGATATTCCAGATGTTGGTTTGATTATGATTTTAATGGGCTTTATTACGATGATTTTAGCCTACTTGATATCAGCGGGATTGGTTAATAATAGAGTTAGGAATTTCATAGTTAATAATGAATATCTTCGAAATTGCGCAAAAATTTTATTGAAAATTTGGGTATTTGGATCGTTATTAGACATTATCTATTCTGGAGGGCTCCCGCTTGCGTGGATTTTAATTGGGGACTATAGCAAGAACTATACTGATTTTGGTATACCTTCACTGCATGGAGTATTAAATGCTTGTTTTCTGCAAGCAGTATCTATATATTTTTATCTATGGTGCATTGATAAGAGAGGTGGGGATCTCAGACTTTTGTTGATTTTACTTTTCTGGCCCATATTAATGCTTGGTAGGGGGATATTTTTAAGCGCAGTAATTCAAATGTGTGCTATTTATCTGATGCTTAATAAAGTAAGGTTTAGTAATTTTATTAAATTATTATGCATGGCTGGATTTTTAGTTTTTTTATTTGGTCTTCTTGGCGATATTCGGAATACACCAAATCCTTTTGATTATTTGCTCGATAATCAATCTAGAGAAATTTTTGATGGGCTACCGTCTGGATTTTTATGGGTTTATATTTATATAACATCTGGTATTAACAATATATTTTATAACATTGATATTATAAGCCCATCATTTTACCCAAATTATTCATTATCAAATTTAATTCCTTCATCTATAAAAATGATTTTGCATCTTGATCCAAGAAATGATGCTTTGATATTTGCGGATGATAATTTAAATATTTCTACAAATTATTCTGGCTTCTTTTCTGATTTTGGTCCTATTGGGGCAGTATTTTGTATATATATCATTCAGCAAATTGCAGTTTATTTATATATAAAAACAAAAAGCGGAAAAGTGCAATTTATTTTGGCATATTCAGTTATGTTCCAGGTTTTAATTTTTTCTGGATTTTATGATATGTTTTTATTGCTCCCAACATTAATGCAGTTATTTATCGCATATATTATAGGAAATAACATTTCTAAAAAGAGCTATAAAAATTCAGTTTAAAATATACTTCATTACATCTATTTAGAATAATTTATGACTACACTCATCACAGGTGGCGCAGGTTTTATTGGCTCAGCATTGGCCTTAAGATTGATAGCATCGGAAAAAAAAGTTCGAATTCTCGATAACTTTAGTCCACAGATTCATAGCAAAGCAGAATTGAATCATGCTCTTAAAGGCCATGTTGAGTTAGTTGTAGCCGATATAAGAGATCGCGATGCCCTTAAGGGTGCGCTTCAAGGCGTTACGGAAATCATCCATCTTGCCGCCGAGACGGGGACTGGACAGTCTATGTATGAGATAGACAGATACTTTAATGTAAATGTTCAGGGAACAGCTGTGTTATTGGATTTATTGCAAAACGATCAATGTGCCCAATCTCTTAAATCCATTGTTGTAGCCTCAAGTCGAGCCGTTTATGGTGAGGGTGCTTACGAATGTTCGATTCATGGTGTGCAATATCCAACAGAGAGAACTGCTGAAAAAATGTCGCAAGGCGCATTTGATCCTGTTTGTGCGCATTGTGGTTTGAAATTAACTTTGCTACCAACTTCTGAGTCTGCACCCTTTATGCCCATGTCATTTTATGGCTTAACAAAGCAGGTTCAGGAGCAAGCGGTACTTTTATACGCTAAAACTCGTGGCATTAATGGTTTTGGGTTAAGGTATCAAAATGTCTACGGTCCCGGTCAGTCGTTAAAGAATCCATACACTGGAATACTTGCGGTTTTTTCAAATTTAGCTCGTCAAAATTTAGATATTGATATATATGAAGACGGTTTGGAATCCAGGGATTTTGTTTATATAGATGATATTGTGGATGCTACTGTCAAGAGTGTTAGTTATGCCGAAAACTTTGTTGGCCCCTTAAATGTGGGCTCTGGTGTTGCTGTAGATGTGCGTCATGTTGCCGAGGAAATAAAGTCGTATTTCGCAAGCAATAGCAACATTAAGGTGACAGGGGCATATCGCATGGGGGATATTCGACATAATGTTGCCGACATATCGCAAATATCTAATTTATTGGGTTTCGATCCCCAGGTTCAGTTTAAAGAAGGTCTAAAAAATTTCCTCGATTGGGCTTCTGAGCATGAGGCAGTGGATGGGAGTGGTTATCTTAAATCCGTAACGGAGCTTGCTTCGAGGGGCTTAATGCGAAATTCTTAATAGAAAAGCTCCGATGGAAATGAATGCTCTCGAACAATTTAGCTTGATGTCATACTTGCGCGCAGATTTAATGAGAGCGAGACACTTGCTTTATGGGCCCAGTCAGGTTGATCCTGGAATTCGTTTATGGATTGGGTTGCTTTCGCCAAGATTTTTTCCTGTAGCTCTATGTAGATTGGCTCATTATTTTTTTTGCCATAAATTGTTTGGAGTTGCGAAATTTATCTCATTTGTAAATTATGTTTTCTTTGGGATTGAAATCGCTGTCCGATGCCCTATTGGACCGGGGTTATTTTTCCCGCATACGCAAGGCACTGTTATTGGAGCGTGGTCAATTGGATCAAATGCTACTATATTCCAAGGAGTAACACTTGGCGCTAAGGAGCTCGATTTCTCATACCTGGAGAATTCGAGGCCAGTAATATGTAATGACGTAACGATCGGTTCAGGTGCCAAAGTGCTGGGTGGTATCAGGATTAACAATGGCGTTCGAATTGGTGCAAATGCAGTTGTTTTGCAGTCTTTTGATTGCGGTGTTGTGGCCGTTGGCATCCCCGCTCAAGTTGCACCATTAAAGGGGCATCGAGCTTCATGAAATCGCTAGAGGGTAAGAGGGTTTTGTTGGTCATACCCAAATTTTTTGGGTATGACCAAGAAATAAAGTCCGAAATTGAGAGGCGTGGCGCACAAGTCGATGTGCTACCAGACAGGCCTTTTAATGCGCCCATGATGACAGCGCTAACGAAATTTAAAACTGGGCTGGTTCTTCCATTTGCCGATAATTTGTATAGAAAACTATTGGTGCAATATGGCGCTTCACATTACGACATTATCTTTGTAGTAAATGGGCAGACTTTGTCGAGCGATATGCTAGGGTCCCTTCGGGTGAGCTTTCCAAATGCCAGATTTATTCTCTATATGTGGGACTCAATGGAGAACCGTAAAGAGGTAGTTGCCAATCTTCCATATTTTGATGAGATATTTAGTTTTGACCCACAAAGCTCCAGGCAATACGGGATGAATTTAAGGCCATTATTTTATTCCAAGGTATTTGAATGTCCTGCGCAGCAAGGGTTTGATTTTCACTTAAGCTTTGTTGGCACAGCCCATAGCGATCGCTATTCAGTTGTTAATCACCTCAGTCAGGGACTTGAGCCAACCCTATCGACCTACTGGTATTTATTCCTACAGGCACCTTGGGTGTTGAATGCATATCGCATTTTAAAGCCTGCTATGCGAAAAGCTAAAAGAGAAGAATTTCACTTTACACCAATGGAAAAGGGAGAATTAAGATCAATATTTATGCGCTCAAAAGCAATTTTAGATATTGAACATCCTAATCAATGCGGCTTAACAATGCGTACCTTTGAGACGATGGGGGCACAAAAAAAGCTAGTAACAACTAATGCTTTAATTGCTGAGTATGATTTTTTTGATACAAGCAATATTTGTATATTGGATAGAAAAAATCCAAAAATCCCTAAGGATTTTCTTGAGTCACCTTTGGCGCCGTTAGCACCTGATATTTATAGGCGTTATAGCATCGAAGGTTGGCTAGATGAGATAACTCAAAATTGTGGGCATTCATAATTGCTTAATTTTTATTTAATACTTAAAGAAATGGGTCGGCGCTGTGAATAGGGTGGCAGTTACCGGTGCCACTGGATTTGTGGCGAAACATTTAATCAATCGATTGATTGATGATGGCATGGAAGTTACTGCAATTTCCCGCAATGGAACCAACCGTACAGATGTTCGGGATATTGCAGTGAATTTTGGTGATTTGGATGCATTGCGAGGCGCGCTAAAGAATGTTGATGTTGTTGTGCATCTCGCGGCCCGTGCCCATCGTTTAAATGAGGTTGGTGATGCCGATGAAATTGAGGCTAGATATTATGAAGCTAATACTTTAGCCACAGAGTTATTATCAGCAGCAGCAAAGTTGGAAGGCGTACATCGCTTTGTGCTGATGAGTTCTATAGGGGTCAATGGAAACCAGACTTATGGGAAGGCGTTTTCGATAAAAGATGACCCTAATCCTGTTGAGCTATATGCAAAAAGTAAATTGATGGCCGAAAAAGCTGTTGAACATGTGTTGTTGGGATCTAAAACTGATTATGTAATTCTTCGTCCGCCTTTGGTTTATGGCCCAGATTGCCCTGGAAATTTTAATAAATTATTGCAGTTGGCTTATAAAATCCCGATTTTGCCTTTGGGGGGAATCGGGTCTCCGCGCACCTTTATTAATGTTCATAATTTAGTCGATGCAATAGTCATTTCATTGAGCGCAAAAAATATATCGAACAGAACTTTTTTAGTTTCTGACGCTCATGATTTAAATGTTGGCACCATCTTAAAGCTAATTTTGAAAGGATTTGGTAGGGGGGATTGGCGCATATTAAATGTTTCGCCGGTGTTTTTGGGGTTTGTCGCTAAATTAGCGGGTAAAGGTAATGCTTGGGAGAAGCTAACCGCTTCACTTGAGGTTGATAGTAGCGACTTTAGGATCGCAACTGGGTGGAGCCCTCCGATTGCCGATGGTGCCGGCGTTCTAGAAATGGCCGAGGAGTTCTTATTAAAAACCAAGAGATTTGGTTAATGTTTAAAGGGTATAAATGAATATATTGTCTTTAATTGGAAGATCAGCAACTTTATTTGATGGCGATGTTAGCAGTCATGAGTTAGCTCTTCGATCAATCTGCGAAAGCTCTAATTTTTTAGTAATTGGAGGTGCTGGCTCAATTGGGCAGGCTGTAACGCGGGAAATTTTTAAACGCAATCCAAAAGTTTTACATGTTGTAGATATTAGTGAAAATAACATGGTTGAATTGGTCCGCGATATTCGTAGTACATTAGGTTATATCAAGGGTGACTTTCAAACATTTGCATTAGACTGCGGCTCTATTGAATTTAAAGCGCTATTAAATTCGGGCGTAGAGTATGACTACGTGCTTAATTTATCTGCCTTAAAGCATGTTCGAAGTGAAAAGGATCCGTTCACTCTCATGAGATTAATTGAGGTCAATATCCTTAATACAATTCATACGCTTGAGTTGGCTAAATCAAGTGGCGCATCCAAGTACTTTTGTGTTTCCACCGATAAAGCGGCCAATCCCGTAAATATGATGGGCGCCAGCAAGAGGATAATGGAGATGTTTTTAATGCGCTCCAGCCTTGAAATCCCAATTTCTACCGCTCGATTTGCAAATGTAGCATTTTCCGATGGTTCTTTACCTCATGGATTTAATCAGCGTATTACTAAGCGTCAGCCAATTTCAGCCCCCAATGATGTAAGGCGGTACTTTGTTACCCCCCAAGAATCTGGAGAGCTCTGTTTGATGTCCTGTTTACTCGGTGAGAATAGGGATATTTTCTTCCCTAAGCTAAGCGAAGATCTTCATTTAACGACCTTTTCAGACATTGCTGTTCGTTATCTTAATGGATTGGGCTATGAGGCTGTGGAGTGTGATTCGGAGGATGAGGCCAGGCATAGAGCTGAAGAGCTTATTTCGCAGAAGAAGTGGCCTTGCTATTTTTTTAAAAGCGATACAACCGGAGAGAAGGATTTTGAAGAGTTTTTTACTTCGAAAGAAGTCTTGGACATGAATCGATTTGAAAATATTGGGGTAATTAAAAATGAGCCTATCTACGATGGTGCAAAGTTAGATTATTTCCTAAGTGAAATAGAGTCGATTAGATCTATGTCTACATGGGGAAAGCCAAGCATTGTCGATTTATTTAACCAGATGATTCCAGATTTTGCGCATAAAGAAACTGGGAAGTACCTTGACCAAAGGATGTAAATATGCAACGTTTTTTTGACATTCTTTTTTCTGGTCTAGCTCTTTTGGTGCTCTCACCTTTATTGGTTCCAATCGTTATTTTTCTTAAAATGACGGGTGAAGGAGAGGTTTTTTATCTTCAGGATCGCATTGGAAGGAGCGGCAAGCTTTTTAAGTTATATAAATTTGCCACCATGCTTAAAAACAGTCCAAATATAGCTACAGGAACCGTAACGGTAAAAGATGACCCTCGAGTTCTACCTGCGGGTAAATTTTTGCGTAAAACTAAAATAAATGAGCTCCCTCAGTTGCTTAATATTTTTTTTGGAGATATGAGTGTGGTTGGTCCAAGACCATTAACTGCTCAAACATTTAATGCTTATTCTCATGATATTCAGCAAATAGTTAAGCAGGTACGCCCTGGTTTGTCGGGCATTGGTTCAATCATATTTCGCGGCGAGGAAGATATTCTTGCTGGTGAAGCAAGTTCTGTAGATTTTTATAATAATTCAATAGCCCCATATAAAGGTTTATTGGAAGAGTGGTATGTTGAGCATCAGAGCTTAAGGACTTATTTTGCGGTAATTTTCGTCACTGTCTGGGTAGTAATTTTCTCGAAATCAACCTTGGCTTGGAGTGCTTTTCCTGGATTGCCTCCACCTCCGAGTAACCTTCGAAATCTTCTTAACTATCAGATTTAATTTTAGCTTGACCTTGAAGCGCTGTTGTTTTTATTGGTATTTATAAATGCTGTGATTCCATCTAAATGGGTGGCGCGCTCGAAAAGTAAGTGCAATATTTTTTAATAGGAAAATATTGCATGACAAGTCATTACAAGCAGTTAAGTGGGGTAGAAAGAGTGACCTTCCCCCGATAAATCACCTTCAATCAGTTCGTATTAAATTACTAACTATTGGAGAGATAAATGAAGATCCCAAAACAGCAGTACACCTTGGAATTTAAGCAGTTA
>NZ_JBIIPA010000005.1:0-93176 GCF_044342855.1 Polynucleobacter sp.
TTTTAAAACCCTGCCGCCCGCATTAAAGGCGGCTTAAGCAGAGTAGAGAATCCACTTATAAATCGAGGGAAACTGTTCAAAGGAATGGGGCCACTTCTGACTCCACTACCACCACGTCTGCCTGTTCAATCCTGGAGGGATCTGGCATCAATAACTTACCCTTCATGCCAATATCCCCAGAAAATACACAGCGCTTTTTCTTGGCATGGTCTTCAGTAACATCGATCACGGCAATTGCCGACCCTAGAATATGGCCCGCATTCTGAAACTCGAGATGAATGCCTTGACCCAGCTCTAGCGTTTTTCCATAAGGGAGTATTTCGCATTGCCCAAGAGCAAGCTCAGCCTCCTCCATGGAGTACAAAGCCACTGGTAGCTCACCGCGCCACTTTCCCGCCTTTTTTCTACGCTCTGCCCGCTCTACATCGGAGCGTTGCAAATGCGCGCTATCGGGAAGCATAATTTTTAGCAATTCAAATGTCGCATCAGTGCAATAAATGGGGCCGGAAAAACCTTGTGCACAGAGTCTGGGTAATAAACCGCTATGGTCTATATGCGCATGCGTTAGTACGACGAAATCAATTTCTTTAGGGGGAAACGGTAAAGGCTCGAGATTCTTTGCGGTAGCTTCGCGCCCACCCTGAAACATGCCAAAGTCCACCATGAAGCGAATTTCACGCCCACCCACAAGAGCCTCAACAGAATGCCTCGAGCCGGTAACCTCACCTGCAGCACCAAGAAATTGTATTTTCATTCCCACAGGATACTCCCGATAAAATCCATTGTTAAGCCACTCATTAGAGCGATACTATTCAAATGAATTCCCCTATTGAACTGAGATCTCTCGAGCTCATCACGCGTCTTAAGCGAGCACCCTCAGAACACAAAGGGAATGCTGGCAAGGTGCTATTAATTGGTGGTGCGCCGGGCATGGCTGGCGCTCTGATGCTATCTGGTAGCGCGGCACTTCACTTAGGAGCCGGCTGGACTATTTTGGAGATGCTGGATCCAACAGCAGCTCATGCCATACCAGAACAGGCCGAGCTCATGGTTCGCTTAGCCAGCTTCAATGCCCAAGAACAATTAGAGGCTACCGCACCTGATGTGATTGCGATTGGACCAGGCTTAGGTTTTTCTGAGTTAGCTAGGGATTGGCTGATGGCTGCACTGCGCTATCCAAAAGTTCCACTAGTCATCGATGCCGATGCACTCAATTTAATGGCCGATACACCTGAATATTTAGATCTGCTGAAGGAGCGAAATATAGTGCTTCCTGGTATGAGTATACTGACTCCACACCCTGGTGAAGCCGCAAATCTTCTCAATACGACGGCTGCAGACGTACAAGCAAACCGCCTTGATGCACTATCTGACTTAGTGAGGCTCACCAACTCCATTGTCGTTCTCAAAGGCCAACATACGCTCATTGCCTCCCCTACTCATTTTGCAGTGCAATGCGCTGAAGGTAATCCGGGCATGGCTGTCGGCGGAATGGGCGACGTGTTAACCGGCACTATTGCAGCGATCGCTGCACAAGGGCTACATCACAATCTCAATCTGTGGGAAGCGGGCTGTATTGGGGTACAACTCCATGCATCCGCTGCAGATAGTTTAGTAGCCAAGGACATTGGTCCGATTGGACTCACTCCATCAGAGGTCATTTTGGAGATGCGGAGTCTTCTAAATAAGCTGTTATAAAACAGCATGCAATCAGCCAGCGGAATTCTCCAACATCGTCGTTACGTGTACGGCCTCTTTATGGCCGGCTTGGGCTCAGTTCTCTTTTCCGGAAAAGCCATTCTGATCAAGCTTGCATTTGCTTATGGTGCAAATGCGGAGACATTAATTGCTTTGCGGATGCTGATGGCCCTTCCCCTTTTCTGGGGGATCTATTGGTGGCAAGCACGTAGGCAGGCCATGAGCCCGCTATCCTGGAGGGATAAAGTAAAGATATTTGCCCTGGGATTTATGGGTTACTTTCTCTCAAGCTATCTAGACTTTCTAGGACTGCAATATATTTCTGTTGGCTTAGAACGAATTGTTCTTTACCTCACTCCAACTATCGTGTTGTTGATTTCTTATTTTGTATTGAATAAATCCATTAGTCGTTTGCAATGGTACGCACTGATTGTTGGGTATCTTGGTGTGATTGTGGTGTTCGTTCAGGACGCCAGTTCGACTGGTTCTTTAGCAGTGCTTGGCATGTTGCTAGTATTCGCTAGCGCATGCTCATATGCAATCTACATGATTGGTTCCGGAGAAATGGTCAAGCGTGTGGGTAGCGTACGCTTAGTGGTCTACGCCAGTTCCGCGTCTGCGCTTCTGAGCGTTATTCAAATTCTGATTTACGATCCCGCAGCTGTATTTGTACAGGTGCATCAGATCTATTGGCTCAGCCTACTCAATGCCAGTCTGTGCACTGTCATTCCGATGCTGTTAATCATGATTGCGATTAATCGCATCGGCTCACCCCTCGTTGCGCAAGCCGGAATACTGGGTCCTGTCTCAACCCTATTTATGGGCTGGATCGTATTGTCTGAACCCATTACCTGGATTCAGGTAGGCGGGATGAGTTTAGTGATGGGGGCAATGTGGCTGCTGGTGCGCAACAATGCACCAGACAAGCAAAAGGGGTTGAATTCCACAAAGCTCTTAGACCTTGAGGGATCCGACCCCCCAACTTAATTACTACGAATTTATTGTTGAGCTGATGCAGGCTCTTGCGCTGCTTTTGCTTTTTTCTTAGCTTTTTTCTTAGACTTCTTCTCTGCTTTTTTATCTTTCTTCGCCTGCTTCTTAGACTTCTTAGAAGCCTTCTCTGGCTGAGCTGCAGGTGCTGGAGTAGCAGGCACTGCTGCTGGAGCTGCCGCTGGTGCAAGAGCTGGCGCTGGATCAGCTGCCATCACAGTCAGTGGTGATAAACCAATAGAGGCGGAAATGAGTGCGGCCAAAGTGAGTTTTGCAAAACGAGTATTCATTTGAGACTCCGTAAGGTTTGTGGATAATTTAATAATACTCAATTATTTGCCATAAATGCTTCATTTAACCAAGGCGTCAGCATGAACTCTTTTCCCACTGATATTTATACAGAGCCCCAGGGATACTCAATTAACACTCTAGAAAACCTAGGACCCCTTACCCGCCTTGCTGGGATCTGGGAAGGTCAACGGGGCTTAGACATCAAGCCCAAAGCCGAAGGCCCAAAGAAGCAGGTTTACACCGAACGTATTGAGATGCAGCCAATTGATCCACAAACCAATGGACCACAGTTGTTTTATGGCTTGCGCTATCACCTCCACATCACCAAGCCCGATCAAGTCAAAACCTATCATGATCAAGTTGGCTATTGGCTATAGGAGCCTGCGACTGGTTCCATTTTTCACACCCTCACGATTCCTCGCGGCATGATCACGATGGCAACAGGCAAAGCCTCTGCTACCGCAACCCAATTTGAATGCGTTGCCAAAATTGATGATCCAACTGCTGGGATCTCTTCGAGCCCTTTTTTGGACTACGCATTTAAAACCATTGAGTACCGCATCATGGTGACCATTTTGGAAGATGGTACTTGGTCTTACGAGCAAGACACAGTGATGATGATCAAAGGCCAGGATGCACCCTTTCACCATCTTGATACCAATGTATTAACGAAGGTTGGAGAAGCAACCCCCAACCCTCTCGCGCTTGAGTCAATGAAAAAGCCGCCCTAAGACGGCTTGTTCATTTGCATCTTTCCGCTACTTAAGCTGGCTGGGCTTCAGTCTCAGTAATTTTTTCTAGAGCTGCTGCAAGATGACCAACAGCGCGGTCAACATGAGCCAACTTCTCTAAACCAAATAAACCAATTCGGAAAGTGCGGAAGTCTGGACGCTCATCACACTGCAATGGCACACCGGCAGCAGTTTGCAAGCCCAACGCAATAAATTTCTTACCTGATTGAATTTCTGGATCTTTGGTGTAGCTCACTACTACGCCAGGAGACTGAAAGCCTTTTGCTGAAACTGAGTGATAGCCATTCGATACCAATAAAGCACGAACCTTGTCACCCAACTCTTGTTGCTTCGCTTTCAGTGCGGCAAAGCCCAAGGCCTGAGTTTCTTTCATTACATTGCGCAAGATTTTGAGTGCGTCTGTTGGCATAGTGGTGTGATACACGTGACCACCCTTTTCATAGGCTTCCATAATTTGGAGCCACTTCTTGAGATCCATTGAGAAGCTGCTGCTTTGAGTAGACTCAATACGCTCGCGCGCTCTATCACCCATAGCAATCAAGGCACAGCAAGGAGAACTGCTCCAACCTTTTTGAGGTGCAGTAATCAATACGTCAACATTACAAGTCTTCATATCCACCCACATTGCGCCTGAAGCGATGCAATCGAGAACAAATAAACCATTCACCGAGCGAACCGCTTCGCCAACTGCTTTGAGGTAGTCGTCAGGCAAAATAATTCCGGCAGAAGTTTCTATGTGAGGAGCAAAAACAACTGCTGGCTTTTCTTTCTTAATGAAGGCCATCACTTCTTCAATTGGCGCCGGAGCAAAAACACCCTGCGCAGTATCTTCTAATTGCTTGCCCTTGATAACAGTAACGTCCTGAGTAATATTAGCAAGATCAAAAATCTGAGTCCAACGATAGCTAAACTAACCGTTGCGCAATACAAGACACTTCTCATTATTGGCAAATTGGCGAGCAACTGCTTCCATACCGAAAGTACCGCTACCTGGAACGATGACAGCTGAGCTAGCGTTATAAGCATCCTTCAGGACACTAGAGATATCCACCATGACTTTTTTGAATTCTTCAGACATGTGGTTCAGCGAGCGGTCTGTGTAAACAACCGAAAACTCCAATAAACCGTCTGGATCAACATTCGGGAGTAAGCCTGGCATAGTAATTTCCTAGTAAATCGTGTGATTAGCCCTAAATGATACTGATTTAGCGCTGTTTGGGTACTCAGCCTCTGAAAACGGGCTTTTTAGGCAAATGAGTGGGTTAGCTACTTTTTTTAGCCGTAGAGGAGACCAGTATTCCGACAACAATGAGGGCAAAAGCAAGGCCATGAAAAAGCTGGGGTGGATCACCCAAAATAGCCGCTGAGAATAAGGCGGTGAATAAGGGGATGAGGTTGGCAAAGAATGCCGCTACGGCTGGACCTGCACCATTGACCCCCAAGCCCCAGCATCGATAAGCAATTAATGATGGCCCAATTGCCACAAAAATGATCAATGCCCCAGTCCAGTAATTGAGATCAATAAAAGCATACCCCGTCGCAATCTCTGCACTTTCAAACAGCATCGTCCACATGAAGCCAATTAAAACCTGGGCCATTAAAAACTCCGCCCAGGGCCACTGCCGCTCCGTGCTTTCCCCTGGACGACTAATCATCCAGCTATAAAAAGCCCAAAGAATCGTAGCCAACATAATGAGCAAATCACCCATCACCACTTCCATGCTAAGTAGGCTGGTAGGCTCACCACGCGTTAGGACTACGGTAACGCCTATTAAGGAAACAACTGCGCCCACAAGCTGCAGAAGCGTTGGCCGCACCTTATAAAAGACGGCGCCGATAAATAGCATCCAGATCGGCATGCTGGCGCCGATGAGGGTGACATTAATTGCAGTTGAGGTTTGTAAGGCAAGATAGAGTAATACGTTATAGCTACCCACACCCAAAAGACCCAAGACCAAGAAGCGGCCTTTGTTTTTCCATAGAGCACTACCGGGCCTAAAGATCTTCCACCCAAAAGGTAGCAACATGAGGGCCGCCAACCCCCAACGAACTGCGCTCAAGCTGATTGGTGAAATACTCCCCACCAACACTCGCCCAGCTATCGCATTACCCGCCCAAAGAATGGTGGCTAGCGTTAAATAGAAGACGGTCGATAGGGGTAATTGAGGCATTCAGAAGGATTTAGGTAAATAAATAGGCATTTTGAGCCCCAAGAAGGGCTTTGCCTACGCATTGTAGAAACAAATGCCTGGTATTGCTAAGATAGAGCTTAAATGAGCGCCAGACGTCTGGCATTGGCAATACACAAAGGGGGTTTAGTGGCAATCATCACCAATATTGAAGATTTACGAGTTCTGCACCAAAAACGCACCCCTAAGATGTTCTATGACTATGCAGACTCTGGGTCATGGACTGAATCCACCTACCGAGCCAACGAATCCGATTTTCAGAAGATCAAACTACGCCAGCGCGTTGCTGTAGATATGACTAATCGCACCACCAAAACAACGATGGTGGGTCAAGAGGTTGCAATGCCTGTAGCGCTTGCACCAACGGGTTTAACCGGCATGCAACATGCCGACGGTGAAATTCTGGCTGCCCGTGCTGCAGAAAAGTTTGGTGCTCCCTTCTGCTTATCCACCATGAGCATTTGCTCGATTGAAGATGTGGCAGAACGCACTACGAAACCGTTTTGGTTTCAGCTCTATGTCATGAAAGACCGTGGCTTTATTGAGCGCCTCATTGAGCGCGCCAAAGCTGCCAAATGCTCTGCCCTAGTTCTCACTTTAGATTTACAAATTTTGGGACAGCGTCATAAAGATTTAAAAAATGGTTTGTCTGCGCCACCAAAGCTAACCATTGCCAACATAATCAACATGATGACCAAGCCCCGCTGGTGCATGGGCATGGCAATGACTCCCCGGAGAACCTTTCGCAATATTGTTGGTCACGCCACTGGCGTTGGCAATATGTCATCCCTCTCATCTTGGACCGCTGAGCAGTTTGATCCAGGCCTGAGTTGGGATGATGTGGAATGGATCAAAAAACTCTGGGGTGGTAAGTTAATCATTAAAGGCATCTTGGATGAAGAGGATGCTCGCTTTGCTGCTAACTCCGGCGCAGATGCCTTGATTGTTTCTAATCATGGTGGCCGTCAACTAGATGGCGCCATCTCCAGCATCAAGGCTTTGCCTGGCATCGTCAATGCGGTTGGCAAGGATATTGAAGTTTGGATGGATGGCGGTATTCGGTCTGGACAAGACGTATTGAAAGCATGGGCACTCGGTGCGCGCGGTACGATGATTGGCCGCCCTTTCCTCTATGGTTTGGGTGCCATGGGCGAAGCTGGTGTTACCAAATGCCTCGATATTATTCATAATGAATTGGATATCACTATGGCGTTTACAGGACACCGTGACATTCAGAATGTGACTAAAGATATTTTGTATCCAGGAACTTTTTAATATTTCATACTTAGCCAACTTCCCTGAATTGGTATTTGCTATTTCCGCCGTAGCCCTTTCGGGCTCAGTGTGGTTTGGCAATGCCGTATTTAGTAAGTACCGCACCAAGGATACTGAGACCTCTACGGATTTAGGAATCATTCAGACCGCTACGCTCACTCTGCTTGGCTTGATCATTGGCTTTATATTCTCCATGGCCATTGCTCGATATGACTTGAGGCAGACTTATGAAGAGGCCGAGGCAAATGCCATTGGCACGGAGTTTTTAAGGGCGGACCTTCTGCCCAGCAAAGCATCTGAGAACGTCAAAGGGCTACTGAATGAATATTTGGATCAGCGCATCTTGTTCTATTCAAAGCAAGATCATGAGACTGCTAGGCAAATTAATCAGCGCACGATTGCACTTGAAAACGCCATGTGGAATGAATTACTCCCTGTCGCGCGAACACAATCCACCCCTACTATTGCGCTAGTGATCTCTGGAATGAATGACGTGATTAACTCCCAAGGCTACACTCAGGCCGCCTGGTGGAATCGCATCCCAACAGCTGCCTGGTGGCTTATGGCAGCAATTGCAATCGGTGCCAATATATTGGTGGGCTTTGGCGCAAGAAACCTTAAGCACAATGTCGGCCTCTTTATGATTTTTCCAATGATGATTGCCATCTCCTTCTTTTTGATTGCAGACATCGATAGCCCTCGTGGTGGCGTGATTCGCATCGATCCACGAAATTTGATTGATTTAAAACACAATATGAACACCGTGCATAGCTCGGCAGTCCCCACAGGTGGTAAAAAATGAAACGTGTTGTAGATGTATATAAAGATAGAGGCCGTGAATTGGTATGGACTTACGTTATTCACCTTGGCAATATTGAATTTCATCCAGCTCAAATTGATTTTGAGCAAGAGGCTCTTAGACTTTCTCAGATCGATAAACGCGGAGCTCCAAATGAGCTAAGCGCCAAAGCTAGGCTCTCCGTTAGATAATTTTTACTTGAATTCCGATATATGAAACCCTTAACTAAAAAAGCCAAGATGGCTGTTGGCTGGACCATCCTGATGACAGTAATCGGTACTGCCATGTTGCATCAATGGCAATTCTTTGCCATGGGTTGCGCATCGATTGCATTGCTACTCGTTGCGAACCACTACGATCTATTGAAAGATCCTGAAGACAAAAAATAAGGCCCCCATCTTTCGATAGAAGCCCTATAAATGGCTGTATAGATTAGAGCGTTGGGTAGTCGGTGTACCCTACCTCTGCCCCACCGTAGAACGTTGCGCGGTTATAAGCATTGAGTGCCGCACCTTGCTCAAAGCGCTCAGCCAAATCCGGGTTAGAAATATATAAACGACCATAAGCAACTGCATCAGCTAAGCCTGCCTCAAGAACAGCCTCTCCCATGGCTTGGTCATATCCACCAGCACTAATAAATTGACCTTTATATGCATTTCGGAAAATCTCTGAAGTGATTGGCGCACCTGCGTCAATCTGATCATTGCCACCTGCAGTTGTAGATCGTGGCTCAATCATGTGCACATAGGACAACTGGCAGCCATTGAGCTTTTGAATTACGGCATTAAACAAAGCGATAGGGTCACTATCAGCCATATCGTTAAAACTACCATAAGGTGATAGGCGAACACCGATGCGCTCGCTTGAGAATACCTTAGCAACGGACTCAATCACCTCACCTAATAGGCGCACACGGTTTTCGACAGAGCCACCATACTCATCGGTACGTTGATTGGTTTTGTCTTGTAAAAATTGATCAAGTAAATAACCATTGGCAGAGTGAATTTCTACACCATCAAAACCTGCTGCTTTTGCATTAGCTGCAGCCAACTCAAAATTCTTTAACAAGCGTGCAATGTCTTCAGTCGTCATTGCCCTAGGGGTTTCATAGTCATGCAACTTCCAATCAGCGCCGTAGGTTTGACCGGTGGGCGTAATCGCGGAAGGCGCCTCAGGAACACCCTGCTCAGGATGCAATGAGGAATGAGAAATGCGACCTACATGCCAGAGTTGGGCAACCATCTTGCCACCCTTGGCGTGAACAGCATTCACGATTTCTTTCCACGCAGCAGTTTGCTCAGCAGAATAAATTCCGGGGGTTGCTGGATAACCTTTTCCAATTGGGGAAATTTGCGTTGCCTCGCTGATGATGAGGCCAGCACTTGCTCTTTGCTCATAGTATGTTTTTGCCAAAGGATGTGGCACATCCCCATCGATAGCACGCATTCTTGTTAGCGGTGCCATCACCAATCGATTCTTTAACTCAATAGAGCCAAGCTTAACGGGGGTAAACATGATTTCTTTTCCGGACATGAGACTCTTTCTTTTTTACTGATAAATTATTTAATGATCGACTGTAGCAAGAATGGTGCAATCTTGCTGAGCCCAGCTTAATCCTTGTGTAGGCCCTTCACCGCACCACGACTGCTCTTGGCGCCCTTCTTGAATCTGTCTTGGATGCAATCTGAGAATGCTTGGAACTCTTCTACGTGAGCGGTAGAGGAGCGGGCTACTAAGGCAATCACTCGCTTAGGCGCTGGGGGCGCTAATGGACGAGCTTCCAAGCTAGTGCCATTTAATAAGCCACCCCTCACCGCCATCTCTGGCAGTAATGCAATTCCCATTCCAGAGTCCACCATCTGTAACAGCGTTAGCAAGCTCGTAGCTTCCATGCCGTCGGCTTTGCGAATATCAGAGCGCCTGCAAGCCTGCAATGTGTGTTCGCGCAAACAGTGCCCCTCTTCTAAAAGCAGCAGTCTCTCAGCCATTTTTGCCGGTAGATGAATCTCCTTCCCCTTAAGGGCTGGGTCATCCTCCCTGGCAACCAACCAAAACTCGTCATCAAATAATTCTTTAACCAATAAACCTGAGGTTTCATATGGCAATGCAATCAGGATGAAATCCAGTTGATGCTCAGCCAATCTAGTTAAGAGATTTGCTGTCAGGTCCTCGCGCAATGCAATCTTCAGACTTGGAAAGCGGGTTCGAATATCTGGCATCACATTTGGGAGTAAGAATGGCGCAATGGTTGGGATTATACCAAAGCGGATAGCCCCAGCCATGGGCTTACCTGCAGCATCTGCGTATTCCACCAAATCTTGAGACGAAGCTAAGATCGACTTCGCCCTCTCCAGAATCTCGAGGCCAATGGGGGTAATTGCCACATTTTGACGGTCTCGCTCCACCAAGCGGATCCCCAAGCCATCCTCAAGCTCTTTTAAGCCTGCACTCAAGGTGGATTGGCCCACGAAACAGACTTCTGCTGCTCGGGTGAAATTAAGTTCTTGGGCAATTGCCACAAAATAGCGAAGCTGACGTAATGAAGGTAGAGCAGCCATAATTTGTAGATGTCCCTATAATCAATTTATTAGATAAATAATATCATTCCTATTCAACATATAAATCATTATTTAGCGACTTCATCCAATATAGCTTGACCCTGACTTGCAGCTATATTTGATAATAAATTTAAACTGCTCGTAATCTCTTTTAGTAAAGAACCCTTATGAAAACTTGGCAATGTATCGTGTGCGGCTTTAACTATGACGAAGCAAAAGGCTTACCTGAAGAAGGCATTCCCCCTGGCACCGCTTGGGCTGATATTCCAGATGATTGGGAGTGCCCTGACTGCGGCGTAGCTAAATCTGATTTTGAAATGGTTCAGACCTCGTAAATTACTCAAAGCTTTAGTAGCTTTGAAGTTCATCAACTAACGTAATACAGCATATCAATAGGAAACTCCGCCTTGGATCATCAGAACAATTTATCTCAATCGGGCATTGTCATCATCGGCAGTGGTTTAGCGGGGTTTACCGTTATTCGCGAGCTACGTAAGCTAGATAAAACAGTCCCTGTGACTTTGGTAACTCGGGAGCCAGGCTACTTCTATTCGAAGCCCATGCTCTCAACTGCGCTTGCCAGCAATAAATCAGCAGGGCAATTGGTTTCCACAAATGCTGAAGGCATGGCAGCCCAACTAGAAATGACGATTGTGAGTGATGCTGATGTCGCTGCAATTGATACTGTCGCCCAGACAATTACCACCTCTAAAGGAAGCATTCCTTACGGCAAGTTGGTACTGGGCTTAGGTGCAGATCAAATTCGCTTACCTTTACAAGGCAATGCGGCCAATGAAGTCATCACCGTTAACGATCTAGAGGAATATGCCCAATTTCGTAAAACGATTGAAGGTAAAAAACGCATTGCCATTTTAGGAGCGGGATTGATTGGCTGTGAGTTTGCCAACGATCTGGTCTTGGGGTCCTACGAAGTTGATGTGATTGATTTGGCACCGCAAGCTTTGGGTCGACTACTTCCCGAAGCTGCAGCACTAGCTCTACAAGAGAAGTTAAGTGATGCCGGAGTTCGCTGGCACTTTGCCACGACTGTGGCATCGATCGATCGCATTGCCGACTCCCTCACAATCACACTCGCTAATGGATCAATCATTACTAGCGATGTATTTCTATCAGCAGTTGGACTGAAGCCGCGACTGGATTTAGCTAAGGCTGCTGGAATTGCCACAGGCACGGGTATTACTGTTAATCGCCAATTAGAAACTAGCGCTAAAAATGTATTTGCTATTGGTGACTGCGCTGAAGTGGATGGTTTGGTTTTACCTTATGTCATGCCTATCATGCAGGCAGCACGGGCTTTGGCACCAAGCCTGCTTGGACAGGCAGCCGCCCTGACCTACCCTGCTATGCCAGTGATGGTGAAGACCCCTTCACTACCGACTATTGTTTCACCACCAGCAAAGGGTGCGGTTGGCGATTGGAAGATTATTCCAGTAGAAGGCGGCCTTGAAGCTCGCTTTGAGTCAAGCGATGGAAAATTACTTGGCTTTGCTTTGCTTGGAACTGCAACAGCACAACGTGGCGCCCTCACAAAAGAGCTGCCCCCAATATTGCAATAAAGACAAGTCTTCGTGGGCTATTCTCAATAATTCAAACTAGATTTAGCAATAAGAAAAGGCCCGCATCTGCGGGCCTTTTTCATCATCTACAGCGGTCTGTTTATGAAACGATAACAAACCAAGTTGAGTTATGTGATTGAGCAACCATCAAAAACAACATTGGTACAGAAAGCATTGTGTTGAAGCGTGAAGTCAACATCGCAATACGTGCTGACTTTGCTTTAACGTCCGACTCAACAGCAACAATGCCTAGAGCACGTTTTTGATTTGGCCAAATAATGAACCAAACGTTGAAGGCCATTACCAAGGCAATCCACATACCCAAACCAATAGCGCGGAATGGAGCTTGCAAGGTAAACGCTTGATGAGCGTAACCATTCAACACGGACAAGAATAAACCGCTAACAACAGTAAATAAGGCTGCCCAGCGGAACCAAAACAAAGCTGTTGGAGCAATTACCTTTCCAATTGCAGGTTTTTGCTCATCTGGAATTTTTGGCATGGAGGGAATCTGTACAAAATTGAAGTACCAAAGCAAGCCAATCCACATCACGCCAACCATCACGTGAATCCAGCGGAACAAGAATGGCAATTCAATAGAGCTGAGGTTTGCACCTAAAGCCAAAACAATTAAAACGAGGAGCACAAAACCAGCTAAAACTGTACGTCCTAATGAGGTAAAGATAGAAGACATAAATACTTTCTAATAGAAATGAATATCTCAGAGGTAATTAAGCAAAATTCTTGCTAGCAAAATCCCAGTTCACTACATTCCAGAAGTTTTCTACGTACTTTGGACGAGCATTGCGAGTATCAATGTAATAAGCGTGTTCCCAAACGTCACAAGTCATCAAAGCCTTGGCATCGGTAGTCAGTGGTGTAGCTGCATTGCTGGTTGAAACTAAATCAAGTGAGCCATCAGCCTTCTTAACCAACCAAGCCCAACCAGATCCAAAAGTACCTACTGCGCACTTTGCGAACTCTTCTTTGAACTTATCAAAAGAGCCCCACTTAGCATTAATAGCATCAGCCAATGGGCCAGTTGGAGTGCCGCCGCCATTTGGCTTCATGCTATTCCAATAAAAAGTATGGTTCCATACTTGAGCAGCATTATTGAAAACACCGCCAGCAGATTTTTTAACGATGTCTTCTAGGGAAGCATTTTCAAACTCAGTGCCTTTAACCAAATTATTTAAATTGGTTACGTATGTTTGATGATGTTTGCCATAGTGAAACTCGAGGGTTTCTTTTGAGATAAATGGTGCGAGCGCATCTAATGCGTAAGGTAACTGAGGTAATGTATGTTCCATTATTTCTTCCTTGTAAATCGAGTTAACAAATAGCTCTAGAAGCTATATTTGCACTAACTATAGACGATTCTGGCGATTTTGTTTGGGTGCTAAGCCGGGGATTGCCTTGAATCACCCCATTCCGAGGATTACTGGGCTGCCCAGCCGCCATCCATGTTCCAGGCCACTCCGCGCACTTCAGAGGCATCAGGACCGCATAGGAAAACAGCTAATGCCGCCAATTGCTCTGGAGCTACGAATTCACCTGAAGGCTGCTTCTCAGAAACCAAGGCTTTTTTAGCCTCTTCATTAGAAATCCCATCGCGTTCTGCGCGTGCATCAACTTGCTTTTGAACCAGAGGGGTAAGGACCCAGCCTGGGCATATTGCATTACAGGTAATGCCGGATTTTGCATTCTCGAGCGCGGTTACTTTTGTTAATCCAACAATGCCATGCTTAGCAGCTACATACGCAGATTTTTGGGTGGATCCAACCATACCATGAACGGAGGCAATATTAATAATGCGACCCCAATTACGCTTCTTCATTCCAGGCAAAGCATGGTGAGATGTGTAGAACGCTGAGCTTAAGTTAATCGCAATAATTGATTCCCACTTATCAACTGGAAAGTCTTCAACGTTAGCCGTGTACTGAATGCCCGCGTTGTTTACCAATATATCGAGTGAGCCAAAGCGTTTTTCAGTCTGCCCAATCAAATCTTCAATCTCAGCTGGTTTGCTCATGTCGGCACCGTGATATTCAACCTCAACACCACAAGCTTTGATAGCAGCAATAGCAGCATCTTTCTCGCCAAAGCCATTCACCATAATGTTGACGCCCTGCTTTGCCAATCCAATCGCCATTGCTAAACCAATACCGCTAGTTGAGCCAGTGACCAGGGCTGTTCTGCCTTTTAAGTGAGACATGATTGTCCTCTCGGGTTATTTACAAGAAAAATATAGGATACAACGGAAGAATTTAGATTAGATGAAGCCAATGCCCTAATTGATGCCAAACGCTTGTGGGCACCAAGGTTAACAGCCAAGTCAGCGTTAAATAGCGCAGCAACTTGCCAATAAACATATAAATCAGGCAAGGCACCCAAGGTAGCCTGAGCCATCCTGCAGCCAAACAAAGGGGGTCGCCAAAGCCAGGCAACCACGACAAAACCAGCATCCTCGGCCCGCGCTCTTCCAGCCAACGCTGCATTCTGCTATTGGAAGGTCCCTTAAGCGACTCGAAGCTATTGCGGCTAAGTAATCCAAGCCACCAGTCGAACATACCCCCTAAGGTGTTGCCAATAGTGGCCACCATGATGGCGACCCAATATAAATGGGGGTTGACTGAAACATAGCCAAAAAGTATCGGCTCAGATCCCACGGGCAGCAAGGTTGCAGAAACAAAGGCGCTGATAAATACAGCCGGCAAACCAACCGATGGCACCCCAAAGAAGTCGAAAAACTGACTCAGCATTTGCTCCATTAAGCAAAGACTCCAAGTGGGCTAGAAAGTAAGGATACGACCATTCCTCAAGTATGCCCCAATAGGCATTGAGATCAGCTATGTAGGTGAAGATAAGACCCTTCTTGAGTTGCCCACACTTTTAGATTCTTGCTTAAACTGTAGGGATTCACATATTCGATAACCCCTTTTTTATTGTTAGATCGCCAAATCAATCACCCTATCCCCAAGCCAGACCAATACCAAGATATGCGCGAAGCCTTGCGCGACCTTTGCGGCAGTTTTGACTCCGCTTATTGGCAAAAAGTAGATCATGAAAGAGGCTATCCAGAGGTCTTTGTTGATGCTATGGCACAGGCAGGTTGGCTGGCAGCCTTGATCCCAGAAGAATTCGGTGGCTCCGGCTTAGGTCTAGCTGAAGCCTCGGTCATCATGGAAGAGATTAATTTCTCGGGCGGTAATGCAGGCTCATGTCACGGCCAGATGTACAACATGGGCACCTTATTGCGCCATGGCTCCGATATTCAGAAGAGGCTTTATCTCCCCAAAATCGCCACAGGTGAATTGCGCCTTCAGGCTACGGCAGTCACCGAGCCCACTACCGGTACCGACACCACCAAACTCAAAACTACCGCTGTCAAAAAGGGTGATAAGTACGTGGTGAATGGTCAGAAGGTTTGGATCTCTCGCATTCAGCATTCGGATTTGATGATTCTGCTGGCACGCACTACCCCGCTCGCAGAGGTGAAGGAAAAATCAGAGGGTATGTCGATCTTTATCATTGATCTCAAAGATGCGATTGGCAAAGGTATGGCAATCCAGCCAATTGCCAATATGGTGAACCATGAAACCAACGAAGTCTTCTTTGATAACCTAGAAATTCCCGCCGAGAATTTAATCGGCGAAGAGGGTCAAGGATTTAAATACATTCTTGATGGGCTCAATGCTGAGCGCACGCTCATCGCCGCGGAATGTATTGGCGATGCTTACTGGTTTGTGGATAAAGCACGTCGCTATGCAAATGAGCGCGTGGTATTTGATCGTCTGATTGGCAAGAACCAAGGTATTCAGTTTCCGATTGCTGATTGTTATATTGAAACGGAAGCGGCTAACCTGATGCGCTTTAAGGCCTGTGAGCTTTTTGATGCCAAGCAAGCTTGTGGCGCTGAATCTAATATGGCTAAGTATCTAGCTGCAAAAGCTTCATGGGAGGCAGCTAACGTTTGCCTGCAAACCCATGGCGGCTTTGGCCTTGCCAATGAATACGATGTTGAGCGTAAGTTCCGAGAAACCCGCCTCTACCAAGTGGCACCCATTTCGACCAACTTAATTTATTCCTATGTGGCTGAGCATGTCCTTGGTCTCCCCCGCTCCTTCTAAGAAGCTAGGTCTTTTCATTCATTCAGTTGGGTAAGTCATTACATGAGTATTCGCCCTTTAGATGGCATCACTGTGGTTTCTCTGGAGCATGCCATTGCTGCTCCTTTTTGTACGCGCCAATTAGCAGACTTAGGTGCACGCGTGATTAAGGTTGAACGTCCTGGCGCTGGTGACTTCGCGCGTGCGTACGATGAGCGCGTTAACGGCATGTCATCCCACTTCACCTGGGTGAATCGCTCTAAAGAAAGCTTGACCTTAGATCTCAAACAAGAATCTACACTTACAGCACTCAAGACACTTCTAAAAACAGCTGACGTGCTGGTACAGAACTTGGCACCTGGTGCAGCAGCACGGATGGGGCTGACTGCAGAACTCCTGCAGAAAGACAATCCAGGCTTAATTTTGTGTGACATCTCCGGCTATGGAAATAATGGGCCTTATCGCGATAAAAAAGCATACGACTTGCTGATTCAAAGTGAGGCTGGATTCTTATCTGTTACTGGTACTCCAGAAGCCCCTAGCAAAGCAGGAAACTCTATTGCTGATATTGCCGCAGGTATGTATGCCTATACCAACGTTCTGGCAGCCCTCTTACAAAGAGGCAAGACTGGCAAGGGATCTTCGATCGACGTATCGATGCTTGAATCACTAGGTGAATGGATGAGCTACCCGCTCTACTATGCCTATGAAGGTGCCACCCCTCCTCCTCGCAATGGTGCATCTCATGCCACGATCTACCCATATGGGCCGTTTAAGGCAGGTGATGGCGGCACCGTCATGTTGGGCCTCCAAAACGACCGTGAGTGGGTTTTATTCTGTGAGGTCGTGCTTGAGAATCAGACGCTTGCCAAAGACGAGCGTTTTGATAAAAACTTCAAACGCAATGAGAAGCGAGATGAATTACTCTCGATCATTGATGCCTGTTTTAGCAAGCTGACTTCCGAACAAGTGATTGCAAAATTGGATCAAGCTCAAATTGCCAATGCTCGTCTCAATGATATGCAGGGCTTATGGACTCACGATCAACTCAAGGCGCGAGATCGTTGGGTGCAAGTTGGTTCGCCCGTAGGCCCTATTCCAGCTATGCTACCCCCAGATAGCAATAACAGCTTCGCCTACCGTATGGATGAAATCCCATCAGTAGGTCAGCACACCAATGCAATCCTTGATGAGCTTGGTATTGCTGCGAGCGAGATTGAGGCTATGCGCGCGCAAGGAGCAATCTAAAGCAAGGGTGAAGCTAAGTGCGCTGCGTTCTCTAGCAAGACACGCCAACGTGGTCGCTTAGCCCAGCTTACTGGATTCACCATATCGGATTGAGCCAAGTAGGAGTCAATCAAAGTTTCGAGTTTGGCGCAAAACTCATCGTTGTATACGATTAAGCTAATTTCAAAATTAAGACGCAAGCTGCGTTGATCAAAATTGACCGAACCGAATATCGCTACACGCTTATCAATCAATAAGCTTTTCGTATGCAATAGGCCACCATGAAATTCAGCAATATTGACACCAGCATTCATGAGGTCGCTATAGAAGCTGCGGCTACTCCAAGCGACTAATGTGGAATCGTTTAATTTGGGAACAATGAGAGTGACATTAACGCCCCGCCCCGCTGCTGCCATCAGCGCCTGAATCAACCCATCATCCGGACCAAAGTAAGGCGTAGTAACGGTCAACTCTTTGCGGGCATCCATGATGGCGGATAACAGTACTTGATACAAGATATCGTCGCGGTATACCGGACCAGAGGAAAACTCTTGGGCCAGCGCTCGACCCTCTGTCGGAGTGGCTGCTGGCGCAACATCATTGAAATGCGTAATCTTGGGATTGTCCACGCTCCAGTCAAATGAGAAGGTCAGTTCAAATTGAGATGCAACCGGCCCCTCAATTCTGACCATCGCATCAACCCATTCACCAACTCCTGAATCTTGCTTAAAGCTACGTGGATCAACCATATTCATGCTGCCAGTCCAAGCGATGGCGTTATCAATCACAAATATTTTTCGATGAAGCCGAAGATCAGCACGGCGAAATTGGAAACGGCCAATCTGAATTGGCAAGGCTTCCGTCACTTCAATTCCAGCATCTCTGAAACGATTTGGCCAAGTGGACTTAAACCAGTCTTTACTGCCTAAGGAATCTAATAGCACTTTACAAGCTACACCACGCTTAGCGGCAGCAATTAAGGCCTCGCCAACACGATCAGCATCACCACCCAGGGCCCATATATAGAATTCCAAATGAAGTGTGTTTTTCGCTTGATTAATTTCATCGATAAATAGCTGCAAAATCTTAAGAGAGCTCGTAAATAATTCAATCTTATTGCCAGCAATTACCGGAGAGCCATTATTCGACTCCGCCAACAGGCTTAGTGCCCTGCCCTCAATCGGCAGTAACTGCTTATCAGCCCGATAGCGCTGACGCATATTTTCAGTGATGGCCGCATATTCCTTATCCATGCGAATGATTTTTCGAGTCAGCTTACGACCTACAGGACGCTCACCAATCAAAATATATAAACCAACCCCAAGTAGCGGAACGAGAACCACAATCAGGAACCATGCAAGGACAACACCTACCGGTCTCCTTACAGAGATTAATCTGAACCCAAAGAGAAACACAATGACAATGTGTAGTAGTGGAACCCAGATTAAAGAGAAACCAAAGATAGTTCCCAATAGATAATTTAAAAAGCTCATACGATTTCCAGTTCCGCGGTAATACCTAGGTGATCAGATAATTTCAGCCATTCATACAAGACTTCTGCAGAATGGATTTTTAGACCTCGCACATAAATCCGATCCATCGGAAGCATTGGCTTCACGCTAGGAAAAGTTTTTGCAGGAGAGCCGGTAAGAACTTCAAATACTTCATTAAAGCCGGCAGCCTGCATTGGCGCGCTCACACGATTGCGCCAATCATTAAAGTCGCCCGCCACAATGGTTGGACCGCCACCAGCAAGAGTATCAATGTAACGAATAATCTTATCTAATTGACGCTCCCGACCTCTTTCAAATAAAGCCAGGTGCACACAAAAACAATGGATGGGTGTTGGCACGCCCTCTAATTGAGTAATGCTGTGAAGTAAACCACGCCGCTCAAATCGATAGGCTGAAATATCGTAGTTTTCACCCTTGTGCAATGGTCTCTTAGAAAGAATGGCATTGCCATGGTGACCATCGGGATACTCGACATTTTTACCGTAGTGCCAATCATGCCAAAAATCTTCCGACAGAAAATGGGTTAACTCCATTAAGGGCCATTGACCAAATCGCCTAATCCGCCCTCGATGCTCCTGTTGAAGCTCTTGCAGGAAAAGTAAATCAGGATGATGACTACGCATTTTTTGACGCAGCTCGTAGATGGTAGATTTTCTATGCAAGGGAGATAAGCCTTTATGCACATTCATCGTCATGACGCTAAAGCGACCTAAATGGAGCTGGGTCATTAAAACTGTCCTTCAGCACGTTGTCGTCTTACACGTGCCAAGTAGATTTCACCCTCAACTAAGTCCTGGCATTGCATGCACTTATTGCAAATGGAGGCCTGCTCACGCAGCTCATCAATGGAGTCGATCGGATGCTCGTTGAGATATTCACGAAGATCGACATCGAGGACCTCATTACAGAGGCAAATGACTTCAGCCATGAGTTAAAAAAGGGAAATTGTTTGCATTTATGCCATTTTGCCACCGCCTTGCTAGAATCGAGCCCATGCTTACGACCTTTCAGGATGCCTTCGGACTGCTTGTGCATTTAGATGCCGGAGTGATGGGCATCGTACTGGTCTCACTGCAGGTGAGTTTGAGCGCCCTGCTACTGGGCACCTTGCTTGGCCTGCCGATTGGTGCCCTACTAGCTACTGAAGAATTTAAGGGCAAACAGTCAATAACCGTCGGCTTAAATAGCCTCATGGGCGTACCAACAGTCATCGTTGGCGTAGTGGTCTACCTTTTACTCTCCCGAACAGGGCCATTAGGAGTGTGGGGATGGCTTTTTACACCCAAGGGCATGATCCTAGCCCAAACACTGCTGACAACCCCTCTCATTGCCGCCCTAAGCCGCCAAATCCTAGAGGATTCCTGGAGAATTCATCGGGATTCATTTAGAGCGCTTCGACTGCCCAGACTTTCTGCCCTGAAATGGTTTATTTGGGACTGCCGTTTCTCCCTGACGATTGCCATTCTGGCTGGACTAGCCCGGGCAATATCTGAGGTAGGCGCCGTCATGATCGTAGGTGGCAACATTGATCACTCAACCCGCACCATGACTACCGCAATTGCGCTGGAGACCAGCAAGGGAGACCTACCATTGGCTCTCGCCTTGGGGATTGTATTGCTCGGCATTGTGTTGCTTGCAAACCTATTTACATTCGCAGTTCGCCAAGTTGCGGAGCGTCGCTATGGTTAAGTTAGTAACTAAATTCAACCGCTACATAGAGCTTAAGGATGTCATCGTCAAAAGTGATGGGCGCATCATCTTAGACATTCCGCATGCAGTCATTCCAGCAGATCGAATTTGCGCCTGCATTGGCCCTAATGGCGCTGGAAAGACGACGCTACTAAAGCTACTTGATGGATTAATTGGGCCTGACATAGGGGCGGTAACTTATTCAACTGCAGGTGTCCGCTCATCCCTAGTGCTCCACCACACACCAATGATCAAAGCCTCTGCAAGAACCAATCTTGCCATGGTCAAAGATTCAGACTCTTCGATTGATTCAATCCAGATTGATGCAGTTATTGAGCAGATCGGCTTAAGCCATCTTGCGAACAGCCCCGCCCATAAACTATCGGCAGGTGAAAGACAAAAGCTTTGCTTGGGCAGAGCCATTTTGCAAAAGCCTAATTTGGTTTTGCTCGATGAGCCTACAGCCAATCTCGATCCCAATACAACGGAGCAAGTTGAAGAAATGATTCGTCAATTCAAGCTTCAAGGCTCAGATGTGATCTTCACATCCCATCAGCTTGCACAAGTACAAAGGCTGGCGGAGTACATCATCTTTATTGATCAGGGCCAGATAAAAGAAAAAGGACCCGTAGGTCCTTTCTTTGCTGATCCTCAAACACTAGCAGCTAAACGCTACTTACATCAAGAATTGCTCAGCGACTAATTACTTTGCTGCTGTTGGTGCCACTGGTGCTGGAGCTGCCGCTGCAGCGCCTGGAGCAACAAAGGGGGGTGGCGCTACACAGGCTGCTGGTGCCGGAGTACCAGATACCCTATATTGATCAGCCACTTTATTTTGCGCCTGGCACAACTTAAAAGCCCCAACCTTATCGCCGTAAGCTGTCTTAGCTTTTGCTAAGGTTGCAGCCTCTTGCGCTTCAGGCGTTAATGGTGGCAAGGCAGCAAATGCAACTGCAGTTGCAAATGAACAGAGTGTGAAAGCAATGATTTTTTTCATGGCCATGTCCTTATTTATTAACCTTGTCGTACCAGATCTCATGGTGCTCTTTGGCCCAGGTTGCATCTACGTAACCATTCTTCATGCCATCGATAGAGCCTTGCATACCAATCGTACCAATGTAAATGTGACCCATTGCCATAGCTGTCATCAAGATAGCTGCTGAGCTATGAATAATATTGGCTAACTGCATAGTGCCGCGAAGATACTGGACATCCATGAACGGCACGATCATATCGAGCACGAAGCCAGAAGCTGAAATGGTGAGGCCCAAAATAACCATGCCAAACCAGAACCAGATTTTCTCACCCATATTGAAGAATCCTGCAGGAGGATGCTTGCCGGTCAATGCCCCGCCAAGCGTCATCAACCAAGTCAGATCACCCTTACCTGGAATGTTACGAGTAGCAAAGAGCAGGAAGAAAATCGCAACGCTCAAAGTAAACAATGGTCCAGAGTAGTTATGGATATTCTTGCAAACCATCAAGAAAGATCCATAAGCAACGCCACCCATTAATGGGAGCGCGAAATACTTGCCCCATAAAATCAACATGCCGGTCAAAGCAAGACCAATAAAGCTGGCTGCCATTACCCAGTGTGTCAGGCGCTCAAAGCCATTAAAACGCTTGATCTTTACACCAGACATCGGGGCATGAAGTTTAATTGGGCCTTTAATTAGGAAGAGAGCAGCAATGCCAAAGAAAGCGATTGCCAACAGCCAAGCGCCGTAAACGGTGATGATGCCATTACGAATCAAGCGCCATTGCTGACCAGCACGCTGAATCAAAACGCTCGCCTCTTTATCGGGGATGCTGACAAAGTTGTAAGGGTCGCCATTAGCCGTATCCCAAATTGCACCCTCTTTAGGCGCAGTATTTGCTGGCTGAGATTCAGCCTGCGTGCCATTTGGAATGGAATTGAGATTTTTTGGAAAATCAATACCACTTGGGGATGGCAGAGGTTGCATTGGCGCGCGGTCTGCAAGACAGACACCGCTAAGCAAACTTAGCGATACGCCTAGGGCCAGAACCCATGAGCGACTAACACTAGAGAATGATCGATTCATACAAATATCCTTAAACGTTTTCGTTTTATTTATTGTTGTTTAACTGATCACTTAACGCGTGAGTATTCAGATTGCTTCTGATTGCGCTTGTTAATCGCTTCCGTCCAACTTGCCTGATCGCCTGGAGTCCAACCTTTAGTCATAAATCCATTGTCAGCTCCCATATAAGGGGCTACATCAGGACGCTTTGCAGCTTTAGCTGCAATCTCAGGAGGTTCGGAGCAAGCAGCTAGCAAAGCGCCAGCTGCTAAATACAAACCGAGAGTTTTGAAATTCAATTTCATGACTTTGCTCCTGGAATTTTGTCAGCAGGTGTTGGTGTTGGCGCTGGTGATCCTGATGGACCATAAGCAGTCGACCAACCAAAAATCTCATTGCTTGGATATCGACCATTAGCTTCGCGCACTGCAACACGCTTCGCGTAGATTGAAGAGATAACTTCACTATCACCACCAATCAATGCTTTGGTTGAGCACATTTCTGCGCACAATGGCAACTTACCTTCTGCCAAGCGATTACGGCCATACTTCTCGAACTCGGCAACACTACCATTTATCTCAGGACCGCCGCTACAGAACGTGCACTTGTCCATTTTGCTGCGGGAACCAAAAGCGCCCTTGCTTAAGAACTGAGGTGCGCCAAATGGGCATGCGAATGAACAGTAGCCGCAACCGATGCAGATGTCTTTGTCATGCAAGACAACGCCTTCATCAGTGCGATAGAAGCAATCTACTGGACATACCGCCATGCAAGGCGCATCCGAACAGTGCATACAGGCAACTGAGATTGATTTTTCTTTGCCAACAATACCGTCATTGACCGTAACTACACGGCGACGAGTAATGCCCCAAGGTACTTCGTTATCATTTTTACAGGCAGTGACACAGCCGTTGCACTCAATGCATCGCTCTGTATCACAAATAAATTTCATTCTTGCCATGGTGTTCTCCTGACTATATTTTTTAACTTAGGCAAATTTTTCGATTTGGCACATGGTGGTTTTAGTTTCTTGCATCATCGTTACCTGGTCATAGCCGTAGGTTGTTGCAGTGTTCACCGCCTCACCTAGGACTACTGGGGCTGCGCCCTCAGGATAGTATTTACGCAAGTCATTGCCCTGCCACCAGCCAGCAAAGTGGAATGGTACAAACGCAGTACCTTGATCGACGCGCTCAGTAACCATTGCACGAACTTTGATCTTAGCTCCCGTTGGGGATTTAACCCACACATAATCCCAATTCTTAATGCCACGAGCTTCTGCGGCCTTAGGATTGATCTCCACAAAGTTTTCTTGCTGTAACTCAGCCAACCATGGGTTAGAACGTGTCTCATCTCCCCCGCCCTCGTACTCAACCAAACGACCTGAAGTCAGAATGATTGGGAACTTTTCGTAGAGCTTCTCATTCAAGTTCTTATCCTGAACTGTTTTATAGAGAGTCGGCAAGCGCCAGAAATTCTTCTTGTCCGCAGATGTTGGGTACTTACGCATCATTGGCTCATTGGTACTGTAGAGCGCCTCGCGGTGAGTTGGAATAGCATCCGGGAAGTTCCAAACCACTGCACGGGCTTTGGCATTGCCAAATGGATGACAACCATTCTTCATTACCACGCGCTGGATACCGCCAGATAAGTCGGTCTTCCAGTTCTTGCCTTCAGCAAGCTTTTGCTCTTCTTCAGTTAATTGATTCCACCAACCGAGCTTCTTCACTAAGACGTGGTCAAACTCTGGGTAACCGGTCTTAATGGCGGAACCTTTGGAGTAAGAACCATCTTCGGCAAGCAAATTAACACCATCTTTTTCTACGCCAAAGTTAGCGCGGAAGTTACCACCCCCCTCCATCACACTCTTGCTAGTGTCATAGAGATTTGGTGAACCAGGGTGCTTGATGGAGGCGGTGCCGTAGCAAGGCCAAGGCAAGCCATAGTAGTCGCCTGTTGTGTCGTAACCAGTAACCGGATCAACTCCGCCACGTGACTTCAAAGTTTTCGGATCAAAGGTGCCAACCATTCTCATGTGCGCCTTCAAGCGCTCAGGAGTTTGACCGGTGTAACCAATCGTCCAGCAAGAGCGGTTGATTTCACGCAAGATGTCTTCAATCTGCGGCTCTCTCCACTGCTTGCCGGCAAACTTTGAACTCTGCATCTTGTAGTTCTTAGATAACTCTTCACCGAAGCCCAGGCGATCAGCAAATGCTTGCATGATGACGTGGTCAGGTACAGACTCAAACAAAGGATCGATGACTTTCTCACGCCACTGCAATGAGCGGTTTGAGGCAGTTGCTGAACCCGTTGTTTCAAACTGAGTTGTCGCTGGTAAGAGGTAAACATTACGGTTCTTGTTTACTACATCACCTTCGGCAGGCGGCATCGCTGCCATTGCTGCTGTAGCACTTGGATACGGATCAACAACAACCAATAAATCCAATTTATTCATCGCGCGCTTCATATCCAAGCCGCGAGTTTGTGAGTTAGGAGCATGACCCCAGAAGAACAAACCTTTTACATTGGTTTGTTGATCGATCATGTCATTTTTCTCAAGGACTGCATCGACCCAACGAGAAACCGTAGTACCCGATTTCTCCATCATGTCAGGCGCATAGCGACCTTTGATCCACTCGTAGTCAACACCCCATACTGTTGAGAAGTGTTTCCATGATCCTGCTGCCAGACCATAGTAACCAGGTAATGAATCCGGATTAGGTCCAACGTCTGTTGCCCCTTGAACGTTATCGTGACCACGGAAGATGTTTGTACCACCACCAGATTTACCAACGTTTCCTAGGGCGAGCTGCACGATACAAGATGCACGCACCATGGCATTACCAATGGTGTGTTGTGTTTGACCCATACACCAGACTAAGGTGCTTGGACGATTCTTGGCCATAGTCTCAGCCACTTTGTAAACCTGAGCTTCTGGAACACCGCAAGCCTCTTCTACATTCTTTGGAGCCCACTTTTCCATCACTTCTTTGCGGATCTCATCCATACCGTAGACGCGGTCATTGATGTACTTCTTATCTTCCCAACCATTGTTGAATATGTGATACAGAACACCAAATAGGAATGGGATATCAGAACCGGAACGAATGCGAACGTACTGATCAGACTTAGCAGCAGTACGGGTGTAGCGTGGATCAACCACGATCACTTTGCAACCGTTTTCCTTTGCATGCAACAAGCTGAGCATCGACACTGGATGGGCTTCTGCAGCATTGGAGCCAATGTACAAAGCAGCCTTGGCATTCATCATGTCGTTATAGCTATTGGTCATTGCACCATAGCCCCAGGTGTTTGCAACACCGGCTACTGTAGTGGAGTGACAGATACGAGCTTGATGGTCTGTATTGTTGGTTCCGAAGAAAGAAACCCACTTACGTAATAAATAGGCTTGCTCGTTATTGTGCTTTGATGAACCAATAAAGAACAGTGAATCTGGGCTGTACTTGCTACGCAAGTCTTTCATCTGCGCAGTAATCTCGGTTAAAGCTTGGTCCCAAGAAATACGTTGATATTTGCCGTCCACCAACTTCATTGGGTAACGCAACCGGAAGTCGCCGTGTCCGTGCTCGCGTAAGGCGGCACCTTTGGCACAGTAAGAACCCATGTTGATTGGAGAATCGAACACAGAGTCCTGACGAACCCAAACACCATTCTCAACAGTAGCGTCAGTTGCGCAACCTACGGAACAGTGGGTACAAATGGTTCTCTTGACTTCAATCTTGTCCCTCCCGTCCAACATCGCCTTGCTTGGTTCAGCAACAGCTTTTTGCACCAAGGTCAATTGGCTTGCTGCAATCCCAGCACCAACACCTACTCCAGAGCGCTTGAGGAAAGTACGACGATCCATCGTTGGCACCGCAGATTGAAGTCCGCGTGACAGGCTGCCGATGAGACGTGATGCGGGCGTAGCACGGCCGCTTTGTGGGGTATTGGATTTACGAGTCAGACTCATATGTTGTCCCTGAGAAATATTTTTATTTAATTATTTGGAAACGACTTCATTAACAACTGGGTTTAAAGCATGGTGGTTTCGTAGTACTTACGAATGTGCGCAGACAACTGATAGCCGTCATCTTTACCTTGAACAGCGCTGCCAATTTCTTGAATAACTGCTTTGCCTAGTGGCGTTTGGGAAGCTACGGCTACAGCACCAACAGTGGCACCTGCTCCGATGAAAAACTTTCTGCGTGAGGGCTTGCTTTCTTCGTTTACTGCTGTTGCGGATTTAGTAGTCATCGCATGCTCCTAGTTAGCGCAAATTTGATATTTCACAGAGTTTAGTTGGTAATTGTATTTTTTGCATATTTGAAAATTAATTCTTTTCTAGGGGTTTTCCTCTTGTGCAATGCAACATCAAATCATGTCAAAACTCTGCCCCTCGATAGCCAGGAATTCTCGAGTTAAGGCGGCTACCGGATGGTAGAGATGCATGTTTGGAATACCTTCTATTGCATCGCACAATACGTCATACCAAGGACGAATATGGTCATTGAAAAAAATCCTTTGATTTGTAAGGTTTGAAATTTCAATATCGTCCCCAGCTATGAGGTAACGCATCACCTCACAGAGTGCAGATATATGATCCTCGGTCTCCGTAACCTCTTCAGCCGACTCCAAACCAAAACCCTCTAACGAGCGACGGATTTCCACCAATGGCCTCTCATTTAAATGGCCGGCCATATAAAAGGAGCCATTCAAAATCACATTGGGACGCCCTACGCTAATGAAATTACGATCAAACTCCTCATGCCAGGCTTTGGCAGGGTTATTTTTAGCAACCTCAACTACGCTATGCCACACCTTGGCTAGCGGTGCAGCTTCTGCCTGGCCTTCCTGACCATCTGGGATGGAGGCGGCTATTTGATCCAGTAATTCTTGATCAGGCGGCTGATGAAGGAGCCTCGCAATCAAACCATATAGATCCGCCCTCGCCAAATCCTCCGGCAGACCTACATCACCCACCTCGGTTGAGGCGCCCTCTTTTATCTGCTCGCTCATATTTCTTTTTTCACCATATCGACAACACGACAATCGCCGCACATCTTGAGTCTATCTAGCGCCGCGCCAGCAAAGGCACCGTGCGCACCTAACTTGATCAACATCAAATCCACCATCTTGGCGGTTCCAAATACCTTGCCACAGCTGATGCAATGAAACGGCTTAGTCTCGTTGATCTCCACTTTTTGCTTACGCTCTTCTACGGTCTGTAAACGAGGTGCCAAAGCCAAGGCTTGCTCTGGACAAGTTTTTACACAGATGCCGCATTGAACGCACTGCTTTTCAATAAAGGAAAGCTTGGGTTCATCCAAGTTATCTAGTAAAGCGCCCTCAGGGCAACTGCCCACACAAGACATACAGAGCGTGCAGGCATCTTGATTAATATTCAATCCACCCAAGAAGGAAGATTTCGGCAAAGCCACCCCACCTGCTGGAAGCGGTGTTCTGGCTTGCTTTTCCAAATGCTCCAATACCATCTCAATGGTTTCGCGTTTTTGATTGCCTAGACCAAAGCTGGCAGACGAACAAAGCGCTGCTTGAGCACCGTGCTGTCGGAGCTTACCCATGGCAGCTGATACTGGTTGCAGCTCCTCTGGAGATTCAATTTGTATCAGAGAGAGTCTGGCATCAAATCCATAAGCTGCCAAGATGGCGTTACCTAACTCGCTTTGCGTTTCAAGTGCGGCACGATAGGCCGGATCTTCATCTCCTGCCAGCAGCAGAATTACCTCACCAAAACCATAGCTGAGTGCACCAAGCCACAAATCTAAGCCAGTGGAGGCAATGTGTTCAATACCGTAGGGCAATACAAAGGAAGGCAATCCTTCAAACTGCTTTGGTCTTAAGTGAGCTGAGCGCCCTAAAGAATCTAGAGTCTGAGTTCCAGTCTTGAGTGTATGCAATAGCAGAACAGGTGCTTGCGATTGTTTTGCCTTAGAACTCTCCGAAGTAAATACATTGGCAAGAGTTTTAATCTCTTTACCCTGATGAGTCACGCTTGGATAGTTGTAGCGCATTGCGCCCGACGGACACACTGTCGAGCAAGCTCCACAACCCATACATAAATTGGGATTTACCTCTACGGTACCCTGCCCATTTTTAAATAAGGAAGAAATTGCACCCGTTGAACACACGTCGATACAGGCATTGCAACCTACCTTACCGTTACGGCCGTGAGCACAGACCTTCTCGTTATAGACAAAGTATTTAGGCTTTTCAAATTCGCCAACTAAACCAAGCAATTGGTTTGCAACCAGTGATTGCTCAAATGGATCTCCACCAGGCGCAAAGTAACCTTTCGGCGTTTGACTCATACGCATCTGCGGATCAGCGCGCAGATCCATGATGAGATCAAATTCAGAACTGCGTTGACGCTCTATTCGATCGAAATTAATCGCACCAATACCAGCACAAGCTGTGACGCAAGCGCGATGGGATTTACATTTATCTAAATCGATCTGGAACGAATCATCAATTGCACCTTCAGGGCAAACCTCAACACAGGCGCCGCAACGAGTGCACATCTCTGGATCAATCGGGTTTTGCAAATCCCAATCCACGCTGAAGTTACCCAGATAACCGTCTAACTTAGTGACATTACCTGTATAGATCGGGAAGTTTCTTGTGATTGGCAATGTACCTGGCTCAGTACATAAAACAGAAACGTCGAGGGAGTCGCTCAGTTTTTCAGCCCAAGGCAATGCTTGATCACCAGGTCCAGCTATTAACAAGCGGCCGTGGCTTTCATAATTCACAGCAGGTACGGGCTCCGCCTCAGGCATATCAGCTAAGGCGAGTAGTGCAGCGATCTTTGGCGTGGAAGCTTTAGCCTCTTGAGTCCAGCCAGCTAGCTCACGAATATTCACAAAACGTAATGGTGCCACCAAAGGCTTTGCTGATTGCTCGGCCAGCTCACCAAATAAAGCGCGCTCTTGAGTACAAGCAATCACAATCGAGTCGCTGCCATCAAACGCTTTAATGACCGTGCCAACTTCCTGTCTACATAAAGAGGTATGGATAGTGAGGCCTAAAGCCTTTGCATCCAAAGGCATCGTTCCATTGCAATTACATACTAATTTTTGACTCATTGATTTCTTCTTAACCGGTTTTCTTATCCACAGGCACAGGGTCTTTATCCCCAGCCTCCTGAATTGGTGCTGGTGTGGATGTTAAATCAGCCTGTGAACTTAGGGGTAAAGCCTGCTCTTCCGGTTCAGATTCTGTATTGGCAGCAGTTTGGGTGCTTGGGGTTTCCTCCTCGCTATCTTTACGGAAAATGTTGAGCATGTCGGATTGCACCATGCGCTTGAGCATTTCTAGTGGAATTGGGTCCGGCTTAGAGTAATCATCAATATAGATATCGAGGCCATCCATTACATTAAAGTGCGGATCAGAGAACATCTTTTTCATGGCCGCCTGCTGAACTGCAGGATCTACATCCGGCTTCATAAAAGCGGAGAAGTCTGGAGCAAGACGATCTATCTTCTCTACATCATCCAGGGTTGCAGCTGGGGGAGCATCTTGAATGTCTGTATTGGGCTGTTTTGCCTCTGGGCTTGATGCTAATTCTTGCTTCGTTTGATCAGCCGTTTTTTGTGCGGGCTCGATCTGCTCTCCAGACTTGAGGCGCGACCAACGATTTAGAAATCCGCCAGCCATTAGTCTTCCGTCCCGCGGTTAGCGCCCTTGAATGATTCAGGGCGATGACGCTTTTTAGGCTCAGGGCGATAGTTCTCGTTAACATACTCTTGCAACCAAGAGGCATGTTCTGAAGACAGGGGGGTGTTATCCACTGACTCACCGCCATCTAATAAACGCCCTGCTTCGTTGTAGCTAACACTAATACGATGGGGAACGGCCATAGTTGATTCAGATCTGGCTAGCTCGATAGACTGAGCATCAATGTAGCGCTCGATATCTTCCTCTAAGCGCCACATCACAAACCAACAGGGTTGAGTAGCCGAGAGGTTTAGGTAATAGCCTTCACCCTCGTCAGGAAAAAGACTGAGTTCATAGCCGGTAAATAACCAAGACTCACCTTGATCATTGCGCCCCAGAAACTGACCAATAATTTTGCCCTTTTCACTGGGGGCATTATTAAATTGCCCAAAATCCGGCAACACCTCCTGCGGCGCCCACCGATATGAAATCCAGGGGCTATCAATAAACTGCTTACGCATGAGAACTGCAAAACGCATAAGGCCTTAAGTGTTCTGAACCACGATGTTAGGAAATTTACTGCTCATGTCTTTTGAAAGCGCCGCAACTTTGATAGCCACTCGCCTTGCAATCGTCTTATAAATTGCACTGATAGCGCCATCAGGATCAGCCACAACAGTTGGACGACCCGCATCTGCCTGCTCACGAATAGATAAATTCAGCGGCAAGTCACCCAAGAAATCAACACCGTATTCTTTGCACATCTTTTGGCCGCCACCGGTACCGAACACATGCTCTTCATGACCGCAACTTGGGCAGACATAGGTGCTCATATTTTCGATGATGCCCACGATCGGCACTCCAACCTTCTCAAACATTTTTAAGCCCTTGCGCGCATCCAGCAAAGCAATATCTTGCGGAGTGGTCACAATGATCGCGCCAGTAACGGGTACCTTTTGAGCTAGTGTCAACTGAATATCACCAGTGCCGGGGGGCATATCCACAACTAGGTAATCGAGATCGCGCCAACGTGTTTGACGCAGCAATTGCTCCAAAGCAGATGTCACCATAGGGCCACGCCACACCATCGGCGCATCATCATCGATCAAGAAACCGATTGAGCTTGCTTGAAGGCCGTGGCCTTCCATTGGCTCCATAGTGTTTTCTTCTATTGATTCTGGTCTGCCAGTAATGCCCAGCATCATTGGTTGACTTGGGCCGTAGATATCTGCATCCAACATACCGACTTGTGCACCTTCAGCCGCTAAAGCCAAAGCCAGGTTGACTGCAGTAGTGGATTTTCCAACACCACCTTTACCGCTAGCTACCGCAATAATATTTTTTACATTCGGCAATAGCTTGACACCGCGTTGCACAGCATGCGCAACGATTTGACTGCTGACATTGACGCTAACATTTTTCACATCAGGCAATTCGCGGAGCACAGTAATCACGGATTTACGAATGGAGTCGAACTGACTTTTTGCTGGATAACCCAGAACAATGTCCAGACTAATATCGCCGCCATCTACTTTGAGATTTTTGACGCTCTTTGCCGACACAAAGTCGATTTGTGTATTTGGGTCAATTAAACCCTTTAATGCTGCTTGCACAGCCTCTACAGTAAGTGCCACAACTTCCTCCTATGAAGAGCTACCCCGCTAGTGGGTGCTCAATCTTTTATTTAGTCTTATTGCGAAAAATGGGATAGCGGGTAGATTAACCGCACATGCAAAAAATTGCTAAAGCCGGATTTTAGGCTTATTCAGATATCGGAAATCCAGCTTCTGTTATGAGCCCAGCAGCTAATTCGGGAGAAAGGGTTGTTTCAAGCGTCACCAGCTGGGTCGCCAAGTCCGCCTGCACCTGAGCCTGGGGATCCTGGGCCTGCACAGCTCGCGTCACGGCATTAATGCAGCCACCACAAGTCATTCCTGATACCTTCAACGTATACATAGCTACCCCTTAAAAACTGTCAAAATACGGTTGATGATGGCCTTTTTTCACCATACGGTAGATTATCTTCTACATGACTCCCTCACAATCCAGTAATTCAGAATTTTTTAACCTCGATATCGGCGGAATGACCTGTGCCTCGTGCGTCAGCCGTGTAGAAAAGGCTTTGGATAAGATTCCCGGGGTTGAGGCAGCCAGCGTCAATTTGGCTACCGAGCAGGCGAGAGTTCGGATAAAAAGCGGCTCATCCAGTCTGGCTGAGATCATCGCCCTGGTTCAAAAGACGGGATACGAGGCAAAAGAGAGCTCGGCTCGAGGTAATTTAGATCAGAAGATGAGCAAGTCATTTTGGGCTACTGACGGCTTGGGTCGTGTTGTCCTGAGCTTCCTGCTTTCCGCCCCCCTCTTCTTGCCGATGTTCTTGATGCCCTTTGGCATTCATTGGTCTTTATCTGGCTGGTGGCAGCTGGCTTTGGCGACGCCAGTGCAATTTATCTTGGGATGGCGCTTTTACAAGGCAGGTTACAAATCCCTGCTGGCTGGCGCCGGCAACATGGATCTACTAGTGGCTCTCGGTACTAGTGCTGCCTATGGACTGAGTCTCTACATCTTACTCACCTCTAGTCACGCACATGAACTTTACTTTGAGGGATCGGCAGTCATTATTTGCATGGTCTTATTGGGCAAGTGGTTAGAGGCACGTGCCAAGCAACAGACCAGCGAAGCCATTCGCGCCCTGCAAAAGCTCTGGCCCGAGCATGCAAAAGTTTTAAATGCGGATGTTAATCTCGAAATTAATCAAGGTGTTGGCACTGATCAATACCGCGACTTACCTTTGGCTCAAGTACTTCCAGGCGATCGGGTTTTGATACTCCCCGGTGAACGCATTCCGGTTGATGGCGTGATTCTGTTTGGTGCTAGCCACGTAGATGAATCTCTACTTACTGGCGAGAGCGAGCCCGTTAAGAAGGCATTGGACTCAAAAGTCATTGGAGGCGCCTTAAATGGTGAAGGTGTCCTTGTTGTAAGGGCCGAAGCAGTTGGTGTTGAAAGCGTACTCTCACAAATCATTAACTTAGTAGAAGAAGCGCAAACTCAAAAGGCACCGATTCAAAAGTTAGTTGATCGGGTGAGTGCAATCTTTGTTCCTACCGTGATTATTCTTGCGCTCATCACTGGCATCGGCAACTGGCTTTACTTCGATTCCACCTCCATCGCTATCTTGCGTGCCGTATCCGTTCTGGTGATTGCCTGCCCTTGCGCACTTGGCTTGGCCACTCCAGCTGCAATCATGGCGGGCACTGGCATAGCTGCACGCTTTGGCATTCTGATTAAAGATCCGCAGGTATTGGAGTTAGCGCACCAACTCGATGTCATTGCTTTTGATAAGACCGGGACATTAACCATTGGCAAGCCACGCATGCTTGCCCTACTTACTTTTGATCAATCATTTGCCGACGAGGGTCAAATCCTTGCTACCGCTGCGGGCTTGCAATTGGGAAGTGAGCACCACTTGGCTAAAGCTCTGATTGATTCCGCCAAAGCAAAAGGTGTCCCACCCATTGCTACTTCTTTGAACAAAGGATTGCCCGGCATTGGCATTGAAGGCGTTCCAAGTGGCGGTCCTTTTGCCGGCCAGATGCTGCGCTTGCAGAGCGTAGCGTCTCTCGAGGGAAGCTCTCAGCACAATATTGTTTTACAAAAAGCCCAGGCCTGTTTCGAGCAGGGTCAGACTGTTTCGGTTTTGATGAGCTTAGGCATTAAGGATGGAGATGTGCCGACCCCAATTGCCGTCATTGCTTTTGGGGATGAGCTTAAGGCAAATGCTCAATCAGCAGTCGATGCACTTCACGCATTGCACATTCGGACAGTGATGCTATCTGGTGATAATTTGGCCGCAGCCAGCCGAGTAGGAAAAACAATCGGCATTGATGAAGTCTTTGCCCAAATCATGCCAAGCAATAAAGCGGAGATCATTCAAAAACTGCAGGGCACGGCTACTGGTAAAAAACACTTTGTAGCAATGGTTGGTGATGGTGTTAACGACGCTCCAGCCTTAGCGACGGCAGATGTTGGTATGGCGATGTCCACTGGTACCGATGTAGCAATGCAAGCTGCTGGCATTACATTAATGCGCGGCGATCCCACTTTAGTTGCAGATGCAATTGATATCTCCAAAAAGACTTGGAGCAAGATTCGTCAAAATTTATTTTGGGCGTTTGCATTTAATACGATTGGCATCCCAATGGCGGCCTTGGGTTATTTATCACCCATGTTAGCTGGCAGTGCAATGGCGCTTTCTAGCTTCTGCGTCTTGAGTAACGCCCTGCTTCTAAAGCGTTGGCGCCCTAATCACCCCTAAGTTATTTTAGGTTCTTGCGCACCAATTCAATATCGCCATAAAGGGCGCGAGTTTCTGATTTAGTGTTATCGGTATCAGTCAACAGTGCAATGCCAATGACATTGCCTGGCACCTCTCCATAAGCCAACTTGTAGTCCGCTGCTAAATCTCGCTCGTGCTTGCGCCACTCATCCAAGCTATCCCAGCCTGAGTCAACCACAATCATTTTGACGCGTGAGGTGTGAGCATTGTTTAAAACAGTGTTGACTGAATTTTTTCCCGACCAGATATACATCACCGTGGCATACGGCATTTCTTGACCGCTAATCAAGCTGGCCATCTCAAAGGTGAGCTTTTCTTTTACAGGAAGTTTGGATTTGTTGCCATCAAAGGCTACCAAGATACGAAGCGGTGCATCATCACTCCGACTATCTGCATTGTCCGCTTGCGGCATTGCACCTACCGCCTTCCATTCCCACTGAAGCCATAAGTTTTGCGCTGAGCGCGGGCGAAGCTTTACTGCCAGACCAGATGCTGATGCTTTGGAATTAGCGGCTAGTACCGTACGGCCTTGATATTTCTCAAGACGGTAAATGGTGTTCTTCTTATAAGGAGCAATGTGATAAAAGTTCCAACCATCTGGCATGCCATCTCGCGGCTTCTCCGCAGAGAATTTTGGCAAATCTTCTTGGGCGGGTAACTGATCGGCATTAAATGCTTGACCCGCCTCGTTCTCAATCGAGTTCCCAGTCAAGCCAGCACAGCCTGACAATAAGGTGGCTATAGCCGTCAATAGCAACAGGGATCGAAAGCAGTTTTTTGTAAACATCACTTGAATTGTCCCAAAGAATGAGGTCCTAAGTCTAAAATCGGATGATGCGCCATCAATCACCCTCTAGCTGGGCCGCTATCAGCATCTGTATTGCTGCAGTGGTGCATTTTGCCCTCGGCTTCTCGATTGAATTCTCAGTCGATGAAGCCCATTACGCTTTATATGCCAAACACCTTGCTTGGAGTTACTTTGATCACCCACCTCTAGTGGGTTGGATACAGTGGCCACTGGTTGCCCTGACCTCATCCGAGGGGATCATTCGCCTGATTCCGGAATTGCTATGGGCTCTTTCTGCTCTCTTGGTATATCAAGTCACACTAGAAATTCATCGCTTCATTCAGGGGTGCAATGCAGGCTATTTAACTGCTACGCTTCCCTCAGCCAACCTGTGTGGACTCATGGCCGTTTTAGCAATAATTGCAGCGCCACTACCCCATGTTTTAGCAATTGGTCTTTTGCCTGATACCCTTCTTACCCCCTTAAGCCTTGGCCTGCTATTGATGGCCTTACGTTGGACCCGCAAAGATCACTTCTCCATTGCGGACTGGGTCATCACCGGCTTGCTAGTAGGCTTAGCAGGGCTGAGCAAATACACCGCAGCATTTACTGCATTTGCTTTGCTCTTCGTTTTCTTAGCCTCTCCCAAAAAGACCTGGGTCACCAAAGCTGGTTTCTGGATAGCTGCGGTCATCGCCTTGATCGTGATTAGCCCAGTCCTGTATTGGAACTGGGTCAATAATTGGATCTCATTCAAATATCAAATTGCCCATGGCAGTGGTGGCGCTTGGGCATGGCGCAGAGTTGTAGCTTTTCTGGGTATTCAAATTGCGTGCTTTGGGCCTCTATTGCTTTTAGGTAGCTATACATTTCTGAAGAATTGCCTCCAATCACAGAAGCTAGTTCTCATGGCTTTACTCAGCTTCTTCGCGATCCCCTTCATCATTTTTACCGCACTATCCGGGGGCGGCAGCCTGCCACACTGGACTACACCAGCTTGGTTTTGTCTGGCGCCATTCGCCGGCATTGGGCTAGCGAAGGCTTGGGCTATGCAACACCGCATGGCAATTCGCATTTTGCTTATTGGGCAGATACTGGTTTGCTTGTTAGGTTTTGGGTATGTTTTGGCTGGAGGCATTAGTACTGCTGCCATCAAATCCAATCCAATTGCCGATCTTTATGGGTGGAAGCTTGCTGGTCAGAAGGCATCTGAATTGGCAGCAGCTACTAAAGTAAGTGGTATCGCAGTACAAAACTGGACGCTGGGTAGCAGAGCAGCCTGGTATGCCAGCCCACTACCCACCTTTATCTTGGACCAACGCCAAGATCAATTTGATCTCTGGTTTGGGCAATTGCCAGCTGGTGCAAGCGTCTTACTAATCAACTGGTCAGGAATGGCATTTAAGCCACCAATAGGAGGCAATCTGGCCTTTGAGGCATGTGAGCCCTTAGATAGCCTAGAAATCATCCGCTTTGGGCAGGTTTTGTCCAAATTTGACTATAGCCTTTGCCGTAATTGGCGGGATGCTGGGTTGTCGCGTTAATTCCCCAAATTCAAGACCTTAGGCCCTCAAGGCATTATCCTTACGCCTATGAGTTCACAACCCCAAACCACCCCAAAAGCCACATCTGGGTGGAAAGCAATTCTCAAGCGGGCTTGGCCCACGATTCGCATTTTGCTGTCGGTCGCCCTCCTTTGGAAAGCTACCAGCGGAATTGATTGGCACACACTCCTAGATTCTGAAATTCAGATGCAGCCTTGGTGGTTTTTGGCAGCAGGATTAACCATGGTCTTGGCATTTATTTGCGGTGGACTGCGCTGGGGATTTTTAATGCGCAAAGTGGGGTTTCAAGGAGGCTTCACCAACTTTGTAGCCCTCTACTTTGCCGGCGGACTAATTAACCAAGGATTGCCGAGCACGCTTGGTGGCGACAGCTATCGCGCTATTACCGCAACCCATTTAAATAGCAGCGGCAAGCTAACTGAAGCAAAAGAACTCGATGCAGAACTTCACCACTCTGTTGACTTGGAGCATGCCACCCCTAAGCTACGCTTGAGTTTTTCCATGGTGTTAGTAGATCGTCTGCTTGGTTTAGCAGGAAATAATTTGCTCGGTGGGCTTGGACTCATTTTGGGTGGCGCCACCTTAGCCGCCTGGGGAACAGACTTGGGTTATGCCGTCACTGGCATCATGATTTTGGCGGGCTTGTTACTTGCAGCAATTTTGGCCTGGGGGCCTAGTTGCAATCTCTTGCAAAAGTTATTGGATCGCCTGCAAATGAATCACGCTCTGCCCGGAATTAAGCTTGCTTTTTCTTGGCCCATGAATGTGGCTCAAGCCGCATTTGCGATCGGCATTCATTCCCTCACCATTTTGACTTTACTCTTCTGCCTAAAGGCCTATGGAATAGATGCACCGATTGAAGCCCTCATGATTGGCCTACCTGCATTGAGTCTCTTATTAATGTTACCAATCAGCATCTCTGGCTGGGGCTTGCGCGAGGCCACACTTTCTTCTGTGCTGGCACTGTGGGGCGTAAGTCCTTCCATGACAGTATTAGCATCGATTAGCTATGGCGCCATTACTGTCTTATCGGTATTACCCGGTGCTTACTTTTTATTAAAACGGAAATAATTCTTTTCAGAGTCCACTATGAGTATTAGCGTCAACACCATGCGCGCCATCGACCACTGGGTTGGTGTCCCACTCTGCGCAGTAGCAAGTCCAATAGTCGCCCTGATTGATGGCGTTAAAAATATCTTCAGTCGTGGTCCAGATGCGCCACGCAAACTGCTCTTTATTGAGCTATCAGAAATGGGTAGCGCAATCTTGGTAGATCCAGCCATGCGAAATGCGCAGGCTCGAGGCGCTGAATTATTTTTCCTGATCTTTAAGAGTAATCGTGCCAGCCTTACCCTATTAAATACCGTTAAGCCTGAAAATATTTTCACAATTGACTCTTCAAGCTTGGGCGGCTTAATTAAAGACACACTCAAATTCTTGCTGGTGGCACGTAAGCATCGCATCGACAGTGTTATTGATTTGGAATTGTTCTCCCGCTTCACCGCCCTGCTAACTGGCCTCTGTGGTGCGCGTCGCCGCGTGGGTTATCACATCTTTCATGGTGAAGGCTTGTGGCGCGGCTTTATGCTGACTCGCAAAGTGCATTACAACCCACATATCCACATTACCAAGAATTTTCTTTCCCTTATCCATGCGGCATTTGCCAAAGAGATTGAAGTGCCATTTAGCAAAATTCATATTGCAGATTCGGAAGTTCGTTTAGAGCAGGCAGTGATTAATCCCGGGACACTAAACAAAGTGCGTGAACGTATTGAAAAGCTCACCGCAGATGCTGGCATTGAATTTAAGCAAGGTCAGCAACGCCTGATTTTGGTAAATCCTAATGCAAGTGATTTGTTACCGCAAAGACGTTGGGCACAGCAGCGTTTTTCCGAGCTCATTCAGGGATTAAACCAACGCTATCCAAATGACCTCATTCTGATTACTGGTTCCCCATCTGAATTTAAGTATGTTGAAAAAGTACGTTCAGTTGCAAACGTAAAAAATGCCCTGAACTTTGCTGGTCAAGTTAGCTTCGCAGAATTACCACCCCTCTACACACTGTCTGATGTGATGGTGACTAATGATTCTGGACCGGGCCACTTCTCTGCTGTTACTCCATTGCGTACCGTTGTCCTTTTTGGACCAGAGACTCCAGCGCTCTACGGTTCTGTTGGTAAGTCAATTTCGATTACAGCTAACCTGGCATGCTCTCCCTGCGTCAGCGCGGCCAATCATCGCAAGACACCTTGCCATGACAATGTCTGCATGCAAGCAATTACCGTACCTCAGGTACTAGAGAAAATGGTGCATCAATTGAACGAAGCTGATCAAGAGCGAGCACGTTAATTCGCATGACTGAGCAGCGCAAATCAGCTTTAGCAGTTGCCTCTCTTTGGGTGTGGTTTATCCCTCTTCTACCACTTGGTCTAGCAATTGCCATTTACTTTGGTGAACTACAAACTCCGACGTTTTTATTCATCAATCGCCACACCCAGATTCTGCCCGACACCTTATGGACTTGGCTCACCTTCGTGGGTAATGGCTGGGGAATCTTTGCTCTGTGCTTTCCGCTTTTAGTACTAGCACCTAGATTGCTGAGCGCCGGTCTTTTGGCATCTCTAATTGGCGGCGCGATTAGTCAGATTATCAAACCCTTTTTAGCCTTCCCTCGTCCCGCTGGAGTACTAGCCTTAGAAGATTTTTATCGCATCGGCGAGCCTTTATTGCATAGGGCGATGCCATCAGGGCACACACTGACTGCTTTTGCAGTAGTTTCTGGAATCTACTTTGCTAGCGATCGAGAAAAAAGAAGCTCTTTATGGTGGACCTTCATCATTGCAAGCTTTGCCGGCATCTCTCGCAATGCCCTTGGTGCTCACTGGCTTACCGATGTTTTAGCTGGTTCCGCCATTGGAGTTTGGTCTGGCATGCTTGGGGCAATATTGGCCGAATTAATTCCAGATGCGCAACTAGCACCCAATAAGATTGGGTCTCGCTTGCTTGCTCTCGGCGGCCTTGCGACGATCTATGTACTTCTGACCCAAACTCTAGACTCAGAGCTCAATCAATCTTTGCAATATGCCTGTGCGGTATTAATTAGCATCACCCTGGCTTTATTTGTTAAAGCACAAAAAACTAGAGGCATATAAAGATGTTTAGTTATCGCCATGCTTTTCATGCTGGCAGTCACGCCGATATTCTGAAGCATCTTGTGATGATTCATTTAGTCGAATACCTGCAAGAAAAACCAGGCGCCCTCACAATTGTTGATACGCATGCGGGCGCTGGTATTTACAGCCTAATAGATGGCTTTGCTACGGTTAGCAAAGAAGCGGATCAAGGTATTTATCGCTTAGCTAAATTTGCAGAGGCCAATCCCATCAGCCCGGGTATTGCCAATTATCTCGAGTACATTCACGCCGAGAATGCCGCAGATGAAATCACCATCTATCCCGGATCCCCATTTATTTTGGCGCGATTACTAAGATCGCAAGACCGTTTGAAACTCTTTGAGCTACATCCCAAAGAGATTGATATTTTGCGCCACAATATTGGTGAGCTAAAGCAATCAAAACAAATCGATATCTATGCAGAAGATAGCTTTACAAGATTAAAAGGATTGATGCCACCACCTAGTAGGCGTGGGCTTGTTTTAATTGATCCTTCTTATGAAGATAAGCAAGACTACCGTTATCTTGAAACTGCGATGGAGGAAGCTCTGCACCGCTTCGCTACTGGTTGTTATCCAATTTGGTACCCATGCCTCTCTAGAAGAGAGTCAGCATCCCTACCTGATCACATGAAAAAGATTGCTGCAACTCATAATCGCTCTTGGTTGCAGGTTGAGTTGCGGGTTGAGAATGCCCCTAAGGAACGCCGTCTTCAGGCTAGCGGCATGTTCATCATCAATCCACCTTGGACGCTGGAAAAGCAATTAGCCGAAAGCTTGCCTATTCTTGTCAAAGCGCTTGGCCAAGACAGTGGCGCCCGGTTTGTACTAAAGAATTTTGAGGTTTAATCCAAGACCTGGATCATGACTTCATTGCGACGCATGAAGGGCAATGTCCAAGGTGGGTTGTAGCGTGCAAACTGGGGCTCGCCGACTGGCTTTAAATTCTTGATCTTGATCCAATCGCGTAGTGCCTGGGTTTTTTCCTGAACCCTCTCTTCGCTATAGAAACCAGAAAAAGTAATCACCGCCCTTTTTTCTGCAGGCACTTCTCTTATTTTGACTTGCGGATTTAATGGCTTTGGCAAGCTAGCTAAGGTGTACTCTGCAGGCATCACAAACGATACCGTCCATTGGTTGCCCGCATTCTCTGAAGACTTGCTACTCTCGATCCCTACGGGAGCAGTCATGGCAATCTTGGCACTCTTATTTTGATCGGTAGCTTCAATCCCAACAGGTGCAGTCATGGAGATCTTTTCGGATACCTGATTTTTCCCAAAGATATACGCTGCAATCAAGCGAAAGCCTTGATTAGAGGCAGCATCTAAGCCCCCATCCACCTTTACTTCTGCAACTATGAGAGGAGTATAGGCACGTAATTCAAATGGCTCGGCTTTCTCTAAGAGGACATACTTCGGTTCTTCTGCTGCCATTGCAGCGCTCGCAATCAATATGCAGGTTAGAAATACTAAAACTCGCATGGAGAAATCCTTCATAATGGTTTACTACCACTGAGACTGAATACTAAATCCCGATTCATCATATTGAATGTTCGCCTGCGCACATACCGGCAGCGTCAGTTTCTCAGCTTGGTGACCAAATGGCAATCCGGTTAATAAGGGGATGTTGCCAGGAAGACGTTTACTGACGGCCTCAATAGCACTTTCTAAGGTGTAACCGCGATCATTGCCATAAAGACGATAGGCTGAAAATCCACCCAAAAGAATGGCACTTTGATTTTTCAATATCCCAACATCCAGCAATTGCATGAGCATGCGCTCGATTCGATAGGGATGCTCATTGACATCCTCTAGAAACAGAATTCCGCCATGGATTTGTTCCTTTGTTGGGAAGTATGGCGTGCCAACTAGTCCCGCTAGCACAGTGAGGTTTCCGCCCCAGAGCATTCCCGATGCTTTACCTGCGGCAGACTTACTTAAGAAGGGCTGCGTTGCCTGAATAGTGCAATCTAATTTGCGCTCGTTGATGGCTTGTTGAAAATGTGCCCACATAAATGCATTGGGAGTAACGTTTTTACTTTGATCACCCTGACATGCAAAATCAAAATTGAGCATGGGGCCAGCTAAAGTTACTGCACCAGTCTTTGCCAATAAACCCATCTGAAAGACTGTGAAATCACTATGCCCACAAATCTGTAGACCATTCTGAATCGCCTTAGAAATAGCGCTCCACTGAATATCCAGGAGTAAGCGATGCAATCCATAGCCACCACGCATAGCAACAACAGCAATCTCGGGTGGGAGTTTAGCGATTTGATTAATTTCAGCCAATCGCACAGCGTCGGAACCGGCAAAACGTTGTTCAACTCGGTTTACGCATTCTGTATTGAGAACTTCAATACCCTGTTTCTGAAGCCACTCGATTCCAGCCAATGGGCTACTAGCATCTAAGCTCGCTCCTGAAGGAGCAATCAAATGAATTTTCTTCAACGCCGTTCCTTAAAAAAATCACGCAGTACCTGACCGCACTCTTCGCCCATGATGCCACCCTCAACCTGAGTCTGGTGATTAATCTGTTTTTCTGAGAATACATTGAGCACGCTACCGGCGGCGCCTGTTTTAGGGTCAGCTGCACCAAACACTACGCGCTCCACCCTTGCATGCAGCATTGCTCCAGCACACATAGTGCAAGGCTCTAATGTGACATACAGAGTGGTGCCTGGTAGGCGGTAATTGGATTCGCCATGAGCTGCAGCACGCAATGCCATCATTTCAGCATGGGCGCTAGGATCGCTATTGGTAATTGGCTGGTTAAAACCAGTTGAAATAATTTGACCATCTCGAACTAATACAGCGCCCACAGGCACCTCACCAGCAGCGGCAGCAAGCTTAGCTTGACTCAAAGCTTGCTGCATAAATTGGCGATCAAGCTCTGCTTGCATATTACTTCTTAGGAATGTGAAACGTCAGCCCAACAATTGGGTGTTTCATAAAGACGAATAGATGCGAGCTTGAGTCGGCCATCAAAGGCTTTTTCAAAAATAGGCTGCAACACTCTAAAGGCTGCGCTAGCTAAGTTCTCAACAGTCGGAACATGCTCCATCACTACCGTCTTGTGATTCGGAATAGAGTTTAAATACTCAACTAATCCAGCATCTTCTTTGGCTACCAAAAACGCATGGTCCCAAGGCTCCACTACATATTGATTGGTGAGGCGCTTGATATCTCCAAAATCTAAGACCATGCCATCGTCTGCCTTACCAGGATGATCCGCGATCACACCAGTTAGCGTGACTTCAATCGCATAGCGATGGCCATGCAAATGACGGCACTGTCCATCATGGTTAGGAATACGATGGCCTGAGTCAAATTCCAGGCGGCGGGTAATTGAAATGGCTTCTTGCTTGGTGGTCATGATTGCTTTTCTAAATACTTAAATATTGCTTCGTAATACTACTACCGAATACCGATCATTTTATGGGCCTGAACACTCAAACGCCATAAAGGCCGCTTTTGACATAGGCGAACGGCTAATGCGAGATTTTCTTGAAGGTCTGGGCCGTCCATAGCCTGCAAGAAGCGATTGCGGTAATCCATCTTCTCAAATCTGGCCAATAAGGCCTCTAAGGAGTTATGGCCTGCTTGGGGAATCACCAACTTAATCTCATCGGCCTGAAGCACAATCAGATCGGAACCAGCCTTAGGGCTGACACATACCCAGTCAACACCCTTGGGAACTTTAATCGTCCCGTTAGTCTCGATAGCAATAGCGAAGCCTTTAGCATGCAAAGCTTCGATTAAAGCAGTATCGAGTTGCAACAATGGTTCGCCACCAGTGAAAACAACATAGCGCTGCTGAGGCCCAGCAGAGGTGCTATTCCAAACCTCCTCTATGGTGTCAGCTAATAGTGAAGCAGTTTCAAACTTGCCACCACCAGCACCATCAGTACCAACAAAGTCAGTATCGCAAAATTGACATACTGCAGTAGCGCGATCTTCTTCCCGGCCACTCCACAGATTGCAACCAGCAAAGCGACAAAACACGGCCGCACGACCAGCGTGGGCGCCCTCACCTTGGAGAGTTGGAAAGAGTTCTTTTACGGTATACATAGCCATGTCGTGATTTTAAGCGGTTTGCTTACTTCCAGGACGCAAGCTCCCATTCTAGGTGGTCTTCCCACAGGGCGTCATTCCAAAACATGCCGGCCCATAAATAACGTCCGTAACCTCGCCGAATAACCCAACGACCAATTTCCGGGGAAAACCAAACGTCCTCCTGACGGTAGTTGGCCACACGAGAAAAGTCATTACTTGTAAAGAAAGGTGCTTCGTTTTGATACTTCAAGACCGGAAATTGACCGGCAGGCGCACTGATGCCCTCCCACCCTAAAGCAGCTATGTTTAAACCCCAGTAATAGTCGTTGTCAGGATAGTCAACCACTTGATAGCGATCGCGATAGAAACCAGACCATCCAGGGACAAGTTGCTCAGGCCACAAGGGGATTGGCTGCAAAAATTTTTGAGGAGGGTTCCAGTGTGGATCCTGCAAGACATAACCCCAGGGTTGCTGAATTTCATCGGGAAGTTGACCTGCCTTTAGTCCGCTTCGCTCAATCCGAATCTGAGGTCCAACGGATACCACCTTCTCCGTAACAACATCTACCAATTCTTGGTTAAATACATTACGAACGTTGTAGACCCACTGCTGCCCTACTTGTGGCGCCCTCACCTTTGGGGGATTGATAGGTTGCGGAAGTGGTGTTGAAGCCGGATAAGGCTGTGATGAGATACAGGCTACCAATACTGCTGGCGACAACAGCAAAAGAAATCTGCGTAAGGTACTTATTTGTAAGAGCTGAGTTGCCATTGGTAGCTACCCTCTAAAATTGCTACCCCAATTTGCCCCTGAATTTGATAAGAACCAGAAGCTTCACGAGCAACCCAGCGACCAATTTGCGGAGCAAACCAAGCTGTTTCTTTACGAATGCACTCAACTTTGTTGGGATCTTCGCTCTCGTAATTAATCAGAGTCTGAAAGCGCAGTGCCACGAATTCTCCAGCAGGAACCGTAATTTTTTCCCAGCCCTGAACACTCATATACTCCTGCCAATTCATTCTTAAATCTGAATAGCCCGCAATACTGTATTTAGTGTTGAATTACTTAGCCCAAGTAGTGGATAGTTGCTCAGGCCAAAGTGGCAGAGATGGACTGAAGTTGAGTAAACGTGACCACTGCGTATCTGTAGAAACCATTCCCCATGAAGTCTGGATCTCACTAGGCAAGCGAGCGCCGTCAGCAGTCATGCGATCAATCACAATGTTTGAGCCAATATTAGAAACGCGCTCAGTAATCACATCCAAAGTTTTGCCGTCAAAGATATTTTTCTTGATGTAGGTCCACTCTTGACCAATTTGTGGAGGACGAACCACAGGCAGTGGTTTTGGCTGGGCAACCGGAATGCCATGCTCGTAGGAAAGGCCGCCACAAGCTACCGGAGCTAAAGCGGCTGATGCAATGAAGGTGCGGCGACTTAGATTCATATTGCTACCCATAGTGAATTGATGAAGCAAGTTAGATTGCTCAAGTTTATACATGCCTCAATACTTTGGCTATTTTATTCCGCCCTACCGAGGTTTTTGGAATACCTTGAATATCGAACCACTTGTGGGCATCCTCCTCAAAGCCAACACCATGCATAAAGTTGTAAATTGCCTTCTTAAGACCAACGCCGAGTAGATCGTGATCCACTCCGGTAGGGTCGATGAAGGCAACGTCATTCTTAGCAAAACTGATGGGGGGTAATGGCACAAGTTCAATTCCATAGGCTGCTGGATCAAGTCCTACGGGAGAATGTGCAGTGCAAGTAAATCGATGAAAGAAACCACTCTGGATGCAGCCGTTTTCAAAGAGCTGACGAACATACTCTAGGGAGTCGACAGTCTCTTGAAGAGTTTGCGTTGGGAAACCGTACATGAGATAGGCATGCACCAAGATGCCGGCATCCGAGAACCCTTTTGTCACTTGGGCCACCTGCTCAACTGAAACACCCTTTTTCATCAGATCAAGAAGTCTGTCAGAGGCTACTTCTAGGCCGCCGGACATTGCAATGCAACCGCTTTGCGCCAACAACTCGCATAACTCAGGGGTGAATGTCTTTTCAAAGCGAATATTGCCCCACCAAGAAATTACTACCTTGCGACGTATTAATTCCTCAGCAAGGGCTTTTAGGATTTTGGGTGGCGCTGCCTCATCTACAAAATGAAATCCGGTCTGACCAGTCTCGGCAACGATTGCTTCGATGCGATTAACCAATAGGCTGGCTGAAGCAGTTTCATAACGAGAGATGTAATCCAAGCTGACATCGCAGAAACTACACTTTTTCCAATAGCAACCGTGAGCAACGGTAAGCTTATTCCAACGCCCATCGCTCCATAGGCGATGCATCGGATTAAGCATATCCAGCAAAGATAAATAGGAGTTGAGCGGCAAGCCATCCCAGGTGGCTATTCCGACTTCCTCAAATGGAATATCCGGCTCTTGCCAATTAATGTAACGAACCTCATTACTATCATTCCGGATAAAGCTACGCACCAATCTTTCTGAGGAGCGCTTGCCATTCAAATGCTCAAGCAGAGCAAGTAATGGTCTCTCACCCGAGTCTAGGGTGATGTAGTCTACAAAATCAAATATGCGTGGATCGGTGAGCTCACGTAACTCAGTATTGACGTAGCCGCCACCAAGACCAATCTTGATATTGGGGTAATGTTGCTTGATGGTTTGGGCAATTCGTAATGCGGCGTACATTGCCCCGGGGAATGGCACTGAGAGCAACACCAAGCTAGGCTGATGCTTTTCGATGGAAGACTTTGTTAGCCCCTGTAAATGCAAATCCATTAATGTGGGAATTGCTGCCAAGGCATCCGCTAAGGGTGTGAAGGTAGGCTGACTGCCTGCCAAGGATTCTGCGTAGCGAACAAACTCAAAGCGCTCATCTACTGCATCACGCAAGACATCGGATAGATCATTGAGATACAGGGTAGCTAAATGACGCGCCCGATCCTGAGAGCCCAGCGCGCCAAATGCCCATGCCAATGAGTCAGCGCCTTCTTCTTCATCGTAAGAATCCAAGGATGTGAAACGTGGTCCTTCAGGTAGCAAAGTACGGCTATTGATGCGATGAGCGAGGGTGCTATCACGTCCTTGTAAAAATGCAATCGCCAAGGCGATGGTGCTTTGATAGTCTGAAAAATAATCTAGAAAGAAGTTGACGCTAACACTGCGATTTTCTTCGGGGAGCTTTAATGCGTGCTCTTGAATCTCCAGCAAACCCTGCGGAGTAAAGAAGCCCAGGACCAAGGCCAGCGCCAAATCCTCTTGAACAGCATCAAAACCACGTGAGCGTAGAAAGCCAGTGAGGTAGGCCGTTGATGGATACGGCGTATTAAGTTGCGTCATCGGCGGAATGAGGCTCAGAATCTTCATGCCACTTGCGCCCGTTTATCGCCAAGGGATTCCAGCAATTCCAATTCCTCAGTAGTAAAGCCAGCTTGTTCACGGGCATCCAAATTAAACGGCCCTCTCAAGGTGGGCGCACGGTACTTCTCGGCCAGCTCTCGATAAGTCGTAATTGGAGATAAGCCGTCATTAGCGCACAAGAAATTAAACCAGCGATTGCCAACAATCACATGTCCAATCTCATCATGGAGAATGATTTCTAAAATCTCTACGGCGCGATCATCCTTGATTTGCTTAAACCGATCCCGAATCTCCGGAACCGCATCAAGACCTCTAGCCTCCATTGTTCTTGGGACTAATGCCATACGCGCAATCACTGAATCAGTTGTTCTCTCAACCATCTCCCACAAACTATTGTGTGCCGGGAAATCACCATAACTAAATCCAAAGGACTGTAAATGGGCGTTGATCAAGCTGAAGTGGTATGACTCCTCTTTAGCAACCCTAAGCCAGTCTTCGTAATACGCCTTAGGCATATTTGGAAAACGCCAAATTGCATCTAAAGCGAGGTTCATGGCATTAAATTCAATATGGGCTAAGGAATGCCAAAGAATGGCTCTACCCTCAACCGTATCCATTTTTCTTTTGGGAACAAACTTCGGCGCCACTAACTCTGGTTTAGCGGGTCGCCCAGGGAGGCAATTATTTTGACCATCAAGGTTGCCAGCAAGATTTACATCAATGCGCCCGGCTTGATACTCATCGAACAAGTTAGCTAACTGGCTAACCTTGGATTGCACATCGGTATTTGCCAGTATTGCGAGGGAGGTTTCTCGTAACTCAAGCATGGTCATGGGTAAAGGCGAACTTAAGTCGCCTATTCCCACTCGATAGTTGCTGGAGGTTTTCCGCTAATGTCGTAGACCACGCGATTGATGCCACGAACTTCATTAATGATGCGATTGGATACCTTGCCTAGTAAATCATGGGGCAAGTGAGCCCAATGTGCAGTCATAAAGTCTTGCGTTTGAACTGCTCTTAGAGCAACAACATATTCATAGGTTCTTCCATCGCCCATAACGCCTACAGATTTCACTGGCAAGAACACTGCAAAGGCTTGACTAGTGAGGTCATACCAAGATTTTTGACTGGCTTCATCAATCGTATTGCGCAACTCTTCAATAAAGATCGCATCAGCACGTTGCAAAAGACTTGCAAACTCATCCTTGACTTCACCCAAGATGCGAACTCCAAGACCAGGGCCTGGGAATGGATGGCGATACACCATCTCGCGTGGCAAACCTAAGGCTACGCCGAGTTCGCGCACTTCATCTTTAAATAATTCACGTAATGGCTCAAGCAACTTGAGGTGCATATCTTCAGGCAAGCCACCCACATTGTGATGACTCTTAATCGTATGCGCGCCCTTTTTACCCTTACCGGCAGACTCAATGACGTCTGGATAAATAGTTCCTTGAGCAAGCCACTTGGCATTTTCAATCTTGCCAGACTCAGCTTGGAAGATCTCAACAAATTCTTTACCAATAATTTTGCGCTTGGCTTCTGGGTCAGCAACGCCAGCAAGCTCAGACATAAACTTTGCTTTGGCATCCACTCGAATGACTTTGACGCCGAGGTTGCGGGCAAACATTTCCATCACCATGTCGCCTTCGTTCAAACGAAGCAACCCATGATCAACAAATACGCAGGTGAGTTGCTCGCCAATCGCGCGATGGATTAATGCGGCCGCTACGCTAGAGTCAACGCCGCCGGATAAACCAAGAATGACCTCTTCATCACCAACTTGCTTACGAATATGCCCAACCGCTTCGCTAATGTAGTCGCCCATTACCCAGTCTGGCTTGCATTTACAGATCTCATGCACAAAGCGAGCTAAGATGGCCTCACCTTGCAAGGTGTGAGTTACTTCAGGGTGAAATTGGAATGCATAGAAGCAGCGATCTTCGTCAGCCATGCCGGCAATTGGACAAGAATCCGTTGAAGCCATTAACTTAAATGCGGGTGGCAAAGTCGTTACGGAGTCGCCGTGACTCATCCATACTTTCAGGATGCCGTGGCCTTCACTGGTAGAAAAATCCTGGATGCCTTTCAGCAAATTAGTATGGCCATGGGCACGCACTTCAGAGTAGCCAAACTCACGAGCTTTACCCAAGGATTCAGCAGAAGCAACAGCTCCGCCAAGTTGGGTTGCCATGGTTTGCATGCCATAGCAAATACCCAAAACAGGAACACCTAATTCAAAAACGATTTGTGGCGCGCGAGGACTTCCCTCTTCGGTAACGGAGCTCGGTCCACCGGAAAGAATGATTCCCTTACCACCCTGCTCTTGAATGAATTTTCGAATGAACTCTGGATCGCAATCGTAGGGATGGATTTCAGAGTAGACGCGGGCATCACGCACGCGTCTAGCAATTAATTGGGTGACTTGTGAACCAAAGTCGAGAATCAGTATTTTGTCGTGCACGAAAGGATTGCCTTAATTTCAGTCTACTTTTACTTCTTAGTCAATATGGTAATTCGGGGCTTCCTTAGTGATCTTCACATCATGAACGTGTGACTCGCGCACACCAGCTGAAGTGATTTCCACAAAATTCGCTTTCTCATGAAGTTCATCAATCGTCTTGCATCCAAGATAGCCCATTGAAGAACGAATACCACCAGTCAGTTGATGCAAGATGGCAAGGACGCTACCTTTGTAAGGTACCTGACCTTCAATACCTTCGGGCACAAGCTTCTCTGCATTTGCAGCACTGATATCACTCTGGAAATAACGATCAGCAGAACCATCCGCCATCGCGCCCAAAGAACCCATACCGCGATAGCTCTTATATGAACGACCTTGATATAAGAACACTTCACCTGGAGCTTCTTCAGTACCAGCAAACATACCGCCCATCATGACGGAGCTTGCGCCAGCAGCCAAAGCTTTAGCAACGTCACCGGAGTAACGTACGCCGCCGTCAGCAATTAATGGAATACCTGTGCCTTTAAGTGCGGCAGCTACATTCACAATCGCACTAATTTGAGGAACGCCTACACCCGCAACAATTCGGGTTGTACAAATGGAGCCAGGGCCAATACCGACTTTCACACCGTCAGCGCCATGGTCAGCCAGTGCTCTGGCAGCATCACCAGTAGCAATGTTGCCGCCAATAACCTGAACTTGTGGATAGTTTTTCTTAACCCACTTCACACGATCTAATACGCCTTGACTATGGCCATGAGCGGTATCCACTACAATCACATCGACGCCAGCGCGGACTAGAAGCTCAATGCGCTCATCGTTATCGGGGCCTACACCAACGGCAGCACCAACGCGCAACTTACCTTCGCTATCTTTACAAGCATTTGGATGCTCGGTAGCTTTCAAAATATCTTTAACGGTGATTAAGCCGCGCAATTCAAACTTGTCGTTAACAACCAGCACACGCTCCAAGCGATGCTGACTCATCAAACGCTTTGCCTCCTCTAGGGAGCAACCCTCTTTAACTGTAATCAAGCGCTCACGCGGAGTCATTTTTGTTTTCACTGGCGCATCCAAGTCTTCTTCAAAGCGCAAGTCGCGGTTGGTAATAATGCCCACCACTTCTTTGCCAGTAAGAACTGGGAAACCAGAAAAGCCATGCTCACGGGAAAGTTGAATAACTTGACGTAGCGTGACATCGGGACCAACCGTAATAGGGTCCCGCAAAATACCGGACTCGTAACGTTTGACCTTGGCTACTTCCCTAGACTGCTCGGCAGGCTTGAGATTTTTATGAACAATACCAATGCCACCTTCACTGGCCATGGCAATTGCCAGTCGGCCTTCAGTGACGGTATCCATAGCTGCAGACACCAACGGCGTGTTTAGTGAAATATCTCGAGTTAACTTACTTGCCAAGCTGGCATCTCGAGGGAGTACCGAAGAATAAGCCGGTACGAGGAGCACATCGTCAAAAGTGAGTGCTTTTTGAATGAGTCGCATGCAAAACCCCTAGTCGCAAAAACCGATTATAGCCTCCTAGCCTTTCTTTTAGCTGCGGCAGCCTGGAATTTGGCATCTTGGTTCTGGTTGGCCTTCTTGCGGCGGACGGCTTTAGGGTCCACAAGGAGTGGTGAATAGAGCTCCAGACGATCACCCTCATAAATAGGGCTATCCCAGTCCTTGCGCTTGCCAAAGACGCCAAAACAGCCTTTTCTGGCCAAGACGGGATCATCGGAGCCCTGAGCGATTCCGGCTTTAACCAGGGCTAGGCCCACTGTTGGAGCTTCGGATGCTGATAAATGGAGTGTGAAGGGGTTTAATTTGGGCTCACCTAAGCGGGCATCACAAATCAGAATCTCCATAGACTGATTAGCCATAGAGGTCTTCGGCTCGCTTTACGAAGCAATCTACAAAGGTGCCAGCGATATGGCCAAATACCGGGCCAATGATCTTATCCAGGATGACACTCTTAAACTCCCAATGGAGCTTGAACTCCACCTTGCAGGCATCTTCCTTGAGGGGAATGAAGTTCCACTGCCCAGAAAAATGCTTAAATGGCCCATCCACAAAGACCATGTCAATGGTTTCAGGGCGGTGATTGATGTTTCGGGTATGAAAGTACTGATTAATACCCTTGAAGTGAATATTGATTTTGGCATCCAAAACAGTCTCGGTTTGCTCAAAAATTTCCACCCCACCACACCAGGGCAGGAACTCGGGGTAGCGCGCAACGTCGGTTACCAAGCCATACATGCGGTCGGCTGATTGGCCAATTAAAACGGTCTTGTGGACGTCTGCCATAATCGATCTTGAGAAGCTAAATAAATATGAGTATCGTCGATAACAAAAAAGCCTTCTTCGATTATTTTGTCGAGGAACGGTTCGAGGCAGGACTGGTTCTGGAAGGCTGGGAAGTAAAAGCCATTCGAGCTGGTCGAGTCCACGTCAAAGAAGCGTATGTCGTCATCCGTCAGGCGGAGCTATTCCTGATCGGTTGTCACATCACCCCACTGCTATCAGCTTCTACCCATATCGTTCCCGACAGTACCCGCACCCGCAAACTTCTCCTCAACGCGACTGAAATTAAAAAGCTCATCGGCAAAGTTGAGCAAAAGGGCTACACCCTCGTTCCATTGAATCTGCACTTCTCCAAAGGTAATGTGAAATGCGAGATTGGGTTAGCCCGAGGCAAGAAGCAGCACGATAAGCGTGCGGCCACTAAAGAGCGTGAATGGGAAGTTCAAAAGGGTCGAATTGCTCGAGGTGACCTCAACGCGTAATTTGCACCAATTAAGTGCATCACACTAGATTTAGAATAAGCAATTCCAGTCCAAAGCAAAAGACCTAGATACATGTGATCTAGGTCTTTTTTATTTCCTGCCAACAATTGGCAAATGAGAGTTACGCCTCTTTCTTGCCCAGCATTTCCCAAGTAGCAACTACGCTATCTGGATTAAGGGAGATTGAAGTAATACCCTTGGCAACCAACCAACGAGCAAAGTCTGGGTGATCTGAAGGGCCTTGACCACAAATACCAACGTATTTGTTTTGCTTGCGGCAAGCCTCAATAGAGCGGGCAATCATGAACTCAACCGCAGGGTCGCGTTCATCAAAGTCAATAGCCAACAATTCCATACCGGAGTCACGATCTAGACCTAGTGTTAACTGAGTCATATCATTTGAGCCGATTGAGAATCCATCAAAATGCTCAAGGAATTGGTCAGCCAAAATTGCATTGGAGGGGATCTCGCACATCATGATCAGACGCAAGCCATTGACGCCACGCTTGAGACCAAAATTCGCCATCATATCGATCACGCGCTCAGCTTGTTTGATGGTGCGAACAAACGGAACCATGATCTCAACGTTGTCCAAGCCCATATCTTCACGAACACGCTTCATCGCAGCGCACTCTAAGGCAAAGGCTTCGCCGAAATCCGCTGATACGTAGCGGGATGCGCCACGGAAACCGAGCATTGGATTCTCTTCATCCGGCTCATAACGTGAACCACCGATGAGCTTCTTGTATTCGTTTGACTTAAAGTCAGACAAACGAACGATTACTGGTTTTGGATAGAAAGCAGCCGCAATCGTTGCCACACCCTCAACCAATTTATCTTCGTAGAATTGACGTGGGCTTGCATAACCGCGAGCAACGCTTTCTACAGCACGTTTGAGATCAGGATCAATGTTTGGGTACTCCAGCACAGCACGTGGATGCACGCCAATGTAGTTATTGATAATGAACTCGAGACGAGCCAAGCCGACACCAGCATTGGGGATTTGACAGAAATCAAATGCCAACTGAGGATTACCAATATTCATGGTGATCTTCACTGGTATCTCTGGCAATACGCCACGAGAAACTTCAGTCGCTTCAGTCTCAATCAAGCCATCATAAATATGGCCTTCATCGCCTTCTGCGCAAGATACAGTAACCATCATGCCGTCTTGCAAATGCTCAGTTGCATCGCCGCAACCAACCACCGCAGGAACGCCCAACTCTCGGGCAATAATGGCTGCATGGCAAGTACGTCCACCACGATTAGTCACAATCGCAGAAGCGCGCTTCATTACTGGCTCCCAGTTAGGGTCAGTCATATCAGCAACTAATACGTCGCCTGGCTGTACCCGATCCATCTCGCTTGGGTCACGAATTACACGAACTGGGCCTGCACCAATCTTTTGACCAATCGCACGACCTTTAGCAAGAACCTTAGACGTGCCCTTGAGCTTGTAACGCATTTCCACTTGGCCAGCAGCTTGGCTCTTTACTGTCTCTGGACGTGCTTGCAGGATATAAATACGGCCATCTTGACCATCTTTACCCCACTCGATATCCATTGGACGACCGTAGTGCTTCTCAATAATGACGGCATACTTTGCTAATTCAGTAATGTCTGCATCTTCCAATGAAAAACGATTACGTTTCTCTGGAACCACATCCACTGTCATTACTTTTTCAGCAGAACCTGCTGGGGCGAATTGCATCTGGATCAACTTGGAGCCCAAGGAGCGACGAATAATCGCTTTCTTATCTTGGGCCAAAGTTGTTTTGAATACATAGAACTCATCTGGGTTCACGGCACCCTGCACTACTGTCTCGCCCAAGCCGTAGCTAGATGTGATGAACACCACATCTTCAAATCCAGACTCTGTGTCTAAAGTAAACATTACGCCAGCTGCACCAAGATCAGAGCGAACCATGCGCTGGATACCAGCAGATAAAGCTACTTCAGCATGGGCGAAACCCTTATGAACGCGGTAAGAAATCGCACGGTCGTTATACAAAGAAGCAAAAACTTCACGAATCTTCTTCAGAACATCATCAATACCCTCAACGTTCAAGAAGGTTTCTTGTTGTCCGGCAAATGAAGCATCAGGCAAATCTTCCGCGGTTGCAGAAGAGCGCACTGCAAAAGCACCTTTGCCAGAGTCGTCTAATTTTTTAAACGCTGTACGAATTTCTTCATCAAGGCGCGCTTGAAATGGCGCAGTTTCAATCCAGCTGCGAATCTCTTTACCGGCTTCAGCCAGAGCACGCACATCATCAATATTGAGATTCTCCAAACGCTTCTGAATGCGTTCGGTCAAATTGTTGTGCTCTAAGAAATCACGAAACGCTAGTGAAGTAGTTGCAAACCCCGTCGGTACACGAACACCCGTGGAAGACAACTGAGAAATCATTTCACCCAATGAGGCATTTTTACCGCCGACTGACTCAACATCAGTCATTCGGAGTTGCTCAAAAGGCAAAACATAGGCATTTGCTACATCGTTACTTTGTTGCTGTTGGTTAGACATAAAATACTCTCTAAAGATAAGGAAACTGGTCGAGCGGCCGAATAAAATACGGCATACTTCATTAACTACATATTGTAGTGCTGACCACGACTTTTAGGCCAATCCCATGTCTACCCAAACCCGCATTGTTTTTATAGTTTCTGATGGCACCGGAATTACCGCTGAGAACTTCAGCCAGTCGATTTTGGCCCAATTTGAGGCCACTTTTAAGCACATTCGGGTACCTTTTGTGGATAGCCCTGAAAAAGCCCATGACGCTGTTTCTAGCATCAATCAGGCAGCCTCTAAGTATGAGGTTCAACCGATTGTTTTCACCACCTTGGTGAATCCAGAGCTCAATAAGATTGTCGGCAAGGCTAACGGCTTGATTCTGGATATGTTCCAGACTTTCGTGGCCCCTTTAGAGCAAGCGCTAGGCGTCAAATCGACCCATGCCATGAACCGCCTTCATCACAATGCCGATACTGAAGCCTATAAAAACCGTATTGAGGCTATCAACTATTCCCTGGCCCACGATGATGGGCAGTCCAACCGTAATTTGGCGGAAGCCGATGTCATTCTGGTTGGAATATCTCGGGTGGGTAAAACGCCAACTAGCCTGTATTTGGCAATGCAATATGGCATGAAGGCCGCAAACTACCCCCTCATTCCAGAGGACTTTGAACGTGGGCAGTTGCCAAAGGATCTTATTCCCTACCGTAATAAGATTTTTGGCCTCATGATCGATGCCGAGCGACTATCGGAGATTCGTAATGAGCGACGCCCTGGCAGCAACTATGCCAAGCTAGAAAATTGCCGCTACGAAATTAATGAAGCCACCGCGATGATGAAAAAAGAATCTATTCCTTGGGTAGCAACAACGAGTAAATCGATTGAGGAGATTGCTACTACCGTATTGCAATCCATTAAATCAGATAAAACAATCTTAGGTTAGATTTTTAGCTTCTGCGAACACGCACAGTTTCAAATAGGCAGATTGCCGCTGCTGTAGAAACATTCAGGGATTCAACTCTAGGATCAATTGGAATGGATACGCCATTAGCTTGAGCCATCAGATCCTCTGAAACGCCCTGCCCTTCGCTTCCCATTACCCAAGCAACTGGATGCATTAATACCTTGGGCATATTAAAGAGATCTAGCTCACCATCAGCGGTAGCAGCCAGTAAAGGCGCTGTTACAGCACTAAGTACTTGTGAGGTTGACCAACCTTCGTAAAGATCAAGCAGGCGATGAGCACCCATACCAGCTCGTAATACCTTGCTTGACCACAAGTGAGCGCAACCAGTTAAGGCAATGACCTGAGTAAATCCGGCTGCGGCAGCGGTACGCAAGATAGAACCTACATTACCTGCATCCTGAATACGATCCAAAATAATTACATCCCCAGAAATCGTCGCAACCGACTTTTGTGGGTTTAGGGCAGACTCAGGAAGATCAAGCAATCCCGCAATTTGCGGAGCATTCACCAAATCCGATAGCAAATCCCAAAGGCCTTTATCCAATTGATAAACCCGAGTCTCAGGGCAAATTTCTACATGATCGTAAACGGCCTGGGCGATCTCTGGATTTTGTAAACCCAATTCAGAGGTAATCAAGGTCTTGAGCGCTGGATTGCCAACCCAAGTTTGCACTAAATGAATGCCCTCCAGCAAAGCCTGACCACATGCAAATCTCGCCTTTTGGCCTTTAGGACCAGTGGCTTGTAATTGACGAATTTCTTTAAACAAGGAATTGTCTTTTGAGCTGATAAATTCCATTTTCATAATTGTGATTATCGGCTATGCAGAGCTAAGACATTACGAACTGGTGAAAAGCTCCGACGATGTTGATCGCAGGCGCCAAATTCCTTTAAGGCAGCAAAATGCGCTTCGGTTGGATACCCCATGTGTTGAGCAAATCCATACTGGGGATGCAAGTCATGCAAGGCCATCATTTGACGATCGCGTGTGACTTTAGCCAAGATCGATGCCGCTGAAATCGCAGGTTCTTTGGTATCACCCTTGACAATAGCTTCTGCAGAAATCGGGAGCTCAGGACAGCGATTTCCATCAATTAAAGCTTTGTCTGGCCAGCCGCCCAAACGTGTGGTGAGATCTTCAATCGCTCGGCGCATTGCTAACATCGTTGCCTGCAAAATATTGATCTCATCAATCTCAACTGGACTAGCTTCGCCAATACCCCAGGCTTTTGCCTTGAGCTGAATTTGCTCAAATAGAAACTCGCGTCTGGCAGCGGATAACTTCTTAGAATCTTTTAAACTGGCAATAGGGTTTTCAGGATCGAGAACGACGGCAGCAGCAACCACTGCTCCCGCTAATGGGCCACGCCCTGCCTCATCAACACCACATACCCAAATCATGCTCACACAGTAGTCCGATTTTTAGTAGCAGCAATGGTTTGTGCGACAGCTTGAGCAACCAACAAACCTGTTGGTCTACGCAAGGTTTCATGCATTGCTGCAAAGCGAGTTTTTAGTTGATCAACTTTGGCGGGATTATTCAACCAAACCAATAAGGCATCAGCTAATTTGCTTGGAGTCGCATCATCCTGAAGGAGTTCGGGGACAACAAACTCACTGCACAAAATATTAGGAAGTCCGACATAAGGCAGATATCCCTGCCGCTTCATAATCTGCGCCGTCAGCCAGGGCACCTTATAAGAAATCGCCATGGGCTTTTTCCATAGTGCCGCCTGCAATGTTGCGGTGCCACTGGCAATTAACACAACATCAGCGGCTTCTAGGACCGCATCCGCCTCACCATCGATTAAATAAATATTCAGGCCTGGATTCTTCTCTAGCGTATTTTTTAGTAAAGCCTCAAGCGGTGCTCGCAAGCGTGGGGTTGCCACCGGGATCACAAAATGGATTGACTGTCCCGGCATGCGCTTCACAAGCTCAGCCATCGTTTCAAAAAAGACTGGTGCAATCAGTTCAATTTCTGAACCACGACTGCCTGGTAGAACAGAGACAATAATTCCACTCAGAGTATTGGGCTTCAGGCTTAAGACTTTTTCTATTGTTTGCTTGGCGATTGCTGGATTTGGCTCAAGTGGAATCTCGCTAGCTAGCGGATGTCCAACATAAGTCGCGCTAATACCAGCACGCTCATAGATCTCAGTTTCAAAAGGGAAGATACAGAGCATCCGTTCAACTGCTTGCTTAATTTTGGTAATACGCCCTGCTCGCCATGCCCAAATAGATGGAGAAACAAAATGCAAAGTTGGAATGCCAGCCTTACGCAAAGCCAACTCAACCCCTAAATTGAAATCCGGGGCATCAATACCCAAATAAACATCAGGACGATCTTCGCCCGTGAGATTGGCAATCAGCTCTCTTCTGAGTTTCAGAATGGCAGGCAGCTGCTTGATGGCCTCAACATAACCACGAACACTGAGCGATTCCATTGGCCAATCTGAGCGCAGACCTTCTGCCTGCATACGTGGACCACCAATACCGTAGACCTCCAACTTGGAGGTATCGGGAATCTGCTTTAGCGCACTGAGTACTGGTGCCGCCAGCAAGTCACCCGAAGGCTCTCCGGCAACACAAGCAAGTTTGGACACTCGATTTACTCTATCGAATAATGCCGCGCGTGGAGGCGGCAATAAAATCATGGAACTCGGTCAGCTTTTCTGCAGTAGCGGCATCTGAGGTGCTAGCGAGTGCCATCTTATGGATCTCTACCTTAGCCTCTTCAAAACTGAGGCTATCTTTATAAAGAACTTTATATGCCTGACGTAATGCAGAAATCGTTTCACTTGAGAAACCGCGGCGCTTTAGACCTTCCACATTAATTCCGTGTGGAGAGGCCTTATCTCCAGCTGCAATCACAAATGGAGGAATGTCTTGCACCAATGCAGAGGCACCACCCAGCATGGCATGTTGGCCAATGCGAACAAACTGATGAACGCCCGACATGCCACCCATAATCGCCCAGTCACTCACCTTCACATGACCAGCAATTTGCGCATTACTAGAGAAAATAGTGTGGTTACCGATTTGGCAATCATGCGCAATGTGCACATAAGCCATGATCCAGTTGTCATTACCGATCCGGGTAATGCCCTCATCCTGAGATGTACCAGTATGAATAGTGGTGAACTCACGAATCGTATTGCGGTCGCCAATAATCAGTTGAGTAGGCTCTCCGCGGTATTTCATATCCTGGGGAGCTCCACCAATAGCGGCAAAGTGCGCAAAAGTATTTTCTTTACCGATCGTAGTGTAACCCTCGATGACAGTATGAGAACCGATCTTGCTGCCAGCGCCAATTTTGACGTTTGGTCCTATAACAGAATATGGACCAACCTCTACGTCGCTAGCGAGCTCAGCTTTGCCATCAACTACAGCAGATGCATGAATCCGAGTCATTACGGACCTTTCGTACGAACAGCACAAGTAATATTAGCTTCTGCAGCCAATTCGCCGTCTACAGTAGCCTGCACCTGAAATTTATAGATGCCAGCACGCTCACGCTCTAACTTGGCCGTCATAATCAATTGATCACCAGGCAATACCGGCTTCTTAAAGCGAGCACCATCAATACCGGCAAAGTAGTAAATCGCATTCTCTTCACGAACTTCTGAGAAAGTCAGTAATGCGGCAGTCTGAGCCAGCGCCTCAATAATTAAGACGCCAGGCATTACTGGAAAATCCGGAAAGTGCCCCTGAAAGAATGGCTCGTTCATGGTGACATTCTTTAAAGCAGTAATACTTTGACGAGGCTCAATCTCTAATACCCGATCAACCAATAAAAATGGGTAACGGTGTGGCAATAACTTTAAGATTTGATTGATGTCGATGGCGATAGGTTTACTCATGTATTTACCTGCTGAATAAAGTTTCTAATTTTTTAATGTGATGGTGATTTATTTAGATTTTTCTAATAATCGTAGGCGCTGGCGTATTTTATCGAGGCCACGCAAAATAGCAGCGTTTTTCTCCCAAGCACCATGGAGCATTGACGGATAAACACCCGTGTAGTGCTGGCCTGGTTCGGTGATGGAGCGAATAATCGAAGTATTTCCAGATACGGTAGTTCTGTCAGCAATACTGAGGTGGCCCGCAAAGTTAGCGGCGCCGCCAATAATGCAGAAGTTTCCAATCTTGGTACTTCCCGAGATCGCAGCACAACCAGCAATCACACAGCAATTACCAACTACTACGTTGTGAGCAATTTGTACTTGATTATCAATCTTAGTTCCATTGCCTATGATGGTGTCACTCATTGCGCCACGATCAATTGTGGTTGACGCGCCAATTTCCACATCATTACCAATCACTACGGCGCCAGTCTGAGGGATCTTGACCCACTCGGCCCCAGTGGCTGAAAAGTCTGGGGCAAAACCAAAACCATCAGCACCAATCACGGTGCCGCTATAAATAATGCACCGGTCACCAATCTTAGTTTCGGAGTAAATAGACACGTTGGAGTAAATCAAGGTGTCACTGCCAATAGTGGAATTTCTGGCAACAGAAGTATTACCCAATAAAGTAACGCGCTCCCCTAGTTTCACACCAGGGCCAATTTGCACAAAAGGTCCAATATGACATGAAGCTGGAATACTGGCGGTTGGGTCTATTGCCGCGCTTGAATGTACGCCGGGAGAATAAATGGGCGCAGATGCTTTAGCAAAGTGTTGAGCCATTCTGGCAAAAGTAACGTAGGGATTTTTAGAAACAAAATACACGCGCTGCGCAGAATTTGCACTCGGATTTGCCTGAAGAAAATCTAGATCTGCTTGGTTAACAATCAATCCACCAGCAGCACTATCACTAGCCTGTTGGCGATATAGCGGATTAGAAAGAAAGGAGATCTGGCTTGACTGAGCCCGCTCGAGTGGAGCGAGGCCCTGAAGTGCGAGGGAGCCACCCCCCACCAAGCTTACTTGAAACTGTTCGGCCAGCTCGATGGCGGTGGGCATAAAACTTACTTGAGACTATTTAAAGCCTTGATGACATCATCAGTTACGTCAACCTTAGGATTTGCATAGGCTGGATCTTGAATAATGACATCAATTTTTCTTTGGTCAGCAATTTGCTTGAGCGCTTGATTTGCTTTTTCAGCAATCTTGGCACGCTCTTCAAAGTTGCGCTGATTCAGGTCTTCAGTGTATTCGCGTTGCTTGCGTTGTAGTTCACGATCTTGATCTGACAGCTCACGCTGACGACGCACACGATCTGCTTCTGACATGACAGCTGAATCACGGTCTAGCTTTTCAGCGGCAGACTTAATTTTTTGGGCGCTGTCACGAATTTCGTTCTGACGCTTCATGAATTCATTTTGCAATTTGGTTTGGCTTGCTTTGGCCATATTGGATTCATTGAATACTTTTTCAACGTTCACAGCTGCAACCCGAGTTCCAGCATCTTGCGCGAATGCCTGAGGCAAAGCGATTAGTGAAGAAACAGCAATTAAGCTGCATTGAATCCATTTGGAAGATTGACAAAGCTTCATAAAAATTTCCTTAAACAATTAAAACGCCGTACCAACTTGGAACTGCAAACGCTGGACGTTATCCGTAGGTAACGATTTGATCGGAATACCGTAACTGAATTTTAGTGGGCCCAGTGGTGATATCCATGATAAACCTAAGCCGTAAGAATATCGCAACACGAGATTCATATTCTCAGCATAGACGTTACCACCATCTACGAAGCCAAATACACGCAAGGTCTTATCAATTCCAGATCCTGGAACTGGCACAGTATATTCGACGTTAGTAACAATCTTTGACTGGCCACCAGTCGGCTGATTAAGACCAGTGTTGACATTAAAGAAAGTGGGGCCAAGTGATCCTGGGGCATAGCCTCGAACCGAACCAATACCACCTACATAGTAGTTTTTAGTAATTGGGAATGGGTATTTGCCGTAGGCCTCACCATAGCCAACTTCACCGTTAAAGGATAGGATGTTGCCCTTTGAGAAGGAGTGATACTTTTGATACTGACCAAACAGGCGATAGAACATCATGTTGCCCACCGGTGTTCCGACCTCAACATTCAATTGCTGCAAGGAGCCTGTTGATGGAATCAATGCACTGTCACGGCCATCACGCGACCAACCGATGGTCACTGGCACGTTATAGGTATTGAGAGATGCGGGATACCCTGGTGCAGCAGCACCATAATCCACCATGTAGTTTAAGTATGGCTGCGGTGTATTAGAGGTGGATTTAATCTGGAATACCTCAAATCCGGTTCCAAAGAAAACACGGTCAACTTCGGTGTATGGAACACCAAATTTAATATTTGAACCAATAGATTTAATTTGGTAATCAGGATCGCCGATGTAATAAAGCGGCTTGGATGAGCGGTAGTACAAATCGGTGTAACGGCTAATTCCGTCTTCCGTAAAGTAAGGGTCGTAGTTTGATAAAGCCAAATTTTGATTGATCTTACCGAGAGACATATTAAGACCAACAGCCGTACCCGTACCAAAAGCATTCTCTTGATTGATACCGGCAGAGAGGATTAATTTTTCAGTAGAAGAGAACCCTGCACCAAGGGTTACTGCGCCGGTTGGCTTTTCGGTTACCTTGACATTCACATCCACCTGATCCGGGGATCCGGGAACGTCTTGCGTAGAGACATCAGCCTCAGTGAAGTAACCCAAGCGACCTAAGCGTTTTTTAGATAAATCGATCTTCTCGCTATCGAACCAAGAGCTTTCAAACTGGCGCATTTCACGTCGAACCACCATATCTCGAGTTTTAGCGTTACCGGAGATATTCACTTGACGCACATAAACACGACGCCCCGGATCTACCACGAGGGTCAAATCAACCTCACTCAAATCCCGACGAATATCAGGCTGCGGATTAATGGTTGCAAATGCATAGCCATACGATCCCAGAATTTCTGCAATTGCCTTGGTACTTTCGGTCAACTTCGCGGATGAGAAGGTATCTCCCGGCTTAAGTGTTACCAACTGAATCAATTCGGCTTCTTTACCCAATAACTCACCGGCTAAACGCACATCTTTAACGGTGAATTTGTTACCTTCACGAACACTGATCGTGAGGAAGATGCCTTTTTTGTCTGGGGTAATAGAGACCTGCGTTGACTCAATCACAAACTCAAGGTAACCGCGGTTGAGGTAGTAGGAACGAATATTCTCCAAGTCAGCTGTGAGTTTTTGCTTGGAGTACAAATTATCTTTACTGTACCAAGAAAGCCATCCGCCAGTTTTTAACTGCATCTGACTCTTCAGAGTGCTCTCGCTAAATACGCCATTACCGATGAAACTGATCTCTTGAATCTTGGCTACAGGGCCTTCATCAACATTGAAATAAATCGCTACTTGGTTGCGCTCTACCGGAGTAACGGTTGCAACAACCTCGGCTGCGTACATACCTTTACTAATATACTGTCGCTTGAGTTCTTGCTCAGCTTTATCAATCAGCGCCTTGTCATAGAAACGGGCTTCAGCCACTCCGACTGCTTTTAAGGATTTGCGAACAGTTTCCTGATCAAACTCTTTCATCCCAGTAAACTCAATCCGGGAGATGGTGGGACGCTCTTCAACGATCACGATTAGGACATTGCCTTGAGCCTGGATTTGCACATCTCGGAAAAAGCCAGTGCTATAGAGCGCCTTAATAGCTTCGGCACTCTTGTCTTCTGCAAATGAATCGCCCACCTGTACTGGCAAGTAACTAAATACAGCACCAGGCTCCACTCGCTGCAAACCCTCAATGCGAATATCTTTAATAACAAAGGAGTCAGCAGCTTGTGCGCTGACACAAAAACTAGCAGCGAGAATGAGAACGACTTGTGCAACAAATCGGGTTACGGAGCGAAAAGAAGGGATCAAAAAATTCAAGATGAAAGGTAGTGTTGCAAATCGTTAAACAAGGCTAGCAAGGAAAGGAATATCAACAGCAAAAAACCCACTTTTTGGAGCTTTTCCTGCAGGGATAAGGAAATTCGCTTTCCAGCAACCAACTCCCATGCATCATACAGGAGCTGACCCCCATCTAGCATTGGTAAAGGCACTAAATTCAAGAGTCCAATACTGATACTCAAGAGGGCCAAAAATGCTAAAAATGGCTGCCAACCCACCTGGGCAGACTTCCCCGCCATATCCGCAATACTCAATGGGCCACCGAGCTGCTTTAGGGTTGTTTTACCTGTAAATAAGCCCAACATGAGTCTAGTGGAGACCTTGGTTATTAGGTATACCCGTTGGCTAGCAAATCCTAGAGCCTCTATAGGCCCTAATTTGAGCTCTTTCCACTCCGTAGGTGGGCTGACTTGCGGAAGCAAGCCCAAGGCTTGAAATGGGTCAGATTCTGGTGAAATTGGAGGTAAATCAGTCCGCCTAAAGGATTTAACGAGGCGAGCACCAGAAGCGTCCTGCATCTCTAGAGCAAAACCTTGCTCTCCGGTTAAGGCATCTAATAAAAACCAACGTAATGCATTCCAACTCGGTATGGGGTCAAATTCTTCAAGAATGGGGGCGCTGCTGTAGTCAGATGACAGAGATTGCCAGCCAATAACCTCATCACCTGCCGTCACCCCCAGTTTTGCGGCAATCGTTTGCTTAGGTGGAGCCTGCAAACGGGCCGGCAACTGAGGCACACCAGAGACATAAATCACCGAAAACAAAATAACAGCCAACAGAAAGTTCGCAAATGGCCCTGCAGCGATGATTAAAGAACGCTGCCATAGCGGCTTTACATCAAAAGACTGGGGGCGGTCTTCTGTTTGAATAGTTTGCTGACTATCGCGACCATCCAATAATTTGACATAACCGCCGAGAGGAATAGAGGCTAGAACCCACTCAGTACCGTTGCTAGCACGATAAGTAAAGATCGGTTTACCAAATCCCAGAGCAAAGCGAAGCACTTTAACCCCGCACAAGCGAGCTGCCAAAAAATGGCCGTATTCATGAAAGCTAACCAACGCACCCAGTGTGATTAAGAATGCGCCAAGTGTGATTAAAGCCTGCAAAATCTACCGATCTATTTCTCAATTGCGTGAATGAACTGATTCGCAGCCTGACGAGCTCGAGCATCAGCCTCAAGAATTATTTCAAGCGAATCAGCTGCTACTGGAGACAGGGCATTCAAGCAGTGCTCCACTACATTTGGAATGCTTAAGTAAGGCAAGCCCTCATCCAAGAAAGCGGCAACTGCAACTTCGTTCGCAGCATTTAATACGGCAGGAGCAGTACCCCCTGCTTTTGCGGCAGCAAAGGCCAAGCTCAGGCAAGGGAATTGTGTGAGCTTGGGCTCAGTAAAGCTTAGGCCGGTCAACTGTGTCAGATTCAAGGGGGCGACACCTGCATCAATGCGTTCAGGCCAGGCCAAGCCATAAGCAATCGGTGTACGCATGTCAGGTTGACCCATTTGGGCCAACACAGAACCATCGCGATAACGCACCATCGAATGCACTACGCTCTGCGGATGAATCAAGACCTTGATTTTTTCAAGTGGCAAACCAAATAACCAAAAAGCCTCAATCACCTCAAGACCTTTATTCATCATCGTTGCCGAATCAACTGAGATCTTTCTACCCATCACCCAGTTTGGATGAGAGCACGCTTGCTCCGGAGTAATTCCGACTAAATCTGCAGCCGATTTATCTCTGAAAGGTCCACCCGAAGCTGTTAACCAAAGCTCTTCAACGCCTAAATGGTCAGATGGATTTTTTGCAAAGCGATCTGGTAGGCATTGAAAAATGGCATTGTGCTCACTATCAATTGGGAGTAACTCACCACCACCCGCATTCATGGCCTGCATAAATAAATTGCCTGACATCACCAGCGCTTCTTTATTGGCTAGTAACACTCTCTTACCCGCTTGTGCTGCAGCCAAGGCTGGAACAAGTCCAGCAGCACCAACAATGGCTGCCATGACGGTGTCGCAACCAGATTCAGTTACTGCGCTGACCAAGGCTTGAGGCTCATAGAGAACTTGAGTAGCAATCTTTTTTTCTTGCAACAGTCGACTTAGCTGCGCGGCGCCATCAGCGTCAGCCACCACTGCAATTGTCGGCTTGAACTCAATACATTGCTCGGCGAGACGCTCAATTTGTTTGGCAGCAGTTAGCGCCACTACATTAAAGCGCTCAGGATGAGCACGAATTACATCTAAGGTGTTGACACCAATCGATCCTGTAGATCCTAGTATGGCAACCTGCTTAAGGGACATCAAATTAATCCAGCTAGTAGAGCAGCTATCGGCATTGTTGGGATGAGTGCGTCAACCCGATCTAGAACACCACCATGGCCAGGTAGCAAATGACTGCTATCTTTGACGCCAGCTAAGCGCTTCAACTGAGACTCGAATAAATCGCCGAAGACGCTGAACGCAGCCAACACAGCAACCATTAAGAACATTGGCACCCAACCAAAACGAATAGCCAAAGCGCCAAATAAGGTATCACCTAGCGGTAAATACATTACACACAAGAATGCATACAAGTAGCAAAGCACCAAGCCACCTAACGCACCCTCAATAGATTTACCCGGGCTAATGTGCATAGCCAATTTATGTTTACCAAAAGCTTTGCCAACAAAGTAAGCACCAATATCAGCAACCCAAACTAGGGCCATGCTGCTTAATAAAAAAACTAAGCCGAGTTCACGCAAGAAAACCAAAGCAAACCAAGTTGCCGGCAGAATGATTAAGCCCAAAATGCTATAAAAAGGTTTGAATTTTTGAAGGGAAATATTCATCCCCTTTGCCAAAATGAATGGCGCCAAGAAAAACCAAAACAAGACGGCCATCATGAGTAAAGAGAACTGCCATGAAATCGCCTGCATACCCAATAAAAATAAAATGATCATCAAACAAAATGCAGCATAGAGCCACGCAGCCTTCTTCGCCTCTGGGGCAATCATGCGACTCCATTCCCATGCTGCAGCCACTAACGCCACCAGAAAGAATCCACCTAAATAGATTGGTGGCAAGAAAAACAAGATAGGCAATAGCACCGCCATCAAAATAGTAGCGGTAATGATTCGAATTTTTAGCATATGGGGGGGGTGTGAAGTGCTTAGACTGCATCGCTCAAAGGCTCGGAAGCCAACTGAGCACTCGTGCGTCCAAAGCGACGCTCGCGCTGACTAAACCAGTCGAACGCTTTGTGTAACTCAGCCTCATCAAAATCAGGCCAAAGGGTATCCGTGAAATACAACTCGGTATAGGCTAGCTGCCATAGTAAGAAGTTACTAACACGCTGTTCACCACCGGTGCGAATAAATAAATCTGGCTCAGGTGCATAGGCCATGGATAAATGTGGCTGCAACAATTCTTCGGACACTTGCTCCAGCTTCAAGCCAGGATTGGCAGCCATACATTGGCGCATTGCCTGCAAGATATCCCAACGACCACCATAGTTAGCTGCAATCGTAAAAGTTAGCCCTTTGCAGTCAGCTGTTTTTCCCTCAGAAAACTCGACCATCTCCTGAATCGCAGAATCGAAGCGACTGAGATCGCCAATGAGGCGTAAGGAAATATCGTTTTCGGCAAGACGAGAAACTTCGCTTTTTAATGACTTGAGAAACAACTTCATTAAGAAGCCCACCTCTTCTGGTGGGCGGCGCCAATTTTCAGAGCTGAATGCAAATACAGTGAGGTATTCGACGCCAAGACGGCGGCACTCTTGAACAATTTTACGCACGGCACCCAATCCTTCTGAGTGCCCCGCTACTCGCGGCATGAAACGCTTGCTGGCCCAGCGCCCATTGCCGTCCATGATGATGGCAACGTGGCGAGGAATAGCACTCACCTCTGGAACAACTAAGGTGGAACTAGTGTGCTGGGTCATAAAGCGAATAATAAAAAATTAATCTGACGATTAAACCGTCATGATCTCTTTTTCTTTTTCAGAGACGATCTTGTCGACATCCACTACTGCGCGATCGGTCAGCTTCTGAATGTCGTCAGTTGCACGACGCTCATCATCCTCAGAAATTTCTTTATCTTTAGTAAGGCGCTTGAGATGTTCATTTGCATCACGGCGTAAATTACGCACAGCGATCTTAGTTTCTTCACCTTCGTTTTTAACAACCTTAGTTAAATCACGACGACGCTCTTCAGTCAAGGCGGGCATTGGTACGCGAATCACAGCACCTTGAGAGGCTGGGTTAAGACCTAAGTCAGAATCACGAATCGCCTTCTCAATTGCGCCAACCATAGTTTTTTCAAATGGCTGAACGTTAATCGTTCTTGCATCCGCCAGACCTAAGCTAGCGACTTGGCTGAGCGGTGTTGGGTTGCCGTAGTAATCCACCTGGATGTGCTCCAAAATTCCCGGGTTAGCACGGCCAGAGCGAATCTTCGCCAAATTGGTTTTCAAGGCCTCAAGAGACTTCTGCATCTTTTGATCGGTAGTGGTTTTAATTTCTGCTGCGGACATCAAGCCTCCTATTAAACGTGTACTAAAGTACCTTCGGATTCGCCCTGAACCACGCGCATTAATGCGCCAGGCTTGAGAATCGAAAATACTTTGATTGGTAATTTGCGATCACGACACAATGCAAAAGCAGTTGCGTCCATCACCTGCAAGTTTTTGATGATTGCCTCATCGAAAGTCATTGTTTTGTACAGAGTAGCCGTTGGATCTTTCATTGGATCGGCACTGTAAATACCATCCACCTTGGTAGCCTTCAGCACGATTTCAACGCCCATCTCTGCGCCACGCAAGGCAGCTGCAGTGTCGGTGGTAAAGAATGGGTTGCCTGTTCCAGCAGCGAAGATCACCACCTTGCCTTCACCTAAAGCACGAATTGCTCGTGGGCGGATGTAAGGCTCAACGACTTGATCCATTCGTAAAGCAGACTGCACACGAGCCTCCACACCTTTTTGGCGCAAAGCATCTTGTAGTGCAAGGGAGTTCATCATGGTGGCAAGCATTCCCATGTAGTCGGCTGTTGCGCGATCCATGCCGGCAGCACCGCCTGCTACACCGCGGAAAATATTTCCGCCGCCGATTACGATAGCCAACTGAACGCCGCTATTTACTACATCGGCAATTTCTTTCACCATGGAATCAATGGTGATTGGATTGATGCCAAAAGCATCATCCCCCATGAGGGCTTCACCAGAGAGTTTTAAGAGAACACGTTTGTAGGCTGGCATCGTTTTATTTTCCGTAATTTGCCAAGCAATTTACTTGCTTAGCTTATTGATCTTTAAGTACTTTTTAATATCTTGCCCAAATTATAAAGGGCTTGGCACAGATCAAACAAAAGGGCATAGAAACCGAGATTTCCATGCCCTTTTGGGTATTGCAGCCTTACTGAGCAAGCCCAGCAGTATTGGAGCTAATTAAGCGCCTTTGGCAGCAGCCACTTGCGCAGCAACTTCAGCCGCAAAGTCGTCTTGACGCCTCTCAATGCCCTCACCTACAACAAACATGGTGAAACCCTTGATTGTGGTGTTTGCGGCTTTGAGCATTTGCTCAACAGATTGCTTGTCGTTTTTAACGAAAGTTTGGTTCAACAAAGAAACCTCTTTGAGGTACTTCTGAATAGAACCTTCAACCATCTTCTCAACGATTTCTGGTGGTTTGCCAGATTCAGCAGCTTTTTGAACAGCAACACTACGCTCAACAGCAATTGCTTCAGCAGGCACATCAGCCATCGACAAAGCCACTGGCTTCATTGCAGCAATATGCATTGCTACGTCTTTAGCTGCAGTCTCATCACCTTCGAACTCAACCATGACGCCGATACGAGTTCCGTGGAGGTAAGAAACCAACTTGTTGCTACCAGCGAAACGCTTGAAGCGACGCGGCATGATGTTCTCGCCGATCTTACCGATCAAGGCGCTACGAACTTCATCAACAGTTTGACCGTTCATTGGCAATGCAAGTAATGCAGCAACGTCAGCTGGATTCTTTTCAGAAATCAGATTTGCACAGGCTTGTGTAAATGCCAAGAAATCATCGTTCTTTGAAACGAAGTCAGTTTCGCAGTTCACTTCAAGCAATGCACCTGTAGTGCCATTAATGGCTGAAGCAACAACACCTTCAGCAGTAACGCGGGATGCCGCCTTACCAGCTTTGCTACCGAGCTTTACACGCAGAATCTCTTCTGCACGAGCCATATCGCCATCAGCTTCAGTTAATGCTTTTTTGCACTCCATCATCGGAGCATCAGTCTTGGCGCGTAACTCGCCAACCATTGCAGCGGTAATAGCGGCCATTATTCAGCTTTCCCTTCTTCAACAAACTCTTCTTCGCCTTCTTTAACGGCAGTCAAGATTTCTTGAACAGAGTTTGATTTACCTTCGAGGATTGCATCAGCAATGCCACGAGCGTAGAGAAGAACAGCTTTGCTGGAGTCATCGTTACCAGGGATGATGTAATCAACACCTTCTGGTGAGTGGTTGGTATCAACCACAGCGATAACAGGAATACCAAGCTTGTTAGCTTCCGTAATAGCAATCTTGTGATAGCCAACGTCCACTACGAAAATCGCATCAGGAACGCCGTTCAAATCCTGAATACCGCCAAGTGCTTTTTGCAACTTGTCGAGATCGCGATCGTTAGTCAAAGCTTCTTTCTTAGAAAGCTTTTCCCAGTCGCCAGCTTCTTTAGCCACTGCCATATCCTTCAAACGCTTGAGGGAACCTTTAACAGTTTTGAAGTTGGTGAGCGTACCGCCCAACCAACGGCTGTCGATGTACGGCATACCAGCACGAGCAGCTTCTTCAGCAATGATCTCGCGTGATTGACGCTTAGTACCAACGAATAAGATAGTTCCACGATTAGCAGCAACTTGTTTTGCAAATTTCAGGGCGTCCTGAAACATTGGCAAAGTTTTTTCTAAGTTGATGATGTGAATTTTGTTGCGATGGCCGAAAATATAAGGGGCCATTCTTGGGGACCAGAAACGGGTTTGGTGACCAAAATGGCAACCGGCTTCCAGCATTTGACGCATAGTTACTGACATAACTTCTCCTAAGGGTTAGTTTCTAAGATTGAGTCCTAGCTGCGCTAAAAAGCGCCACCCTGGAAGGCTCAACCCGCGATTTCAGATCAAAATTGACCTGAGAACGAAATTATAGCTTAAATATCAATGCTCTAGACGACCCATCCCCAGTGCCAAACTAGAAAACCTACTCAGAAATGCCATTAAATGGTGCATCTGCCTATTATTTAGACATATGCCCACTAGCAAAAAGCCCCAAGTCGTTGATAATCAAGGCATGAATAGTATATTTACCGCCGAAAAAGACATTCAAGGGATGCGTGAAGCTGGCCGCTTAGCCAGCGAAGTTCTTGACCACGTTGCTCCGCACGTCAAAGCTGGCGTCAGCACAGCTGAGCTGGACCGCATCTGTCATGAATACATGCGCGATGTCCAAAAGACCATTCCCGCCCCTCTAAACTACCAGCCACCAGGCTACCCACCCTTTCCAGCATCCATCTGCACTTCGGTCAATGATGTGATTTGCCATGGCATTCCTGGCGAGAAGATTTTGAAAACCGGTGACGTCGTGAACCTCGATATCACCGTGATTACTCCTGATGGCTACTACGGCGATACCAGTCGCATGTTTATGGTTGGTGAAGTTTCGGTATTAGCTAAACGTCTGACTCAAATTACTTTTGAATGTATGTGGCTTGGCATTGCACAAGTTAAGCCTGGTGCATCACTAGGCGATATTGGCCACGTCATTCAGACCCATGCTGAAAAAGCGGGTTACTCCGTTGTTCGCGAATATTGCGGTCATGGCATTGGCAAAGTGTTTCATCAAGATCCGCAGATTCTTCACTATGGTCGACCTGGCACCGGTGAAAAATTAAAAGAAGGCATGACTTTCACCATTGAGCCAATGATTAATGCTGGCAAGCGCGATATTCGGACGATGCCTGATCAGTGGACAGTGAAGACTAAAGACCGCAGCCTCTCTGCGCAATGGGAGCACACGCTCTTAGTTACAGCCACCGGGGTTGAAGTGCTCACTTGGTCGGAGGGCAGTAATCCGATTCCAGATTGCGTTAAAGGTCTTTCATTTAGACCAAACCTAGCTAACGCTTAATTATTAAATTAGTTCAAGCGCAATGGGTCAGACTCTCGCAGCTATTCAACCTGTTGCAGATATTGCCAGCTTAAGAGCTGCGCGAGAATTAGCCTATGAAGACTTTCGCGAACATCAAGTTGTTGGGCGATTAACCAAGCAACTGAGTAAGCTCAGCGATGAACTCCTCATTAGCTTATGGAATTCATGCGAATTAAACGCAGATGCCGCCCTGGTAGCGGTAGGTGGATTCGGTAGAGGCGCGCTGTTTCCTTACTCTGATATTGATATTTTGATTTTGCTACCTGCGGATAAGAAATTCTTTGAAGATGTATTGGCCAGCAAGATTGAAAAGTTTGTAGCGCAATGCTGGGATACCGGCTTAGAAATTGGCTCCTCAGTTCGAACCGTTGCCGAGTGCGCATCTGAGGCAGAGCAAGACATCACCGTTCGCACCTCCCTTCTGGAATCAAGACTCATCTGCGGCAAGAAGGCCCTCTTCAAAGAGTTTGAATCTATTTATGAAAAGACCTTGGATCCCAAGTCATTCTTTCAAGCCAAACTAGCAGAGCAAATTCAGCGTCATTACAAATATCAAGATACCCCTTACTCCTTGGAACCCAATTGCAAGGAGAGTCCTGGTGGCTTGCGTGACCTACAGGTGATCTCCTGGGTCAGTAAGGCGGCGCACTTAGGTAATACGTTTAAAGACCTCAGTCTGGCTGGCCTAGTAACTCAACGTGAGTTAACCGAACTCAATCGTAACCAGCGTTTTTTAGAAACCCTGCGCGCTAATTTGCACCTTCTTGCAAAGCGCAGACAAGACGTATTGGTGTTTGACTTACAGGCGCCCCTTGCAGCAGCGATGGGCATCACAGAAGAATCCTCCAGATTAGCCAGCGAAGCCATCATGCGTAGCTACTATTGGGCAGCTAAAGCCGTCAGCCAATTAAATGACGTACTACTGCAAAACATTGAAGCACTACTTTTCCCTCAAGAATCCAAAACAACGCATGCCATTGCCGGTGAAGGTAATGAGTGCTTTATTGAGCGTCAAGGTGTCTTAGATATCACCGATCCTCAGTTATTTCAGAAACACCCAGAGCAAATTCTGCGGACCTTCTTGGTGTTTGCGCAAACAGCTAACGTTAAAAGCCTATCTGCAACTATCTTCAGAGCCTTGTACAACGCTCGCCAGAAGATGGATAGCAAATGGCGCAAAGATCCAGTCAACCGCGCACTCTTTATTGAAATCCTAAAAGAGCCTGAAGGAGTTAGTCGCGCCTTCCAGCTCATGAACCGCACCAGCGTGCTTGGTCGCTATCTACCAGCCTTCAGAAAAATTGTTGGTCAGATGCAGCATGACTTATTTCATGTCTACACAGTTGATCAACATATCTTGATGGTGCTGCGTAATGTACGCCGCTTTATGGTGGTCGAGTATACGCATGAGTTTCCTTTCTGCAGCAGCCTGATTGCCCATTTTGAGAAGCCTTGGCTACTGGTCATTGCTGCACTCTTTCATGACATTGCCAAAGGACGTGGTGGCGATCACTCTGAACTTGGCAAAGCAGACATGCGTAAGTTTGCAAAAGACCATGGCTTAAACAAGGTGGATACCGAGCTCTTGGTTTGGTTAGTTGCTGAGCACTTGAATATGAGCCAGGTTGCTCAGAAACAAGACATTACCGATCCAGAAGTAGTGCAAGCGTTTGCCAAAAAGATGGGTGATGAGCGCCATCTCACCGCGCTCTACCTATTAACGGTTGCCGATGTCCGTGGAACCAGCCCTAAAGTATGGAATGCCTGGAAAGGCAAGCTACTAGAAGACCTCTATCGAGCAACTCTGCGTGTATTGGGTGGCGCAAAACCTGATGCCTCTTCCGAGCTTGCCCAGCATCAAGAAGAATCCCGAGCCAAGCTGCGTCTTTATGCAATTGAGGACTCTGCTTACGAGAATCTCTGGAAGCAATTAGACGTTGCCTTCTTCTTGCGCCAGGATGCAGCGGATATCGCCTGGCTTACACGCCATCTCTATAACAAGGTCGATAGCGAAACCCCTGTCGTACGGGCTCGTCTCTCACCAGTTGGCGAAGGCTTACAAATTGCCGTTTACGTTAAAGACCAAGAAGATCTCTTCGCCAGAATTTGCGCTTACTTTGAGCGTCACGGTTTCTCGATTTGGGATGCCCGCATTCATACGACGAAACATGGCTATGCACTTGATACATTCCAAATCTCAGGCAGTAACTTAGTGGATGAAGGTGGCAGTTACCGCGATCTCATTCAGCTGGTGGAATACGAACTCACAGCTGCATTACAAAATAATGATCCATTGCCATCACCAAGCATGGGAAGACTCTCAAGGCAGTCTCGCACCTTCCCTATCCAGCCACGCGTGCACATGATTCCGGATGAGCGTGGCCACTACTACGCACTATCCCTTTCAGCCAGTGATCGCACGGGCCTACTCTATGTCATCTCCAGAGTCTTGGCTAAGCATCAAGTTTCATTACATACAGCACGCATCAATACATTAGGCGAGCGAGTGGAAGACGTATTCCTATTGGATGCGGCGAACTTAAGCAAGAGCCCCAAGCTGCAGATCATGCTAGAGACCGATTTGTTGGAGGCCTTGGGGGTGTAACAAAGTCCCGTTGGGTCGCATCTGAAAAAAGATGAATGGTCGTTAACGACCCACGGCAGACTTTGGAAGAAGCTACCCTACGCAATGCTACCTAACAGACTAAAATGCTTGCTGTCTTGAAATAGCCCCAATACGGGCTTTACTTTAATAATCTTTATGCTCCAACGAGATTGGTACCTCTTCTTGCTATTAATAAGCACATTAGGCGCGTGTCAATATGCGAACGCCCAAACGCCACTCCAAAATGCTGGAACTAATTATTTAAAGAAACGTGCTGATGCTTTAATGACTCTTACTGGTTTCTCACTAACCCCGGATGTCACAACAGGCAATCTTAAAGTTACGAATAGTGATGGTAAGGCGGATTTACAAACGACATCCCTGGGTGGTGGTGATCGTATAAGCGCTAACTTTCCGCTCTATATAGAGGGTACTTTGGCTTTTAATCGCTACAACCCAACCTTTACCGATGGGGTTGGTAATAGTTCCGTGAACATTCCAATGTATTGGAATAGCATCACAGGCACTGGTGGAATTGGCTGGGATTTTCCAATCACTGATCAGCTGCGATTTAGGCCCATAGCCAATGTCATGCTTGGGCATTTAGAAAGCGATGCTTCTGTTGCGACGCGCTATATCAACAATAACCGCGACGTTAACCTGCAATTTATTAATAGCGGTCGCATGAACTCTTATGGCGCAGGGGGTTCGGTCATGCTTGATTATGAAAACTATAAGCCTGACCAGGAAATTGATATTGAGCTTCGCTACACCAATATTGCCATTCAAACCTTTGCTAGCTCCGCAGCCGTGCAAGGGTCAGCAGACTCCCAAAGCCTATCACTTTGGGCGCGCAGCAGAATTCCAACGCCTTGGATGGCTCTTGATCGACCAATAAGAGCGGTATTTGAAGCTGCAAATACCCAATACTTAGGAAACCTACGAGGAGCCATGGGATTCAACTCGATTTCCTCAGTCGGAACTGGTATTGAGATTGATCGAAGCGCTTCAGATCCAATCTTTAGTCGGGTGAGAGTGGTAGTTCGCTACCGGTTTGGACAAAATGTCCAAGGCACATCTATTGGATTGGCGGCAAGTTTTTAATCGCACATAACTATTAAATGCATTGAATAATGCTTAAAAAATAGACTTATGTTAAATTTTGAATACGATACACAGAAACGAAGACAGCAATTCATGAAAAAGCCCATTCTTACCGCACTAATAATTGCCTTTGTTAGTACTCCTAAATTAGTTGCCGCTTCATTTCTACCCCCCGATCTTATTGACGACTTTGCAAATATTCTGTCTTGGATAGTGTTGATCGCGATGCCTATCGGCCTGATTGCCGCATTTTGGTATGTCCATATCATGCCTGAAGTGATAGCCAAACGTAGAAAGCATCCTCAACAGGATGCAATACATGCACTGTGCATCCTGTCCTTGTTTTTTGCTGGCTTGCTATGGCCGCTTGCCTATCTATGGGCCTATACCCGCCCGACTATGTACAAGCTTGCCTATGGAACTGATAAGTACGAACCACTCGATAAAGAACATCAAGAAGAGGTGAAATAAGCATGGAAGCTCTGATACTTGGCATCTATGCTGGCATAGTTTGGTTAATCTTTTTTAAATACAAAATATTGCCTTGGAATACAGTCGCTAAGGTAATCGTATTTACTATTCCAGTTGTAGGCATGATCACTTTGATCCTGCTCCTCAATATCTTTTCACCCTCCTCGAGCAATGTTCTAGTAGTTCGAAATTCCGTCGGTATTGTTAGTCAAGTCAAGGGTCGCGTTATCGAAGTCCCGGTAGCTATCGACCGACGAGTAAAAAAAGGAGAGGTTCTTTTTAAGATTGACCCAACCCAGTACCAGGCTGCAGTAAATGCCCTTTCAGCCAAATTGAAGTTGGCTAAATTACGCCTAGAACAAAATCAAGCTCTTGTTAAGAGTGGCGCTGGAAACCGGTTTGATCTTGAGAAAGCACAGGCTGATTTTGCTGAACTAACAGAGCAAAAACTCAGCGCGCAATATGATCTAGAGCAAACTATTGTTCGTGCTCCTAATGATGGAACTGTAGTCAACTTACAATTAAGACCCGGGGCCTATGTTGCAGCGTTTCCAGTTGCATCAGTCATGACCTTCTTAGAGGACACTCCGCAAGTCTTTGCCCTTTTCAATCAAAATGAATTGCATCAGATTGAGGTTGGTAATGAAGCGGAATTTTATGTGCCTAGCTTTCCAGGAAAAATCCTCAAGGCAAAAGTAGAGGCTATTATTCTTGCCGAAGGTCAGGGTCAGTTAAATGCCACTGGCAACTTACCGACAACCGGATTAAATAACATCACTCCAAACCGCTTTGTAGTTAGGCTTGCTATGCATGAGCGTCATGCAGAGCTATTGCTACCGGCTGGAGCAGTGGGCGAAGGTGCCGTATATACAGATCATCTTGCTTTTCTACATGTTATCCGCAAGGTAATGCTCAGAATTAGCACCAAACTGAACTACATCATTCCAAAGTTGCATTGAGATTGAAGAATTTTCCAGCTTCCCGCTTTGCTTTAATAGCAAGCGCTTTACTAGGCACCGCTCTACTGGGTGCCTGTACGATCAGTAAAATTCAAGGCAGCAAAGAGCTTACTGAAAAATCTTTACCGAGCGTAACTCTGCCCAACCAATTTTCCGCAAGCTCAAATACAACTGGCATGCAAGTTGATACAGGCTGGCTTAAGCAATTTAATGATGCGGAATTAAATGAATTAGCAACTGAAGCGTTAAAGAATAATCCCGATATTCGTGTTATGGCTGCAAGACGCATTCAAGCAGAATCACTGATTGATGCAGCCGGTGGCGCTCAATATCCAGGCCTTAATGCAATTGGTAATGTAGGTGGTAAAGCAGGCTCAAGTGGCTCAGGTCTCACTGGTTACTTCATTGGAGCAAATTGGGAGCTAGATCTATGGGGGAGAGTGAGAACCTCGGTAGCGGCAGCTGAACAGAATTCCAAAGCCATTAATGCAGATCAGGATGCAGCGCGCCTCTCTTTAATTGCTACCCTAACAAAATCTGTATGGTTTGCTCGAAATTTACAAGATCAATCAAGCTTAGCCAATCAAAATGCTGAGGCTGCAGCTAAATTTGCTGAATTAATGCAGGTCCGCGAAAAGGTTGGCGCATCGTCCACCTCCGAAGTATCGGCTGCCCTCTCAAACGCCGCTCAGAGTAAAGAGGCGGCAATTAATGCCGCTCAAACAAGAGACCAATCGTTACGCGCTGTTGAAGTTCTGGTTGGTCGTTACCCTAAAGCAGAGCCACTTAAAACAACCTTTCTTCCTGATCTGCCTCCTCCAGTAAGCCCAGGATTACCCGCAGACTTACTTGAACGTAGGCCAGATGTTATTGCTGCGGAAGCCAGAGTAAATAGCGCCTTCTATCTTGCTGATGAAAAACGTCTGGCAAGACTGCCTAAGATCAGCCTGACTGCAGGATTTGGCTACATTAATAGTCAAATATTTAGCTTGATCAATGGTGCTAATACTAGTTTTGGTGTGGGTGCAAATGCCTCAGTACCACTATTCATGGGCGGAACCATTGAAGCCCAGATTGCCTATCAAAATGCAGAGGCCCAAGCAGCATTAGCAAATTACGGAAAAATCGTTTTGACTGCTTTTAGCGATGTTGAAAATGCATTATCTGGTGAATCTAACTGGAGAGATCGCAGTAAGCAACTGGAAATACAGCTCAAAGAGCAAAAGCGCATTATGCAAAATACAAATGCAGAATTAAAAGTAGGTCGAGTTGATCAGCGCCAAGTACAGCAACAAATTATTTCTACGAATAATAGTGAAATGCGCTGGCGCCAAGGAAAAGTTGATGCTCTAGCCCAGCGTATCAATTTATATTTAGCACTGGGTGGCTCAGCAGAAGAATAGTCAAATTGATGTACGGCGCCCTATGGCCGAAAGCAGCCATTTAGATTAGCAGGTAATTTAGCCTAATAAGCCCACCATAGCGGCTTCATCAATCACTGGAACGCCCAGCTCTTCAGCTTTAGTGAGCTTGCTACCAGCATCCGTTCCAGCTACTACGTAGTCGGTTTTCTTGGAAACCGATCCAGCGACTTTGGCACCTGCTTTTTCGAGAAGATCTTTTGCCTCATCTCTTGTCATGGTTGGGAATGTACCGGTGAGAACAAAGGTTTTCCCTGCTACAGCTGCGCTGATGACTTTTTCCTCAACAGATAGTTGCATACCTGAAGCCAAGAGTTGCTCGATCACTTCACGGTTATGGGCTTCTTCCATAAAGCTAGTTATTGAGTCTGCCACTACAGGACCAACATCTTTTACTGTCAACAAGTCTTCAAGGCTGGCATCCATTAAGGCGTGCATGGATTGGTAGTGATTAGCCAAGTCTTTGGCTGTGGTCTCGCCCACATGACGAATACCCAGTGCAAAGATGAATCTCGCTAGCGTAGTGTTTCTGGATTGATTGATTGCGGCTATGAGATTGTCAGCCGACTTCTCGCCCATGCGCTCTAGGTTGGCAATAGCTGTAAAGCCAAGGCGATAGAGATCGGCCGGCGTTCTGACTAGATTGTGATCAACCAACTGATCGACGATCTTCTCGCCCAAGCCTTCAATGTCTAAAGCTCTTCTATGGGCAAAATGAATTAATGCCTGCTTGCGCTGCGCTCCGCAGAATAAGCCACCGCTACAACGTGCAATTGCCTCATCAGCCAATCGTTCTATGTGCGAATCGCACACTGGGCAATTTGTTGGCATGACAAATTCCGCTGCATTAGCAGGTCTACGCTCTTTCACTACCGAAACGACTTCAGGAATGACATCCCCTGCTCTTCTGACAGAAACAGTATCGCCAATGCGTACATCTTTGCGCTTTACTTCATCTTCATTGTGGAGAGTAGCGTTGGTCACGGTAACTCCACCTACCTCTACTGGAGCAAGTCTTGCGACTGGAGTAATGGCACCCGTACGTCCAACCTGCACATCAATTCCGAGAACGGTGGTTAAGGCTTCTTGTGCCGGGAACTTGTGAGCCAAGGCAAATCGTGGGGCTCTGGATACAAAGCCCAATTTGGCTTGCTCAGCAAAGGAGTTGACCTTGTAAACAACACCATCAATGTCGTAAGGAAGTTCATCACGCTTTGCACCAACCTCGTTATAAAAAGCCAATATCTCCGCTACGGATTTGAGAACACGGCGCTCAGTGCAAACTGGCAAGCCTAGCTTTACATAAGCATTGAGAAGCTGTTCATGGGTATTTGGTAGCCAAGACTGAGGCTCTAGAGCTCCTAAGCCATAAGCAAAGAATGAGAGCGGTCTCTTGGCAGTGATCTTAGAATCTAATTGACGCAGACTTCCTGCAGCGGCATTACGAGGGTTAGCAAATTCTTTCTCCCCCTGGGCTGCGGCTTGCGTATTCATTTTCTGGAAGTCTTGGAGATACATAAAGACTTCACCACGCACTTCCAACACTGCCGGGATATTCTCACCTGTCAGCTTTAATGGGATAGCACGAATCGTTTTGATATTGGCCGTAACGTCCTCACCGCTAGCACCATCACCACGAGTGGCTGCCCTCACTAAAGAGCCATGCTCATAACGCAGTGAGATTGCCAGACCATCAAATTTGAGTTCGCCCGCGTAATCCACTTGGTCGACGTGCAAACCCTCACGGCAACGGCGATCAAAAGCGGCGAGCTCTGCATCTTCAAAAGCATTGTTCAATGAAAGCATTGGCACCACATGCGTAACTGAATCAAATTCTTTAAGTGCGGCGCCACCTACTCTTTGGGAAAGTGAATCAGCAGTCACCCACTCAGGATGTATGACCTCAATGTCGAGTAACTCGCGATAGAGGCGGTCATACTCGCTATCAGGAACTATGGGGTTATCCAGGACGTAGTAAGCATGCTCTAAGCGAGCTAGCTCAGCTTGTAAGAATGCGTAGTGATCCGCTAAATTTGTCGGACTAGAGGACGACAAAGCGATTCCTTAGCTAAAGAGTCTGCTGGCAGTAGAAGAGCCAGCTGGAACGCCACCCTTCTCAAGATTGGCATACAAGACATCAAGATGCTGGCGAATACTCATCACTGCAGCTTCAGTCAAATTAATACCGTTGTCATCCACCAAGCGACCGTGGGCAGCTTGAGCGATCTCAATACCCTCGCCCAGCATGCGCTCAAAAGCACGCTCATCCTGAGATACCAGGGGCACTTCGAGCAATAAGGTTGCTTGCTTAATGGGCGCATTAGGATCGATTTCTGCGCTGGTAAAGATGAACGTACCGTTGCTATAGAACTCGTAAGCACGGCCGTTACGGGAAAGCCTAAAACCGCGCTTACGCATCAAGGCATCAAAATTAGCACCAGGTGTTGCCTCGTCGAAAAGCACATTAATACTCAACTGAATGTCACTCTCCGCAGCCATGGCATCGAGCTCTTTAGCACCATCCAACATAGCGCTCACGCTTGGCATATCAATCTGGGAGCCCAAGGTTTCTGCAAGCGCTTGTGCACGCGAACAAAAATCAGAAAGCTCCAATACACCAATCGGACCGCGACGATTAGCCAGCTGAATTGCTAACTGCAACTCAGAATAAGACGCTTCTGAGCGCAAGGTTTCCCAATCTTCAGCAGCATCAACATCGGCATTTAAACCTTCGCACATCCAACGCGCTGTTGAAGTTACAGGAATGTCATTCCAAGCATTGATTTCTTCTAAGATTTCAGCGCCACTAATGCCCTCATCAAAACGTAGAGTGATAACGCAATCAATACGGGGATCAATTGAAAAACTTTCTGGGGTGGATGGCATTGAAACTGTAATGCCTCCAAAAGAAGGTTCCTTTGTAAAACGATTGTCAGCAGAGTATTCACCGGCAGCTTTTGCCTTGCGGCGAGCTCGGGCGTATTTGAAATTCAGAATGGCAACTGAAATGAGAATCAGCAGGCCAATAACAGCCAAAGCGAACTGCAAGTCAGACAAACCCAACATTGTCATGAATTGCTCTAGATCCACTTAAGCTGCCTCCACCATAGACACCGCAGAAGAAATATCCACCGCCACAATACGAGAGACACCCTGCTCTTGCATGGTGACACCAATCAACTGATGAGCAATTTCCATAGTGATCTTGTTATGTGAGATGAATACGAATTGAGTCTTATTAGACATTTTGGCAACCATCTGCGCATAACGCAAGGTATTCGCATCATCCAATGGCGCATCAACCTCATCGAGCAAGCAGAATGGGGCAGGATTGAGGAGGAATAAGGAGAAGACCAGAGCAATCGCAGTCAAGGCCTTTTCACCACCGGAGAGTAAGTAGATCGAGCTATTTTTCTTGCCTGGAGGCTGAGCCATCACTTGAACGCCAGCATCCAAAATCTCTTCACCAGTCATCACCAACTCAGCATGACCACCACCGAATAACTCGGGGAACAATTTTCCGAAGTGGGTATTGACCTGATCAAACGTACCTTGCAAGAGATCACGAGTTTCCGCGTCAATTTTGGCAATCGCATCCGTCAAAGTCTGCATTGCCTCGTTCAAGTCAGCGGATTGCGCATCTAAGAACTGCTTGCGCTCACGCGAACTTGAAAGCTCATCCAAGGCAGCCATGTTTACTGGGCCCAAAGACTGAATCTCATTGCCAAGGCGAGTTACTTCGCTTTGTAAAGCACCTGCTTTAAGGTCAGGACTAAAGTTTGCCTCTAATGCAGTTAGGTCGGCCTCAGCATCTGAGAGCAAGGTTGCAAACTGCTCAAAGCTCAAACGGGCAGCCTGTTCACGTAACTGCAAATCCACGACCTTGTCACGCATTGGCTGTAGGCTGCGCTCAATCTGTAAGCGCACTTCATCTGCTTCACGCAATTGATGCAATAAAGCATCTTGTTCGGTGCGAGCATTTGCTAAAGCTGCTTCGCGAGCACTGCGAGCCAGCAAAAGTCCCTGCAATTTATCTTGAGCCTCTTCATCGCTGAGAGTTTCAAGCTCTTGTTCAGAGGTAGCCTGCTTATCCTGGATCTCCATGATCTGCACACGTGCAGTACTTTGATCACGCTGCAAGTCAGCAATTCGTTGCTGTAAAGAGCGAGTTGCAAAAGCCGCTTCTTGAGCAGACATCTCGGATGAGCGCAAAGACTCACGCAAACGATCGCGTTCCTGGGTGGCTAACTCGAGTTTTTCTTGAGCGATAGCAAGATTTTCTTGCAAGCCTTGCTTAGATTCTTCTGACTGAGCAAGCTCTTCAGCTGATTGCTCTTGAGTTTGAATCAATTGCTCCATTTGCTGGCGCAACTCGCCCAATTCTCCCTGAATTTGTTCGGCGCGCTGACTGTACTTTTCTTCAGCCTGAGTTAATTGCATTCTTTCTACTTCAAAACCATGTACTTCTTGCACGGCTTGCTCAGCAGCAATGCGAGTTTGCTCAGCAGTTTGGTGGGCGGCCTGATAGTTAGCAGCACATTGATCCAACTCACCTTGCAACTCACTTTGAATTAACTTCTGTGCACGCAATTGCTTCTCGAGACCTTCCATCTCTTGAGCACGTGCCAACATACCAGCCTGCTCAGAATCAGCTGCGTACAACTGCACACCTACACGGCTCACTAAATGGCCCTGTTGAGTAACAAAAGCACCGCCTGCAGGCAACTTCTCACGACGATGCAATGCATCTTCCAAGCTATTAGCAATATAGATGTTGTCTAACCACTCTTGCAATACAGCGGCAACGCGAGGTGCGCCTGCACTCTGAACACGAGTTAGCAGAGGAATGAAATCCGCTGGCACAGTCGTGTGCGCAGGAGAAATATCTTCCGTTAATAAAATAGCCAAACGACTTGGAGGGGCATCATTCGCTAAAGCTAAAGTTTCTTGAACGCTCTTGGCTGTAACAGCAGCTAAGCGCTCGCGCAAGACGGACTCCAAGGCGGCTTCCCAACCACTCTCCACCTTGAGCTCTTGCCACAAACGCTTGCTCTCTTTTAAGCCTTTGCTCTCAAGCCATGGGCCAATTTTGCCTTGGGCTTGAACGCTGGCTTGCAATGCAGTCAGTGCGGTGAGTTTTGCTTCGGTTTGAGCCAACTCTTGGTTAGCCAACTGAATCTGTTGTTGCGCAGTATTACGAGCTTCATCTGCAGCCGGGACACGTTGTTGCGCCTCTCCGGCTTTTTGTCTTGCTTCATCCACTTTGCGTTGCGCCATCGCATGACGGTCAATTGCCGTTTGCAATGCTTCGGCATCGGGTCTACGCATACCAGCAAGCTCAGCCTCAAGGCGGGTATCGCGCCCTTTAAGCTCTTCAACTTGTGTATTAATAGCTTTAACGCGCTCACCTAAACTAGCTAAGCGCTGGTCAATCGTGGCTAAGTTTTCACGCGCATCATTCAGTTCGCGTGCGTGAACTTGATATGCCTCTTCGCGTGAGGGCATTTGCTCTTGCAAGCCTGATAAATCGGCGATTAATGTTTGCTCTTTTTCTGCGGCTAGGTTGAGCTCTTGCTCGGCCGTACGCTGTGCTTGAGCAGCATCAGTTTCTTGAACGGTCCAACGTTGAAGTTGTGCTTGTAAATCTTGGGATTGTTGTTGCAGACGCTGACGCGCTTCTTGCACGTAACGAATCTGTGACTCTACTTGGCTGACATCAGCATTTGTTTGATACAAGTCACCTTGAGCCTGAGAAACCTTATCCTGCAAAGCATACTGCTCTGTGCGCATTGTCTCAAGCTCAGTCTCCACATGACGCATTTTGGCCGTCTGCTCTTCCAAGCTTACTTGCGTCTCACGAGCGCCGTTGGCATGACGTTCCTGTTCTTTACCAGCCTCAGTCTGACGCACGAACCAGAGTAACTGTTGCTGAGACTTCATCTCAGTAGACAGTTCAGCATGGCGCTCAGCGACAGTAGCCTGCTTCTCTAAGCGAGTTACCTGCTGATCGAGCTCACGCAAAATATCTTCTACGCGTACTAGGTTTTCTTTTGTATCTTCAAGACGGGAGGCCGTTTCTTTACGACGCTCTTTGTATTTGGAAACACCTGCAGCCTCTTCCAAGAAAACACGCAGCTCTTCTGGTTTTGCTTCCAGGATGCGATTGATCGTGCCTTGCCCGATGATCGCGTAACCTCTTGGACCCATACCGGTGCCCAAGAAAATATCTTGAATGTCTTTTCGGCGTACAACTTGATTGTTGACGTAGTAGCTGGAATTACCATCACGCGTCAGAACACGTTTGATACCCAATTCGGTAAAAGCACTCCACTGACCTTGAGCGCGCCCTTCTGAATTATCAAAAATGAGTTCCACACTAGCGCGACCAGATGGTTTACGCAAACCAGAACCATTAAAGATTACGTCCTGCATCGATTCGCCACGCAATTCACTGGCGCGTGACTCGCCCAAAACCCAACGTACAGCGTCAATAATGTTCGACTTTCCGCAACCGTTAGGACCCACAACACCGATCAATTGACCTGGCATTTCAAAGTGAGTTGGATCGACGAAGGACTTAAAGCCGGAAAGTTTGATGGATTTCAGTTGCACGGCGTACTTTGCAGGGAAAAAAGGGGTTCAAATAAGGGGGTAAAAAATTATTACTAAAGTGGGAAGATGATAGCAAGCTTAGGGCTCCTCACACGGGTTTTTGCCCCACCGATATAATGATTAATCTACTTCCAGGGTCAAAACCCCTTAACAATCTGATAGTTAACTGAAAAGCATGAGCCAATCACCACAAAGCATCATCGAACAAGCCTGGGAAAACCGCGCAAACCTGTCTCCTGAGGCCGTTTCCGGGGAAATCCGCAACGCCGTGAACGCCGTACTCGAAGGTCTGAATACAGGCAGTATTCGTGTGGCTGAGCGCCGCAGCGTCGGCAAATGGGAAGTAAACCAGTGGGTAAAGAAGGCTGTTTTGCTCTCTTTCCGCCTGGAAGACAACAAACCCATGGGTGCTGGCGGCTATACCCAGTTCTACGACAAGGTGCCGAGCAAGTTTGAGCACTACACCGCAGATGACTTCGCCAATGGCGGTTTCCGCATAGTTCCCCCTGCCATGGCCCGCCGTGGCTCATTTATCGGTAAAAATGCCGTTTTAATGCCTTCCTACGTCAATATTGGCGCTTATGTAGGCGAAGGCACCATGGTTGATACCTGGGCAACTGTAGGCTCATGTGCCCAAATCGGTAAAAACGTTCACCTTTCCGGTGGTGTTGGTATTGGCGGTGTTTTAGAGCCAATCCAAGCTGGCCCTGTGATTATTGAAGACAACTGCTTTATTGGCGCCCGCTCTGAGGTCGTTGAAGGTGTCGTTATTGAAGAAAATGCCGTTCTCTCTATGGGCGTCTATATTGGTCAAAGCACCAAGATCTACGACCGCGAAACCGGTGAAATCCATTACGGCCGTGTACCGGCAGGTTCTGTTGTGGTTCCCGGCTCACTTCCTTCTGCTTGCGGCAAGTACAGCCTGTACGCCGCGATCATCGTGAAAAAGGTCGATGCTCAAACTAGAGCCAAGACTGCGATTAACGAACTCTTGCGCGATTAAGTTAAATCTATGAGCGCTACCCTTGAGCTTACTGAAGCTCTTATCTCCTGTCGCTCGCTAACCCCAGCAGACGGGGGCTGTCAGGAGCTCATTGCCAAACGCCTGCAAGCAATAGGTTTTCACACTGAAAGCGTTGTTAGTGGTCCTGAGAGTTTTCAGGTAACTAATCTTTGGGCTATTAAAAAAGGTGTAGCCGGCGATCAAGGTGAAGTATTGGTGTTTGCCGGTCACACCGACGTAGTGCCTACTGGCCCGCTCGAAAAATGGACCAATGATCCATTTACCCCAACCATTCGTGACGGCGTGCTCTATGGTCGTGGCGCTGCGGATATGAAAACGTCTCTTGCAGCATTTGTGGTTGCTACAGAAGAATTCGTAATCACCCATCCGAATCACAAAGGTTCAATTGCCTTTTTGATTACTAGTGATGAAGAAGGTCCAGCCAATGATGGCACCGTCATCATGTGCGAGCGCTTGCAAAAACAGGGGCAGCGTTTAGATTACTGCGTCATTGGCGAGCCAACCTCAGTCGACCAATTGGGCGACATGATTAAGAATGGTCGTCGCGGCTCACTCTCAGGCAAGCTCAGAGTCAAAGGTATTCAGGCGCATATCGCCTACCCCCACCTAGGCAAAAATCCCATCCATCTTTCAGCACCAGCAATTCAAGCGCTAGTGGAGACTGAGTGGGATAAGGGCAACCAGTATTTCCAACCTACTAGCTTTCAGATTTCTAATATTCATGCAGGTACTGGCGCGAACAATGTCATCCCAGGTGAATTGGCAATTGATTTCAATTTCCGCTTCTCGACTGAGAGTAAGCCAGAAGAGTTGCGCAGCCGCCTAGAGGGAATCCTCACTGGCGCAGGCCTCGAGTTTGAGATTGACTGGGTCTTGGGCGGTAGCCCATTCATTACAGGTGATGGCGCCCTTGCCGGCGCATTACGCAACGCTATCAAAGCTGAAACTAAAATTGATGCAGAGCTCTCTACCACTGGCGGCACAAGTGATGGTCGTTTCATTGCCAAGATCTGCAAAGAGGTGGTCGAGTTTGGCCCACTCAATGCGACAAGTCACAAAATTGATGAGTGTGTCATAGTGGATGATGTCGTGCCACTCAAAAATATCTTCCGTAAGACTCTCGAGCAACTTATTGCTTAAGATTATTCAGTCAATTACTTAGCTCATAAAAATTTCTAATGGACCCTGCGCCCCAGCAATCTCTGACACTTGATCAATGCATTGATCAAATTGCACAACGACTAGAGGCGGCGGATTTACATTATGGTCATGGTGCCATAGACGCGCAGAGTGAAGCTCTGTGGATTGCTAGTAAACAGCTGGATCTCAGCCCTACTGATGCACTCGATCACTTAGAGAGCGTAATAAGCGCCGAGCAAATTGCTAAGGCATTTGAGGTGACAGAACTCCGCATCTCTTCGCGCAAGCCATTGGCCTATATTTTGGGTGAAGCTTGGTTAATGGGTGTGCCTTTTTTCTCCAGCGAACAAAGCATTGTCCCCCGCTCCTGGATAGCTGAACTCATCGTTGAAGGCTCACTTGAGCCTTGGCTGCCAGCAGATGGTAAAGCTCTCGATCTTTGTACCGGCAATGGCTCTCTAGCAATTTTGCTAGCCTTGGCTTGCCCAGATATTCATGTGAGTGCTTGTGACATCAGCTTACCTGCATTAGCAGTGGCATCTCGCAATCTCGATCGTCATGGTCTCACTTCTCAAGTGGAACTTTTTGAGGGTGATCTCTGGGATGCGCTTCCAGAACCGCATGAAGACAATCTCTTTGATCTCATCATTTGCAATCCGCCTTACGTCAACGCCAATTCCATGAATACCCTACCCGCTGAATATCATGCGGAGCCTGCTCTTGCTTTGGCGGGTGGCGATGATGGCATGGACCTCATTCGCAAGATTATTGCGGGTGCTCCTGACTATCTATCTGAACGTGGCGCCATTCTGATTGAGATTGGCAATGAGTATGAGCACTTTAAAAAAGCGTTTCCGCAGATCCCAGTAATTTGGATGGAAGTATCTGCGGGCGACGAGCAAGTTTTACTGATTCAAGCGGAAGACCTGCGCTAAGTTTATTACTGCTTTAGCTTAGCTCTGCAGCTGCAGAGATAGCCTCATCAATACGCTCTACCGGAATCACTCTTAATCCTGAAATCTTGGTCTTCGGCATATTGGCCTTCGGAATAATTGCCACCGTGAAGCCAAGCTTAGCCGCTTCTTTAAGGCGCTCCTGGCCACGTGGGCATGGACGAATCTCTCCAGCTAAACCAACTTCACCGAAGACAATTAATTCTTTTGGTAGGGCCTTATTACGAATCGAAGATTGAATTGCCAACAACACTGCCAAGTCGGCTGCTGGCTCAGAAATCTTCACGCCGCCTACTGCATTCAAGAATACATCCTGATCAAAGCACGCCACACCAGCATGACGATGCAATACCGCCAAGAGCATAGCCAATCGCGCCTGCTCCAAGCCGACAGCCAAGCGACGAGGATTAGGGATATGCGCAGTATCTACAAGCGCCTGAATCTCTACCAAGAGTGGGCGACTACCCTCTTGCGTAACCAATACGCAGGCACCAGGTACCATCTCGGCATGTTGCGATAAGAAAATAGCTGAAGGATTGGCAACTCCACGCAGACCTTTTTCAGTCATGGCAAATACGCCAAGCTCATTGACTGCGCCAAAACGGTTTTTAATCGAGCGCACCAATCTAAATGAAGAATGGGTATCACCCTCAAAGTACAAAACAGTATCGACAATATGTTCGAGTACACGCGGGCCGGCCAAGTGACCGTCTTTAGTCACATGGCCCACCATCAAGACACAGATGCCACTAGATTTAGCAGCCCTAGTTAATTGCGCAGCACACTCTCGTACTTGCGCGACAGAGCCTGGAGCTGAACTCAACACTTCTGAATACAAAGTCTGAATGGAATCCACCACCAAGACTTGAGGCTTCACCGTGTCCATGATGGATAACAGTTTTTCTAATTGAATCTCAGCAAGCACTTCTAATTGAGGAGCATCCAATGCAATACGTTTTGCTCGTAGTGCAATTTGAGCGGCAGATTCTTCACCACTGCTGTAGAGGACGTTCATGCCTGCAGCACTCATTTCAGCCAGTGCTTGTAGCAACAAGGTGGATTTACCAATACCTGGATCACCACCCAACAAAACAACTCCGCCAGGAACTAATCCACCGCCTAGAACGCGATCAAACTCTTCTACGCCAGTACTAAAGCGGGGGAGATCTTCCGCGCTAATTGCTGAGAGCTTTTGACGTGGAAGAGATTGCGCTAGGCCTTGAAAACGGGTATTCGAGCTCACCTCGGGTAAGCCTTCTTCTAGCGTATTCCATGCCTGACATGAAGGACACTGTCCTTGCCACTTAGCAGAGGTCCCACCGCATGACTGACAGATATAGATTGTTTTAATCTTGGCCAAAGTATTACCTAGTAATTAGTGAGTGCAACGGTAAAAATCAATTAATCGAGCTGTGTGCCCGCTTTGTTCTCTTGAGCGCGCTTAGGTGCATCTTTGCGGCGTTGCTCAACATCTGCTGCACGAGCAGCTGCTGCCTTTTGCTTCTCTTCAAATTCTTTTTGATTGGCCGAACGCTCCGCCGCTTTTTCAGCGGAAGCACGTTCAGCGATCTTGGTAGCATCACGCTGATCTTTAATGCTCGCTCGCAACTTACGCTGCACCTCATGCAACTCCACCTCTTGCACGCGTATTGGATCTATCTCTTTACGATACTCAGCACGAGAGTCCTTGAGGCAGCTATTAACCCGGTAGTTTTGATAGCAATCAGAGTTTTTTTTATCCCAGCGGTATTTAGCCCAATCGCGTTGCAATTCCAGCTCACCCTCAATCTTGTCAAGCTGCTCCAGCTGCGCTTCTTCGGCAGGAGTGCCAAGCACCAGATTGCTGAAGGAGCAAATCATTAGAAATGCCCCTAAGGAGAACAGGGAGCGCAAGGTGACAGACTTTCTCAAATCTCTACCTTTGCGCCGAGCTCAACTAAGCGATTGGCAGGAATCTTGAAGAAATCAGATTGGCGACCGGCATTTTGGTACATCCAGCAGAATAAGCGCTCACGCCACAAAGCCATGCCAGGAAGCTCTGTAGCCACGATGGTGTCACGCGATAAAAAGAATGAGGTATCCATCAAGTTAAATCGAAGCCCGGATGACTTCTCAATTAGCTCAATGATGGAGCCCATATCTGGAGTTTCTTTAAAGCCATAGATAGCACGCACCACATGGATATTGCCACCAAGGTCTTTCATGGTGATGCGCTCAGCATCATTCACATAAGGAATATCCCAAATACTGACCTTCAAAAAGAAGACTCTCTCATGCAGAACATGGTTGTGCTTTAGGTTGTGCAAGAAGGAAACTGGCAAGTAATCAACGTGCGCTGTGAGGAATACAGCAGTACCCTCAACCCGATGCGGCGGATGCTTTAATAAAGACTCAATGAAGCTACCCAGTTGGATACCCTCTTCCATTGCGCGCTGGCGCAAAATCTGACGACCTCTGTACCAAGTAATCAGACAGGTAAAGCACAATAAGCCTAAAGCCAATGGATACCAACCACCATCTTTAATCTTAATTAAATTCGCAGTCCAGAAAGCAATATCAACAACAAAAAATAAGACTGTAATCAGACCGACCAATATGATGTTCATCTTCCATTCACGGAACATCACCACGGCCAACAAGATGGTGGTGATCAACATAGTTGATGTCACGGAAATACCGTAAGCTGCCGCTAAATTGACTGATTCTCTAAACTCAATAATGGTAACAACCACCATAAATAACAAAGCCCAATTCACCATCGGAATGTAAATCTGACCTTGCTCCGAATCCGAAGTGTGCTGAATATTCATGCGCGGCATAAAGCCGAGTAAGATCGCCTGACTCACTAGTGAATAAGCCCCAGAGATAACCGCCTGCGAGGCAATCACAGTGGCTACAGTAGCCAAACCTACTGTTGGCCATAAAGCCCAATCAGGCACCATCAAATAAAACGGGTTTTTAACAGCCTCTGGATTAGACAGGAGTAAAGCGCCTTGACCCAGATAATTAATTAATAAACTAGGCAACACAATTAGCAACCAAGCATAACGAACTGGAGTACGTCCGAAGTGCCCCATATCCAAATACAAAGCCTCGACACCAGTAACAACCAAGACGACGGCACCCATCACGATATAGGCAGTAGTTGGGTGCTCAATGATGAAGTTCATGGCATACCAAGGATTGAATGCAGCAACAATCTCTGGCGCATCACCAATATTAATAACGCCTAAGGCAGCAAGAGTTAAAAACCAAGCCAAAGTGATTGGGCCAAACAACTTGCCAACGGCGGCGGTCCCAAATTTTTGGATCAGAAATAATGCAACCAAAATCACTAATGAAATCGGGATAACGAATTTACTTAGGCCAGGCGCCGCAATCTCAATACCTTCAAGGGCAGATAAAACAGAAATTGCTGGCGTAATAACGGATTCGCCCAGCAACATACATGCGCCCAACATACCGATGATCATGAAGAAGAAGTAACTCTTTGACTTACTATCAAATGAACGCAGAGCCAAAGCCATTAGCGAGAGAACACCACCCTCCCCTTTGTTATCTGCACGCATCACAAAGAGAACGTACTTCACTGTCACCACCAAAATGAGAGCCCAGATCATCATCGAGATCACGCCAAAGAGGGCCTCGGGTGTGTACGCGATGCCATGATGAGGATCGAAACATTCCTTGAGCGCGTAGAGTGGGCTAGTACCGATGTCACCAAAGACAACGCCAATTGCCGCAAGCATCATTACGCCGAGGCTTTTTTTATGCTCGCCTCCTGACCCCTGAACCTCAACTGGGTTCAAAAGTGTGGAGCTAGAAAATTCTGGATTACTAATGGACATCTCAAAACCTTAATGTGATGTTGCACGGCAATATGTTACTCCTTATGCAGCCTGACTCAGGAGTGATATTTACTCCTCAAAACCACTTATTACAGCTCTATTTAAAGGTATATCTCGACAGAGACCCTCAAAAAATGGTAGAATCTCAGCTTCAGACGCGGGGTGGAGCAGTCTGGCAGCTCGTCGGGCTCATAACCCGAAGGTCGTAGGTTCAAATCCTGCCCCCGCAACCACAAACCCTTGATTATTAAGGGTTTTTTGGTTTCTGAAGGTCCGAAAAGCACTAAAGCTAAAACTTTGGTGCTTTTTTGTTTGGATCTTTAGGTCAATAAACGAAGTGGACTCCCCTTCAATTCAAACCTGAAATGTATTGATTAAAAAAAATTAATACAAATTCGATATTCACTAAAAATACCCCGTTTGTTACCATGACCTTACATATCGGAGGGGTCGTTGTAGCATCCCCCGTCAAGCCGACATTCCTAAAGTGTTGTTTTCTGCCTGCGCTCGATAGTCTCTAGGCGATATTCTGCCAAGCGATCTGTGTGGTCGTTCTTCG
>NZ_JBIIPA010000044.1:0-6846 GCF_044342855.1 Polynucleobacter sp.
TTCTACCAAAAGAAGTTTGACAGCGTCCAATCTTTTAAGGTTGAACTTAAGGAATACATCCACTACTACAACCACGATCGAATCAAAGAAAAGCTAAAGGGATTAAGTCCGGTGCAATACCGAACTCAATCCCTCGTGCTAACCTAATCAAACTGTCCAACTTTTGTGGGTCAGTTCATGGCAAGTGGCATTAAATAAACCCTCTAACATTTTGGAAAAACTATGCATCAGAATTTCACACAACATTTGTCCCAAGCCCTGCTAGTTGCGACTATCTATTTACCCATATTTGGGTTTGGTAGCGCTATGGCACAGGGTGCATCACCTAACTGGCAAGTCCATTTGCCAGCATCCAGCTTGACATTTAATACAACTAAGTCTGGTGCAGTAGGTATAGGCGGCGTCACTGAAACCATGCGATTCAAATCTTTTAAGGGCGGCATGGATGCACAAGGAAATATTCAACTTGATATTAATTTGGCCAGCATTGACAGCGGCGTTATGATTCGCGATGAACGACTGCAAACGATACTTTGGAATGTTGCAACACATCCAGTCGTGAGTTTTAAGGCCAAAATCAAGCCGGAGGATTTGCAAAAAATCAACGCTGGCAAGGAGTCTGTTGGCATCACTGTGGATGGACAGTTGAGTATGGCGAGCCAAAGCAAAGCTATCAAAGCGGAGCTGCAAGTGACCCCCGTTCACAACAAGCGCATGGTGAGCACGCGTGAAGCTATCATTATTAATGCTAATGATTTCGGCCTGAATTCCGGGGTTGAGACTTTGCGTGTGATCATGGGATTGAGCTACCTTTCTACATCGGCCCCAGTAACGTTTCAGTTGGAGCTGACCCCTTCACAGGCGGAGTTCCCCCCTTCGGCTTTGTAAGATAAATATTTTTTGTATGGCTTGGCGTGCGGAGTTGGAGCAAAATTTGCGTGATGAGCGTAGGTTTTTTCTTCGGCTCGCCTATTCCCAGTTACGCGAACAGCAAGATGCTGCAGACGTGGTGCAAGAAATGTCGTTGGCTGCATGGCAAGCTATTGACCAGTTTGAAGGTCGCGCTACCATACGTACCTGGTTGGTTGGTTGGGATTCTCAGGTTCAAAATTTTGGATGCTCTGCGAAGGCGTAAACGTCAGCCCTCATTCAATGGTATGGATGTCGACCAAGAGTTGCAGATGCTTGATCGAGCCTTGTTTGATGTTAATGGTCGGTGGGTGGATGAGCCGCAAGCGTGGTGGGAGACCGATAGCAACCCCAGCGAAACCTTGCAACAAAAACAAACAATGCAATTGTTACAGGCATGCCTAGAAAAGTTACCCGAAAAAACAGCGCATGTTTTTTTAATGCGCGAATACTTAGGTTTTGAAAGTCAGGAAATTTCTCATCGGACAGGGCTTCAAATGAACCATATTCGCGTAATCATGATGCGAGCTCGGCTGGCTTTACGTACTTGCCTTGAATTTAAAATGGCCGGTCGTCCCGGGCTTAAGGAGTAATTTTTTGAGCATTTCTTCTGACCCAAAAAATCAAATCACCTGCAAAGACAGTGTGTGGTTGGTGAGCCAATTACGTGACAACGAACTCGATGTTGAGGATGTGGCGCGACTTGCGCGACATTTGCAGAGTTGTTCGCGATGTCAAACAGCACGACAGCAATTTGAATGCTTACACCGGGGGCTAGATGTGCTATTGGCGATCGACTAGAATGGGTTGACGCAACCTCAATAGGGAAAGTGGATGTTATTTTAAATGGGTATCCGTAATCCGTGATTGATTTTGTTAGCCAATCTGCAATAAGGGCTTAATCTTTGCCCTCATTTCGCCCGGATCCCTTGTACTTATTTTGGATTTAATTTTTGCTTTGCGCACTTGATAATCGAGTGACTTAATTTGATCTGCTAAAACTGCTGTCCGCACGCCATCAATTTCGCAAACTACTTCAAATGGGTTGCCTTTGATTTTAGAGTGAGAAATTGGCATCATTAATTGTTCTCGCCCTTAGAGTTCATTTAAAGCCTTAGGCAGTTATTAGATCGCATATATATTCTTGATTTTACCGAGAGGGATATATTTTTAAATTTTAAAGCGCATGCTTTCATATTTCAGTCTTTACTTATCTCTCAATTTAGTAAATCTCTATCTGGCGACGCCTACTAGAATGAGTGGCAGGTTTGAATTGGAACAGGTGGCGGGCTTGACTGGAATGCGCGCTTAGTCAGCAGGCTCGTTGATTGATCCTCAGGAATATCTGTACACCTCCAAAAATGACGTCTTATTGAAATGAAGAGTTAATCTTTTGCAATAAATGCAGCGTTTATTGTGGCGACCCACGCCGGAGTCACCGGACCACTTCCACTGGAATGACTGGCAGGTTTGGACTGCAATGAGTGGCAATATTCACTGGAATATGTAATAGCTTAAGTCACAATATTTATTGTTCAAGATACCTCTTTTGTTGTGGGGGTGGCCCTCTTTCTGACGATGCTATTTTTTGGAATATGAAGTGTGGGTAATTTCAGATCTTAATTGGTTGCGCCATGATGTCTGCTCAGATAGGTCAATTTTATCTGTCATTATGTTGAAATATGGAATGTCAGAAAGTTAAGGGTATTTATGAATTACGATGCACTGGGGAGGTATGTCGAGGCAGCCGAGAAATTAAACAGCTCTCCAGCTTGATGAGCGATGATCTGATGGGGTTATCAAAGATCGCTGATCAGAGTGGGCTTCAGTTAAATGGCGAGGTTTACCTTTGCGACTTTGCAAAGATCAACCATATTATTGCTAGACTTCAAATTAGGCAAAATGAGTTGATGTACGCAGTTAATACTGCAAACCAGGTGGCGGGCTTGTGCGCTAGACCAAGGTTTAATGTGAGGCAATGGAGTTCTTAATTCAGTGCTGGGGTCTCTATCACTAGAGGCACGCAGGCAGCAGGCGCTAAATTATTCGATTCTGGCTGTTTGCCAGCCTAGAAGCCCTTTTGATCCAGTCGAAACAATTTTATTGGTAGCGCAATTGATTGCATCCACTAAGGATTTATAGCTTCCTTTGGATTTAGTTTGGTGGATTATATGAAAAAAATTATCAGGCGATAGTGAGATGAAAATGGGGTCCCCATCGTTTTGATGTACCAATATTTTTTTCATATAAATTGCGTTTCCATTAAGGTGTGGCGGCAATTCTAACCATAAAATCACGCTAATTTATCTATTGCTAGCTCAATAGATAGGTATCTATTGAGCAATATGATGCTTTAATTGATTTGAATGCAACTTGTGGCGACCTAATATTGAGAAGGCCTGAAATTCTTTAATTTGATTAATCTATCGGGGGGAGGGAATGCCAGCGTATTAATTGAGGTTCGCAAATGCTATAGCAATGAGGAAGAAGTGGTGCTTATTGAGGCCGTGCATGGTGCGTTGGTCGAAGCATTCAAAATTAAGCCAACTGACAAAGCAGTTCGCCTTGTGGCTCATGAGCCCCATCGGTTTGCTTATCCACCTACGCTTGTGCAGCCAGAGCGATTTACTCATATAACAATTAATGCTTTTGTTGGTAGATCTTTGGAGGTTAAGCGAAGTCTCTATAAAGCCATTGTAGCTAAGCTAGGCAGCTTGGGAATTCCTGCCAATCACATTCTGATAGTGCTGATAGAAAGCCCCTTGGAAAATTGGGGCGTTTGCGGCGGGCAAGCAGCGTGCGATACGGATCTAGGGTTTCAGATTGCAATTTAAGCAAGGATGCCCAGCAAATATCAATATTCCCAATAAGCGATGGCACCCTTACCAGCCCCTCCAAGTATGATCACCAAAGAATATATAAGCGCCTTTGCCCAATACAACGCCTGGCAAAATGGCAACATTCTTGCTGCGGCAGGCGCATTAACAGACGAGCAAAGAAAGATGCCCCTTGGCGCTTATTTTGGATCCATTATGGGCACCTTAAGCCATCTATTGTGGGGCGATACTACTTGGTTAAATCGCCTAACTAATACTCCATACACAATAGAACCTCTATCAAAATCATCGACGGCTTTTGCCGAGTGGGATACCTATAAAGAAACACGAATCAATATGGATCAAAGACTTCTTAGATGGTCTTTAGAGATAGATGAGCTATGGCTAAATGGCCAGCTTCATTACAAAACATCCACAGGTGCGGATAATGCCCTACCCACTTGGCTCGTAATCACCCATCTGTTTAACCACCAAACCCATCACCGAGGTCAAGTGCACTGTATGCTGACGCAACTTGGCATAACACCCCCAGACACCGATATTTTATGTACTGATCAATTTCAAAAATGATAGATAACCGTATTTGCTTTATTGGAGATAGTTTTGTAGCGGGAGCCGGAGATGCTCAATGCCTTGGATGGGTTGGGCGTGTAGTGCAATCGGCAAACAAGGCAGGGCATTGTATTACCGCCTATAACTTAGGCATCAGAAGGGATAGCAGCGATGATATTTCTGCGCGGTGGGAAGAGGAGGTTGGCAGGCGCTTTAATACTGATGCTGCCCATTACTTAGTATTTTCCTTCGGCGCAAATGATATGACCTTTGAAAACGGTCAATACCGTGTTAATGTCTTCAAAAGTTTAGAGAACTTTACCCGCATTATTAAGGCAGCAAAAGCTAGGTACCCCACGCTAATAATGGGGCCTTGCCCTGTTGGTGATGCGGGCCAAAATGCACGCCTCATTGAGCTGGACCAATCCTATGGAGATGTAGCCAAAAAACTGGGAGCTCCATATATCTCGGTCATTAACACACTCATGAAATACCTGCTTTGGGTGGATGAGGCAAAAGGGGGTGATGGCGCGCACCCATCATGCCAGGGCTACTCGTATTTAGCTTCCCTATTTCAGAATTGGGATCAGTGGTGGTTCGGGGATGGGGCTTAAGGTTGGATCTGGATTTGGAAAATCCTTAATGTAAACCAGTCTACTTCAGGAGACTTTCATGAGTGATGCCAACGACACCAAGATTATTCTAGCTTTCATTTCGCACCACAGGTATTCCATGGCTATACCTTGAGATAGTTTTAGTGAAATAATTCACTTACACTGATTTAAATATGCGCCGCTAGCCATACAATTATTGTGCTGAACAAATGTTAAGAGTCTAATAAGTACGGTTCACAACCCCAAAAATTTGGAAGCTTATGATCACATCACAATTTGCCAACCAATTTGCGCAAGAATGGCTGCATTCTTGGAATAGCCACAATCTCGATTTAATCCTCTCGCACTATGCTGATGATTTCGAAATGATTTCGCCCTATATCGCTACCATTACAGGCGATCCTTCTGGCACTTTGCGGGGTAAGAAAGCGGTTGGGCAATATTGGGGTGCTGCTTTAGCTAAATATCCAGGGCCGTGTTTTGATCTGCGCCAAGTATTGGTTGGCGTACAAAGTGCGGTCATCTATTACCAGGGAATCAGTGGCATGGCCGCCGAAACTTTTGAAGTTAACCAGGAGGGTAAGGTTATAAAGTCGATTGCCCATTGCGAATAATTTTCACTGTACTGAATCAAACTTATCGCATGTCCCAGATCAAAATATACGGCCATAAAGACTCTTTAAAAAACCATCAAATCAATCTCTCTGATGCAATTCATAGGGCGGTAGTAGAGGCCTTAGCTTATCCAGTTGATAAGAAATTTCATCGTTTTATAGCTCTAGAACAATCGGATTTCATCTTTCCGGCCGATCGAAGCCTCAGCTACACCATCATTGAAATATCAATTTTTGAAGGCAGATCGATTGAGGCCAAGAAAGCCCTTATCAAATTACTCTTTCAGTATATTGAGCTAGGTGTTGGTATTGCCCCTCAGGATGTCGAAATCACCATATTTGAAACTCCAAAACACAACTGGGGTATTCGAGGGCAATGCGGTGATGAGTTGGCGCTTGGCTATAAGGTGGGTGTTTAGCCCTCTTATTTTTAGGGATGAAATATCATGTGATGATGTGCTTACATCGTCGGAATGTATGGGTTAATTTTCACCTTAATGCCTAAGGGCTCCAAAAAAAACCCAGCACTGGTGGCTGGGTATAAAAGCATACACAAATATGCACATGGAGACAAACACTGACTGTCTTATTTAAAAAGATTTTTAACTTCTCAACAACTGTCTTTGGAGACAGGTTTCATGAAACGTCCCTTTAATATGGGGTATGTATAAATATCGCTAACAACATGAATCATTAAATTAACATCTTTGCACATTGTTAATGTCGTAATTTACCTATTACGCAGTCAATAAGATGGTGGTATTGGTGGTTCATGAGATTGGGATATATCTGGATGGCGATCGCAGAGGTTTGTGTGTGATAGGGCGGCAGATGATTGTCGTATGACGCGAATATGTTGTCGCCCATACTCAGATGGTAACAGGGCACAATTCCGGATCGATTAGCTCGCATGATTTGTCTGAAATAGCTCAGTGTGTCGCCCTCTATACTGGATCATTGCCATCAAACCTTGCTAAGGTTAGTAAGAAATTTAAGAAACCCGCATTAATTTTTGGCGTTATTCCAGCAGCGGTTGGAGTTTATTGAATGCATCAGATTCTCGTCAACAGCCCCGTGGTAAAAATTCATGGAAATATTCACGGGGTGTTTTATTCCAGAAAGAGTTCCCCCGTGCTGCAAGATGCATCATGTTAGAACATGGCTGATCAGAGTTTTGCTTGTAAATGCAACTCTAATTCGTGTGGCGACCTTGGCTTTCTTTGACCTTCCCCCGATAAATCACCTTCAATCAGTTCGTATTAAATTACTAACTATTGGAGAGATAAATGAAGATCCCAAAACAGCAGTACACCTTGGAAT
>NZ_JBIIPA010000027.1:0-25535 GCF_044342855.1 Polynucleobacter sp.
CTGCTCATCGCTGGTAACACTGCCTCGCACTCCGGTATCAACCTCATGTTTGTGAACCCAATTGCGTAAGGTTTGGGCTGTACAGCCTGTTTTACCGGCAATCGATTCAATTGCCGCCCACAGGGATGGATACTCACCACGGTGATCTAAAACCATTTGAACGGTGCGTTTGCGTACTTCAGGGAAAACTTACTAGATTTGCTGTTCATGACTCTATCTTCTCAAAAGTTAGAGCCTCCATTAAAGCCGGGGCGGTTCAGTCCGCCAATATTGATATCCCTATAAAAATCTCAACTTAGCCTGTAGAGTACTGGAAGAATCCAAAGCTGAATGGCGGATTTGACATAAACACCTTTGGCAATAGGCCCTCCTCCAAAATCTCCCGCTCTATGAAAATCCGGAGGGTAAGCTAACGGGCACGCATTCCCGCAGAATCAATATCGAGCAAAAAACTGTACGAATATTGAGGATGTGGCTGCATTACAAGTAATGCAACTATCAAGAAGCTAACCAGAAGTTGCACGCCAACCCTCATTTATTGGATCTTTAAAGCCTCAAGGGGCAACGTGCCGCCAGGCAACACTCTTTTTCGCGTAATGACACCCCCTACCCTTTAAGGTGGGGAGAATGTCAAGAGCAAAATTAATCGGGCAAATCTTTGCAGGCCCATAAGCACATGGAGCGATCAGCTTGCCTACCTGCTTGCGGTTCTGACTCAAGATTGCCTTCAATAATTCTTTCCAAAGGAGCTGGCATATTAAATGGGGTCAATTCCAAGTTAAGTCGCCTAAAGCCACCCATTTCAATGTCTAGATTTGGCCAGGTTTTCCATCCGAAGGAAGTGGTCAATAAAAATTTTGAGCCGGAACTTTTAATATTTTTAAGTGCGACATGAATCTCTTCGTTTGGAAAGTGAAACAAGCAATCTCTGCATATAACTAAGTCAACAGCCGGTAACCTGTCTTTTAGTAAATTTAAAACAGCAAATTTATTTTCAGGATACCTTTCAGAATTTTTTTGAATTAACGAATCTACAATGTCTGCGCCTAAATATTCAATTGATGACAAGTCAAGAGTTTGCATCCAATTAAAATCCCCGCATGGAATATCAAGAACACTCTTTATTGAATACTTTTTGAGTAAAAATGCTAATTCACGAATTAAAAATTTTGTTGCCGCTAATGACGACCCTGGTCCGGAGATCGACTCGACCGATCCCCAAGCATTTTTTTCATAAATCGTACTAAATATTTGTTTTTCATTCATGAAATACTTTCTATAATTTTTTTATTCGTCTATCTAAAAATGAAAGATACCGACAGTATCTTTGCATACAAGCACACCCACGCAGGCGACCCCAATGAAAAAAGAATATTTGGCATTCATGGGTGCATGGCCAATGTGAATTCTAACGATAATTTGTGCTGAGTATTATTATTTTTACTGTTTTGAATCGCTACCAATATCCCAGGCACTTGCCACCCGCTTGGTACTGCTTTTCAAATACTACTGGAGTGCGCTTATCCGACCGTAAACTGAGGAACTTCACTAAAACCGTATCAGGCAGTCTGAATCAAAATCAAGGGTTGAGCTTCCACCCAAGTTCATTTGTTGGGCGATAAAAACAATGTCGCTCCAGCTCATGCCGACTTTCCAGTTTTGGATTTAGGTGTTGAAAGGAATGGATTTCGAGCTCACTAGGTAATCCCCCCATTAACCACCGCTCTCAGAAGTAGAGTTAATTAAGCAACCATGGCCAGTCGCTGTTTCGGGGTGATGCCGCCCAATGCCATGTTTGGACGTTGATGGTTATATTTATACATTCATTGTGTTGCGCACTCCTGAACTTCGTTAATGCTTTCCCAATAATGTTGAGATAACCATTCATATCTGACGGTGCGATTAAAGCGCTCCACATAGGCATTTTGTTGTGGTTTACCTGGCTGGATATGTTGTATGTGGATTTGATGTTTAGCTGCCCATTCCATGAGTCTGCCGCTAATCAGTTCGGGACCGTTGTCTGCTCGAATCGCACAAGGCTTACCTCGCCAAGCAATGATCTGATCTAAGCTGCGCACGACTCGCTCTGCTGGCAATGAGAAGTCCACTTCAATCCCTAATGCCTCTCGATTAAAGTCATCAATGACATTGAACAAGCGGATGGATCTGCCATCTTGCAACTGGTCATGCATAAAGTGACCGAAGGGAATCCCGTGGGACGATTGACCACACTTGGTTAATGCTCAGTGGCACGACCAAAGCATCTGGCTTATCTCGCACCAAACGCTTACGAGGTTTGATACGTAAGTTCAGCTCTAAAGCCTTGTAAATACGATAGATCCGCTTATGGTTCCATTTGAAGTTCTTTACATTGCGCAGATATAGATAGCATAGACCAAAGCCCCAGTTCCGATTGTTGTCCGTTAGGCGGATCAACCAATTGGCAATGAGCTCATTTTCGGCATTGTTCTTGGCTTCATAGCGGTAGCAAGACTCGCTGACCCTAAAGGCTTCACAAGCCAAGCGAATGGGGATTGCTTTTTCTCTGACCGCCCGCTGGGCCATCTCACGCCTGTGAGACGGCCTCACCACTTTTTTGCGAGGGCCTCAGTCACGATCTCCGCTTTAAGCTTCTCTTCGATGTACATCTTCTTAAGTCTGGCATTTTCAGCTTCAAGCTCCTTCATGCGAGCCATCATGGAGGTGTCCATACCGCCGTATTTGGCACGCCATTTATAGAAGGTGGCAGTGCTAATGCCCAGCTCACGGCAGACTTCTGGAACAGCTAAGCCAGCATCGACCCGTTTTAGGGCATCCATGATCTGGGTATCAGTAAATTTAGAACGCTTCATGTAGAACTCCTCTTATTGAGAAAATTCTACTTCTGATTACTTTGGTTCTAGGGGACGATTACCAGCCTGGTTCGATGTAAGCGGTTTGCACACCAATCTCTTTTAACCAATGTGCGAGGGTTTTTAGCATTTGATTTCCTAATGGATTGAAGTAGCTTCTTAAAGCTCTATACATCTGACCACATGCGCATGAGGTTGTGATACACCCCGGTCAAGCGAATGACCTCTGGAGTGCCGTCCTTTACTTTGCGCAATTGATAAATGGCGTTATCAAGATCATAAAGAACTCGGCGCTGATCATCTCCGCGAATCATGCTCTCGGTCCAGAAAAAACAAGAGATCCGGGCGCCCTTAGTTACTGGCTCTACCCTATGAACAGATGATCCTGGATACATCACCATATCACCCGCCGCGAACTTATTTCTTTGTTCGCCAAAAGTATCCTCAACTACCAACTCACCGCCCTCATATTCATTTGGATCGGTCAGAAATAAGGTGCAGGAAATGTCTGTTCGAACGTGCTTTCCACTCGCAGCATGAGTTCTCACCGCATTATCAATATGATTGCCAAATTGATTATTTGAGCCCTCATACTTATTGAACAATGGGGGGTAAATCTTCTTAGGAAGAGCGCCAGTAAGATATTCCGCGTTTCCTGATAAAGCCTCTAAAACAATAGCGCGAGCCTTTTGAGACTCAATGCCATCTTCAGGTAACTGGAAATTCTTCTTAGCTTTAGCCGACTGCGTACCCGCAGTAATTGATCCATCAGCCCAATTGGCGCTATCAATAATTTTGCGAACTTCAGATAGCTGGGACTTAGATAACACCTTAGGTACATGCAGCAACATATTCTCTCCGAGATAAATTAAAAACGAACAACCGCCTGTAACTGATACGACCTTAAGGTGCCAGGAATTGCAAAGCCGCCATTGACATATACAGACTCATAGTTGGTCGTATTTAATAAGTTCATCACATTTAACTTTAAAGAGTATTCTTTGATGTCGTACTGCAACATAGCATCTACACGAGCATAAGCAGGAACTTGATTAGCTGTAATGGGCCCCGTACCGGTGCTTAAACCATAAACCTGTCTTTGGCCAACTCCAAATACTCCGCCCCCAACTTTCCAATTTTGAGCAACCTTATAGGTTGTCCAAATATTGTAGGTATAAGCAGGAGCATTACGCGATCTCATGCCAACTAAGTTAGGGTTTTGGCGAGTAGTCCCCCTATAGCCTTGATCATCAATAATAGAGTTCATTAATGCTCCACCACTAAAAATATCCCACTTATCGGTAATACTTCCAGTAAGCTCAAGCTCAAACCCATTGGTATGTCTTTTTACTGAATCGATTGAGCTAGTACTGTTAATGTCGGTATTACGCTCCCATTTTTTCACCGCCTGATAAAGAGCTGCTCTTAATGCCAGACCATCATCCGTTACGTTCCACTTAGCACCTAACTCGCTTACTGCACTTCGCTCGGCCGGGTAGCCGGTTCCAGCCGAAAGTTGATATAAGTCAGCCGTTGGATTAAATGAGTCACTCCATGTGAGGTAGTAATTGGAATTTAAAGTAGGTTGATACAAGAGTCCCGCTCTATAACTTTGCTCACCAAAATTTAAATTTGCCTGGCGTGAAGGGCCAAATGTAGTTGCACTGCCTGGGGCCTGGTAATTAGCCCTCAAGGAGTCATACCGAATGCCGCCCATTACTTTCCAGCCGGTATAAACCTCGACCATATCTTGAGCATAAATAGAGGCGGTATTACCCTTGTAATTTACTTGACTTGCTGGTGTTTTAACTTGATTACCATAGCCGTAAGTACAAGTATCCCGCACAATACTGTTATTACCAATCAATGTGCTTCGAGCTGGGTTATTCGCCACTGAGCAACCAGCAGTATCGTAGGAATATCGCTCGGCATTCTCGTTGTATACCTCAACGCCAGTCAATAACTCATGTCCGATCAACCCAGTTGAGAACCGCTTATTAAAATCTGACTGGAAAGCAAATGTTGATTCTTCCCCACCACGTGGATTGGCTAGAGCAAGAGCTGTCACCGGAAGAACTGAGCGACCCTTATTAGACCAAAGCGAGCGGTCATAATGAGAGTAACGAATCTTGGTATTCAGGGAGGTATCTTTATCAAAAGTATATTGCTGGGACAAAGTAGTCAACTGGGTTGTGTTTTTCTCGTAATCTTGATTCGTGCCACTAAAACCTGTAGCGGTATTTAAGGGCTTCCCATTGACAAACCCAACACCAAAATCTGGTGTATTGTTGGTGTCAAGATAGTAATAGCTTAGGGAAACCTGATTATCAGTGCCAATACCGTACGTAACTGTTGGCGCAAAACCGAGTGTTTTGTTTTGAACTACATCCCGTGAACTCTTGGCATCCTGAGCAACTGCATTTAATCGAAATGCAGTACTACTTTCTTGATTCAGCACAACGTTCATATCAGCAGTCCCGCGATAGTAGTCATAACTACCAGCTGTCACCGCGGCATTACTCTTATTCATTAAGAATGGAGTTTTACTTACCTCGTTAATAACCCCACCAGATTGACCGCGACCGAACAACATGGAGGCCGCACCCCTGAGTACATCAACCTGAGTGACGTTGAAGAGGTCACGGTTGTATTGGGCTGTGTCTCTAATTCCATCAACATATAAGTCTCCAAAGCTATAAAAACCACGGATATTCATGTTGTCACCAATGCGGCCGCCCTCACCCGCATTGAAAGTTAATCCCGGTACGTTTCGTAAGCCATCTTTTAAGGTAGTTGCATTTTGATCTTCCAGCAATCCTTCTGGAATAACGGTAATGGCCTGTGGAATATCAGATATTTCCTGAGTAATCTTTCCAATGTTGCTGTAATTGCGGTTGTAGCGATTTGACTCTTCATCATACTTTGCCTTTACCTCAACCTGCCCCATAGACTTAGTTTCTGGAACGGTAGCTTGGGCAAATGCCGCTTGACTAGAGGTGACCATGATCATTGCGACCGCAGCCCCCAAAGTAGCCCGAGATAACTGGGGCTCATTTAAGCGTTGATTTCTTTTGACGTTCTTTTTTCTCACAACAAATCCAATCTAATAAACATTAGTTAATTTCAATTGGCTTGCTGCATCGCGTGGGATTTACCCCATGTACGGCTGGCTACTCGTTTTAATTAATTCAACTACAAAAACTATCGACTCATCCCAGGAACATTTCTATAAACTTCGCTAGGGGTTACTGCATTTTGCTCATTCATCAAGTTCTGATTTACTACGGTACTCGCATCAACGCTAATTTCATCCCCACTTAAATTACCTCTCGATCCCACCTGCTTAGAGGAGGTGCATCCGCCAAGACCCCACATAAGCGCTAAAACGCAGGAATAGATTCCGACCTTGGTCATTTCCTGTTTATTTGGTAATTAAGAGCTTGCCAAATTTCGTTGCACGCAAGCAGTAAATTGTGCCCTCATGCTCAATAAGTAAACTTTGAGAATCGCCAAACAACTCTTTACTATTTACCTTCCGGATGGCAACCTCTTGCTCTCGGCTATCTAGCTGAATAATTCTTGGGGCTAGACTGGATGGGAGATTATCTTTTTTAATGCTAGCCATTATTTACCTGGGCTGGTTACAAAGCCCACTTTCTCAATACCAGCACCATCGGCAAGGCTCATTGCTTTAGCAACATAGTCGTACTCCACCTTCTTATCACCATAAATATGTAAGACTGGTTGTGGGCTTGCCTTAGATGCTTGCTGTAACTGTTCGTTAAGCTCTTTTTCACTTAGCTTTTTCTTATCCAAGATGTAACCGCCAGATTGATCAATATTTAAACTTAAAATCTCTGGCTTATTAATTTGGGGCTTACTAGAGGCTTGAGGTAAATTCACCTCAACAGCATGCTTGAGAACGGGTGCGGTAATCATGAAAATAATCAGGAGAACCAGCATGACGTCCACAAATGGCGTCATATTGATCTCACTCATAAAGTGCTCTTCTTGGCTATCAAAGGATCCAAAGCTCATTTCAATTCTCCAAAATTACTCTGTAAAGGCTTTGTCAGAATTTGAGCGCTGAAATCCAGCAACATAAAACGCCCGTAAGTCATACGCGAATCTATTTAATCTATTTAAAATAAATTGATTGCCGCGAAGCAGCGCGTTGTAACCCAGGACGGCTGGAATAGCCACCGCTAAGCCGAAGGCAGTCATTACAAGTGCCTCACCTACTGGGCCAGCCACCTTATCAATACTAGACATACCGCTATCGCTAATTGTGATCAGCGCTTGGTAAATTCCCCATACCGTTCCAAACAAACCAACAAAAGGCGCCGTAGATCCAATAGAGGCCAACACGATTAATCCGGAACCAAAGCGTTCCTTTACATCGTCAATCGCATTTCGCAAACTACTGGTAATCCAATCGTTTAAATCCAAAGAATCATGCAAATGCTTCTCGGTATTGCGATGGTGACGCATGGCATTTTGACCCTCCAGAGCAAGAGACTTAAAAGGATTGGCGTCCTGGTCACTAGACTCAAGAGCCTCAAGAGCATTATTGAGATTGGGACTATGCCAAAAATCATGCAATTGCTTGGCCTGCTGTTTTGCCTTGTAAATCATCATTGCTTTTACGACCATCACCGTCCACGAGGCAATCGACATCACCAGCAAAATGATTGCCGTTAGCTGAATGACAAATCCGCCCTCAACCCATAAATTAACCAAACTCAAACCTGAATTCATATCACTACTCCAAAATAAATTTAACTGGTAACTCGTAGCACATCGGTATTGGGGTGCCACCTTTTTTTGCTGGAATAAATTTCCATTGCTTTACTGTCTGCAGTGCAACTTGGTCAAGCCGCGAGAAACCTGATCCTTGTTTCAAATCGAGGCTATCTAAAGATCCATTGGCACCAATACAAGCTTTTAAAAGAACTAAGCCCTGTTCCCGCAGTTTTTTGCTAATTGCTGGGTAAGGTGGCTTCGGATTATTCAACTCAGAGGCCTCAGAGTTGGGCATGGAAACTGGTGCAGATGCTAACGCCCCTTCTGATTTCGCTTCGCTTGTTTTTTCTTTTACAAGATCACTATCCTTGGTTGTTTTTTCCTTATCCAATTTTTTATCTTTGGGCTTTACATGAACCGATGGGGTAATGGCCATTGATTCTCGGTCAATTATTTGCGCCATCATTAAAATAGGCTCTGCTTTTCTCGAGTAATTGAATGCCAACATAATTAGTGCCAGCGGAATAACGGCATGCATCACCGCTACCCCAATCCCAGCCTTCTTATAGGTAATTTCGCCTAAAGATATAAACATGACGTTGATTACTTGTAACCAACCTGGTCCAAGAGTTTCTGAGCGGCAATTTGATTCTTACCAATTGCTGATACAGAAACCTTCTCCGACTGAAAAGTGCCTAGGGCTTTGAGCGCTGAATTGTCCACCTTGACCGATTGGACTGCTGGCCACTCGTTATTACCATTAGCGAAGTACTCTTGAGCCGAGTCACTCGCTAAATATTCCAGAAATTGAATCGCCTCTTTTGGGTGTGGGGCATTACGAGCCATGCCGCCACCAGAGATATTGATATGCACCCCGCCAGCCCCCTGGTTTGGCCAAATAAAACCTACTTTTGAAATAGCAGTCATATCATCGCTCTTATCAGAGAGCATCATGCGAGCAAAGTAGTATGAGTTTGTCAAACCAACGCCACACTCTCCTGAGGCTACTGCTTTAATTTGATCTGTATCACCACCCCTTGGAGACCGAGCCATATTGGCTACCATGCCTTTTGCCCAAGCCTCGGTCTCTGCCAGGCCATCTCTTTCCATTAATGCACCCACAAGTGAGAGCATATATGGATGAGCACCAGATCGGGTGCAGACCTTTCCTTTGTTATTCGGGTCTGCTAGCTTTTCGTAAGTATCTACATCAGCCTTTTTGACTGTGGCCTTGTTGTAAACAATAACGCGGGCACGAGTAGAGAATCCATACCAAGGTGTTCCGCTCGCCTCGGCATTAGCCCTTAAGTTGAGGGGAATCCGCTCATCAAGGTACTTGGACTTGGTTGGCGCAAATATATTGTGCATTTGAGCCCTCCACAAGCGAGCAGCATCAACGAGCAATATGACATCAGCCTGACTTTTATCGCCCTCACTCTTTAGACGCTCCAAAATACCATTGTCATCTGCTTCGATCCGATTAATCTTGATCCCCGTCTTCTTGGTGAAGTCGCTATACAAAGCTTCGTCTGTTTGGTAATGACGGGCTGAATATAGATTTATTTCTTTGACAGGCTCTGCGGCATACACACTCGCGCCAAAGATACCCAGCAACAACAAGCTACCTACCAATAGTTTTCTTGAATTCACTCTTCTAGCCTTTTGTTTGATATTGATCATCATTTTTGTTGAATTTTAAGAATTCTACATCATAATGAGAATCATTACTATTCAGGAATAATTTTCAACTAAAGATGGAGATCCCAGTGAAATCAAATCAATTAACCTCAGGAGCCCTTGCAATGGTCTTGAATTACCAGAAAGCAGGCTGCAAAATGGCAGCAAAGCAAGCGATTATTGCCCTCAATGCCCTTATCAACTCCAAGGAAATTCCCGTTGAACTAATTGAACAAGCGCTGGTGACTATTGAAGATCTTGACAGAGCGCACTGTTAGAGTTAGAAAATTTTAAACGTTAGCGGCACAAACTGGGCTTCAGATAGCGAGCGTAGGAAGGACTGCTTTTAGCCGTTCTCTGCCACCCAATTACCCCTAATTACCTAGTTTTGAGCATCCGAGGGGGCGGCCTAACCGTCACTTAACCCGACACTGCACAGTTGGGTCAAACCGACACCTGATCGTCAGAGTCAAAATCACATCTGAGTTGCTGATAGTTAACTGGATTGCCCACGCTGACTAAAGGTGATCCAACGCTATCCAAGCTTGAGCCAATTAAGCACAATGAAAAAAGTTAGAGCAATAATAAACAACGGGGTTTTTGGCCTGCCCAGCACGATTCGAACGTGCGACCTACGCCTTAGAAGGGCGTTGCTCTATCCAGCTGAGCTATAGGCAGTGTGTACTGGGACTGAAATACGTAAAGCAAATAGAAAGTGGTCGGAGTACAAGGATTCGAACCTTGGACCCCCTGCTCCCAAAGCAGGTGCGCTACCAGGCTGCGCTACACTCCGACGGAATCGATATTCTACACCGAGATGGCCTAGGAGGGCAAATACTGTATGATTTGGTGCATGGAAGCCTTATTTACAAGCAAATTGAGCAAGCAACTAAAGGGGTTTATAGCCCTTAGTTTTCTGCTTGTCAGCTTGTTGGGCACCCACTGGATTGGCTTTGCCCATGGTATCTCCCACTCCGGAATACAGAACCAAAATGTCAAACAGAGTTGCGTAGATCAAGCGCCTACTCTTGGCCATAGCTCTGCAAGCTGCCACCTGCTAGATGCAGTCACACTTGCTGGCTTCATTGCTTCAACACCCTCCCTTTTCCTTGCAAGCAACTTCATTCATGAAGTGCAATTGGCATCCGCTGACTCCTTACTAGCCCGAATTCATATTGGGCTATATCAATCTAGAGCCCCACCTAAGCTCATCCTATAAATCGCCCAATACGCCAAACTAAATTAGTTGGCCTTTAGATTTATTACGCCATTCATTCGGCGTTACGAATTAGGATTGAAGGAAATATCATGTTTCAAATTATTAAGCCATTGGCTAAGCGCAGGCTAATCTACATTTTTGTTTCAGGATTAATCAGCACTTCCGCGCTTGCACAATCTGACCCCCCTCTTGAAATCACCGCAACTGGATCTCAAGAGGCTACACAGAGTATTTTGACGCCTACTAAAATTCTCCAGGGTGATGAGCTCCTCAATAAATTAGGGGCAACACTCGGCGCCACACTTGCTAATGAATTGGGTGTATCAGCAACTGGTTATGGTGCCGGCTCATCTCGCCCAGTGATCCGCGGCCTTGAAGGCTCTCGGGTTCAAATTTTGCAAAACGGTCTATCAGTTGGCGATGTTTCCAATATCTCCCAAGATCATGCCGTTGGAAACAATATGCAAAACGCACGCCAAGTGGAGATTTTGCGCGGTGCGGCCGCCCTACTCTACGGCTCAGGCTCTAGCGGTGGATTAGTTAACGTAGTGAATGATCGTATCCTCACCAACTTACCTGATAGACCTACGGGCGCAGTCAGTACAAGCTACGAAACAGTGAACAATGGCAGAGCTGGTTCTGTAGGGGTGGATGGTGCTTTTGGTTCTGTGGCAGTCCACGTAGATACAGCAATTAACAATGCCAATAACTACACCATTCCAGGAGGATCCATTCAGCCTCCCGGAGGATGGACAGTTCCACCTGATGGTGTCGATGCAACAAATTACACTGGGAAACTACCCAATACTTTTAGCAATCAGAATAATTTGGGGGCCGGTGTTTCATATATTGGGCAGTATGGGTATACCGGTGTTTCTGTTGAGCGACTCAATAACAATTACGGCATTCCAACACCTGAGGGTGGATCGATTAATCAATCACAAAATCGATACGACCTCCAACATCAGACTCGAGATCCATTTGCAGGATTTTCATCTTTTAAATTTAGTGCCGCTAACTCTAATTACAACCACACAGAATTTAATAATGCGGGTGAAGCAGCATCCCAATGGAAAAATATCGCCAATGAGGCTCGTCTTGAGTTAGCCCATAATCCAATTGCCGGATGGAAAGGCACATTCGGAGCGCAGTTCTCTGCCGCCTCGCTGAATGCTACTGAAGTTGGCGCGGGAAGTTATGCCATTGTCCCGCCTACCAAAACAAATTCCAATGCCTTGTTTTGGATTGAGGAAGGCAAGTGGAAATCACTGCAAGGTAGCTTAGGACTTCGATATAACAACGTTGCACAGAAACCCAATTTAGGCACTGAATTAGAAGTTCAAGATACAACTTCAGGGCCGACACCAGGAATTACGCTCGAAAATCGTAATTTCAATTTAGCGTCCTACTCTGCAGGTGGTCTGTGGAACTTTATGCAAGGTCATGGTGCCGGAGTTGCCTACACAGTCTCCCAACGAGCTCCAAGCGCCCAAGAGCTTTACTCTTACGGTGCCCATGAATCTACCGCCACATTCGACATTGGTAATCCCAACCTCACTAAAGAGGCTTCACATAACTTAGAGTTCAATATTCAGAAAACCAGCGGCTTAATGCGCGGCAAAGCAAGTGTGTACGCAAATCGATTTAATAATTACATCTATGGTTATTACACAGGCGCCGCAATTAACAATGGCGGGCAAGAAGGCGATGGCTTTAGCGTAGTCACCGCTCAACAAGCGGCGGCAACTATTAAAGGCATTGAGGGTGAGCTGACTTATAACTGGCGTCAGCATGGTGTGGGTGGACGTATTTTTGGTGATGCCTCTCAGGGAGCGTTTGATGCTGGCGGCAACCTACCACTTCAGCCAGCTCCACGGTTAGGCGCAGAAATTGCACACCAACACAATGGCTGGCTTACTAATGCTAGCTACATCTATAGCTACCAGCAAAATCGATTGGCAACTTGGGAGCAAGGTCCAGCACCTAGCTATAACCTCCTAAATGCGGGAATCTCTTACACCGAGAGAGTCAAGGATGTGAATTGGACGGTGTATATGAATCTCAAGAACTTACTTAATGAGCAAATTCGTTATGCCACTACACCAATGGCAGTAAGGCTCTATGCACCCCAACCAGGTAGAAGTTTAATGGTGGGCCTAAGAGGCACCTTTTAAACCCCGGGCTATTTTAGATAAGTCATGAGCAGCGCGCCAAATCCTCCGGACCCCAAAATTACCCACACTGGGTTAATTTTGGTTCTGAGGATGAGGTAAAAGCTGACCAAAGCAAGTGCCGCACTAATTCCACCGACGATGGATGTCTTGCCAACGGCATAAACTCCAGAAGCCATTAGGCCGATCGAAATGGGCTCCAAAGCATTCTGAATTGCTCTTCGCCACGGGCTCTCACCAAACCGATTCCATAGCCTGCCCATGTAAAAGCACAGAACGCTAGAGGGCAAGAAGAATGACAGCAAAACAATGCTAGCTCCTAGGAGGGCGGCCAATTGGTACCCAATCACCAATACCATCAACATATTGGGTCCGGGTGCTAATTGGCTAATACTGTAAATATGAATAAATTGAGTATGGTCAATACCGAACCGATGTGACAGCAACGACTGCATCTCCGGCAGCACTGCAGTGCCTCCACCTACCGCTAGGATCGATAGCAAAGCAAAACTCAGGGCCAGGTGCATCAGAAGACTCATGCACCCTTACCTGGTCGATAAATATAGAGAGTAATCGGTGCCATGATGAGGAGAACTAACGGTAAGGACAATTTCGCAATACTCATCAACAAGAAGGTGGCAGCAATAATCAAGAGCGATTTAATTTGACGCCAATTATCACCGCCCATTTGATAAGTAACTGCAGCTAGAAGACCGCTCGCCGCAGCTGCAATACCAATTAAGATGAGATTAGCCAGAGGGTGATCGGATGTGGTTGGGTACAAGATGCCCATACCCAGCACAAATAGACTACCAGGCAAAATTAAGCCGATCGTCGCCACAATGGCACCTAATGCACCGCGCAGATGGTCTCCAGCTAAGACGGCCATATTGACTGAATTCAGTCCTGGCATGGTTTGGCTAATCGCCAGATAAGCCATGAATTCATCTGGGGAAAGCCACTTACGCTTATCTACCAAAAGAATGCGCTCATAGGCAATAATGCCGCCGCCAAAGCTGATGACGCCAATCAGGCAAAACTGAATAAATATATCTCTCAGCTTTGGAGCCTGGGTATTTGACGCTAGCTGAACAGCGTCTAGACTCACTCTGGCTTTCCATAAATTAAAGCGGTTTTAGTGCTACCGATCTCCAACCAGTTAGCTAGCTCAACTTGTAACTTTTTAAAGAACTTATCTGCGCGCTTGTGCGCTTTTGCTTGTGAGCGGTTTTCATCGTTGACACGATAAGAGAATGCTAACTCTCCAACAATGGGATCCCCTACACTTTTCATCCAAATAGCAATATCGCAGTGCGCCTGAACGCCGTCGCCAAATACCAAGTTGCCGATTGGCAGGCAAGCCTCTAAAATCTTATTAGCACTTCCACCAACAATCCGCAGTGGTAATTTTTTATCAATCGATAGATGAGCCAAGCCAGGGAAAAATTTAATAGCACTACCTAAGGTTCGATCAAACAAATTATCCAAAGGTACTGAATCCAAAATGGCATTGTTCGAATAGATTGATCTTTTTGAGCCGACATCATCGCCGCGCAATATTTCCTCTTTTAAGCGCAATCTCGACTTGATTTTTTTATTGGGGCTTGGATTGAAATTAGAGGACTCTAATAAATCATGAGCTCGGCATTTGAGGGTCACCTCACACCAGTCATCTACCCAAACATTTTGACGAGATTCGCGAACCCTCAAAATAACATTATTGCGACGAAAATCTTCGCCGGGAGTGTCATAAAAGTAAATATTGCGAAGGCCGGTAGTCGCATTATCAAGGTGAAAAAATTCGACCTTGCTCTTTTTGCAAAACTTCAGAATCTGGTCAGTTAATTCAGTGATTTTTCGACGTCGGTCCAAGCCTTTAGGCTTGATCAGGAGCTTAAACTCCCGATTGGTAATAGATTCATGCAGCTTCATGTGTTAACCCCTTAATTTTAGTAAGAGATAACACCTTCTAGAAAAGCTTAGTACACCTCTGGAACGTACATTTCAGGAGGCACCGGTCCACGTAAGTAGTCAGGGTTATGAACCCGAGCAGGCAAGGTGATTTCCGGGTGATCGATTTCTTTATAAGGAATCTGATCAAGCAAATGCGTAATGCAATTTAAGCGCGCTTTTTTCTTGTCATTAGCGGCTACAACCCACCATGGGGCCTCCGGAATATTCGTACGCTCCAGCATAGTTTCTTTGGCCTTGGTGTAGGCCTCCCAGTGTCGACGTGCATCCAAATCCATTGGACTTAATTTCCACTGCTTTAACGGGTCATGAATGCGCATCATGAAACGGTTGTATTGCTCATCATCTGAAATAGAGAACCAATACTTGATCAATATAATTCCTGATCGAATGATCATGCGCTCAAATTCTGGAACCGTACGCAGAAATTCCTCATACTCATCGTCGGTACAAAAGCCCATCACCTTTTCAACACCAGCACGGTTATACCAACTGCGATCAAATAATACAATTTCACCGCCGGCAGGTAAATTCGATACGTAACGCTGGAAATACCACTGGGTCTTCTCTCGCTCACTTGGTGCGTTTAGAGCAACCACCTTGCATACACGTGGATTGAGCCGCTGAGTAATGCGTTTAATAGCTCCACCCTTACCTGCAGAGTCACGCCCCTCAAATAGAACCGCAACTTTCAACTTATTCTCCACTACCCAGTCTTGGAGCTTAACTAGCTCACCCTGCAGACGAAAAAGCTCCTTAAAATAAACGTGGCGAGGAATGACTGAGGCACTCCCACCATCCTGAGAAAGGCGGTCATCATCAAGCTCCATTTCGAGCTCTTCATCCATGCTATCTAGAATTTCTTCTTGAGCGCGCCGATACCACTCGGCCATCTCGTTATGCTTTGATGTCATTTCTTCCCCTGAGGCGTTACTAGCTTTGTATCTCAAGGATATGACACTTTTGTTACGGATGCTGATTACAGGGTTTTAGCGATCAGTTCCTGGCAAGAATTGGCTAATTGCTTCCGATCTATATTTGAATTTTGACCAGAAAAACAAGGGGGCAGGACGGTAATTTGAGCTAGCAAGAAACGATTTCGAATGATCTTAGACATCGACTCCAAAAGCCCCATATCGCCTATAAATGCGGGGGAATCACTCCTCATACCGGTCATTTTAGAGAGGTATTGTATGGAAATTGGGTACACGGGAGCCTGGGCGACGATTGCCGATTCAAAAAGATTGGGCTTAAACGGTAAAACGCATTCGCCAGCAGTTGAGGTTCCCTCAGGGAAGATGCAGATAGGCTCTGTTTTTAAAACTCCGGCCATCTGATCAACAACCTGTCTTGCATGGCGGGCACTATCTCTACGAATAAATACAGTTCCCAACTGTTTTGCCATCCAACCGAAAATAGGCCAGCCCGCTACTTCAGACTTTGCAACAAAGCGTGTGGGCCTAAATGCATTGATCACGTATATGTCTAACCAAGAAATATGGTTGGATGCTATGAGGTGTGGAGTCTTCTCAATTACATCGGCGCCAAGTACAACAAGCTCGATGTTAAATATTTTTAGAAGAGACTTTGACCAATACTGAATTTTTCTATCTTTATTAACTCGATCAAGAAAAGGAAAGATAAATGAAAGCGTAAAGACACCACAAAGAACATGAATCCAAATCTGAGTCCATACCCAAATCTGCAGGGGCATTGGTGTCCGGATTGTCTGGCAGTTGGGTGAAAGGTTTTTCATAAACAAGCATCAATATAAATCAAGTCATCAAATTGACTTAAAAGCGTCATGAGGCTTTCATAAAGCTTGTGCTTAATGCATACTCATGACGCATTACAGAGCTATTTGGATTTCAGATGTACACCTAGGCACATCAGGGTGTCAGGCAAACTACCTCCTCGATTTCTTAAAACACAATGAAGCTGATCAGTTTTATTTAGTTGGCGACATCATTGACGGGTGGCGGCTTAAACAATCTTTTTATTGGCCCCAAGCCCACAATGACGTAGTTCAAAAGCTGCTACGTAAGGCCCGAAAAGGTGCAGAGGTCATTTACATCCCCGGTAATCATGACGAAGCTGCCCGGCAATATTTTGGCATGTCCTTTGGGGATATCAAGGTACAAGAAGAAGTTATCCATACAACCTTAGATGGACGCAAGCTCTGGGTTACCCATGGCGATCTGTTTGATGGCGTCATGCAATATGCCAAGTGGCTAGCGTACGTTGGCGACTCGCTTTACTCCTTCATCCTCTACATCAATCGATACTTCAATATGTTGAGAGTCAAGATGGGTCTGCAATATTGGTCCTTATCTCAATATCTTAAGCATCAAGTGAAAAACGCTGTGAGTTACATTGCGGACTTTGAGCACATTATGGCTAGAGAGGCACGCTTACGTAATTGCGATGGTGTCGTTTGCGGGCATATTCATAAGGCTGAGATCCGTAAAATTGATGGCCTGCTCTATTGCAATGATGGTGATTGGGTGGAAAGCCTTTCTGCCCTAGTTGAAACCACTACAGGTGAACTCAAAATTATTTATTGGACTCACATTCAGGGTGATCCAGTGCAGGTTCCTGAAATTACTCTCCAACCCGCTGTTGAAGCACTTATTAAAGAGGCTGCCGCATGAAAATTATGATCATCACCGATGCATGGGACCCACAAGTGAATGGCGTTGTAAGAACACTCAAGCAAACACGCACTGAACTGATTGCTATGGGCCATGAAGTAGAAATGATTACGCCAAATGGATTCAAATCGATTCCTTGCCCCACCTATCCTGATATTGCACTCTCACTATTTCCCGGAAAAGAAGTTGCTCGCAGAATTAAAGCATTCGCACCAGATGCAATGCATATCGCCACAGAAGGCCCATTAGGCTTATCAGCCCGTGCCTATGGGGTTAAAAATCATCTACCCCTCTCCACTGCATATCACACCCGTTTCCCAGAGTATGTCAAAGCTCGAACAGGTATCCCGCTTGCAATTACCTATGCATTCATACGCTGGTTCCATGGTCCATCAATGGCAGTGATGGCGCCTACGGTTGTGGTGAAAGATGATTTAGAGAAATATGGCCTCAACAATGTTGTGCTTTGGTCTAGAGGGGTAGATCTTGATATCTTCAAGATGCAAGAATCAAAAGCGCTTAATAGTGCTCACCCAATCTTTCTCTACGTTGGTCGCGTCGCGGTTGAAAAGAATATCAATGCATTTCTTGAGATAGATCTACCGGGCTCTAAATGGGTGGTGGGAGATGGCCCAGCAATAGCTGGAATCAAAGAAAAATACCCCAACATTAATTACCTTGGTGTTTTACGGCAGCATGAGCTTGCTAAAGTCTACGCTGCAGCTGATGTATTCGTATTCCCAAGCAAAACAGATACATTTGGGCTGGTATTACTAGAAGCAATGGCATGCGGGACACCTGTAGCAGCCTATCCCGTAACGGGCCCAATTGATGTCTTAGGAAACTCCCCAGCAGGGGCTATGAATGAGGATTTGCGCGTTGCTTGCCTGCAGGCCCTAAGAATTCCACGGGAAGTAGCTCGGGCGCATGCTGAAAAGTTTTCCTGGAAAGCTGCTTCAGAGCAGTTTGCCAGCCACCTTAAACCAGTTCCATCGCCTGAAGTTCATGTTACTGCTCTTGCTTAAGGTTGAGTTTTGACCACTCCTTACGACATTAAGCAAAACCCCCACAAAGGAAACCGGGGGCTAACTCGAGCTTTGCATGCAGCGAAGAACTCTTGGTGCGGTATTGTTTATGCATTCGAGGAAGAAAGTGCATTCAGACAAGAACTTGTCTTACTAATCATTCTCTCACCAGTAGCTCTTTTTCTACCCATCAGCCCCATTGAAAAATGCGCGCTCATTGCATCATTAATCATGGTCTTGGTTGTTGAATTGTTGAACTCCAGCGTAGAGGCAGCAATTGATCGCATCTCATTTGATCACCATGATTTGTCAAAGCGCGCCAAAGATTTTGGCTCAGCAGCCGTAATGTTAGCCCTCCTAGTTGCCGCACTACTTTGGCTCACGATCTGCACCCCCCTTGTCATGCATTGGCAACACAAGGCCTATACGATTTAAGTCAGATACTTAAGGATAAATATGTCGGACATTCCAAACCCATTAGCTGCATTTGATATCTTCAACTCACGCTTTGAAGGCAACCCGAAAAAGAATAAGAAAAACAAAGCAGATGCTATTAAAAAACTGTTCTCCAAAAAAATAGCGAAGAAACTCTTTGGCAAAAAATTTGCCACTAAAGCACGGGCTGAATTAACAGCTCAAGAATTGGTCGCCCCTCAAAAGTCTCCAGTCAAAGCAAAACGCCCCGCATTTCAAATTACGTGGGCTAGCAATGCGAGCGAAATTAAAGAAGCTCAACGCCTACGCTATAAAGTCTTTGCAGAAGAAATGGGCGCAAATCTTCCTAAGAATGCAGAAAACTTAGATATTGATGATTTTGATGCCTATTGCGATCACTTGCTCATTCGTGATCAAGAATCGCTTAAGATAGTTGGTACATACCGAGTTCTACCTCCACACAAAGCTATGGAAATTGGTCGCTTATATTCTGATTCTGAATTTGACTTGTCACGCTTAAATCATTTGCGTCCAAAGATGGTTGAATTAGGCAGATCCTGTGTCCACGCAGACTATCGTTCTGGAGCTGTCATCATGGCATTGTGGAGCGGTCTTGCCCAATACATGCAAAAGCATAACCATGAAATTATGCTCGGCTGCGCAAGCATTCCGATGGCGGATGGCGGTCACTTTGCAGCTAGCCTCTATAACTCTCTCAGCAACGAACAAATGGCGCCAGTAGAGAATCATGCTTTCCCACGCCTACCACTACCCCTCGATCGCCTTAATGGCGGCTTACAGGTGGAGCCACCTCCATTGATTAAGGGTTACCTGAAATTGGGGGCAAAGATTTGTAGCGCTCCGGCCTGGGATCCAGATTTCAATACCGCGGATGTTCTTACTATGCTCCGCCTATCTGAAATCAATCCACGCTACGCTAAACACTTCTTAGGACTTTAGGAATTACTTCAAGCTGATGGTGTAAGGCCGGCCGATACGCTCCCATTCGGCCGCTTCCTTTTGTAAGCTAAATTCAGTTAAGGGATGTTCTTTTGCCCATTCTTTTGAAAGAGTGACAAGGTAGGAACCATCGTGCTCAGATACCTTCATCTTAGGAAAATTGCCGTCACTACGACCGCGGCAAAGTACTTGGGCTAGACGTAAACAGAACAACATGCGCCAATCAGAGAAGCTTGGATTATTGGCCAGCTTACCCAATTTTCCGGCATGACCAATTAGTATTGCAGCCAATCTCGCCTGATCATTTTTAGAAAAGCCTGGCATATCGGCATTACCTGCAATATAGGCTGAATGTTTGTGATAACCGTTGTGAGAAATCGATAAACCAATTTCGTGTAAGTTCGCAGCCCATTGGAGCAAAGCAATATTGTCTGCCCTGCTCTCGGAATCCGGCTTAGGCAGTTGAGCTAAAAATTCCGCCGCTAGATTGCCGACTCGTTTAGCCTGCTCTCGATCTACGGCATAGCGCTGCATAAATTGCTCGACCGTCACAAAACGCATATCGTCATGCTGAGAACGGCCCAATAAGTCGTACAGCACACCGATGCGCAAGGCGGCATCAGTCACCTCCATACTCTCAATGCCAAGCTCATCAAAGATAGCAATCATGATGGCCAGTCCACCCGGCCAGACAGAACGTCGATCGTCCTTGAGACCATTCAATTCAACCTGACTGATGTGCTCGTACTTCAGAAGGTGCTTCCTCATGGCCCTTAGGCCATCGCGGGTGATTAAACCACTAGAGCTATTGACTCGCCCCATTGTTAAACCATCCGCCTGACCATTAAAGTTATTTTCAGCCATTAACTCCGCTAAGGCGCGGGAAGTTCCCGAGGATCCTATAACCTGCTTCCACCCTGACTTCAGATATGCCCCAGCGATTACTTGAATCTCTCGACGTGCAGCCAGCTCCGCCTCTTTAAAGGCGTGAGAATCTATATTCCCTTTGGGGAAGAAACGAAGACTATGAGAAACGCAGCCAATGTAAAGGCTCTCCATGAGTTTAGGTTCGTAGCCCTTGCCGATAATCAACTCGGTCGAGCCACCACCAATATCCACCACTAGGCGGTTACCGTGTACAGCGGGCGCCTCGTGTGCGGCCCCAATATAGATTAAGCGTGCCTCTTCAACACCAGCAATGATTTCAATCGGAAATCCCAAGGCCCCTTCAGCATCATGAACAAAGTTAGAGGCATTCCTGGCAACCCGAAGCGTATTCGTAGCAACCGCACGGACTTTGGAAGGATCAAAACCTCTGATGCGCTCTCCGAAACGGCGTATCGCAGTAATTCCACGCTGATAAGCGTCATTACCTAGTAATTTGTCATCAGTTAAGCCCGCAGCAAGACGAACCGATTCCCGCAAAGTATCAATAGGACGCAGCTGAGTACCAGATGGAGTGTGGACAACTTGGGCAACCAGCATCCGAAAACTATTTGAGCCTAAGTCCACCGCAGCGACTAAGTCTGATGCATTTTTTCCAGAGATGTCTTTATGTAATGCCAAGATGGTTCCAATAGGGCTGCGCTTTAATGAATGTGTCTATTTTATGAAATTATCGTGACATATTCATGAAAAAGAATAGCCAGTCTACTAGTTTCCCAATTGGAATCAGACTATGCGGCTAAATTTTGCTCAGAACTAGAGCAATCTACACTCCCGAAACTACAGAAGACACAGCAGTCACCAGACTTAGGCTTCAAAATAGTGCTGCAGGAAGGGCAACGGTATAGGTGCTGAGAAGTTCCTCGTGGAATCTCTAGGATTTCATGGCCCTGACAGTTGGGACAGGTAATTAGGGAATGCTGGTTTTGGGAAAGTGTATTCACAGCTGAATATTGCACTGAAAATATTTCAAAATAAAGACAGCCCCATAATTGAATGCAAAGCATCAATCGGTTGTACTAGGACTCCAGAATGCCTGATTTACAAAGTCCATAGAGGCTAATCTTGCAATCAAAGCATCCATTTTTGCACCCTCAACTGCAGAAGCAGTCAACACCGCCTGAATCTCTACGTCATCGACCCCAAATTGATGCACTTCTACGTCTTGAGCCTGATATCCAGCAGTTTCAAGGATGTCTATAAATTGCTTCAAGGCTATTTTTTGCGAGTGTTTTGGGGTGATGATGTACACAGAATTGGTAACCTCAACCGAGTCCGTGTCTAATGGCTGCTGATTAATTAGGCTAACTACTGGTCGCAATAGCGTATTAGCTGCAAGAACAAACAAGGTTGCGAGCAAGGCCTCGAGAATCAGATCGGCACCAGCACATACACCGACAGCAGCAGATCCCCAGAGTGTCGCCGCAGTATTGATACCTCGAATATTGCCCTCTTCGCGCATGATGACGCCGGCACCCAAAAATCCAATACCAGAAACTACGTAAGCCATCACATTATTGGTGCGCAAACCTGCAGTTCTTTGACGATACTGGCGCTCAAGCCCTATTAGGCCCCCAAGAATAAAAGCAGTGCTGAGGCTAATGGCAGCATCTACCAAAGAGATGAAATCGATATTGCTTAAAGACTCCATGTAGCGATCATACCCAATTCAAACGAGAATCAAAACTCCGAAGCATTCCCAAACAGGGGCAATAATCAAACTGTCATATTTTGACTAGAAAATGAATAATTAGCCAACCATATCCACCATGTCAAATCCTACTGTACACAAGCGTCGCTCATTCATCAAAATGGCTGTTGCCACTCCCATGCTACCGATGGGGTCTGTTGGCCTTTCAGCGTTCTTCAATAGCTCCCCGTTAATTGCTGCCGAAACCGCCTCAGGCTTTAAGTCTGCAGAATTTATTTCTATGGAGGCGCCTTCTCTAGCCAATCCAGAAGCAATGGCAACCACTTCAGTGGGGTCGATGCTTGCAATCACCATGCAGAACGGGAATAAAAAAACATACAAACTGGCTTATGAACCATTCTTCATCACTGGTGATATGGTTCCGGATGGTAAGAACGAAAAAATATTGGCTGGAGGATATGTTGATATTCACAATAGGCCGATTATGGATAACTCTGTACCAGGCAAAGAACGGCAATTCTTTTCAGATTGTCCGGATGGAATGTCTTTGTTGAAGCTTGAAAAGTCGAATGTTAAAGGCATGCGAGGCAACACGGTATTTGCAGTTGTTCAATTTGAATATACAAATACCAACCAGGGCAATGAAAAAATGTATGGGGTCCTTCCCTCTCAAATTGCTGTCTTAACGCTTAATCAAGACCCCGCTAGCGGCAAACTCACCTTAGTCAAATACACTCCCGTAGATACTTCCAGCGCCCAGGGCTTATGGATTACCTGTGGCGCCAGCCTTTCACCATGGAATACGCATTTATCTAGCGAAGAATATGAGCCAGACGCACCCTTTGCGCACGAGAATGTGCGCTTTAAGACTTTTAGTAAAAATCTCTATGGCAATGAAACTAGTGCCAATCCATACAACTATGGCCACCTGCCCGAAGTAACCGTGAATCCTGATGGAACGGGTACCCTTGTAAAGCACTACTGTCTCGGGCGTATTTCACATGAATTAGTCGAAGTAATGCCTGATAGAAGAACCGTTTTGATGGGTGATGACTTTACGAATAGCGGTCTATTTCTTTTCATTGCGGATAAAGAAGCTGATCTGTCTTCTGGAACGCTTTATGTAGCCAAACTAGGTCAAGGATTTTCCATAGATCCAAAAGACGAAGGTGCAAAATTATCCTGGATCAAGCTGGGTCATGCCACTAGCGATGAAATCAAGAAACTAGCTCTGACTTTAAAACCATCAGACATCATGACTGTTTTAAAGGTCGACCCTAATGACGAGACATTCACCAAAATTTACTGTGATGGTGTTGCAAATTGGGTAAAGCTAAAACCCGGAATGGATAAGGCAGCGGCATTTTTAGAAACTCATCGCTATGCCTATTTAATGGGCGGCAGTATGGGCTTTAGCAAGATGGAGGGAACTAGCGCCAATCTGAAAGATAAAGTTGCTTACTTTGCCCTGCAAAATATACAAGACTCAATGATCAAAAGCGGCAAGGGTTGGAATTCACAGAGCATGATTGAACTCGATAAGCCTTTGATCGCAGGCGCCATCATGACTAGCAAGCTTGAAGGCAACCAATACGATCAAACGGGAGGTCCAATCAAGAGCCATTGGGTTCCAAGTCAATTATCAGCACTGATGGTTGGTCGAGATATTACTCAAGATGAACTCGGCAATTTAGCAGATCCCAATACCATCTCCAATCCTGATAACTTAAAGTTTTCTGAAAAGTTAAGGACCCTCTTTATTGGGGAAGATAGCAGCACCCATGTAAATAATTTTATTTGGGCCTATAACGTAGATACTAAGAAACTCAGCAGAATCGCCTCAATGCCGTCTGGCGCAGAAGCAACCGGCTTAAGTGTGGTTGATAACCTCAATGGCTGGACTTATATCACAGCTAACTTCCAACATCCAGGGGATTGGCTAGGAAAAATACATGCCAAGGTTATGCCTATATTGAATCCCTTGATTCAAAAGAATTACAAGAATCGATTTGGTGCTGCGGTAGGTTATATCACCGCCAAGCCTGCCGGCATCAAAATTACCTAACCCCTCTAACTCGGTACCAGCAGGATTTATTTGAGAGCCTTCTTCTTGCCGACTTGAATTTTTCCAGCCTTGACTGCCTGACAAAACACTTCATAGTCAGCATGATTCTGCTTTGCATAGAACTGAGCAAAACTGTACATTGCATCATCAAACTCTTGCGTTTCGCCACAATAACCAGAAATCATTGCAACATCGCCTGAGCGGGCATGGCCCAAAGCAAGAGCCCAGCCAAATAGCTTGGCGTAATCAGGAAAGTTCTTGAGAGAAACGCCGCCAGGATCTACATTAATACCGCCCTTCATATCCCTTGGCTGACGAAGATAAAAGTGCCGATTAAGATTGGCGCCGTCCATAATAAATCCTGAATTTAAGAAAATATCAGGAGCGCCTTGCAACAATCGCTGTCCAGCCACTACGCGGTGACCCATATTAGGATAAATAGATTTACCAAGATAAGGAGGGCGCGCTCGAAAAGTAAGTGCAATATTTTTTAATAGGAAAATATTGCATGACAAGTCATTACAAGCAGTTAAGTGGGGTAGAAAGAGCTTTTATTCAATTGGCTTTGAGTGAGAAGCAAAAACCCTCTCAGATTGCTCAATCCTTGGGGCGCTGTAGTTCCACAATCACTCGGGAGTTACGTCGTAATGGTTGGGTGAGGCCAAGGAAGATTCGGTTTGCAGGTCGTCCTTGCCTAGCCGGTGGCTACCGGGCAGTAGCAGCCCAAGAACGAGCACATGACATTACGCATTGCTCTAAAGTGGAGAAGCGCTTACGACCCGATACTGCTTTGTGGAAAGAAGTCATGGATCATCTGAAGTTAGGCTACTCACCAGAGGAAATTGCAGGCACACTTCAAGCTGTGCATCCTAACGATCCTTCGCTGCAACTTTGTCATGAGACGATCTATACGGCCATCTATGCCATGCCTAGAGGTGAGCTGCGCAAAGAGGTCACTGGCTGGTTACGGCATGGGCATACCAAGCGAGGCCACGTGCCCGTGGGGTAGATCGACGTGGAGCCATACCCGCTATGGCGAGCATCCATGAGCGACCCCCAGAAGTTGATGAACGACTCATTCCAGGCCATTGGGAGGGTGACTTGATTAAAGGTGCCTACAACCGATCCTCGATTGGCACCTTAGTTGAACGTACCACCTTATTTACCGTC
>NZ_JBIIPA010000006.1:0-83705 GCF_044342855.1 Polynucleobacter sp.
CCCAAAATGAACGACTGAGCAATCGAAATTAAATTCAAATCTTGAACTATTGCCCCGATATTTTTACCGCCCAGCCTTGACCTTAAACGGGATTACATCCGTACTCGCTTTAACTACATCCAAGTAGTTCACCCAGTCTTGTGGCATTGCTCTACGTTGAGGTAGATACCTTGCATGGCTATAACTGGCCGATACCTTGTTGCGCTCTGCATGTGCTAACTGAGCTTCGATGTGCTCATGTTGATGCCCTACTCATGCAAGATGGTGGAGGCAAGATCCCTAAAGCCGCGGCCTGTCATGCGCGAGCGATAACCCATCCGATACAAAGCAAATAGCAACGTATTGTTACTCATATTTTTCTTAGGACTACTAACCGAGGGAAATACCAACTCTCTACCGCCTGAGATTTCATGTAGTCGCTTAAAGCTTGATCTGATAGAAAAATAATGTGGGGCGTTTTCATCTTCATGCTCTCAGGAGGAATGCGCCACTCTTTGGCATCCATATCCACCTCATCCCACCGCACCCCTATCCACTCACTTGTCCTCACAAATACATAAGCCATCAACCGCAATGCAAGCCGCGTGATCTCGCTACCCTTTTGATCTATGCCATACCCGTCGATCTTGCGAAGCAACTCAGGAAGCTCTTTAGCTTCCACCCTTGCAAAATTTGTTTCACCCCTACTTTTTAGAAATGCTGACGGCCTTACATCCTTTACGGGAGTGCGTTCGCACAAGCCATGAGCCATGGTGTACTCAAATACCTGTCCACAAGTTTGATGGGCTCTCTTAGCCACATCTAGCGTATCCCTTGAGGCGATCTTATTGATAACGTACTAAATGCAAGAACTTTTTCCAGCGATAGGCAAAGCCATCCCGTAACTGCCAATTGCAGTTAAAAAAATCAAACTTACTACTTGTCTATACCCAAACGGTCACTTCCACAAATACATCAGGGGTCCCGATTAACCATAATGAACACAAGATCCGCTACTTTACGTTTTGGTCTTTACCCTACTTAAAACAATCTGAGGTCCCAGTGGAAGGTCCAAACATTATCTACGAGGTCCTTGCGGCCTCTACGGCCCTACAGAGAGGGATCGATCCACTGGGTAAAGCTTTTTCATAGTAACCTTGATACATCTGTTTTGACTTCACTAATCCGTAAACTACACGCGCCATCTTTGCTGCCACCGCAGTCCTTGCCTTGCGCTGTAAATCTTTATCTTGAGGCGCACTTTTAATATAGCGTAGATATTTTTGCTGGAAACTGTTCTCAGGTTGCTAAATGGCACGGTTGACTGACATCCACAGCGCTAAGCGCAGGCGCGCATTACCCCGCTTGGAGATTTGCTCTTGACCACGATAATTGCCTGATTGGTTCTTCGCTAGATCAAACCCGCAATACTTTAAGAACTGACGATGATGGCTAAAGCGACGCAGATTGCCACCTTCCGCCAGAATCGTTAAGGCATTAATCGGACCAATCCCCGGCACACTTTGCAAAATGGCAGAATCTAGGTTATCGGCCAATACTGCCTGAGCTGTTAGCTCTAGCTGCGTACGACAATCATTAATCTCTTGATAGCGTCGCAGTTGTATTTGAAAGGTTTTACAAGCCAAGGAATCTTCCTCAACGGGTAGCCCAATGCTATGCAAGGCGGTCTCATAAAGCTCAATGAGCTTGGCTGCCTTGTTAACCTTACGGCCAACGACAGGGCTGGCAATCTGGCAAAACTCTTCTTGTGAGTACTTAGTTACTGCGCTAGGGATGGGGAAGTGCAAAAGATAATTAATCCACCATGCCGAGCGAGTACTGTTCCACCATTTACCCATCTCAGGAAAATATAAAGGCAGGTAATGCGTGAGTATGGAGTGTTGCAGGCGCGTGCGACTCAAGGTCACTTGATAGTAGGTTTTAGATAACTCCTGGAGATCATGATGCCCTGCAATTAATGGATCAACATAGCGCTGAGTAATCCCTTGTTTAAGCAGCTCCAAAAGCACTGCAGCATCTTTAGGATCATTTTTATCCCAGGAGTTGAACATCACCTCGCGATACCGGGCACTAGCTACCGAAGAAATAAAGCAGACTTCAAAACCCGCTGTTACCAAGCGATGTCCTCATGCTCGGTGGTAATTGCCGGTTGCTTCAAACCCAATAATGCAAGGCGAAGGCAAAGTTCTGAGATAAGAAAGGAAGCGGTCATGGTCAGATGCAGAATTAGCCATCCGAAAATGCTGTCGTTTACCCTCTTTAGTCTCGCTTAACACGGCATTAAAGTCCTTGGCAATATCGATTGCAATCCATGCCCCATAGGGTTTATTGTTTAAGTGGTCAGCCATAGCAATCTCCTTGTTGATGATCTCGCAATCACAAGCATGGCTTAAATTGCTGCGGCTGACCACCATTCTGCATGTACTATGGTAATGAGCAGGGGTGCGGTGATCTCACCCATAGGCATACGCCCAATATAAGGGAATACATCGGCCTCCAAGCGTTTTAAGATTGTTTTTACGTGGTCTGGCGACTTGTTGGGCGTCAACCCCTCAAACCAACGCAATGCCACCGCCTGAAAACTATTCCCTGCGGTGAGGGCGGAAAGCGGTCCTTTCTCTTGCTTATCTAGGTTTGGGTCTCTACCTTGTATACCAACTGCTTTGCTTTATCGCGTCCACCCTAGCTTGCGCCAGCGTTATGACAGGGAGCGCCCCAATAGAAAGGCCTCACCCCCTGACGGTAGAGCCTCAAGATACAAGCCGCCGCCATCATAGATACGAGCCCGCTTCCTGCTAGGCGGGCAGGCATGGGTTTGGCACTGACGGAATGTGGGCGTGAGCGCTTTTCCTTTAAAGCCATATATTTATTGATTTATATGGCGATTACGGGCCATATTTTATTTGCGCCCCGCTTTGTGCCCCGCCTTTTTAACCATTGCAGGGTTATTTAAGGTTAATCAATAAGCAACAAAAAAACCCTTGAGAGCTTTATGCCGTCAGGGTTTTTTGAACAACATTGATACTCGTTAAATATTATGTTGGAGGCGCGTGAGGGAATCGAACCCCCGTACGAAGCTTTGCAGGCTCCTGCCTAACCACTCGGCCAACGCGCCATATGCTTGAATCAAAAAATGGGAAGCTTTTTAGGGCTTCCCATCGAACTTGGAGCGGGAAAGGAGGTTCGAACTCCCGACCTATACCTTGGCAAGGTATCGCTCTACCAGCTGAGCTATTCCCGCATAACAGGGCATTAGTTTAACAAACAATTTAGGAGAACGCATTATTTGTCAGTAAGCCTTAAAACAGGTGAGACTCACGTTTGTACCAAACCCATATCAGCCATGGGTTTGTGGACTTTATTCAGCCTTATCAACCAGCTGAGGCAAAGCCTTTTTCATGTAGTAGAACATGGACCAAAGTGTCAAAAAGCATGCAATCCAAATTAGCCAGGTACCTACTTGTGCGCAATTAAGCCACCCAAATAACGTGTCGTTTAGCAATAAAAATGGAATGGCGACAAGTTGAGCGGTGGTTTTTAACTTACCGACCATGTGTACGGCAACGCTTTTTCCAGCACCCAAGAGTGCCATCCACTCTCTTAATGCTGAGATAGTAATTTCACGACCAATAATGATTAGCGCCACCCAGACCTGAACGCGGTCCATATTGAGCAAAACGAGTAATGCAGCGGCTACGATTAATTTATCTGCCACGGGGTCTAAGAATTGGCCGAATGCCGATTCTTGTTTCATTTTTCGGGCTAAGTAACCATCCAACCAATCAGTCACTGCCGCAAAAACAAAAATCACGGTAGCAGTGAAATTCTTGTCAAAAGGAGTAAGCCAGCTACCAGGTAAATAGAACACTGCAACCACGAGCGGGATTGCAGCTACGCGCAACCAGGTCAGAGCAATGGGCAGATTAAATGGCATGGCTTAAGCATAAACTAATGCGAGCACACTGGGAAATCAATGGAGCTGCCTATAGATTTGCTCAGCTAATGCCGTGGATATTCCCTCTACGCTCGAAAGCTCTTCAATAGTGGCATTAGAAACGCCCCGCAAACCCCCAAACCGGGCAAGCAATTTTTGACGTCGCTTGGCCCCTATGCCCTCGATTTCCTCTAACTGAGAAACTGTTCTGGCCTTTGCTCGTTTAGCTCGCATGCCAGTGATAGCAAAGCGATGTGCCTCATCACGTATCTGCGCCACTAATAGCAATGCAGCACTATCAATACCAAGCTCAAGCGACTTTCGTCCATCCGCAAATATTAGGGTCTCCAGACCTACCTTACGACCCTCCCCTTTGGCAACACCAACAATTAATCCAATATCCATACCGAATTCAGAAAGGACTTGTCTTGCCATTTCAACTTGACCTTTGCCACCGTCGATCAAAATGACTTGGGGCATCTTCTCAACAGGGAGCTCCTGGAAGTTTGCATAACGACGCTGTAAGACCTGACGCATTGCAGCATAGTCATCACCCGGCGTAATGTCATTGATATTGAATCGGCGGTATTCACTAGGCTGCATCGCATTTTTGGAATACACCACACAAGAAGCTTGAGTAGCCTCTCCAGAGGTGTGGCTAATGTCAAAACACTCAATACGTAGCTGCTCAAGACTTTCCAGCTCCAAAGCCAAGACATCAGCCAATGCTCGCGCTCTTGCTAGTTGGCCACCCGTCTCTACCAAACGCTTTGCTATCGCAATCTTGGCATTACCTTCAGCCATGGCCAACCAATGACGTCTCTGACCTTGTGGCTGATGCAAGAAAGTAATGCGCTTACCAGCCTGTGCATTCAATAAATCGTGCAAACCTTCTGGGGCTGATGGCTCAGAAACATCTTCAACACCTTCTTCTGGAGCTGCAATGTCATCAACCAACTTTCTCAAAGGATGGTTCAGAATCAGTACAGGAGGAATTAAATTAGTCGTCGCCTCACCATCACCAGACTTCTCATCCAAGTAATGCTGAGCAATAAAGGCCTCGAGAATTTCTGCTGGTGGTGGCAGCTCTCCAGACGTTGAGCGCAAGCCTTTCGGGAAATAAGCGCGATCACCCAAATGGCGACCACCACGAATCATTGCCAGATTAACGCAAACCACACCTTCCATTTGGGCTACAGCAATCACATCGACATCGCCTTCACCATCAGCGACGGTGTCCATCGACTGCTGTTGTAAGACGCTCGAGAGATCTGCAATACGATCCCTCAGCACTGCAGCCATTTCAAATTCCATAGCATCGCTATAAGCATGCATTTTCTTTTCAAGCTCAGAAAGGACACGGCTATGATCGCCCTCTAGAAACCGAGTTGCCTGGGCTACGTCCTGCCCATACTGCTCGACACTTAAACGGCCAACACAAGGCGCACTACAGCGATGTATTTGATGTAATAAGCAAGGGCGACTGCGGTTTTTAAATACTGAGTCTTCACAAGTTCTCAGACGAAATACTTTCTGCAAAATCTGTACGCTATTGCGCACTGCCCATGAATTTGGGAATGGGCCAAAGTAGTGATTACGCTTATCCGTCTTTCCTCGATAAGAGGCCAAGCGAGGAAATTGGTGCCCCGTCAACATCACATAGGGATAGGACTTATCATCTCGAAAGAGAATGTTGAATGGAGGAGCCAACTCCTTAATGAGATTGTTCTCTAGAATTAAGGCTTCAGTTTCTGAGCGTGTTACTGTAGTTTCGTAGCGGGCAATCTTTCCCACCATCAGCTCTATCCGTGGTGAAAGTTGAGTTCGCTGAAAATAACTAGATACACGCTTTTTGAGGTTGCGCGCTTTTCCGACATACAAAATATGTCCCGCCTCATCAAAGAAGCGATAGACCCCCGGCAATCCGGGTAGCCGTTTAACATCCTGCTGAAGGGTTTCAAAAAGCGAATTGCTCATGCGTTGGGATATTTTCTGTCAAATCGTAGACAACTATGGTGATGCCGGTGTTTGCTGGCGTCTAGCAAGAAGCTTAACAAGTCTTCATGGCCAAGACGTGCGCATTTTCTGTGACGATCTGCCAACCCTTAATTTACTCGCTTCTGGGGTAGATCCGGAAATTAAGTGCCGTATCGACATTCAACCCTGGGAAGCAAGCCATCACAATAGTCGCCATCCAGTAGAAACACCTGACGTAGTGATTGAGGCATTTGGGTGCGACCTTCCGGAGCGCTACCTTGCAGGCCTCCTGATTGCCCCTAAAAAACCCATCATCATCAATCTGGAGTATTTAAGTGCAGAGCCCTGGATTGTGGACTTTCATCAGAAGGCATCCCCCCAAGCCCACGGCATTCCGAAGTACTTCTTCTTCCCAGGCTTCCAGGAGAATGTGGGTGGCATTTTGATTGACCCAATACCTAAGGAGCAATCACTCACTGAGCAATTGATTCCCGAGAGCCTCAAGGCTGGCTGGGAGGTATTGCGACCCAATGCAAAACGCATCAGTGTTTTTTGCTACCCAGGTGCACCGCTACTGAAATGGTTGGAGGATCTGGCGACCTTGGATGAAAAGTTCGACATCCTGCTGACACATGGTCAACGTGAGCAATTGCAGTTCAGCTCTGCCCACCCCACTCAACCTGTTGCTTTGCCCGACTCCATTCAGTTGATCTCGATTCCTTTTGTTGCTCAAGATGAATACGATTGGGTGCTGACGCAATGCGACTTCAATATTGTTCGAGGTGAGGATTCTTTTGTCCGAGCGCAGTTAGCCGGAAAACCCTTTATTTGGCATATTTATCCCCAAGAAGATGGGGCTCACAAAACCAAGTTAGCGGCATTTTTAGATCTTTATCTTGAAGATGCATCACAGGAGCTTAAACACGCTGTAATAGCTGCGATGACTTGGGCAATGCCTAGCGAGTGGTATCAACCCATTAATGAATGGAGCACCCATTCCAAGGCCTGGGGAGCGGGTTTACTTGAAAAACAAGCTGATGGCGGCCTGGCTGCCCGTCTAATGGGCTTTGTAGCCTGATCTTGGGCGAAATCTGCCTGCGGGCGGTTACAATCTTGTTTTTGATAAAACCCGCAGAAAATCAGCTCTGCACCCAGGAATAGCAAGATGAAAACAGCACAAGAACTCCGCGTTGGTAACGTAGTAATGATCGGCACTGATGCCATGGTCGTTTTAAAAGCAGAATACAGCCGCTCAGGCCGCAACTCTTCAGTTGTAAAAATGAAATTTAAGAACTTGTTAACCGGCGCACCTAATGAAGGTGTTTACAAAGCTGATGACAAATTCGATGTAGTGATCCTCGATAAGAAAGACTGCACCTACTCTTACTTCGCAGATCCAATGTATGTATTTATGGACGGCGACTACAACCAGTATGAAGTTGAAGCTGAATTCATGGGTGATGCATTGAACTACCTCGAAGAAAGCATGCCTTGCGAAGTGGTGTTCTACGAAGGTAAAGCACTCTCAGTAGCAATGCCAAACTCTTTGGTTCGTGAAATCATTTACACAGAGCCAGCAGTTAAAGGCGATACCAGCTCAGGCAAAGTATTGAAGACTGCAAAACTAGCTACTGGCTATGAATTGCAAGTTCCATTGTTCTGCAACACCGGCGACAAGATCGAGATCGACACTCGTACTGGTGAATATCGTAGCCGCGCTAACTAATTAGCACGCTCGATAGCAAAAAGCCCGGCATGCCGGGCTTTTTTATTATCTAAATGCTTTGCTTATCGTCTAGGCGATGAGCTTCAACTGCTGGAGCAAGCCTTTAGCATGTTGATACTGTGCTTCAGACTGCAACTCATCCCAGACTGGGGCTGCCGCCGTCGGCATCAAGCGATTTAATCGAATAGCAGACTCAGCTTGCTTTGCTTTAGAAACTTTCAACTGACTAAGTAATTGATCTGCAAGATCGGGACGATTGCAAATCAGCACCGCATCACACCCTGCTTCGAGCGCCATCTCTGCGCCCTTCACTACAGAGCCAGCAACACTCGCACCCTCCATCGAAAGGTCATCACTAAAGATCACGCCTTCAAAGCCCAACTCTTGACGCAGAATGGAATGTAGCCAAACCTTAGAAAATCCAGCTGGGTTCTTATCTACTTTTGGATAGATTACATGTGCTGGCATCACCGCCGTCAGACTCAGATCCAACCACTCATACGGCTTAGCATCGTCATTCAGAATTTGTTTCAAAGGACGCTCATCAACCGGAATGGCCACATGAGAATCCGCTTCTGCCCAGCCATGGCCTGGAAAGTGTTTTCCGCAGTTTGCCATACCTGCAAGACGTAAGCCTTCGTTCAAACTCTTAGCCAATGCAAAAGTAATTTGTGGGTCACGGCTAAATGCACGATCTCCAATTACGTCGCTGCGACCAAAATCGAGATCCAGGACCGGGGTGAAACTAAAGTCCACACCGCAAGCACGCAACTCAGCAGCTAGGACATAACCACAAGCCGTAGCTGCGGCCATCGCAATAGCAGCAGATTCAGCGGAATGAGGCGACTTATTTTTAGAACCCCAAAGTTCACCGAGTTTACGCATGGCAGGCAAATGGGTAAAGCCATCAGTCCTGCAGCGCTGAACACGTCCACCCTCATGATCAATCGAAATCAATACATCGGAACGGAGTTTTTTAATTTCTGCAGTGAGTTTGGTGAGCTGCTTGCGATTAGCAAAGTTTCTGCCAAACAAAATCACACCGCCAGTAAGTGGGTGCAAGATGCGACGACGATCCTCAGCGTTTAACTCAAGACCAACAACATCCAAAGTAACTGAGCCCGGTTTCATAGTCGACTTAGTCATGTATTCCTCGAAATTTTTTAGTTTTATATTCTTAATGCTTGTTTCATTTTTGCACTACGATGACATGCGCTATTGCCATGTCTTGCTCATCACTAACGGTGACCTGAGCTTCCCAATTTTTGTCCTGCATAAACTGAGCTAGCGCACCCAAATACGATGTCACTGGTTTACCGCTAGGCTCATTGAGCGTTTGGAGAGATCTCCAAGTCATCGGCATTCTCATGCCTAAGCCAATTGCTTTGGAGAATGCTTCTTTTGCGGCAAAGCGTGTTGCCAAGAAAGCAATGCCCCGCTTGTGATTTCTAGCCAAGCGATGCTTAAAAACCAACATCTCATCTAGTCCAAGAATTTTTTCAGCCAAACGGCCGTTAGTGCGATCGTAAGTAGCTTGAAGCCGCTCAATCTGCAAAATGTCTGTGCCTATGCCAATAATCATTTGATATGTAATCTTTTAAGCTTGAGCTCTACCCTGAACCATCAGGGCCTTCATGTCGGTAATCGCTTTTTGCCAGCCCTTAAAGAGGGCTTCAGCAACAATAGCATGGCCAATATTGAGCTCGGATAGCTCGGCAATGGCGGCAACTGGGATCACATTACCCTCATTTAAACCATGACCTGCATTGGCCCGCAAGCCAATACTTTTCCCAAACTGAGCTGCTTTTCTAATGCGCTCGAGCTCTTGCTTCTGTTGATCACCGGCCAGATCTGCGTATCGACCGGTATGCAATTCGACTACTGTTGCGCCAACATCTTTGGCAGCCTGAATTTGCTTTTCCTCCGGGTCAATAAAGAGTGAGACCCGAATACCTGCAGCTTTTAACTGCGTAGTAGCCGCCTTCACCGCATCAAAGTGACCCAAGACATCTAAGCCGCCCTCAGTTGTGACCTCTTCACGCTTTTCAGGGACAAGGCAAACATCATGCGGCTGGACACGGCAGGCGATATTAATCATCTCCGGAGTAACAGCACATTCCAAATTCATACGCGTTTGAATTAAAGGGCGTAAAGCCATCAAATCCGCATCTTTAATATGGCGACGGTCTTCGCGCAAATGCAAGGTAATTAAATCGGCGCCCGCCTCTTCAGCCAAACGAGCAGCCCTCAAAGGATCCGGGTAAACCGTGCCACGTGCATTACGTAAGGTAGCGACGTGATCGATATTGATGCCAAGCTCAAGAGTATTGGAGTTGCTCATATTTATAGGTTACTAGATTTTCTTGAGATCAATCAAAATCTGCCGGGTGGTGAGCACTTGATCTTGAAGATGCAAGCCCAATAAGAAGCGCATTAACTGCTTGCTCTCGGATAGCGTTTCTTGATCAGAAAAGTCTCCCGCAGCAATGGCTAGCAGGGATTTGCCACTTAAGACTGGCCAGTGGCCTGGATCATCGCCTTGAGCGGGCCTCACCCCACGTTCTGGCTGATAAACATATTGTTCATTCGAGATCGGAGCACTATTGGTTTCGACGCAGCGATCAAGCGCTGCTGCATAACCGGTTTCCTGCAAAAGTGTTAACTCAAAGGGGCGCAGAATTTCCTCTAAACCCTTGGATTCAAATTCAAGATTCGATAGAGCGGAGATCGTATTGGTGTAATGGTCATAGAGTTTTTCATAGTCGTCTTCACGCGCCAGAAACTTGACTAACAACTCATTGAGATAAAACCCACAGAGTAAGGCGTCGCCAACTAAGGAAGGAGTACCGCCAACCCACTCCGACTTCGTTAAAGTTCGTAACTCAGACTTCCCACTCCAAGAAACCAATAGAGGCTGAAAGCGCTGCAATACTGGACGCAATACAGAATGTGGGCGCTTGGCACCCTTAGCAATCAAAGCCATGCGGCCATGCTGACGTGTAAACACATCCAGAATTAAGCTGGTTTCCTTGTAGGGAATGCTGTGCAATACAAAAGCGGGTTCGTCAGCAACACGAATGGAGGCCATGAATAATTACTCTAGACCCTGCGCCCGTAATTCAGCGCGATCGTCTGCCCAGCCACGTTTGACCTTAACCCAAGTCTCCAAGAAGACTTTGCCGTCAAACAGCTTTTCCATATCAATACGAGCATCAGTGGAGATCTTTTTCAGTCTCTCACCTTTGGCGCCAATAATCATCGCCTTGTGGCTATCACGATCAACCAAAATAGTTGCTGCGATACGGCGCATTTTGCCGTCCATCTTGAACTGATCAATCACTACTGTGCTGGTGTAAGGCAGCTCCTCCCCAGTAAAGCGGAAGACCTTCTCGCGCAGGATCTCAGCGGCCAAGAAGCGCTCACTGCGATCAGTAATGGTATCGCCATCGTAGACCGCTGATGCCTCAGGTAAATAGCCTTCGAGTACGTCCAATAATCTTTCAACATCCCCAGGACTCTTAGCACTCATCGGCACGATTTCAGCGAACTCAGACTTCTGATCTTCATGGCCACCTAATTCACACCAAGGGCGGGCCATGTCTTTAATGAAATTGAGCAGTGCCTGATCCCGCTCAGAAGGAGTTTGAAAGCGACTGTTAAATAGATCTAATTTATTTAAAACCAAGACAATGGGTAAGTCATCCGGCAGTAATTTGAGAACCTTCTTGTCATCTTCGCCAAAGTAACCAGCCTCAACCACAAAGCAAGCCACATTCACATCTTGCAAAGCCGTAGTGACCGTGCGGTTCAATGCCTTGTTCAGGGTATTCATTAAACGAGTCTGAAAGCCCGGAGTATCGATGAAGATGAACTGTGCCTCTTCACGATTCTGAATACCTAAAATACGGTGACGTGTGGTTTGCGCCTTACGGGAGGTAATACTGATTTTCTGACCAACCAAGGCATTCAGGAGGGTCGATTTACCCATATTGGGACGGCCAACAATGGCGATAGTGCCGCATCTAAACACGATTAGCCCTTCAGCTTAAGATTTAACTGCTCTTCGGTCGCTACTTTTTTTGCTGCTTTCTTTTTAGCCGACCGAGTCTTTTTAGGTTTGCCTAATGCTTGTGGCAAGGCTTTTAATGCTGCGATTAAAGCGATCTTCGCAGCTGCCTGTTCCGCCGCACGTCTAGATGCACCCTCACCCTTAACCGATACCTTGAGGTTGGGGATTAAACACTCCACCTCAAATTGCTGGTTATGAGCTGCACCGCTTGTGCCAGTAACGTTATAGGTTGGTAATGGCAATTGATAACTCTGCAAACACTCTTGCAATAAAGTTTTATCGTCTTTACCCAATGTTTTGGGATCAACATTTGCCAAAATGATGGAATAGAGTTTGCGCAAACAAGTCTTGGCGGCATCAAATCCGCCATCCAAGAATATGGCACCAGTGACTGCTTCAAGTGTGTCAGCAAGGATGGATGGGCGACGGAAGCCACCACTCTTTAACTCACCCTCGCCTAAGCGCAGATAGTCTGATAGCGATAGGGTTTGAGCAATCTCATAGAGCGCTTGTTGCTTGACTAAGTTAGCCCGTACGCGAGAAAGATCGCCTTCATCTAAATCAGAATAACGCTCATAGAGCATTTCAGCAACAACACAATTGAGGATTGAGTCACCCAAAAACTCCAAGCGCTCATTATTTTTCTTGCTGTGACTGCGATGCGTAAGAGCTTGATTGAGTAGCTCTAGTTTTTTAAATGTGTAGCCCAGTTGCGCTTGCAGCGGTGCAGTTTCAATGACGGCGCGGGCGTTCATGATCTTATTCGAAGCCGCCAATACGGCCAAGATTTCCGAGATTTAACCAAACAAAGAATGCTCTACCGACAATATTTTTATCTGGTACAAATCCCCAGTAACGAGAATCAGCACTGTTATCACGGTTATCGCCCATAGCAAAGTAATGCCCTGCTGGGACTGTACAAGTCAGACCGGCATTAATGTACTGGCAGTTTTCAAATCCAGGGAAACGCTCTGCAGGAAACATGCCAGCAGGGCGATCAGGATCGTTCAGAATCTCATGCTTATTGCCACCTAAGTCCGCGGGAAATGATTCCGAAAAGCGCTTGGCATAACGCATATTTTCTGGGTCTAGGTAAGACTCGCCGCCACTGTATTGCAACGGCTGACCATTGACTGTTAAGCGCTTGTCTTGATAGGTAATCGTGTCACCTGGCAAAGCCACGACGCGCTTAATGTAATCAATAGATTCATCACGGGGATAGCGGAAAACGACTACATCGCCACGTTTTGGGGAGCCTAGATCCACCACTTTCTGATTAATCACTGGCAACCGAATGCCGTAAGTAAATTTATTCACCAGAATAAAGTCGCCAATCTGCAGAGTCGGAATCATGGAACCTGATGGAATTTTGAATGGCTCCACAATAAAAGAGCGCAATACAAATACCGCACAAATTACCGGAAAGAAGCCCGCTGTATATTCCAACCACAATGGCATACGATCGATACCAGCCATACGTCTTTGTGGGGCAAAGTAGTAACGATCAGCAATCCAGGCAATGCCTGAAACCACTACCAAGATAAATAGGATGAGGGCAAAGTTCATTAGTCGTCTACCTGCAAAATAGCTAAGAAGGCCTCTTGTGGAATCTCCACGTTACCTACTTGTTTCATGCGCTTCTTACCTTCTTTTTGCTTCTCTAGTAATTTGCGCTTACGAGAGATGTCTCCACCGTAACACTTGGCCAATACGTTCTTCCGCAAAGCTTTGACGTTTTCACGGGCAACAATATTGCTACCAATTGCCGCCTGAATAGCCACATCAAACATTTGACGCGGAATGATGCCGCGCATCTTGGCAACTACTTCGCGTCCACGATGTTGACTATTACTGCGGTGAACGATCACCGACAACGCATCAACTCGCTCGCTATTAATCAGGATGTCGACCTTAACCACATCGGCAGGACGATATTCTTTGAACTCGTAATCCATCGATGCATAACCACGAGAGATGGATTTCATTTTGTCGAAGAAATCCAAAACAATCTCGGCCATAGGCAACTCATATGTGAGCTTTACTTGGCGACCGAGGTAATTCATATCCATCTGTATGCCGCGCTTGCCGACACACAAGGTAATGATCGCGCCCACGTACTCTTGCGGCATATACAGATTAACTGTCACGATCGGCTCAAGAATCGTATTGATCTTGCTAGCCTCTGGCATCTTCGACGGATTGTCTACCGATAAGATTGTGCCGTCAGATTGCTCTACCTGATACACCACTGTTGGTGCGGTAGTAATGAGATTCATACCGTACTGACGCTCTAAGCGCTCTTGTACGATCTCCATATGGAGCAATCCTAAGAAGCCGCAGCGGAATCCAAAACCAAGTGCTTGCGAAACCTCAGGCTCATACAAGAGTGAGGCATCGTTTAATTGCAGCTTCTCTAAAGATTCGCGCAGTTGATCGTACTCACTCGACTCTACTGGGTATAGACCTGCAAAAACCTGGGGCTTCACTTCTTTAAAGCCTGGAAGTGGCTCAGTAGCAGGAACTCGGCCTTGTTGCCCAGGGGTATGAGTAACAGTGTCACCCACCTTAGCGGCTTTTAACTCTTTAATACCGGCAATCACAAAGCCTACCTGACCAGCAGACAACGCTGGACGATCCACAGACTTAGGGCTAAATACACCAACGTGCTCAACTAGATGGCTTGAGCCATTTGACATCAAGGTAATTTTTTCTTTTGGCTTCAAGGTGCCGTTCACAACCCGCACCAACATCACCACGCCAACATAGTTATCAAACCAAGAATCAATAATCAAGGCTTGCAAAGGATCTGCTGCATTGCCTTTTGGTGGGGGTACGCGAGCAATCATCTCTTCGATGACGTCTTGTACGCCTAAGCCAGTTTTAGCTGAACAGGTCACTGCTTCAGATGCATCGATACCAATAACATCTTCAATTTCTTTTTTAGCGCGCTCAGGGTCAGCCTGTGGCAAATCAATTTTGTTGAGTACTGGCACCACTTCAACACCTAACTCCAGCGCCATGTAACAGTTAGCAACAGTTTGAGCCTCAACACCTTGACTGGCATCCACTACCAACAAGGCACCTTCACATGCAGACAGAGAGCGGCTCACTTCATAGGAGAAGTCAACGTGTCCCGGTGTATCAATCAAATTGATGCTGTAGGTTTTGCCGTCTTTAGACTTATAAGTCAGCGCTGCTGTTTGCGCTTTAATCGTGATGCCACGCTCCCGCTCGATATCCATCGAGTCAAGCACCTGGGCTTCCATCTCACGATCAGATAGACCGCCACAAAGTTGAATAATGCGATCAGCAAGCGTTGATTTGCCGTGATCAATGTGGGCGATGATAGAAAAATTGCGGATTAAATCCATAGCGTCTTATGTGGTCTTCAAAAAACGCCTTGTCAGAACGCACCACAATGATGCACTGCAAAAAGCCGTCTTAAAGTGATTGTAATGGGTGGCGCTAAATTAGCGCCGAACCCGTTTATTCCATGCAAAAACCCAGGTTTTGGCTTATTTTGGCCTAACTGGAATAATCATGGTGCTATCAGCCCTGCGGACGAAAACTGGGACCGCCTTGTTGGCATCCAAGCCCTTAACCAGGCTCTCAAACTGCTTTACCCCAGTAATGTCAGCATCTGCAATCCGGATAATGACATCCCCAGGACGCACCCCCGCACGCGCCAGAGGGCCATCTCCCAGGCCTGTAACCTCAACACCACCGCGGATATTGAGCTCTTTTTTCTTGCTATCTGAGGGCTCTGAAACCGCTACCCCAAGAGAATTGGTATTCCCACCAGATGACCCGGAGTTATCCGACTTCTTCATGGCGGCCTGACCGGCTTCGGTATCGGCCACAGTCACCATCAAATCCTTGGTGCCCCCTTTGCGCCAGACCTGTACTGTTGCACTAGTACCTGGCTTAGTTTCACCAACCGCCCTGGGTAGGTCAGTGGACTTACTGATATCACGGCCATTAAAACTCAGAATCACGTCGCCCGACTCAATACCGCCTGCTGCCGCTGGACCACCTGGCTCAACATTGCGGACATAGGCTCCACGTGGTTTTCCTAGGCCTAAGCTCTCGGCAATCTCTTTAGTCATTTCACCTAAAGCAACACCAATACGACCACGAGTCATTTTTCCATTGGTACGCAATTGATCTGCAACGCGCATGGCCTCATCAATCGGAATCGCAAATGAGATACCCATATAACCGCCAGAGCGGCTAAAGATTTGTGAGTTAATGCCAATGACCTGTCCGGCTGTATTTAATAAGGGGCCGCCCGAGTTACCAGGATTCACCGCCACGTCAGTCTGAATAAATGGCAAGTAGTCGCCAGTGTCACGACTCTTGGCAGACACGATGCCTGCGGTCACAGTATTTTCCAAACCAAATGGGGAGCCAATAGCCAAGACCCACTCACCCACCCTCACGCGGGAAGAGTCACCCAATGGCAACCTGGGTAAATCGCGCGCATCGATTTTGACAACCGCCACATCAGTACGCTTATCCATGCCTAGCAATTTCGCTTTGTACTCACGCTTGTCAGTCAAGGTAACGTAAATAGTGTTTGCACCTTCTACCACGTGCGCGTTTGTCAAAATCAAACCATTAGATTCAATAATGAAGCCTGAACCTACGCCACGATCAGCCTCTTGAGGCTTGCCAGGATTCGGTTGGGCTTGTTTAGGTGCACCAGGTAAACCTGGAATAGGTACACCAAAGAAACGACGGAAGAACTCGGCTTGATCCTCTGGCATTCCTGGGAAGCCACCCTGAGCTTGCTGCTGCATCACTTTTTCGGTAGTGCGAATATTCACTACGGCCGGACTGGCCCTCTCAACCAAATCAGCAAAATCTGGAATAGAGACGCGCGGGCTCTGAGCACTAGCCTGAGGAATGAATGCAATTTGCCCCAAGCTAAAGATAGCTAAGAGCGCAACAAGATACTTTTTCATAATGCTATAGACCTGCTTGGTAAAAACCAATAATTAAAGAAACGAGGAAAGGAAATAACCTAGTAAGAATATTAGGTCAGTTTGCCAAAAATCAAGGTACCGTTAGTACCCCCAAAGCCAAAGTTGTTTTTGACGGCATGGTCGATCTTCACGTCACGAGCAGTATTGGCGCAGTAGTCCAAATCACACTCTGGATCTTGATTGAAGATGTTGATTGTTGGTGGAGACTTCTGATTATGTAAAGCCAGAATAGTAAAGACAGATTCCAAGCCGCCCGCACCGCCTAAAAGGTGGCCAGTCATCGACTTAGTAGAGTTAATTAGCGTCTTCTTGGCGTGATCACCAAGAGCAGCCTTGATAGCGCCAGTTTCGTTCTTATCACCCAAAGGTGTCGAAGTACCGTGCGCATTAATGTATTGAATCTGATCGGCATTCAAACCGGCATCGCGCATTGCGTTCACCATGCAACGACGTGGACCATCCATATTTGGGGCGGTCATGTGATACGCATCACCACTCATACCGAAGCCCAAGAGCTCACAGTAGATTTTTGCGCCACGTGCTTTAGCGTGCTCATACTCTTCGAGAACAACAACACCAGCACCCTCACCTAGAACGAAACCATCACGGTCTCTGTCCCATGGGCGTGAAGCTGTTGCAGGGTCATCATTACGAGTAGATAACGCACGAGCTGAAGCAAAGCCACCAACCCCTAATGCAGAAATCGTAGATTCAGCACCACCAGCAACCATCACATCAGCATCACCGTACTGAATTAAGCGTGCTGCCAATCCAATACTATGCAGACCTGTAGTGCAGGCAGTCACCGCAGCCACGTTTGGACCCTTAAGCCCAAACAAGATGCTGAGGTGCCCAGAAATCATATTGATGATTGAGCCTGGTACAAAGAATGGGGAGATGCGACGAGGACCGCGAGCGAGCAACTCAGCGCCAGTCTCTTCAATCATCGGCAAACCACCGATACCTGAACCAACCATGACACCAACGCGCTCGGCGTTCTCTTCGGTTATCTGTAAACCGCTATCGCGAATTGCTTGCGTACCAGCAGCGATACCGTAATGGATAAAGGTATCCATATGGCGCGCCTCTTTGGCAGAAACATATTCTTCGACATTGAAATCCTTCACCTCACCGGCGAAATGCACGCTCAGCGGAGTATGGTCAAACTTCGTGATGGTAGCGATGCCTGATTTGCCCGCGAGCAAATTAGACCAAGCTACATCAACCGAGTTACCAACTGGTGAAATAAGGCCTAAGCCGGTAACAACAATCCGGCGACGGCCATTTGATGCTGACACAGTAATAGCTTTTAACTAAGCTAGGGGGTTAACCCTGAGCTTTTGACTGAGCAAAATCGATAGCGAGCTGAACAGTAGTAATTTTTTCAGCTTCTTCGTCCGGAATTTCAATCCCGAATTCATCTTCCAAAGCCATTACCAATTCAACAGTGTCAAGAGAGTCTGCGCCCAAGTCGTTCACAAAAGAAGATTCATTCTTGATATCTGCTTCTGCGACGCCCAATTGCTCAGCGACGATCTTCTTAACGCGTTGTTCGATGTTATCCATTAATTCCCCCAAGGGTTGTAAAAAAACGATGAAAAGAATTTTATCAGCTTGGCGGACCGAATTAGCAAATCCGCCAAAAAATGATCAAATTTCTGCTTTATTTTTAGGCTAAATACAGGCCGCCATTGACATGTAAGGTATTACCCGTAATGTACCCAGCTGCTGGAGATGCCAAAAACGCCACTGCCTGGGCCACATCTTCTGGGCTACCCAGACGGGCCAAGGGAATGTTCGCTTTTAGGCTATTTTGCTGTTCTTCGCTCAAAGCGCGAGTCATATCGGTATCAATAAATCCGGGCGCCACACAGTTCACGGTGATATTGCGGCTACCAATTTCACGGGCTAAAGCGCGAGTCATGCCTGAAACGCCTGATTTAGCAGCTGCGTAATTGGCCTGTCCAGGGTTGCCCATATGGCCAACAATTGAGGTGATATTGATAATGCGGCCAGCGCGCGCTTTCATCATTGGGCGCATTACCGCCTGTGACAAGCGGAAAACTGCACTTAAGTTGGTGTCGATCACATCGGTCCACTCATCTGTTTTCATGCGCATGGCTAAGTTATCGCGGGTGATACCTGCGTTATTCACCAAAATATTGATGCCACCAAAATCCTTCACGATCAAATCAATGATGTCTTCGCAAGCCTTCGGATCGGTCACATTCAACACCTCACCACGACCACCGCTAACCTGCAAACGCGCATTGATAGCCTTGGCGCCATCTTCGGATGTGGCCGTACCAATTACCTTGGCGCCACATTTCACTAGCTCATCCGCAATGGCTTGGCCAATACCGCGCGATGCGCCAGTTACCAATGCAATTTGTCCGCTTAAGTCGAGATTCATATTTGTCTTCCGTTGTTTCTTTATTGTTTCTTTGGTACTTCTTTAATATTTCTTATTGGTATTTTTACTGTACTGTAGCCAAGGCTTCAGTGAGACTAGCTTCATCAAAAATAGGAATGCCAACAACATGCTCATTAATACGCTTAGTCAGCCCAGCCAATACCTTGCCAGGACCGCATTCCACTACCTGAGTAATGCCCTGCTGCGCCATAGCATTGATAGTCTCTTGCCAACGTACGGGCTTAGCAGCTTGACGCACTAAGGCATCTTTAATAGCCGCTGGATCATTTAGCACATTGACATCAACGTTATTAACTACAGAAATAGTGGGGACCTTAAATTCAATATCCGCTAGGTAAGCTTTGAGCTTTTCAGAAGCAGGCTGCAGCAATGATGAATGAAATGGTGCAGACACTGGCAATGGCAGAGCACGCTTCGCGCCAGCCGCCTTAAGTAATTCGCAAGCTTTAGTTACAGCATCGCTACCACCCGCAATCACGACTTGTCCTGGCGCATTGAAGTTCACCGCCTCAACTACACCACCAGAGGCTGCGGCAGCTTCAGCACAAACCGTCTTCACAATGGCATCGTCCAACCCCAAGATCGCAGCCATACCACCCGTACCAACTGGTACGGCCGTCTGCATCGCTTCAGCACGAAATCGCACTAAAGGCACCGCATCTTTAAATGAGATTACGCCGGCAGCAACCAACGCAGAGTATTCACCCAAACTGTGGCCAGCCATCATCTGGGGAATAGCGCCCCCAGAGGCTAACCAAGCGCGATAAAACGCAATCGCTGCAGTCAACATCACGGGTTGTGTATTAGTCGTTAAAGACAATGCTTCGGCAGGACCTTCCGCAATAAGTTTTGCAACATCTTCACCCAAAGCCTCTGAGGCTTCTTGTAAAGTTGCACGAACTTCTGGGCGGTCAGCAATGGAGTTGAGCATCCCAACAGATTGGGAACCTTGGCCAGGGAATACAAATGCAAATGTCATAGGAATAATCGCTGAATAATAGTTGTCAATATATTTTTAGCCTTAGTACTTTGCTTCAATACTTAATTGCTACTGCACCCCAAGCAAAGCCACCACCCACACCCTCTAACAAGAGGTGTTGGCCGCGTTGAATTTGACCAGAGCGAACGCCAGCATCCAGGGCGAGTGGAATAGATGCAGCAGAAGTATTGCCGTGCTCATGCACAGTCACAATCACTTTATCCATCGACATACCCATCTTGCGAGCTGTGCTCTCCATGATGCGAATATTGGCTTGGTGTGGCACCAACCAATCAATTTGTTCTGGCTTGAGATTGGCTTTTTCTAAAGCCTCATATGCGACTTGCTCTAGCACTTTGACAGCCAACTTAAATACTGCTGGACCGTCCATAGTTAAGTAGGCGGAGCCTTCTACGCCACCCTGCTTTGCACGTCCTGGGACACAGAGGATGTCGCGTTGGCTGCCATCAGCATGTAAGGCGGTTGCCAAAATACCTGGTTCTTTCGAAGCTTCAAGAACCACTGCCCCAGCACCATCACCAAATAAAACAGAAGTCGTGCGATCTTGGAAATTCAAAATACGGGAAAAGGTTTCCGCACCAAGTACTAAAACTTTTTTGTAAGTGCCTGTACGAATAAATGCATCTGCAATGGCGAGTGCATAGGTAAAGCCAGCACATACCGCCTGGACATCAAATGCCGCGCAATTGGTATGAGCGCCTAATTTGTCTTGCACTACGCAAGCAGTACTGGGGAAGCCACCCAAATGATCTGGCGTAGATGTTGCCAAAATAATGAGGTCAAGATCTTCTGAAGTGCAGCCAGCAGCTTCTAATGCGGCTTCAGCGGCTTTGACTGCCAAGTCACTGGTGAGTTGATTGTCTGCAGCAAAGTGACGAGCAGAAATTCCGCTACGAGTCACGATCCACTCATCGCTAGTCTCAAGTCCAATTTTTGCTAAACGCTCAACAAGATCTTGATTGCTTAAACGTTGCTCAGGAAGATAACTTCCAGTTCCCGCTATTCGTGAATAAGTACTCATGATTATTTTGTCTCCGCCACAAAAGCTTGAGCGATCCGCTCTACCATGCGATTTTTTGCTGCTTCATATGCGCGATCGAGTGCAAAACCAAATGCAAACCGATCTGCTGAGCCATGGCTCTTAATCACACAACCGCGCAAACCCAAAAGTACTGCGCCGTTATAACGACGATGATCCACACGCTTGCGAACACGCAACAATGGAACCATGGCACAGATTGCCATCAGCTTAGTAAGCCATGATCGATTGAATTCTTGTTTGATTAAGCCGCTCATCATCTTCGCCAAGCCTTCGCTTGCCTTGAGCACGACATTACCCACAAAGCCATCACACACCACGATATCCGTCGTGCCTTTGAAAATATCATTGCCTTCTACGTTGCCGTAAAAGTTTAAATTTGTTTGGCGCAGCAACTCACTCGTCTGCTTCACCACCTCATTACCCTTAATCACTTCTTCACCAATATTGAGAAGACCAATTGAAGGGTTTTGCGTGCCATCTACCACTTGAACCATCACGTTAGCCATTTGTGCAAATTGCACCAAGTGCATCGGTTCGCAATCTGCGTTAGCACCGAGATCCAGCATGGTTGTACCGCGCCCCTTTTCATTGGGGATCGCAGTAGCAATCGCGGGGCGATCAACACCATCAAGGGTTTTGAGAATATAGCGGGAGATCGCCATTAAGGCGCCCGTATTTCCAGAAGAGATGATCGCGTCAGCCAGACCCTCTTTCACCTGCTCGATGGCAACGCGCATAGAAGAATCTTTTTTACGACGCAATGCCACCTCAATGAGGTCATCCATCAAGACAACTTCACTGGCGGGAATAATTTGAATGCGCTCCATTGGCGCTTTTGGAAATTGACTCAAGGCTTGCTTGAGCACTTCCGGATTGCCAACTAAGGCAATCTTCACATCAGCATGTTTTTCGAGAAAATCGCAACAAGCGGGAACCGTAACGACTGCGCCGTGATCTCCGCCCATGGCATCGATAGCAAGAGTGACACTCATAAAATCAAGTATTGCTGCAAGTGGTATTTTTCAAAGAAAAAAGCGGCTTTTATTGGAGCCGCTTCTATCTTTTAGACTAAAAAATTAGTCGTTTTTAGTTTTAACAACTTTACGACCACGGTAGTAACCATTTGGTGAGATGTGGTGGCGCAAATGAGCCTCACCAGTTGTGGCTTCAACAGCCGTAGCAGGTGCGGTCAAAAAGTCGTGCGCACGGTGCATGCCACGTTTGGATGGGGATTTTTTATTCTGTTGGACGGCCATATTGAACTCCTAAGCAAGGCGACATTCTAGCATGAAAATTGAGCTAAATGCTTGATTAATTGATAAAACAGGTTTGAAAAGCCACTGCCAATGCCAGTGGTCTATTCAATTTTTCTTCATATTTTTCAATATGTTGAAGGGGTTTTGAGGCTTTTCAGCGGCATCTCCAGCCTCCCCACCCTCCCCGAATGAAGAGGCATGTGGCTTGCAAGTACCCTCTGGATGCTTTGGAATTAAAGGCATAGACAGGAGAATTTCGTCCTCAATTAACCCCAAAAAGTCGAAGTGCTGGCTTGCTACCAAGGGCTCTTGTTGATCATCCTCCATTGGGAAGGCATCCGCTTCCTCCTCAGAGGCCACCATGACAAATCGACTCTCTTGAGCCAAATCTAGGCCGCAGTCCTGTAAACAACTCTGACAAATCAGATGAATACGGCCTTTTATGGCTAATTCCAGAATTTGGCGGGGCTCAGAACCCGGATAATCGGCAAAATGGGTCTTTACCTGCCAATGGAAACCATCGCCCGGCTCGATACTGGAGGCCTCCTCAGCCACCCTTGGCAAGGCTGAAATCTCCAAAAAACCAGACCCTTGATAGGACTGGGGGGCACAAAAATCGATCCGACTCAAAGCCTTGGGATCAGTGGAGAGCTCAACTTGAGGTAAAACTTGATTACGATTCATGACATCAGTCTAAATGAAGGCTTCAGCGAAAGTACAAGTAGTGATGAGTAATTCTGCAAAAAAACTAATTCTGGCATCCACCTCGGTCTATCGTCGAGAGCTCTTAGAGCGCCTGCGCATCCCTTTTGATGTCATCTCACCCAAAGTGGATGAAACCCCTTTACCCGGTGAAAGCACCTTAGATTTAGCCTTGCGCCTAGCAAAAGCCAAGGCCGCCGCAGTAGCGAAAGATCACCCCGAGGCTTGGGTTATTGGCTCCGATCAAGTGGCCGACCTTTGTGGAGCTGCTATTGGTAAACCAGGAAACTTTGAGCGCGCCATGGCGCAACTCCAACTCATGCGTGGTGCAACAGTCACTTTTCAAACGGCGCTATGTCTAATGCGCGGCAATGTCGAAACAACCATCAATATTCCTACGGAAGTGACCTTTCGCAAACTATCGGATGATGTTCTAGAGGCATACCTCCATGCCGAAGAACCCTACGACTGCGCTGGTAGCGCCAAGTCTGAAGGCTTAGGAATTTCACTCCTGGAATCCATCAAGAGTGATGATCCCACTGCATTAATTGGCTTGCCATTAATTGCGCTGAGCGGCCTCTTACGTGAAGCTGGCTTTGTTATTCCAGCCAAGAAATAAAACAAACATAAAGTTAAGCAACTACATGAGTTCGACACTAGGCACCCTCTTTTTAATTCCCAATACTTTGGGTGATGATTCTCGAGTTGAGCAATTGCCTTGGGTCTTGCCAAGTGAAACCATCGCCCAAACCGCCAAGCTCACCAACTGGATTGTTGAGGATGCAAAAACAGCACGTGCTTTTTTAAAAGCAGTCGATAGCGTTTCACCTTTAGCCTGCACCATTCAAGAAATGCAAATGAGTGAGTGGCGTGGCGTTGCGCGCAATGCTAAGTACGGTGATGCCGTTAAACCAATGGATTTACTCAAGCCGCTCATTGCTGGTAAAGACATGGGGCTCATGTCAGAGGCAGGTGTTCCCGGTGTTGCGGATCCCGGTGCCGAGCTCGTGCTAGCAGCACACAAGCTAGGCGCTAAAGTAAAGCCCTTGGTTGGACCAAGCTCGATTTTGTTAGGTCTGATGGCGAGCGGTTTGAATGGTCAGCGCTTTGCATTTCAAGGCTACGTTCCTCATGATGCGCAAGATCGCATTGCACGACTGAAACAGTTAGAAGTGGAATCTAGAAAATTACAGCAGACGCAAATTTGGATTGAGACGCCCTATCGCAATACTGCCATGCTGATGGCCTGCCTGAGTGCTCTGTCACCACAATCTTTGCTGTGCCTTGGCATGGATCTCAGTCTTCCAACTGAAACCATTACAACGCTTTCGATTGCAGATTGGCGTAAGCGCTTCCCCAATGAGGCTGCCTGCGCTTCATTACAAAATAGGCCGGCAGTATTTCTATTGCTGGCCTAGGTGTTTTGTTTGCTAACTCGTTGATCTATCGTTTTTTACTTTAGATCAGGAGTCTTAATTAAGGCCTTGCCTGCTGCAGAACCCACCTCAGCCCCAAAACGTTTAGCAACACGTTCAGCGAAATTCTCTTTCATGGTGTAGTCCAGGATATCCGGCGCTTTAAAGATATCGCGCGCTACAGTCTCTACTGTTCCATAGCCATCCACTAAACCAATTTTGATTGCCTGCTCGCCATTCCAAACGCGGCCTGAGAACATTTCTGGAGTTTCTTTTAAGCGATCGCCACGACCTGCTTTAACCACCGCAATAAATTGCTGATGAATCTCATCGATCATGGTTTTAATCATTTCCACTTGTTGTGGATTTTCTTTAGAGAACGGATCCATCATTCCCTTGTTTGAGCCAGCGGTAATCATGCGACGAGTTACACCCAGCTTATCCATCAAGCCAGTGAAACCAAAGCCCTCCATGATCACGCCGATAGATCCCACTAAGCTAGCCTTATCAACCAAAATTTGGTCGCCTGCAACAGCAACGTAGTAACCACCTGAAGCGCAGATATCTTCCACGACGACATAAAACGGTTTACTTGGATAGAGTTTGCGTAAGCGATGAATCTCGTCATTCATCATGCCCGCCTGAACCGGAGAGCCTCCAGGGCTATTGATTCGCAAGACTACGCCCGCACTGTTTTCATTTTCAAAAGCAGCGGTAAGTGATGAATTGATATCCAATGCATTGGCCATCGAACTAGAAGAAATCTCACCCTCTAGCGTGACTAAAGCCGTGTGCTTCTCCATTCCCATCCCGCGCCCCGGTAGATGGAAATCAAAAACTGATATCACTACGCCAACAAAGACGATCAGAGTGAGAATACGAAACACCGCTTTCCAGCGACGGGCCTTACGAGTCTCTTTTAAATTCTCAAGCAATAAATGCTCGAGAGCTTGACGTTCCCAATTTTGATTGGCGCTCTCGGATTGATTCTGATCCATCTTTTTAATCCTTAATGACTAACTAATTTTTAATTGCGAGATTGTCGCTAAGCCATTGGCCTAACTGCGAGACATCATCCACATGAATCAGTGATGGCGCCTCTTTTAAAGTGCTCGGTGGGTGCGCCCCATAAGTTACCGCTACCGCATCAACACCAGCATTGGCTGCCATATCTAAATCATGGGTGGTATCGCCAATCATCAACACACGGCGCATCGGTACTTGCATAGCATCCGAAAGCTCTAGAAGCATTCCAGGGTGGGGCTTAGAGAAGGACTCATCCGCAGTCCGTGTTTCATGGAACATCTGCTCAAGCTGGTGGTGCTTTAAAGATCGATCCAATCCAACGCGAGATTTACCTGTGGCAACGCCTAAAAGATAGCCATCCTCACGCAAACTGTGAAGTAGCTCACGAATACCTGGAAATAGATCAAGCTCGTGATCCTTAGCGAGGTAGTGATAACGAAAGCGTTCAGTCAATTTTGGGAAATGTGCTGGCTCAATCCATGGCACTGCCCTTCTCAATGAATCCTGAATACCCAAGCCGATGACAGAACTAGCCAAAGTGTCATCTGGTTCCTTGAAGCCTAAATCACGACACGCCTGCTGAATACAGTTCACTATCGTCGGCGTGGAATCTATGATGGTTCCATCCCAATCCCACACAATCAGGTCGTAACGTCTATCGGGTTTTTGCTCTTCAGGCATTGTTGGGCACTTCAAAAGTTTTCATCATCGTTGTAAATTCAGCAGGTAGTGGTGATTCGATACGCATTTTCTCGCCAGTACGTGGATGAGTAAAGCCAGCCAAATGAGCATGTAGATACAGGCGTTTAGATTTGACAATCTTGTCTTGATCTTCAAAGCCGTACTTATCATCACCCAAAATCGAGTGGCCTAGCTTTTGGAGATGTACGCGGATTTGGTGGGTACGCCCGGTTTTCAACTGAGCCTCAGCCAAGGTAATAGCTAGATCTCCGCGCTTCATTACTTTCGTAACACGCAAAGCAGTATGGCTTGGTAGGCCATCTGGATCAACGCGAACACGACGCTCACCATTAGCCAATAAGTATTTATGTAATGCAAACTTCAGTTGCATCGTGCCCGCAGTCTGGGCAATTTCGCCATGAGCTAGCAAGTAGTAACGCTTGTCTGTTTGACCTTCGCGGATCTGGCGATGCAATTCCACTAGAGCACTACGCTTTTTAGCCAAGAGTAGGACACCCGAGGTATCTCGATCTAAACGATGAACCAATTCCAAGAATTTGAGCTCTGGACGGGTAATGCGCAAAGTCTCAATTACACCCAGGGCGATACCCGAACCACCATGAACCGCCAAACCTGCCGGCTTATTGACTATTAATAGCGCCTCATCCTCATACAAAATCGGCATTTTGTCGGAATATCCCTGGGCCCGAGACTTGGTTTGGGCGGTATTGACTGCCGCCATTTGGGCGGGCTCAGCGATCCGAACCGGAGGAACTCGAACCACATCCCCCTCAATTAAACGCGTAGTTGGCTCGGCTCTTTTCTTGTTCACACGGACTTCGCCAGAGCGAATAATCCGGTAAACGTGGCTTTTGGGAACCCCTTTAGCCCAGCGCAAGAGGTAGTTATCCAAGCGCTGGCCGGCCTCTTCCGGACCAATAGTCTGGAGATGAACGGCAGCCGGAGCAGTGGTTTTTACCTGTGAAGGCTTGGAAATGGGTTCGGATTTCATGATTTATCTCTTTTGTCGCCTCGACAAGGGACTTAACAATACCCCATTGTCGTTCAACTTGTGCCGTATAATCAACGCTCTAGCCAATTTATTGGCCCGAGACTGACCTGATTCAGGTTCGAATCGTGGAGCTTGGAGTCGCCCTTAATAGACTCCCGGGGTTGCCCCTCCCCCGTTGTAATGAGGCGCAGGGTTGGTGTGCCGTATGCCGCGACCCGCGATTAGAAGACAGTTTTCAGGCGCGCGCCTGCATTGATGACCTAAAGGAGGTCTCTGCGGCGATCGTCAAGTGTGGCACCGGTTTAACAACATTGAACTTGGTGTACCAGGCAAGAAATGCCTGGATTTGCTTGATCCACACTCCAAAGCCGCTAATGGGCTATGCCCCAAGCGGTATATAACCTGTCCCTAACGCAGCGCGCAACGACGCACTCCCAATAGGAGAGTGTTATGAAACGCATGTTATTTAATGCAACTCAACAAGAAGAGTTGCGAGTTGCCATCGTCGATGGCCAAAAACTCATCGATATCGATATCGAAGCTGCCGGTCGTGAACAACGCAAAGGCAACATTTACAAAGGTGTTATTACTCGCATTGAGCCATCGCTCGAAGCTTGCTTTGTAAATTACGGCGAAGAGCGCCATGGCTTCCTGCCATTTAAAGAAGTTGCCCGCACCTACTTTAAAGAAGGCGTTGATGTTCGTAATGCCTCTATTAAAGAAGCCTTACGCGAAGGTCAAGAAATCATTGTTCAAGTAGAAAAAGAAGAGCGTGGCCAAAAAGGCGCCGCCCTCACCTCTTTTGTCTCCTTGGCAGGCCGTTATTTGGTATTAATGCCAAATAACCCGCGTGGAGGCGGCGTTTCTCGTCGCATTGAAGGTGAAGACCGTCAAGAACTCCGTGAAGCAATGTCCCAATTAGAAGTACCTGATGGCATGAGCATCATTGCTCGTACAGCTGGTATTGGTCGCGACGCTACTGAATTGCAATGGGACTTAAGCTATCTCATGCAGTTGTGGGCAGCGATTGATGAAGCCGCTAAAGGCAATTCAGCACCGCTATTGATCTACCTCGAGTCCAGCTTAGTGATTCGTGCGATTCGTGATTACTTCCAGCCAGATATCGGTGAGATCCTCATCGATACGGATGATATCTACGAGCAAGCTGCGGCATTTATGTCCGTAGTGATGCCAGATAATCTGCCAAGAGTGAAGCGTTATCAGGACGATGTTCCATTGTTCTCTCGCTTCCAAATCGAGCATCAGATTGAAACTGCTTACTCACGTACCGTGCCATTGCCTTCAGGCGGCGCGATTGTGATTGACCACACTGAAGCCTTGGTTTCAGTAGACGTTAACTCTGCACGTGCAACCCGCGGCTCTGACATTGAAGAGACTGCTACTCGTACCAACTTAGAAGCTGCCGATGAAATTGCCCGTCAAGCACGTTTACGTGACTTGGGTGGCTTGATCGTGATCGACTTCATCGATATGGAATCGAGCAAGGCACAGAAGGATGTTGAGAATCGTCTACGCGATGCTCTACGTCATGACCGTGCTCGCGTTCAAATGGGCAAGATCTCCAAATTTGGTTTAATGGAGATGTCACGCCAGCGTTTGCGCCCTGCTTTATCTGAAGGTAGCCATGTAACCTGCCCACGTTGTAACGGCACTGGCCATATCCGCGATACCGAATCTTCTGCATTGCAAGTCTTGCGCATCATCCAAGAAGAGGCAATGAAAGAAAACACTGCCGCTATTCATAGCCAAGTTCCAGTCGAAGTGGCTGCATTCCTGCTAAATGAGAAGCGCGCTGAAGTAATCAAGATTGAGACACGCTTCAAAGTCAATGTCTTAATGATTCCAAACAAGCATCTAGAAACTCCACATTACAAACTGGAGCGTTTGCGTCATGACGACCCACGTCTTGATGATCAAAAAGCGAGTTATGTAATGGCTGAAGAAGCTGCCGCAGAACTCGAGACCGATACTGCAGTAAGCCGTAAAGATGCCGACGTTAAAGTTCGCCCTGAAGCCGCTGTAAAAGGTATTACGCCAAATGCACCAGCACCAGTCAGTCAGCCACGTCCTGCACGTACTGAAAAGGCGAATACTGAAACTGCAAGCACTGGTGGATTCTTCGGATTCATTAAGAGTCTATTCTCTTCAGCACCTGCGCCAGAAGTGAAACCTGCTCCTAGCGCACCACGTGGCCGCAATCAAAACAATCGCAATGGCAATAACCGCAATCGCGGTCGTCGTGGCGAACGCAACGATCGTGCGGAGCGTCCAGCCGAAGGTGCAGCAAGCGTTGAAGGTACAAATGCTCCACGCGAAGCAGGCTCAGGTAGAGGCCGTCAAGATGGTCGTAACCGAAACGGAAATAACAGCAATCGCAACCAGAACAATCAAAATCCAAAACCAGAAAATCAGGCTGCTGTAACACCAGCTACTGAGGCTGCTCCCGGCACAGATGCAGCACCAAGTGCGGATGGTGAAGAGCGTCGTGGTCGTGGTCGCAACCGTCGTGGCCGTGGTCGTGGCCAACGTGGTGAGCATACTGAGTCCAATGGTGATGCAGCGATTGCTTCTGTTGTTGCAATAGCAACTTCATTTTCAGGCCCACCAGTAGGAATGGGTGGAGCATCTGCTTCAATGCCGATTCAGAATATTGCTCAAAGCCTTGGAAACACTGTTGCGCCTGTAGCCTCTAACGAAGTAAAAGAGCGCGCACCTAGAGAGCCAAGAGAGCAACGTGCACCACGTCAAAGTAATAGCCCTGATAACGCTGCCACAACTCCTGCCCCACAGGCAGCAGCTAAGCCAGCGCCAGCTATTGAGATAATTGCAAAGCAGATGCCCGAGCTTCCTAAGGTTGCCTTCCAGGCGCTCGAGGAAACTCCATTGCATAGCGTAGTTCAATCTGCCGGCATGGTTTGGGTAGCTACAGACTCAAGCAAGCATCAAGAAGCACAATCGCAAATCAAAGCTGAGCCAGAAATTTTGCCAATGGGCAGAACTCCTAAAGCTCCGGTTAGCTTGCAAAATGGTCCAATGGTTTTAGTTGAAACCGGCGGCCAAGAAAAAACGGTTTAATCCAATTTCTCCAGACTGCTATTTATCCCACAAGGATATTTGGCAGCTTGGCAGAAACGCCGTTTCACAGCCATAATTAGGCATGGTTGAAAAAGTAATCCCCATACGTTTAGATGAAGGCAAAGGCCTGACGCCGTCCATTACTGGACAGCTTGTTGCTACTAATACTTCAACCAAAGATACTCGGGGGCGCCCTCTACGTGATTTACGAATCTCCGTAACGGATCGATGTAATTTCCGCTGCACCTATTGCATGCCTAAGGAAATCTTCGACAAAGACTATCCCTATCTCTCTCATAATGAATTACTTAGCTTTGAAGAGATCACGCGCTTAACAAATATCTTTGCTTCTCTGGGTGTAGAAAAAATTCGCCTGACTGGTGGCGAGCCTTTACTACGTAAAAATCTAGAAGTGCTGATTGAGATGCTCGCCAAGATTCACACTACAGCAGATCAACCTCTTGATCTAACGCTCACTACCAATGGCAGTATTTTGCGCAAGAAGGCTGCTGCATTAAAAGCAGCAGGATTGCATCGCTTAACCATTAGCCTTGATGGCTTGAATGATGATGTCTTCAAAAAAATGAACGATGTCGACTTCCCAGTCACGGATGTGCTCGACGGAATTGCAGCAGCTCAAGAGGTGGGCTTCACTAATCTCAAAGTCAACATGGTTGTTAAGAAGGGTACAAACGATCAAGAGATTATTGGCATGGCCAAGCACTTCAAAGGTAGCGGCGTTACCCTGCGCTTTATTGAGTTCATGGATGTGGGCAGCTCTAACGGCTGGGATATGTCACAAGTGCTTCCATCGCAAGAAGTGGCCAATCGCATTAATACTATCTTTCCGATAGGGCCTATTGAGGCTAACTATCCAGGTGAAGTTGCGCAGCGCTGGCGTTATGTTGATGGCTCTGGTGAAATTGGTTTTATCTCTAGCGTCACGCAAACTTTCTGTCACGAGTGCACGCGTGCTCGCATCTCTACAGATGGTCAGCTCTATCTTTGCCTATTTGCAAACGAGGGTTTTGATTTCAAAACGTTGTTACGTTCTGATAGAAGCGATTTAGAAATTGCCAACGCCATCATGTCAACATGGTTCGGACGCAATGATCACTATTCAGAAATTCGGGGGTCTAATACCGCTGGATCAAAATCCGCTCGCAAAGTAGAGATGTCTTACATCGGCGGCTAATGATTACCTCGGAACACATTACTGGACTAATCCTAGCTGGTGGCCGCGCCCAAAGAATGGGCGGCATTGATAAGGGCTTAATCCCCTTTCATGACAAACCCCTCATTGAGTCCGCCATTAGTCGACTCAAGCCTCAGGTCAGCACCATTCTGATTAATGCCAACCGTAGCATTGCGAAGTATTCGCACTATGGCTACCCAGTACTCATGGATGAAACGCCAGATTTCTCAGGCCCATTAGCTGGATTCTCGGTTGGCCTAAAGAATTGCAAAACACCTTACCTACTGACATCGCCTTGTGACTCACCTTTATTACCAACTGATCTCGCCAAAACAATGTCAGTCGAGCTGGAAGATAACAATTTAGAGCTCGTCTTTGCCTCGTCTAAAGAGGCCGATGGAAAGGTTTGGTCGCAACCCGTTTTCTGTTTAATGAAAACCAGCCTGCAAGATTCTTTGAATGCCTTTTTAAGCAAAGGAGATTTAAAGATTGATCGATGGTTTAAAGAGTTACGTTCTGGTACTGTAGTTTTTGAAAACCCGCAAGCATTTGCCAACGTCAATACACCGGAAGAGTTAGCTGCCCTAGAAAAAGTATCGTCATGACAGATTTAATGAAGCACTCTCCCAATAGCCCCATTCTCTTGACTGCCTCTCTCAATGTGGATGAAGCACGTAAGGCAATCGCCGGTCTCGTTAATGAATTGATTCTTGAGTCTCGCAAGCTAAACAATGTAAGCGATATTGAGTCGGTCACATTGGATCAAGCGATCAACCGCATTCTGGCAGAAGACTTACTTTCACCGATTGATGTCCCTGCCGCTGATAACTCCGCTATGGATGGCTTCGCTTTTAATGGCGATTGCTTAGGAGTCGATGAAAATATAGTCACCCTGAAGATCGTCGGCACGGCCTATGCTGGCAAACCTTATGAGGGCGCTATTGGTTCGGGCGAATGTCTCAAGATTATGACTGGGGCACTCATGCCTCGTGACTGCGATACCGTCATCCCCCAAGAGTTTACGGAATCTACAAATGAGTCAGTTGTAGGTTTTAAGCGAAATCAAGTAAAGCGTGGTGAGAATCGTCGCTTACGTGGCGAAGATTTGCAAAGCGGAAAAGCCGCTATCGAAGCTGGCCGTTTATTGCGACCATCCGATCTTGGTCTTGCTGCGTCCCTTGGCATTGCCAACCTCAAGGTACATCGCAAACTCAAGGTAGCCATTCTCTCTTCTGGAGATGAGTTGCGTCCTTTAGGGCAAGCCCTGGATATCGGCAGCATTTATGACAGCAATCGCTATAGCCTGACCGGGCTACTCAATCGCCTGAATTTAGAAATCATTGACTGCGGCATTGTGCGTGATGATCCTGCCTCACTTAAAGCCGCCTTTGTAGATGCCGCCTCTAAAGCAGATGTCCTGATTTCTTCTGGCGGAGTCTCAGTTGGTGAAGCGGACTTTACTAAGCAAATCATGCAAGAGTTGGGTGATGTAGGGTTTTGGAAAATTGCTATGCGACCAGGTCGTCCCATGGCCTTTGGAATGCTCAAGCCGGTTGAAGGGTCTGGCCGCAAAACCCTCTTCTTTGGCCTGCCCGGCAACCCCGTTGCAGTCATGGTGACTTTCTACCAATTTGTTCGCTCAGCCTTATTGCAGCTCAATGGTGCGAGCCAAACTGAGCCGCCAATGACTCAGGCCATTGCTGAAGCACCCATTCGGAAAAAGCCTAGTCGGACAGAGTTTCAGCGCGCTATTGTGGGGCGTGGCCCAGATGGAAAACCTACGGTCAAACTGACTGGTAGCCAAGGCGCTGGAATTTTGCGCTCCATGAGTGAGGCAAATTGCTTTGTCATTCTGTCTCACGACCAAGGAAATATTGCCGCTGGCGACTGGGTAGATGTGGCGCTTTTCGACGGACTGCTTTAAGATTGCACCTCATGAAACTCACCAAAAAAGAAATCGCCTTCGTAGATCCAATGCATACCGCCAAAACCCTGGTTTTGGTTTACCTCTGCTTCTCGGTTCCGATTGTGTTGTTAGCCCTGTTTGTAGCCTTCATTCGTGACGGTGCCATTCCTGGATTTACCGTTCTCTCCGCACTGATCCTCAATGCTTTACTTGGTTTTGCTTTGCTTTGGATTGCCTGCAAGGTTTACAACTGGGTAGCAGGGAAATTTGGTGGAATTGAGCTTGCTCTTCGCGAGCTCCCAGAAGAAATCGAAGCCGACTAATCACTCGGTCGACTTCGTTTCATTTCTTAAGCCTGACTTTTATCCGCTAGTACTTCAGCATTAATTAAGCTTGGTGGCTTCTTTCCATCAAGCGCTGCTCGTAGATTTTCTACCGCGAGATCAACCATCGCTCTACGCGTTTTTTCTGTAGCACTCGCAATGTGCGGAGCCAACACAATATTGCTGCACTTGAGTAACTCAGGATGCACCTGAGGTTCACCCTCAAAAACATCCAAGCCAGCTGCAAATATTTTTTTACTTTGCAATGCTTGCGCTAAAGCCACATCATCCACAATACCCCCGCGGGCAATATTGATCAGGATTGCAGACGGTTTCATCATCGCAATTTCTGCAGCACCAATGGTGTGATGGTTTTGAGCCGTGTAAGGTAACACCAACACCACATGATCGGCGGTGCGAAGCAACTCTTCTTTGGAGACATAAGTTGCACCACAGGCTTTTTCATCCGCATCAGAGAGATGGCTGCGGTTGTGATAAATCACTTTCATACCAAAACCCAAAGCGCGTTTCGCAATCCCTTGTCCAATGCGACCCATGCCAATAATGCCAACGGTGCTGTGATGCAAATCCATGCCGAGTGGGTTATTCACAATGGACCATTGATCCCACTTACCCGCTCGCACCCAATGCTCCGATTCCGTAATACGTCTAGCAGTTGCCATTAATAAAGCAAAGCCAAAATCCGCAGTGGTATCCGTAAGAACATCAGGGGTATTAGTAGCCATGACACCAGCAGCAGTAATCGCTGGGACATCAAAGTTGTTATAGCCGACAGAAATATTGGCAACTACCTTCAGATTTTTAGCCTGAGCTAGGGCAGCGGCATCGATTCTCTCGCTACCAGCAACCAAAGCTCCCTCCACCTCTGAAAGTGCTTTTTTAAGCTCTTCCGGGGTCAATATCTTGTCGGACTGGTTGGAGTGAACCTCATAGGATTCCTCCAATTTGGCTAGCGCCTCAGGAAATATGGCTCTTGCAACCAAAATCTTCGGTTTGGAGGGGTTTGTAGAGGTATTGGCTGGTGTGTTCATAGCGCGACTTTACCTCAAGTAAATTGATGCTTTTGCCTGAAAAATGGGTCAATTCAGCTAAAATTGATCTTTTATAACTTGGTAGTCCATTGATTTGGGCTCCTAACCTGCAAACTATCATGACTTACGTTGTTACCGAAGCCTGTATCCGTTGCAAATACACTGATTGCGTAGATGTCTGCCCAGTCGATTGTTTTCGCGAAGGTCCTAACTTTCTAGTAATCGATCCAGATGAATGCATCGATTGCGCAGTATGTGTTCCTGAGTGCCCAGTCAATGCGATTTATGCAGAAGATGATGTGCCTGGCGATCAACAGTCATTCATTAAGTTGAATGCTGACCTATCTCCGTCATGGACATCCATCACCAAATCCAAAGCTGCCCTCCCAGAAGCGGAAGAGTGGAAAGACGTTAAAAATAAACTTGACCAACTGGTAAAGTAAATTGCACTCCCCCATTGAAACCGATGCAGTCATTATTGGCGCCGGTCCAGTGGGACTCTTCCAAGTATTCGAGCTTGGACTCCTGGAAATTAAAGCGCATGTCATTGACTCCCTGCCTGAGGTGGGTGGTCAATGTATCGAGCTCTATCCAGATAAACCGATCTATGACATTCCGGCAATTCCGGTGTGCACTGGTCGCGAGCTAGTTAGTAATCTACTTAAACAAATTGAGCCATTCAAACCACAGTTCCATTTAAATCAAGAGGTCTCTACCCTTGAGAAGCAGGCCGATGGCCGCTTTCTGGTTAAGACTTCTCAAGATCAATCGTTTTTAACAAAGCTTGTTTTTATTGCCGCTGGTGTTGGCGCATTTCAACCGCGCACACTCAACCTGGATGGCATTGAGGCCTTTGTAAATAAACAAGTTTTCTATCGCGTCAGAAATCCCGAGCAATTCAATAACAAACGTATTGTGATTTGTGGTGGCGGAGATTCCGCACTAGATTGGGCATTGCATTTCGCTGATCAAGCGGCAAGCGTCACACTCATTCACCGCAGAGATGAATTCAAAGCAGTGCCTCAATCTATAGCTAAGATGCGCGCGCTTTGCGCAGCCGGCAAGATGAAACTCATCATCGGACAAATTACCGGCCTTGAATCCTCCAATAACAAACTCACCGACATTGCCGTCACCAATATTGATGGTGAAGTTCAAAATATTGCCTTAGATGCCCTCTTATTGTTTTATGGCCTCTCCCCGAAATTAGGCCCGATTGCTGACTGGGGTCTCGATATCGATCGCAAGCAAATTGCTGTGGATACGGCCTGCTTTCAGACCAGTACGCCCGGTATTTACGCCGTTGGCGATATCAATATCTACCCAGGCAAGAAAAAACTGATTCTGTCAGGCTTTCATGAGGCAGCCTTGGCAGCCTTCGCCGCAGCAGCCTATCTAGCCCCTGAAAAGCAGATTCAACTCCAGTACACCACTACCTCCCCAAAGCTGCATAAGGCACTTGGGGTAAGCCCACCAACATTCGAGTAAGCTCTTCATATCACTGAATCATTTAGCTGAATATACCTATGCGTCAATATCACAATCTTATGAAGGAAGTCCTCGAAAAGGGCGTCCAAAAATCCGATAGAACCGGAACCGGAACGATCTCCATCTTCGGCCACCAGATGCGCTTTAATCTGGCAGAAGGCTTTCCGATGGTTACCACTAAGAAACTCCATCTCAAATCCATCATTCTGGAATTGCTGTGGTTTCTCAAAGGTAGCACTGACAATAACTGGCTAAAAGAGCGTGGCGTTTCTATTTGGAACGAGTGGGCAGCCCCAGATGGTGACCTAGGTCCGATCTATGGCTACCAGTGGCGTTCATGGCCTGCGCCTAATGGTCAGCATATTGACCAAATCGCAGAAGTTGTAGAGACCCTTAAAAAGAATCCGGACTCTCGCCGCATTATTGTTTCTGCATGGAACGTCGCTGATATTCCTCGCATGGCTTTAGCTCCTTGCCACGCCTTCTTTCAGTTCTACGTTGCCGATGGCAAATTGTCTTGCCAACTCTATCAACGTAGTGCAGATATTTTCCTAGGCGTACCTTTCAATATTGCTAGCTATGCCCTACTGACCCACATGATGGCGCAGCAATGCAATCTGGAAGTAGGTGACTTTGTATGGACCGGTGGCGATTGCCATCTCTATAGCAACCACTTAGAGCAAGTTGATCTTCAGTTATCCAGAGACTTCTTCCCGCTACCTAAGCTCAATATTCTGCGCAAGCCAGATTCCATCTTCGATTATGAATTCGAAGATTTTGAAATCGCTGGCTATGAATCCCATCCCGCCATTAAAGCTCCTGTAGCCGTTTAAGAAATCAGATTACCCATGACCGCCTCTAAGCACCCCGCCATCTCGATGATTGTTGCTCGCTCACGTAATCACGTGATTGGCCGTGACAATCAAATGCCTTGGAAGATTTCTGCTGATCTGCAATTCTTTAAAAAAGTGACGATGGGTCACCCAGTCATCATGGGTCGCAAGACCTGGGAGTCGATTGGCCGCCCGCTTCCTGGACGCCGCAATATCGTTGTGAGCCGCAATGTCGATCTCAAGTTGACCGGCGCAGAAGTGGTGAACTCACTCGAAGCAGCACTCGCCAGTTTGAATGAGTTCCCACGGGTATTTGTGATTGGCGGAGAACAGCTGTTCACTCAAGCATTCCCTATGGCAGATCGTCTTTACATTACCGAGATTGATATCGATGTAGACGGTGGTGATACCTTCTTTGAAGTTCCGAACCCATCTGAATGGAAAGAGGTTGAGCGTACCCCGGCTTCAGAAGGTGAAATTACGTTTAGCTTCATTACGCTTGAGAGCAAGTAGCCTGACTTGTAATGCGCAATAAGATAAAGGGCTCCTAGGAGCCCTTTTCTAATTCACCGCAAAGATCTCAAGGATTAGAGTTTCTTCGCAAAACTGTATTGCGCAAATGCTTGCTCGGCCACATTAAACCATTGCGCTTCCATGTTCCTGAAAGCTCGATAGTCTTCGAAGATTTTCTTGAACTGAGGATTCTTGGCAGACTCTTCAGCATAAGTTTCTTGGCTAGCCTTAAAGCAGGCATCCATGACTGAGGTATTGAACTTGCGCAATACTGCGCCACCTTGGACAAGGCGCTGCAATGCAGGCGGATTTAAGGCATCGTACTTGGCACACATATCCGTGTGAGCTTCAAAACAGGCTGCCTGCCATGCCGCTTGATATGCAGGTGGTAATGAATCCCACTGCTTCTTATTCACCAAGAATGAGAGGCCAGCTGCCCCTTCCCAGAATGCAGGGTAGTAATAGTTCTTGGCGACTTTAGCTAGACCTAATTTCTCATCATCGTAAGGACCTACAAATTCAGCAGCATCAATCGTGCCTTTTTCTAGGGCTGAATAAATTTCACCAGCAGGCAACTGTTGTGGCACTACGCCTAACTTCGCGAGTACCTGTCCCGCAAAACCAGCGATGCGGAATTTGAGTCCTTTGAAATCTTCTGGAGACTTAATCTCTTTGCGGAACCAGCCACCCATCTGAGTCCCGGTTTGCCCGCCCAAGAAATTGACAATATTGTAGCTGGCGTAGAGTTCGCGCATTAGCTTCATACCATTGCCATGCAACATCCAGGCAGATTGCTGGCGCGCCGTCATGCCAAATGGCGCAGCCGTATCAAAAATAAATGCGCTGTTCTTGCCTAAGTAGTAATAGCTAGCAGTATGGCCACACTCCACCGTACCGTTTTGAACCGCATCTAATACCTGTAGGGCTGGCACCACCTCACCAGCGGCAAACACCTTGACATTGAACTTACCATCGGTTGCTTTGCGCAAGGCGTTGGCAAATACCTCTGGCGTACCAAACAAAGTATCTAAGGATTTGGGAAAGCTCGAGACTAAACGCCAATTTAAGCTTGGCAAGCTCTGCGCAATAGATGGTGCCGCTAATGCCGCTGCGCCTGCACCAATAGTGGCTTTCTTTAAAAAGGAACGTCTTTGCATCTTTTCTCCTCCAAAATAGTTTTCTTCTGTTCTTCTGTTCTTCTGTTTTTTCTTCTGCTTTATTTGCCGCCAACCGTCATTGATCCAATTAAGATCGAACCAGTTTCTTTTGTGCCACGGATTAATGAATCACTACCAATCATCTGAATATCCATCAGCATATCGCGTAAATTACTCGCAATCGTAATACCCTCTACCGGATATTGAATCTCACCGTTTTCTACCCAGTATCCAAAGGCACCACGAGAGTAATCGCCTGTGACGTAATTTACGCCCTGCCCCATAAGCTCAGTAACGAGCAGGCCTGTACCCATCTCCCTTAAGAGCGCAGGCAAACCACCCTTAGGCGTCTTCCGACTTTGCAATGTCAGATGGTGAGAGCCACCAGCATTGCCGGTAGTTTTCATGCCCAATTTTCTGGCGGAGTAAGTGGACAAGAAATAGCCTTGCAACACGCCTTTGTCCACCACGGTTCTAGCTTTAGTCTTCACACCTTCCTCATCGAAAGGCGCACTTCCTGTCATCGACTTGAGGTGGGGATTTTCAAAGAGGCTAACGTGCTTTGGTAACACTTGCTTGCCCAAGCTATCCAATAAAAAACTGGAGCGACGATATAGAGCGCCACCAGATACTGCTTGGACCAATCCACCCAATAAACCAGCAGCCAAGGGAGCCTCGAAAATGACTGGGCAACGGCGCGTAGTGAGCGATCTTGCCTTAAGACGTGAGAGCGCACGCTCTGCCGCGTATTTACCAATCGCAGCTGGATTGGCCAACTCTTCAGGGATACGTGAGCTTGAGTACCAGTCATCTCTTTGCATGAGTGACTTTTTGCCACCCTGATTTGCAATCGGTGCGCAAGAAATGTAGTGGCGTGAGAATGGATAGCCGCCCATAAACCCGTGACTAGTTCCCATCATGAAATGCGCATGATGTGCGGATATCGAAGCGCCATCGCTATTTTTAATTTGTTTACTGACTGCAAAGGCAGCGCCTTCAGCAGTACGCGCGATATCAATTGCTGTTGCCGAATCTAAATCCCATGGATGAAATAAATCTAGATCAAGCGGATGTTTTTCTAGGAGCGCTTTTTCAGCGGGACCGGCACAAAGATCTTCCGCCGTATGTTGGGCGATATGGTACGCAGCCTCAACCGCTGCCCTTAGGGAATCCTTAGAGAAATCACTGGTGCTAGCGTTACCGCGACGATGACCTAAAAAGACAGTTACGCCAACTTGTTTATCCAAGCTTTGCTCAATAGTCTCGACCTCGCCCTTGCGGACGGTTACTGAAAGACCTTGCCCCTCCGAAACCTCGGCTACAGCATCCGAGGCACCCCGCCTTTTGGCTTCCGTGAGCATGAAATCAATGAGTTCTTGAAACTGATTTGATGAGTATGTAAACATGCCCTAATAATAGCTAGAATAGAAACATGAATCATACCGAAGCCTGGAAAAAATCCTCCCCAAACGAAATTAAAATTGGTCTAATATCTATCTCCGATAGAGCGAGTAAGGGCGTCTATACCGACGAGGGTATCCCTGCCCTGCAAATGTGGCTTCAGACCGCTATTAATACCCCCTGCGTCTTTCATGAGCGCCTTATTGCGGATGAGCGGGAGATCATTACCGAAACAATCGTGGAGCTGACAGACGATCTCGGCTGTGATTTAGTCCTCACCACAGGCGGTACGGGCCCCTCCCGCAGAGATGTAACCCCTGAGGCCACAATGGATGCCGGAACCCGGGAAATGCCCGGATTTGGCGAGCAAATGCGCCAAATTAGCCTGCGCTTTGTACCCACTGGGATTCTGTCTCGTCAAACGGCTGTTTTGCGAGAAATTGAAGGGCATGCGGCCCTGGTCATCAACTTGCCAGGCCAGCCTAAATCCATCAAAGAAACACTCGAAGGATTAAAGGATGCCGAAGGCAAATCCATTGTTCCAGGGATTTTTGCTGCAGTCCCCTACTGCATAGACTTGATTGGCGGCCCCTATATCGAGACAGATGAAGCCATTGTCAAGGCTTTTAGACCCAAGAGTGCAATTAAGAAATAAGACGAGCAATCGTTTGGGTGACTCGTCCTAATATAGATTTTTAACTGTCAACCTATATTAGGACGAGTCAGCTCGTTGCTTACCTTTAAATGCCAGCCTACTCCGGCAGGGGAACGATAAACTTTTCTCGGTAGTACTTAAGCTCTTCGATGGACTCTTCGATGTCGGCCAATGCGGTATGGGCCTGCTTCTTGGTAAAGCCCTTTACCAACTCCGGATGCCAACGTTTGCAAAGCTCCTTGAGAGTGGAAACATCGATATTCCGATAATGAAAGAATGCCTCTAGTTTTGGCATGTACTTCGCCATGAAGCGCCGATCTTGACCAATCGTATTGCCACACATCGGAGCAATACCAGGCTTGATATATTTCTTGAGGAAAGCGATACATTCAGCTTCTGCAGTAGCTTCGTCTGTAATTGAGGCTTTGACCTTATCAATGAGGCCTGAGCGTCCATGGGTACCCTTATTCCAGGCATCCATTGCATCCAATAAGGCATCGTCTTGGTGGATCACCCAAACAGGGGCAGTAGCGATGGTATTGAGATGTGCATCGGTCACGATCACGGCAATTTCCAAAATACGCTCTTTTTCAGGGTCCAGGCCTGACATCTCCATATCCACCCAAATCAGGTTTTCATTGGCCGGCGCTACCTTTGGTGCGGGGGTACTTGTTTTTTCACTCATATCTATAATCATCTCATGACATTCACAATTGTTTTTCTAATCGCCTTCATCGCCAGCTTTGGTCTACGCCACTGGTTATCCCAACGCCAAATTCGTCACGTCGCTACCCACCGCGATGTAGTGCCCGCTGAGTTTGCCTCTCAGATCTCTTTAACCGAACATCAAAAGGCTGCTGACTATACGATTGCCAAACTGCGCCTCGGTATTTTAGAGAATGGCTTTAGCGCAATTGTTTTAATTAGCTTCACGCTCTTGGGCGGCTTGCAGATTTTGAATTTCTCTCTTCTGCAGTTATTGGGAGAAGGCATTGCACAGCAAATGGCCCTATTGATATCCATTGTCTTGATCTCCGGAATTATTGACCTACCCTTCTCCTGGTACAAACAGTTTTACTTAGAAGAGCGCTTTGGTTTTAACCGCATGAATGCCAAACTCTTTTTTAGCGACATGTTCAAGGGTCTAGGTGTTGGTGGTGCAATTGGTGTTCCGCTCCTCTGGGTCATTCTCAGCTTAATGGCCCAAGCAGGTGACTTTTGGTGGCTATGGGCATGGGGTGTTCTTACTGTTTTCAGCTTATTGATGCAGTGGATATTTCCAACCTTTATCGCACCCATCTTTAATAAGTTCGAAGCTCTAGAGGAAGGTGCGCTCAAGACACAAATTGAAGCTTTACTAACGCGCTGTGATTTTGCAAGCCAAGGCCTCTTTGTGATGGATGGCAGCAAACGTAGCGCGCACGGCAATGCATTTTTTGCCGGCATGGGTAAAGCCAAGCGTATCGTCTTTTTTGACACCTTGATCGAGAAACTCAATCCCGGCGAAGTAGAGGCAGTACTAGCTCATGAGCTTGGTCACTACAAATGCGACCATATCCGCAAACGTCTGCTAGTTTCCTTTGCTTTGAGCTTTGCGACATTCGCACTCCTAGGCTGGGTCAGCACTCAACCCTGGTTCTACACCGACCTTGGCGTGATGCCCAACCCCAATGGCTATAACGGTGGCCTAGCTCTAGCGCTATTCATGTTGGTATCCCCGGTATTTAGCTTCTTCCTGACTCCGCTATCGAGCTTGGCCTCGCGCAAACATGAATACGAGGCAGATGGTTTTGCTGCAGCCAAATCATCTGCAAGCGATTTGATTTCTGCCTTAGTCAAACTCTATCAAGACAATGCCTCGACTTTGACGCCAGATCCGATCTATACCGCCTTTTATAGTTCGCATCCCCCTGCTCCACTACGCATTGCTAATCTCAAACGTTTTAACTAAGTCATCTGGAATTGATTTAGTTAATGGAACAATTTCATGCGCTACTCACCGCCTCCTACGGAAGGCATTATTTAGCGCAGCGCTTGGTGAAAGATGGGCGTGGAAATGAATCCCCTATCGGCGAATTAATTCAAGTAAGCACACCAGCAAAGCAACACATTGGCGCAGTAGGTGATCGCATGTTGCTGGAGATGACTTCAGTTGATCAAGCACGCATTATTCGCATCGAGTCAAGAGAAAATTTGCTCTATCGATCAGATGCTTTTAAAAGCAAATTGATTGCTTCGAATGTCGATCAGATATTAGTAGTGCTTGCAACGCAACCCGCTTTCTCCCCAGATCTTTTGGGAAGAGCCGTTGTTGCTGCAGAGACGAATAATATTGGCTTGCACATCCTATTGAACAAATGCGATCTCAAAGATAATTTAGAGCACGCTCGCAAAATCATTGCACCCTATGCGCGCATGGGCTACCCCGTAACAGAGGTATCCGCCAAGTTTGATGAAGCCTCCATCGAAGCATTACGTCCAGCTATTTGTGGCAAAGTGTCGGTATTCGTAGGCCAATCTGGCATGGGTAAATCTAGCCTACTCAATGCCTGGGTTCCAAATGCGGCAGCCATTACTCAAGAGTACTCAGTTCGTCTCGATACTGGTAAACACACCACTACCGCCTGCCGCTACTTCGAGCTACCTGAGGCCTGGGGACGTGATGCTAATGGCAAATTGGGTGCTTTAATCGACTCTCCAGGCTTTCAGGAGTTTGGCCTGGCACATATGTCGGTTAGCGAACTAGAGCATGCCTTTAGAGAGTTTCATGACTTACTGGGCAAGTGTCGCTTTCATAACTGCGCACACCAATCAGAACCAGATTGCGCAATACGAGAAGCCGTCGACAGAAATGAAATAGCGCCAGAGAGACTGGCGCTATTTAGGCAATTGCGATCCGACTCAAAAACAGCCGATACGCAGATTCAGGGAATTAGCCAAGCCAAAGAGCGATGGTCAGCATTAGCAATAAAGCCATCCAAGCGATAACCAGGCGCCATACCAAACCAATTGCAGAGCGCATCGTGCGCTCATTCGGCTCAAGACCTACTTCGTAAACAACGGGCTCACCAGCTTCAGCCATTCGCAAAGCTTCATCGCTATCAGGCTCGCTCATAGGCTCACCCAAACGAACGCCTAAGGCACCACTACCAGATGCCAAGATCACTGCCGATAAAGAGTCAGACCATTTACCAGTCAAGTGACGCCATGCATAGACGGCACCTTCAAAGTTACCCACGATCGCAAAGCCCATCGCGGTAATACGTGCAGGAATCCAATCCAATACGTAGAAGAAATGACGCGCTGCTTCACTTAAATTGAAATCGCCTTTTTCTGACCAATGCTGAGCAGCTGTATCTGCTAAGCGATACAAGACCACACCTGCAGGCCCCATTGGCATTAAGAACCAGAACAGCACACCAAATACATGGTGATGTGAACCGATGATGGCGCGCTCCAATGCCAGTGAAATGACTTCAGTTTCCGTGAGATTGGAGGCATCTAATTCAGGGCCATACCACTCACCCAAGACTGCGCGTGCTGCTGGCAAATCATGATTTGCGATTGCTTCATGAACTAGCGTGAAAGAGTGACTAAATTGGCGGAAGCCAAAAAATAGATACGCAATTAATACGTTCCACACGAATCCCAAAATTGGGAAGGTCACCATAAAGACAACGTAAATTACGAAAACAAGAAAAGTTGGCAGAATGAAAGCGACCAAACAGGCCATACGAGCGCCGACTGGGCTCGCACCATCTTCGGTCTTACCACCGAATTCACCGGCGACCCAATCTAACCAACGAGCACTCATGCGCGCGATCCAATGAGTCGAAGTTACTGGGCGATATTGCTCAGCAATCAGTGCAAAGAGAATAGAAAAGAAAGTCATACTTTTAATAAATGGTAAAGGTTACGCAACATGCCAGCAGTAGCACCCCAGATAAAACGATTTTCATAGGGCATTGAATAAAACCGACGACTACCCTGATCACTCTCCCAGACTCGCACTTGATGATTTGCAGGGTCCATTAAAAAATGTAAAGGCACTTCAAAAACATCTGCTACTTCAAAAGCCTCTAAGGCATATTCTGCCTGAGGTTTTACCAATCCCACAACTGGCGTCACACTATAGCCCGAAACCGTTAAATACTGAGGCAAATGGCCAATGATCTCCACCCCCTGTCGATCCAAACCGATTTCCTCTTCGCTTTCTCGTAAAGCGGTGTCATTGGGGCTGGAATCACCCGGGTCCATCCGACCGCCCGGAAAGCTAATTTGACCAGCATGATCGTGCAAATGATCGGTTCTTTTGGTAAGGAGCACCGAGAGCCCATCGCTCTTTAAAAGCAAGGGGATCAGCACCGCTGCCTGGGTTATTTTTCCAGCGGCCTGGCGATTCTGGATGATGTCAGAAGCAATAACGTGTCGATTCTCATCCGTGATTTCTGGTTCCCAGACCGGAGGATTTTGAAAACGATCCCTCAAACCCAAGGGCTCCATAACATGAGTTGCTACCTTAGGTTGACTGAAACACACCTCATGAACTGGAATAGCTTGCGCATCAAAACCAGCTGGAACAGCAACGCTGAATGTCTGATTTGGAGAGCTTGATTTCTGGGTCATGCGCTTATTTTAGGGCAACAAAAAAGGCAGCCTAGGCCGCCTTCTTTTTAGATTAAAGCAAACCTTATTCCGCTACTGTCGCAGCAACTGCCTTAACTTTACGGGCAGGAAGTTTTTCTTTAATACGTGCAGACTTACCTGAACGATCACGCAAGTAGTACAACTTCGCGCGACGTACATCACCGCGACGCTTCACTTCAATGCTAGCGATCAATGGTGAGTAAGTTTGGAATGTACGCTCCACACCTTCGCCAGATGAAATCTTGCGAACGATAAAGCTGGAATTCAGTCCGCGATTGCGCTTAGCAATCACAACGCCTTCAAAGGCCTGGGTACGCTTACGTGTACCTTCAACTACGTTTACGCCAACAACTACTGTATCGCCAGGAGAGAATGCAGGAAGTACTTTGTTAGCACTTAAGCGAGCAATTTCTTCTTGCTCAATTTTTTCGATCAAATTCATTATTAATCCTTAAACATCTTGTCAGCGTTTAATCCCGAGACTTTCATCAACGGACCGGACAGAGGATGCAGTTAAAACCATTTCACTAAATCAAAACACAAACACTTCATTCAAAACCATAATTACTTACAGCGTTCGAAGAAATTGCTCATCTTCTTTACTTAGCAACCCATTAGCTCTTGCTGATTTAATTAAATCAGGTCTAAGCCTTAACGTCAGCCCTAAAGACTTCTGCCGACGCCAATCCGCTATTTTAGCGTGATGTCCGCCCAAAAGCACGTCTGGAACAGATAAATTTTCATATATTTCAGGACGGGTGTAGTGCGGATAATCCAAAAGTCCGTTAATAAAGCTATCCTGGACTGCAGATTCCCCATCCCCCAAGGCCCCTGGAATGAGGCGAATAACCGCATCCATCATGGTCATAGCGGGCAATTCACCACCAGAAACCACAAAATCACCCATAGAAAGCTGTAAATCGACGTTTCGATCAATAAAGCGTTGGTCGACAGCCTCGTATCGACCACAAATAAAGGTTAAATTGCCGTAATTGAGGATATCTGTCGCTATCTTCTGAGAAAAGACCTCCCCTTGAGGGGCGAGAAGGCAAATTGGGCCAGAAACAACGTTTTGAGATTGATGTGCGGCTTTAACAGCAGATATCGTATCTTCCAGTGGTTTTGCCATCATCACCATGCCGGGACCGCCACCATAGGCGCGATCGTCCACAGTCTTGCGGGGATCGGTGCAGTAGTCTCGAGGATTCCAGAGGTTCACACTGGCAAGGCCTTGCTCACAAGCGCGCCCAGTAATGCCCCACTGCGTTAAAGCAGAGAACATTTCAGGGAATAGGCTAACTACATCAAATCGCATAGTGGGAATAGAGCATCAAAGACCGTTTACTGGAATAGCAATTGGGCTACCAATCAGCTTGCCAATCTAAAGTAATGAGCCTGTTTGGCAAATCAACGCTTTGCACCGCTTCTTTTACGAAAGGCACTAACTGTTTTACTGTTTTGGTTTCTGGATCGCCAAGGGCAATGATTCCGTGAGCACCGTTATCGTTAACATCAATCACCTCACCCAGGCTCTCGCCTTGAAGATTGATTGCTTTACAACCGATCAGATCAACCCAGTAATAGCTATCACTTTCTGCCTTTGGAAATACGTCGCGCGCAACTAAGATGCGGGCACCTTTTAAAGCCTCAGCTTGATCACGATCCGTGATGCCGTCTAAGGCAATCACTACAGTACCGCTATGCATCTTGGCTTGCTTCACCTTGTATAGCTTTAATGAGGCCTGCTCATGAGACGCAGCAACACCCGCACTCCGACGAGGAATGAGAGATAACCAAAGTTCTTTGCTAGATAAGAGCGCTACGGGATCGGAAGAATGAGGGCGAACCTTAATCTGACCCTGTAAGCCTTGAGCGTCCTGAACTGCACCGAGCTCAATCAAATCATCTAGGGAAGGTGTATTCATATTGAAGCCACCCCAACTCCCCAAATAACACTACAAGTAAATTCTGCTACCAAAGACTTCATCACTAAGAAAAAGTCTTTGGATTTGAAGTCTTTAGACCGCAGGATTATTTTTGATCAAACGAACTACTGTTGGAGAGATCTGCGCGCCAACACCAGTCCAATAGGTCAAACGATCTTGAGCAATACGCATTGCTTGCTCTGTCGCTGCTGCCTGTGGATTGAAGTAACCAATACGCTCGATAAAGTTCGAGTCGCGACGATTGCGCTTGTCTGTAGCCACGATGCTATAAAAAGGGCGCTTCTTTGAACCGCCGCGTGCCAGTCGAATGACGACCATACTTATTCCTTAAAATCTAAAATGAAAACAGGTTGATTACAACCCAATGAAATTACTACAAAATCTTGGGCTCCGACTAACTGAGCAAATTAACAAAACAAATGCACGGTATAGCGGAAAACCTCATATTCTAGACGAAAACCCCTACTTGATCCACCTATTTAAGCGGGCACCCTTTTGGCTTCAACAGTAGAATAGAACCCAGTAGCTCATAAAATAATTATTAAAAACAATAACTTACAGAAATACCACCATGAAAACTGCCATTTTTAGACCCTCCAGAGGCCCTATAAAGCGCCTTTTTCTCATTCTTTCTTGCCTTGGTTTAGGTTTTTTGACCGCCTGCGCCAATGTCATTCCGCCCTGCAATGCCAAAATCAGCCCTCCGAGCAGTGAATTCAGAAATACCAAATGGGAGCTAGTCCGCTGGAATCTCGCGCCTAATGCCAGGGGTGAGGTTCGTGCCCGACAAATCCCTCAGGGTGACAATAGCAACCCAATCCAAATCATCTTTGATGCCAATGGTGAGCGTGTGAGTGGATCCTCAGGCTGCAATCGCTTTACTGCGCGCATTACTGAAGATGCCAGAGGCTTTACGCTAGATCAAATCGCTAGTACAAAAATGGGCTGCACACCACAACGCATGGAACTAGAGAATGACTTTCTCTATGAATTAAATGATTACCGCTCGATTGTGCGCAACGGCGATCAACTCCTGATGATTGGTGCGGATCGTGAAGTTTTAAGCTTCATGCAAAAAAATAATGCTGCAAAATAATTTAATACTTATACAAGCTCATCACTGAAAGTCAGCATGAAAAAATACAAACTCCTATTTTGCTCACTTGGATTATTTTTTCCCGGGACTGGCTTGAACTGTTTTTATTTACAAGGATTTAAATCCTTTTGGGGATGGGCTCAACTATTTGCATTTGTTGGTGGAATCGCCGGTTGGTTTATTCTCAAAGATGCGCACTTCCACTCTGCGTCGGGTTGGGTATTAATCACTTTTGGCTTTATCACTTTTGAAGCAAGCTGGCTAACCACCATTGCTTATGGTTTACGCGCCGATGAAAAGTGGGATGCTGAATTTAATCCTGCTCTAGAGCCCAGCAAAGTTACTAAATCAGGCTGGCCAGTTGTGCTGACGGTGATTTTTTCTTTGGTATTTGGTGCAGGCGTCATGATGACGTTCTTGGCAATTGCATTTGAACAATTCTTCATCTCCCAACTTCTAGAAGCAAGAAAGCTATCCCAGTAATGCGGATAGCTTTTTGAATGGCGGTGGCAGTTTTTTAACTCTTAAAACTGCTCCGCTGTCAGCGCATTAGTGGAATGTCCACTCTCCAGAATCGATGTTGCCAGAGCTTGAGATTGTGGCAATAGATTTTCTGCATAGAAGCGTGCAGTAGCAATCTTGACATCATAGAAATTAGGATCACCGGCACGTAACTCTTGCGCAACTAATAAAGCGCGCGCCATTTGCCAGGCGCCTAATACCAAGCCACATAAACGCAAGTATGCAAAGCTACCCGCATAGACTGCCTTGATATCCGTCTTGGCATTTGCCACGATGTAAGCCACCGAGGCTTCAAATGCTTCTCGCGCTGAAGTTAATTGCTTTAGCACTGCTTTGGCATCTGCAGTGCCGCTACCTGCGAGATCTTTTTCAGTTTGCTGTATTTTTTCCGAGAACAGCTTTGCAGTTGCACCGCCATCACGCACTGTTTTTCTTCCAATCAAATCATTTGCCTGAATGGCTGTAGTGCCTTCGTAGATTGTCAGAATACGGGCATCACGATAGTGCTGTGCTGCACCCGTCTCCTCAATGAAACCCATGCCTCCATGAACCTGCACACCTAAACTGGCCACTTCAATCGACATCTCAGTCGAGAAGCCTTTCACAATCGGCACCAGAAATTCATATACCGCTTGGTTCTGCTTACGAGCTGCTTCATCGGGGGATGCATGCTGCGCATCGTAGGCAGCGGCAGCGTAATACGCTAAAGCTCTAGATGCCTCAATATAGCCACGCATCGTCATCAGCATCCGCTTCACATCAGGCTGATGAATAATGGCTACGGGACCTGGAGAGCCAGCTAGGTCGCGACTCTGAACTCGGTCCTTGGCATACTGCACCGCCTTTTGATATGCACGCTCTGCAACCGCAATACCCTGCATACCGACTGCAAAGCGAGCGGCGTTCATCATGACGAACATGTATTCCAAGCCGCGATTTTCTTCGCCAACTAAGTAGCCAGTTGCGCCACCATGATCACCAAATTGCAAGACTGCGGTTGGGCTGGCCTTGATACCAAGCTTGTGCTCGATCGAGACGCAATGAACATCATTACGCTCACCTAGCGAACCATCTGCATTCACCAAGAACTTCGGCACTACAAATAAAGAAATCCCCTTCACACCTTCTGGCGCATCTGGTCTTCTAGCCAATACGAGATGGACAATATTCTTTGCCATATCGTGCTCACCATAGGAAATGTAGATCTTGGTACCAAAAATTTTGTACGTGCCATCAGCATCAGGCACGGCACGAGAACGCACCATCGATAAATCGGAGCCTGCTTGAGGCTCGGTGAGGCACATGGATCCAGTCCACTCCCCTGAGATCATTTTAGGCACATAGCGCTCTTGTAACTCAGGGCTTGCTGCAGTTAGCAGGGCCTCAATCGCACCATCAGTCAGCATCGGACATAAGGCGAACGATAAGCTAGCTGAATGCACCATCTCAAAGCAGGCAGTGGCAATGAGTTTAGGCAAGCCCTGACCGCCAAACTCTGCGGGGTGCACAACACCCTGCCAACCTGCCGCAGCAAATTGCTCCAAAGCCTCTTTGAACCCAGGAGTAGTGGTGACGACCCCATCCTTTAATGAGCAGGGATGTTGATCACCTTGCCAATTTAGGGGGGCTACAACGTCATGATTGAATTTGGCAGACTCCTCCAGAATCGCTGGGGCCAAATCCACATCAGCGCCAGCCTCAGCATAGGAGGAATAGGAAACAACCTCAGATAGCCCCGCTAGTTCGTTCATCACAAATAGCATGTCTTTTACTGGGGCTACATACGGCATAAGTATTCCTATAAATCAGAGGTAAAGACAGTTAAAAAGATATCTTGAATCGCCTTAACCGAGTAAGTTAGTCAATTCAGGCACAGCGGTATTCAAATCCGCAACTAAACCGTAATCAGCAACACTAAAGATTGGTGCTTCAGGATCTTTGTTAATCGCTACGATCACCTTGGAGTCTTTCATGCCCGCCAAATGCTGAATCGCACCAGAGATACCTACTGCGATATATAACTGCGGAGCAACAATCTTGCCGGTCTGACCCACTTGATAGTCATTTGGAACATAACCAGCATCCACTGCAGCACGTGATGCACCAAGCGCTGCACCCAGCTTGTCCGCCAAGGGCACAACAATTTCTTGATACTTTTCGCCGGAACCTAAACCGCGACCGCCGGATACGATGATTTTGGCAGCAGTCAGTTCAGGGCGATCCGACTTAGTGAGTTCACGACCCACGAAAGACGATTTACCAGAAACTTCGGTAGCAGCTTGCTTTTCTAATGCAGCAGATCCACCACTTGCGGCGACTGGATCAAATCCAGTAGTGCGCACCGTAATGACCTTGACTGGATCACTAGATTGCACAGTCGCAATCGCATTACCAGCGTAAATCGGACGCTCAAAGGTATCAGGTGAGACAACCTTGGTGATATCCGATAACTGCGCTACATCCAACTTAGCGGCAACGCGTGGCAATACATTCTTGCCATTGGCAGTTGCTGGCGCCAAGATGTGGCTGTAACCATTAGCAATAGACAGAATCTGCGCAGCTAAAGGTTCAGCAAGTTGATCGGCCAAAGATGGGGCTTCCACTTGAATCACTTTACGCACTCCAGCGATTTGAGCCGCGGCGGAAGCAGCCGCATCAGCGCCGCTACCAGCCACTAATACATCTACCTCAGGGGAGCACTGCAAAGCAGCCGCTACCGCATTGAGCGTAGCTGCCTTTAAGGATTGATTGTCGTGTTCAGCAATAACGAGTGCGGCCATTTAAATCACCTTCGCTTCATTTTTAAGTTTATCTACCAAAGCCGCTACATCAGCCACCATCACACCAGCAGAGCGCTTTGGCGGCTCTTCCACTTTGAGGGTTTTAAGGCGTGGGGCAATATCAATACCAAGCTCTTCAGGCTTCACGATTTCCAAAGTCTTCTTCTTGGCTTTCATAATGTTTGGCAAAGTTACATAACGTGGCTCATTCAAACGCAAGTCAGTTGTAATGACTGCAGGCAAAGTAATAGCAATTGTTTCCAAGCCGCCATCAACCTCACGAGTCACATTTGCTTTACCATCCACAACAACTACCTTCGAAGCAAAAGTTGCTTGTGGAATATCCATCAAGCTCGCCAACATCTGGCCAGTCTGGTTGCTATCGTCATCAATTGCCTGCTTACCCAAGATCACAATCTGCGCTTGCTCTTTTTCAGAGAGCGCCTTGAGAATTTTTGCAACTGCTAAAGGTTGTAATTCAGTATCGGTTTCTACCAAGATGGCACGATCTGCACCAATCGCTAAAGCAGTGCGTAGCGTCTCTTGACATTGAGTTGGTCCAGCAGAAACTACCACCACCTCAGTAGCAACACCAGCCTCTTTTAACCGAACAGCTTCCTCAACTGCAATCTCATCAAATGGGTTCATGCTCATTTTGACGTTTGCCAGATCGACACCGGAGTTATCCGATTTCACCCGAATTTTGACGTTGTAGTCAACGACACGCTTTACTGCTACTAAGATTTTCATGCTGAATTCTCTATTATTGAGTAACTTTTCTATTTTATCCGCCTAGCTCTAACTAGGGCTAGACATCGATTGCTGAAGCCGAGTCAGCCTGCTTCCGAAGTTCAAACTTCTGGATCTTGCCAGTAGAGGTCTTTGGAAGCTCACAGAACACAATGGCTCTGGGAACCTTAAATCCAGCTAGATGCTGCTTGCAATGGGCAATGATGTCGGCAGGAGTCACCTCTATGCCCGGCTTAATTTCCAAGAAGGCACAAGGCGTTTCGCCCCACTTAGGATCAGGCTTCGCAACTACTGCAGCAGCCATTACCGCAGGGTGACGATAGAGAACATCTTCAACCTCTACGGAAGAAATATTTTCGCCGCCTGAAATGATGATATCTTTGCTGCGATCTTTCATCTTTACATAGCCATCAGGGTTCATCACTGCTAAGTCACCCGAATGAAACCAACCTCCCTCAAAAGCCTCTTTGGTTGCCTTCTCATTCTTGAGGTAACCCTTCATGGCGATATTGCCCTTAAACATAATTTCACCCATCGTCTCGCCATCGGCAGGAACAGGTTCAAGGGTTTCAGGATCAAGAACGGCAATCGCTTGTTGCATGTGATAACGAACACCTTGGCGAGCATTGAGGCGTGCTCTCTCACCAATATCCACGTCATTCCACTCGTCCTGCTTCACACAAACTGCTGCCGGACCATAAACCTCAGTTAAGCCATAGACGTGCGTCAAATCAAATCCGAGCTTTTCCATACCCTCAATGATGGAAGCAGGAGGTGCAGCGCCCGCGATCAAGCCCTTGACTCCAGCGGGTACACCCTCTTTTAATTCATCTGGGGCGTTAACTAATAGGTTATGCACAATTGGGGCGGCACAGTAATGCGTAACACTGTGATCCTTAATGGCGGCAAATATATGTTGCGCATCCACGCGACGTAGGCAGACGTTAATACCGGCGCGTGCAGCCACTGTCCATGGGAAACACCAGCCATTGCAATGGAACATGGGGAGTGTCCAGAGATAAATGGGGTGCTTATTGATATCCCAATCCAAAATATTCGAGACGGCATTGATCGCTGCGCCACGATGGTGATACACCACACCCTTTGGATTACCGGTAGTTCCCGAGGTGTAATTTAGGCAAATCGCTTGCCATTCATCCGCGGGGACTTGCCATGCAAATTGAGGATCGCCCTCAGATAGGAATTTTTCGTAAGTAAGTTTGCCAAGTTTCTCACCAGGAACATCAAATTCTTTTTCCTCAATATTAATCACTAAAAACTCGCGCCCACTTTCTTTCTTGGCAATTTCAAGGGCTTTTTTCATTACCCCGGAGAATTCCGGATCTACGATCACGACTTTTGCTTCGCCGTGATTCAACATAAAGGCAACTGACTCCGCATCAAGACGTGTGTTCAAGGCATTTAATACCGCCCCTGCCATCGGAATCCCAAAATGTGCCTCAACCATAGGTGGCGTATTAGGCAACATGACGGCAACCGTATCCCCCAAACCAATGCCATGCTTTTGCAGTGCGCTTGCAAAGCGACGGCAACGCTCATAAGTCTGACTCCAAGTCTGACGTAATTTCCCATGAATAATTGCCAAACGATCTGGATACACTTCAGCTGATCGCTCAAGAAATAATAGTGGGGTGATCGGAGTGAAGTTCGCTGGGTTGCGATCCAAACCCTGCTCAAAAATATTAGCCATGCGTTCCTTGAGTATTGATCTCTTTTAAATCTAAATTTCAAATTACATTCAAATGTCGGCAAGCGCTTTGACGTGCGCCACTACACTGCGCCCTAGCGCAGAAAGGTTATAGCCACCCTCCAGGCAGCTCACGATACGACCTTGGGCATATTGATTAGCAACGCCTTTGAGCTGCTTAGTAATCCAGGCATAGTCGTCTTCTACCAAGCCCATCTGCCCTAAATCATCCTCACGGTGAGCATCAAAGCCTGCGGAGATAATGATGAGCTCTGGCTCAAAATCCCTTAGACGCGGCAACCATTGCTCTTCTACTATCGAGCGCACTACATCTCCTCTAGTAGATGCTGGCAAGGGAACATTCACCATATTATTGGCGCCATCTAAGCCGCTGTATGGATAAAACGGATGCTGAAAGAAGCTGCACATCAGCACATTGGGATCATTAAAAAATGCCGCCTCTGTCCCATTGCCGTGATGCACATCAAAATCGATAATGGCCACACGCTCGATACCGTATGTCTCCATCGCGTACCGCGCAGCTACAGCGACGTTATCAAAGACACAAAAGCCCATCGAGCGGGTTGGCTCTGCATGGTGGCCTGGGGGACGAACCGCACAAAACACATTTTCAACCTCGCCCTTCATCACCGCATCAACACCCGCAATAGCGGCGCCCGCTGCACGTAGCGCAGCGCTCCAAGTGTGGGGGTTCATAATAGTATCGCCATCCAGCATGAAATAACCGCTGGCTGGTGAGCGCTCTTTAACGAAGGCAATGTGATCTGGGCTATGCACCAACTCCAGTTGATCTTCAGTTGCTAGTGGCGCATCGAGATGCTGTAAAAAACGATCGACGCCACTGCGAATGAGTTGATCATTAATTGCCTGAATGCGTTCTGGGCACTCGGGATGATGACTACCCATCTCGTGTTTTAGAAAATCTGGATGAGTTATGTATCCTGTTGTCATTGCCAGAAATCCTCAATAGCAAAATTGTAATTTTTATAATCTAATAAAACCTGCCAACCCTTCAAAAACCCATTTTCTTATCCATGAATTTTCGCGTCTCCTACCTTGCTTCAACACTGTTCATAGCGCTACTGCTTGGTGCCTGCTCCAGCACGCCTACTCAGCAAGTTAGCCCTAAAGAGACTATCGTAAACCAGTTTGAAGATGCCGCAACAGAAGCTCGGTTTAGCCAAAACCTCAATCAATTAATCGCCAAAATTGCCCAAACCCAGGGAATCCCTGAGGCAAGTCTTGAATCCAGCTTCTCAGATGCTAAAACGATTCCATCCATACGCAAATTGGTGTTACCCCCATCAGGCACCTTTAAAAAGAATTGGGTGGCCTATAGCAAGCGCTTTATTGAGCCGGTGCGCCTTAAGGCCGGTAAGGTCTTTTGGGAACAAAACCAGCCCTTCTTGAGCAAGGTTGAGCAAGAATCAGGGGTTCCAGCGGAAGTCATCATCTCCATTATTGGGATCGAAACCATCTATGGCCGTCAAACTGGAAACTTTCGGGTGAGGGATGCACTTTCTACATTGGCCTTCAGCTATCCAGATACACCCAACAAAGCCAGCCGAGAACAGCTCTTTAAAGACCAACTTCAAGAACTCATTCTGATGTGCTGGACTGAGGGCGGCGGCAGTTTACCCGCTAACAATAGTAAGCAAGGACTAAACCAAACTCGCTTTAATGCCTGCTTAAATCAGAACAGCTCTTATGCAGGCGCCATTGGCCTACCCCAGTTCATGCCAAGCAGTATTCGCAGCTTTGCAGTAGATGGTGATGGCGATGGACATATTGATCTCAAGCAAAGCCCTAAGGATGCGATTGCTAGTGTGGCCAACTTTATGAGAAAGCATGGCTGGCAACCGGGAATGCCGATTTACTTTCCCGTACAGGAAGGCGCTATTAGCGAAGCGAGATCCCTGGCTGATGGCGAACCTCAGCTGAAATACTCAGTTCAAGAACTCATCGCAAAAGGCATCTTGACTAAAGAGCAAGGCGACCTTCAAGCAGGTGGAGTCGAGCCACAAAGTAAGGCGCTCATTGTCGACCTTCCCTACCCCGATAAAGATGGCAGTGATAAGGTTCGTTATGTAGTTGGTTTAAATAATTTCCTGACGATTGTGCAATACAACCGCAGCTACTTTTACGCACAGAGTGTTGCTGAGTTTGCAGAAGCGCTGGGATACAAGAACCAAAGCGTGGTGCCAGTCACTACAACAAAAGCAAAGCCAGAAGTAAAATCAGGTGAACCAGTTACATCCAAGCCCAAGAAGACTGCTGGCAAGAAAAAACAAAAGCTGACTTAATACAGCTTTAGCTGAAAGTCTTACGCTGGGAAAACTCCGGTCGACAGATAGCGATCGCCACGGTCGCAGACGATAAATACAATCGTCGCATTCTCAACCTGACGAGCAATTCGCAAGGCAACAACCAAAGCACCGCCAGCTGAAATCCCACAGAAAATACCCTCTTCAGCCGCAAGGCGGCGAGCCATCTCTTCAGCATCCGCTTGACTCACATACTCAATGCGATCGACCTTATCGCCTTGGTAAATCTTTGGCAGGTACTCTGGAGCCCATTTACGGATGCCTGGAATTTGCGAACCTTCCTCCGGTTGAGCGCCAATAATTTGGATATTAGGATTCATGGACTTCAGATAGGTAGAAACTCCAGTGATTGTTCCGGTGGTTCCCATTGCTGAAATGAAATGGGTAACCTGGCCATCCGTATCGCGCCAGATTTCTGGGCCAGTAGTTTCAATGTGAGCACGTGGATTATCAGGATTCGCGAATTGATCAAGCAATCTGCCGCGGCCCTCTTTCTGCAATTGCAACGCATAGTCACGGGCAAATTCCATGCCACCAGAAGCTGCCGTCAAAATTAACTCGGCGCCATAAGCGGCCATACTTTGTCGACGCTCAATGCTCTGGTTCTCAGGCATCACCAACACCATCTTGTAGCCCAACATCGCAGCAGTCATCGCTAAAGCAATGCCAGTATTGCCACTAGTAGCTTCAATGAGGGTATCGCCCGGCTTTATTTCGCCACGCTCTTGGGCGCGCAGAATCATCGACAGCGCAGGTCGGTCTTTCACCGACCCCGCTGGATTATTACCCTCTAACTTTCCTAAGATCAGATTATTTTTGGAATCATTTTCTGCGCCAGGAATGCGTTGCAAACGAACCAGGGGTGTATTACCCACGGTCTGTGAAATAGTTAAGTAAGAAGGTGTGCTCATGAAACCATTTTAGCCATAAGCCAGGCTAGGCGTAAAAGGGTTTAATTTCGGCGACTTGGTTCCGCACGATCCGAAGGATGGCGCGAACCACTTTGACCGCGTGAGCCACGTCTGCTAGCCTTAAGGCCCTCTTTATTCGTCCTGCCGTGCGGTTCACGAAAAGAACTGGCCGTCTCAATAGTTAACCCGTTATCCACCATCTTTTCTACAGATTTCATGCCGATGCCACGTACTCGTTTTTGCAGATCATTGGCATCCTGAAAATGCCCACCATCCAAACGCTCAGCAATAATTGTTTTTGCTTTTGATGGTCCGATTCCTTTGATACTTTCTAATTCAGACTGGGTTGCAGTATTTACATTAATTGGTGAGGCGGCAGCTAAACCTGAGACAGCTACAAATACTGAAAATACTAAAGACTTTAATAATTGATTCATTTAATCTCCATCGGTTAATAAAAAATCCACTTACACGAAGTGCAAGTGGATTAGTTACAACGAATGACGAGTCAGTCGGTTGACTGTTTTTAACTACCTATAACGGGCTTGCCAAGAAATCTGCATTGGCTGATAGCCACGCAATATAACGACTGACGCCCTGCTCCACATTCAGGAAGGGTTCTGAGTATCCAGCGGCGCGTAGCTTGGTTAAATCTGCCCGTGTAAAGCACTGGTACTTGCCTTTGAGTGCGTCCGGAAATGGAATGTACTCAATCGCTTTTTCTTTGACCAGCTCTTCTAAGCTAGCAGGATTGGCATTATCGATTTGGCGCATGGCATTTGCTACCGCATGAGCAACATCATTAAATGGCTGCGCGCGACCACTACCGAGATTGAAGATGCCGCTAATTTCTGGATGGTCCAAGAAATACAAATTCACTTTTACTACGTCTTCCACTGAGACAAAGTCACGACTTTGCTCGCCAGCGCCATAACCACCATATTCACCAAACAGCTTTACTTTGCCATTGGCCTTGTACTGGTGGTATTGATGAAAGGCTACAGAAGCCATACGTCCCTTGTGGGACTCACGTGGTCCATAGACATTGAAGTACCTAAATCCAACCACTTGTGCAGCATTAGCTTTTTCAGCAAAACGCTTGCGCATCACTTGATCAAATAAGAACTTAGAGTAGCCATAAATATTTAATGGCTTCTCATGCTCACGGCTCTCTACAAATACATCAGAACCACCATAAGTAGCGGCAGAAGAGGCGTAGAGCAACTGCACTTTTTGTTCTGTACAGATATCGAGTAGGCCCATGGTGTAGCGGAAATTATTCGCCATCATAAAGATGCCGTCAGTTTCCATCGTATCAGAGCAGGCTCCTTCATGAAACACTGCCCTTACCTTGCCAAAACGACCACTTCTGAATGCCACTAGAAACTCATCTTTATCAAGATAGTCAATGATGTCTAAGTCCGCTAGATTGCGATACTTATCAGCGGGGCGCAAATCATCGACAGCGATAATATTTTTCTCGCCACGCTCGTTGAGCGCCTGCACAATATTGGCACCAATAAATCCAGCAGCGCCGGTTACGATAATCGTCATTGCAATTCCTCAGAAGTAACGGTGGCTGTACCCAGCTTACCAACCACAATACCACCAGCCCGATTAGCCAAGGCCATCGCTCTTTCTAGTGGCCAACCAGCTGCTAATGCCACTGCGAGCGCACCAATGACGGTATCGCCAGCACCTGATACATCGAATACTTCACGTGCCTGCGCCTTAACGCGGCTAACACCCGCCTCGGTGAATAAACTCATACCCTCTTCAGAGCGAGTAAGAAGAAGCGCCTCGAGGTCTAAAGATTTTCTGAGATCTTGCGCCCTCTTGGTGAGGTCTTCTTCGCTAGTCCACTGACCAACTACCTGACGCAACTCACTACGGTTAGGTGTGAGCACGGTGGCACCACGATATTTAGCGTAGTCATAACCCTTAGGATCGACCAAGATCATTTTCTTTTGAGCGCGAGCCTGCTCGATCATCAAATCCACTTGACCTAATGCGCCTTTGCCGTAGTCAGACAAAATCACCACATCAGCATCGCCCACCAGCTTCTCGTAGCGCTCAAGCTTATGCGCCAAAGCAGCCTCACTAGGAGCCTCCTCAAAATCCAAACGAATCAATTGCTGTTGTCTTGCAATCACACGTAACTTCACAGTAGTCGGTACTTTGCTATCGATTTCAAGCTGGCTATCGACACCGCTTGACTTCAGCAACTCGGTAACACGATTACCCGGCTCATCATCACCAATTACACCTAATATCGTTGTCTTTGCGCCAAGGGCTGCGACGTTGCGAGCCACGTTGGCAGCGCCACCTAAACGCTCATCAATCTTACCCACTTGAACAACGGGTACCGGCGCCTCAGGTGAAATTCGATTCGTATCGCCAAACCAATAGCGATCAAGCATGACATCGCCCACCACTAATAAATGGGCTTTAGAAAATTGTTCTCGGTTAGCTTTTTCCACGATGTAACTAATCTCTCTAATATCTCTAATGGATTCTTTTTTACTTCTAATTAATTATGACGACCAATACCCCGGTACTCAATGCCTAATTCTTGCATAGCTTGTGGCTCATACAGATTGCGGCCATCAAAGATAATGGGGTTCTTCAGATTGGCTTTGAGAAGCTCAAAATCAGGGCTATGGAAAGCCTTCCACTCAGTGACGATGACTAAGGCATCCGCACCTTGGGTTGCTACCATCGGGTCATCAACCAAAGCTACTTGCTTGAGGCCCTCTGGATTGCCTTTAAAGTCCACCTCGAGGCAATGCTTGGTTTCTGGCATAGCTACTGGATCGTGAGCCACAATCTGGGCTCCGCGCTTGACCAGCTCTTGAATAATCACACGACTTGGGGCTTCGCGCATATCGTCGGTATTGGGTTTGAAGGCCAAACCCCACATAGCAAACTTCTTGCCTTTAAGGTCAACACCAAAGCGCTTTTCAATCTTTTCTACCAAGATGTATTTTTGAGCTCCATTGACAGCTTCTACGGCATCGAGGATCTTCAGATCTCTACCGTACTCAATCGCTGTTTTGGATAGGGCAGAAACATCTTTTGGAAAGCAAGAGCCCCCATAGCCGGTGCCCGAGTACAAAAAGCCATAACCAATACGAGAGTCCGAGCCAATGCCTTGGCGCACCGCTTCAATATCAGCACCGACTAAGTCTGCCAAATTGGCCAACTCGTTCATAAAAGAGATACGTGTAGCCAACATGGCATTAGCTGCATATTTAGTCAGCTCAGCACTCTTCACATCCATATAGTAGGTGCGCTCATGGTGACGATTAAATGGCGCATAGAGTTTGCGCATTTGCTCTTTGGCACGCAGACCCGCTGGCGTATTTTGCGTACCGATCACAATCCGATCCGGGCGCATAAAGTCTTCTACTGCAGCGCCCTCTTTAAGGAACTCAGGATTGGAGACTACCGAACATAACTCTGGTGAGATGCCTCTCTTTTGCAGCTCCTCAGTAATGGCGGCGTGCACTTTATCAGCAGTGCCCACTGGCACGGTCGACTTATCGACAATGACTTTAGGGGTAGTCATATGACGACCAATGTTACGGGCAGCCGCTACAACATACTGAAGATCAGCTGAGCCATCTTCATCAGGAGGCGTGCCAACGGCAATAAATTGAATATCGCCATGCGCCACAGAGGCGGCAATATCGGTAGAGAACTGCAAACGGCCGGCAGCGCGATTGCGCTCAATCATTTCTTTGAGGCCTGGCTCATAAATAGGTACGCCACCAGAGTTGAGAATCTCAATCTTCTTAGGATCCACGTCAACACAAAAGACGTTATTACCCTGCTCTGCTAAACAAGCGCCGGTAACAAGACCAACGTAACCACTGCCGATGATGGTGACTTTCAAGATATCTCCAAGTAAATCAGATTACATTGAAGGGCCGCTAGGAACGGCTCCCTCACTGCGTCTTGGGGAGTAAGCCTCCCAATGATTGCAACCTGGGCACTGCCAGTAAAAACGTCGCGCACGGAAACCGCAATTGCCACAGGTATAGCGTGCCAAACTGGTTGTGCGCTGCTTCAATAAACTGAGTGTTGCCTGTAAATCCAATACTCGCTCTGGTGTACCGTTGCTTTCCGCTAAAGCCAAACGAGTTTCGGCTAACTTAGAAAGCGCGCTCAAGCTTGGTGAATGCTGCATCACTTCAACTAGCATCACTTCAGCAGCTTGAGCTCCACGAATTTGGGTCATATGTTTTTGCACAATATCGAGTAACTCGCCAGAAGCCTGGGTTTTTAATAACTCACAGAGCGCACTTAAACCTTCATCCGCTTTACTCAGAGCAGTGTGTGCTGCCATCCAGCGATCTGCGAGCAAGTGCATATAGGCAGGGTGTGTCTTAGCAATTACGGCCCATACCTCGATAGCTTGAGCTGGACGATCCATTGCGATTAGATAATCCCCTTGCAAAATCAGCGCGCGCGCATGATGCGGCACCGCTTGCAGTGCCAACTGAACAGATTGCTCAACCTCAGGCAAATCCTTGCGACGCAATGCTTCTTGACCCAACTCACAATGAAATTGGGCAATCTCGGTGTGATGTGATTTGCCTTGCAATCCCTCAAGCTCACTAGCAGCAATGATGGCTTTCTTCCAGTCCCGTTCGATCTGATACATCTCGAGCAAACTCTCTTTTGCAGGAGCGGCGAACTTACCCTCACCCACACGATTTAATGATGCTTCGGCGCGATCTAATAAACCGGCACGCAGAAAATCTCGGCCCAACTCATACGCAGCATGATCGCGATCACGCGGCTTTAAGTCATCGCGATTAGCCAAATGCTGGTGAACTCGAATCGCACGCTCAGTCTCACCGCGGCGACGGAATAAATTTCCCAAAGCGAAATGAAGTTCAATTGTTTCGGGATCGAGCTGAGCAATCTTGACCAAGGTCTCAATCGCCTGATCCGGCTGTTCATTCAGTAAAAGGCTTAAGCCTTTGAATGTCGAGCGCTGCTGACGCATGCGCTCGCGCTCATCCATACGATTCTCAAGACGCAAATCCCAGCGAGAAGTCAACCAGCCAATACCAAACATGACTGGTAATAACAGTAGCCAGGAGGTTGCGATCTGAATCATGCTGTGCAGAACTTAAATAAAAAAATGGTCCGAATGGACCACTGGATATGCGCTATGTGACTAGGCACCAGAACCCTCTTTAGGGCTCACTTGCTTTAGGGGCTTGTAATCAACGCGCTCACGCAATTCTTTACCAGGCTTGAAATGGGGCACGCGTTTTTCTGGGATCAATACCTTCTCACCAGATTTTGGATTACGGCCAGTACGCGCAGGACGGTGATGCAAAACAAAGCTGCCAACACCCCGTAACTCAATCCGCTTGCCTTCGGCTAAAGCGTGAGTCATGGTGTCTAGCAATGTTTTTACTGCCAACTCCACATCGCGAGGTAAAAGCTGGGGAAACTGTTCCGCCAAGCTCTCCACGAGTTCGGAGCGAGTAATTGCTTGTTGCTCTTGATCTGACATGATCTATCAATAAAAAACCGCCGCTCTCCTAGTGGAAAGCGGCGATATTGATTTAGCCTTGATTGTCCAACTTTGCTTTCAACAAAGCACCCAAGTTGGTTGTGCCGGACTGCGCATCACCTTGGAGCTTGCTCATAGCATCTTGTTGGTCAGAGCTGTCTTTAGCCTTGATTGAGAGATTGATTACGCGTGACTTACGATCAATGTTGATGATCATTGCAGTTACGCTATCGCCTTCTTTCAATACATTGCGTACATCTTCAACGCGATCTGTTGAGACCTCAGAAGCGCGTAAGTAAGCTTCAACTTCATCAGCCAAGTGAATGGTTGCACCCTTAGCATCAACAGTCTTCACAGTACCAGTTACAAGACTACCCTTGTCGCTTACGGATGTGTAGTTATTGAATGGGTCACCAGACAATTGCTTGATACCGAGAGAGATACGCTCTTTCTCAACATCAATGGCCAATACAGTAGCTTCAACTTCGTCGCCTTTTTTGTATCTCTTAACAGCTTCTTCGCCTGGCTCATTCCATGAAAGGTCTGAGAGGTGAACTAAACCGTCGATACCGCCAGGCAAACCAATGAAGACACCAAAGTCAGTAATAGACTTGATTGCGCCAGTCAGCTTGTCGCCTTTTTGCTGGCCACGTGAGAACTCTTCCCATGGATTCGCTTTGCACTGCTTGATGCCCAGGCTGATACGACGCTTGTCTTCATCAATGTCCAGAACCATTACTTCAACTTCGGTTCCTAATGCAGTAGCTTTGCTTGGAGCAACGTTCTTGTTAGTCCAGTCCATTTCAGAAACATGCACCAAACCTTCGATACCAGATTCGATTTCAACGAACGCGCCGTAGTCAGTCAGGTTAGTTACCTTACCGAATAAACGGGTGTTTGGTGGGTAACGACGAGCGATACCAACCCATGGATCATCACCAAGCTGTTTCACGCCGAGTGAAACACGGTTCTTCTCTTGATCAAACTTCAAAATCTTAGCTGTAACTTCTTGACCAACAGTCAACATCTCGCTTGGGTGACGCACACGACGCCATGCCAAATCGGTAATGTGCAAGAGGCCATCGATACCACCGAGGTCCACGAATGCGCCGTAGTCAGTGATGTTCTTAACGATACCTTGAACAACACTACCTTCTTTGAGGTTAGACATCAACTTCGCACGCTCTTCACCTTGGCTAGCTTCAACAACAGCACGACGTGACAACACTACGTTGTTACGCTTACGGTCAAGCTTGATGACCTTGAACTCCATCGTCTTACCTTCGTAAGGGGTGGTGTCTTTGATTGGGCGTGTGTCAACGAGTGATCCAGGCAAGAATGCGCGGATACCGTTAACCATGACTGTCAAGCCGCCTTTAACCTTACCAGTAACAGTACCGGTAACGATTTCAGCTTGCTCGAGAGCTTTTTCCAAATTCATCCATGATGCCAAGCGCTTAGCTTTGTCACGGGAAAGGATTGTGTCGCCATAGCCGTTCTCAAGAGCGTCAATAGCAACAGAAACGAAATCGCCAGGAGCTACTTCAATCTCGCCAGCGTCGTTATGGAATTCTTCAACAGGAATAAACGCTTCGGATTTCAATCCAGCGTTAACAACGACGAAGTTATGGTCGATGCGAAGTACTTCAGCCGAAATAACTTGGCCAGTCTTCATATTCGATCGGGTTAATGATTCTTCAAATAGTTCTGCAAATGATTCAGACATTTATATATTCACTTTGTGCCGCCAGAAGGCCTGACGGGTTAGGTTAAAAAAGCCCCAAGAAACACGCTAAATTAGAAAATCGCGTTGTAGAGTTTCTTAAGACGCCAAAACAACTTCTACTGCCCACCAAAAATTAAGCTGTTTTTGACTGATACCAATCTAAAACCGTCTTAACTGCTTGATCTATCGATAATTCTGATGTTTCTAGCACTTTGGCGCCGTCTGCAACCAGCAAGGGTGCGGCACCTCGACTACTGTCTCTGGCATCACGCTCCTGCAAATCCTGCAGCAAGTCGCCTAGTTTAGCAGAAATTCCCTTAGCTATCAATTGCTTATACCGACGCTCGGCTCTAGCTTCAGCCGTTGCAGTGAGAAAAACCTTCAGGGCTGCATCCGGAAATATGACGCTTGCCATATCGCGCCCATCAGCAACCAAGCCTGGAATAACCCTAAAACCATGCTGAACACCCACTAAAGCTTGCCTAACCTCTGGGTGCACCGCAATGGCAGAAGCGCGCAAACCGATACTTTCAGTGCGAATGGCCTCAGTCACATCTTCAGAATTGAGCAAAATTTGGCCATTTTTGAAGGAAATCACGAGTTTTTTGGCCAAAATACCCAGTTCTGGACCATTTTGGGGGTCAATAGATGCTTTTTGACTACCCAAGGCAACTAGTCGATATAGCGCTCCACTATCCAAGTAATGAAAACCCAGCTTTTCAGCCACTAGGGAGGCAACCGTCCCTTTGCCAGAGGCAGTAGGTCCATCAATGGCGATGACTGGAGGCGGATTCATCAAAAAAGACTTTTAGGAAACAATCTTTGCAAATTCAGCAAAGTAAGTGGGGAAGGTTTTGGCAACGCAATTAGGGTCATTAATCTGCAAAGCATTTGGGCCAAATGCAGCTAATGAGAAGCACATCGCCATGCGATGATCATCGTATGTATCAATACCTTCGATTGGAGATTTCCAATCGGATGGAGATTGAGGTGCTTGCACCACGATGTAATCAGCACCCTCCTCAACGATAGCGCCAACTTTTTTCAACTCTTTCGCCATTGCTGCAATACGATCAGTTTCTTTGACGCGCCAACTGGCAATATTGTTTAAGCGAGTTGGGCCTTCAGCAAACAATGCGGCAATAGCTAGGGTCATGGCTGCATCTGGAATTTCTGTGCAATCAATCGTGATCCCGTTGAGTTTGCCATTGGCATTTTTCACACCAGCAACTTCAATCCAATCTTCACCAGAAGAAATCTTTGCACCCATCAGCGCCAAGGCATCAGCAAAAGCTACATCACCTTGAATACTCTCACTACCCACACCTAAGACACGTACCGGACCACAACCAATCGCGCCAAGCGCTAAGAAGTAAGAGGCAGAGGATGCGTCACCCTCAACTGATAAGACACCAGGGCTTTGATATACCGCGTCAGAAGTCTTGGCAGGAATGACAAACGACTGCGGATCAGGACAGGCTACTATGACACCAAAACGTGCCATGAGCTTAAGCGTGATATCGATATAGGGGCGAGAAATCAATTCACCAATCACTTCGATCCTAACGGGCTCCCTTGCCACCAAAGGCAAGGCCATCAACAAGGCGGTAAGGAACTGGCTAGAGACATCTCCACGCACCTTCACAACATCTTTGATTTCAATATCAGCAGCAAGAATCTTGATCGGCGGATAACCTTCTTGCAATTCGTAATCAATCGTTGCGCCAACTTGTCGCAATCCGTCCACTAGATCCCGAATAGGACGCTCATGCATGCGTGGTACACCAGATAAACGATAGTTACCACCCTGCATTGCTAAAGCCGCTGTTAAGGGGCGAATCGCTGTACCTGCATTACCCATAAAAAGGTCTGCATTCTGAACCGGGAACTTACCACCGCAACCTTCAACCACACAGACTTTATCAGCTTGATCCGTTACCGATAAACCCAACTGACGAAGGGCATTACGCATCACTTGCGTATCGTCAGCATCCAATAAATTTTTAAGGGTTGTTGTGCCAGAAGACAAGGCAGCCAACAATAAGGCGCGATTTGAAATACTTTTTGATCCAGGTAAGACAATCGAGCCTTGCGCTCGCTTGAATGGTCCTATGTTGATATCAGGCAAACCACTCATCAAAGTACATCCAAATCTTGACGCGCCTTGCTGGCCTTATTAAATAATTTCTCTAAACCTGAACCATCATTATCAGCAATCAATTTACGCATGTGATTGACGATGAGTAGATATTGATCGAGTTCTTTTAGGACTGCCGTGCGATTGCCCAAGCAAATATCTCGCCACATCTCAGGACTCGAAGCGGCAATACGCGTGAAATCTTTGAAACCTGCACCAACATGACTGAGCTTTTGATCAGCGTCTTCAGAATTCACTACGCTGGCCATTAAGGCGTAAGACAAAATATGCGGCAAATGGGAAACGGCTGCATAGATCGCATCGTGTTGCACACAAGAGATCTTTTTCACAATAGATCCAACCGACTGCCAAAAACCTTCAATTAAATCTGTATCTTGCGAAGAGTTTTCCTGTAGCGGACAAAGAATAGTTTGCTTGCCCTCAAAGAGATCGGCTTTTGCTGCACTCGCGCCATGTTGCGCACCACCTGCAATCGGATGGGCTGGCACAAACTGGCAGGCCTTTTTACCCAAGACTTCCTTGGCAGCTAAAATCACATCACCCTTAGTGCTGCCAGCATCTGTCAGCATGGTCTGAGACTCTAGGTGCGGCTCAATCACTTCAAAAGCAGAACGCATCTGCGCCACTGGCACGCACAACACAATCACATCGGATTGTTTTGCTGCTTCGACTAAATCGACTACACCATCAATCGCGCCCATCTTTAACGCTTGATCTAAGTTTGAAGCGCTACGGCCAACACCTAGCACCTTATTGACTACGCCCGCTTTTTTTAATGCCAAGCCCAAAGAGGCGCCGATTAATCCAACGCCAAAAATGGTAACGGTACCGTAATTACTGGATGGATTAATGATGGCCATTGCTTGATGAAATTTGTCTGTTTGCTATTGAACTACTGCTTCGCCAAAATATCTTTAAGCGCGGCAATAAAGGCTGCATTTTCTTCAGGTAAGCCAATCGAAATACGCAACCATTGTGGCAAACCGTAATTTCCAACTGGGCGAACAATAATGCCGCGTTTGAGGAGCTCTAAATTAATACGAGCGCCAGCGCCATCATCTTCACCAACCTTGACCAACACAAAGTTTCCAGCCGATGGTAGGTAAGTCAGACCAAGTTCATCAAAGGCCTGGGTTAATTGGGTAAAGCCAGCGCGATTGAGTTCAAAGCCTTGTTGCAAGAATGCAGAATCCTGAAATACTGCGATCGCCGCGGCTTGTGCAAGACTATTCACGTTAAATGGCTGACGGATGCGATTCAGTAAATCGGTCAAAGCGGGTTGAGCTACTCCGTAGCCAATACGTAAACCTGCTAAACCGTATGCCTTAGAAAAGCTGCGTGACAAAATCATATTAGGGAAACGTTTCACCCAAGCAATCGCGTCATAGCGCTGATCGGCAGCAAGATACTCGTTGTAAGCTTCGTCCAATACCACCACCACATGAGCAGGTACAGCAATTAAGAAATCTTCGATCTCTTTTGCAGTTAAGTAACTACCTGTAGGATTATTTGGGTTAGCCACAAATACCAACTTGGCTTTATCACCAGCAGCTTTTACCGCTTGCAGCATGGCAGGCAGGTCATGGCCGTACATCTCAGTAGCAGCCACCTCAACCGCCTTAGCGCCAACAGCTTGAGTAGCCAATGGATAAACAGCAAAAGCATGTTTAGAAAAAATCACTTCATCGCCAGCTTGAGCAACTGCACGAGCGGCCAACTCCAAGATATCGTTACTACCATTACCCAAAGTAATCCAATCGGTTGGCACACCTAAGCGCGCTGACAATACATTCTTTAATTCAAAGCCATTGGAGTCCGGGTAACGACCTAAGTCCGCAGCCGCCTTCAGCATCGCATCTTGCGCTGACTTTGGCATGCCCAATGGATTCTCATTGGAGGCCAACTTCACAATCTTGTTTTCATCCAAACCATATTCACGCGCGACTTCACTGATGGGCCGGCCACCAACGTAAGGTGCTATCGCATGAATGTGCTTTAAACCAATAATGGATTTAGATGTCATGCTGAATGGGGATATGAGCCGAGATTTTTATAAAAAGCGGCTGTTGTTTTTAATTCATCCAATGCTTTAGCTACTTTTGCATCTTCAGCATGTCCTGCGACATCGATATAGAAGTGATACTCCCAAGTTCCCTTGCGAGCTGGACGAGACTCGAAGCGATTCATGGAAACACCATGCTTAGCTAAGGGCTCTAATAAGCGATGCACTGCACCCGGCTGGTTATCTACCGACAACACTAAAGAAGTTTGATCTTTACCGGTTGGCTGGCACTCATAAGTACCAACTACGACAAAACGCGTTCGGTTATGTGGATCATCCTGAATCTGTGCGGCCACTGCCTGCAATCCATAAGCCTCTTGCGCAGGATCTCCAGCAATTGCTGCCAAGCTTGGGTCAAGAGAGGCCATGCGAGCTGCCTCAGCGTTGCTACTGACTGCCTGACGCTTCAATTGAGGTGCATGCACACTCAACCATTGCTGACATTGCGCTAAAGCCTGAGCATGCGCACACACAGTGGTTACGCCATCTAGGTTGCCGCTCTTAGTCAGGAGATGGTGACGAATAGGTAGCACCACTTCGCCGCTAATACGCATTGGAGAATCCAGAAGTAAATCTAAAGTACGAGAGATGGCGCCCTCGCTAGAGTTCTCAACCGGAACTACTCCGAATTGAGCTGCACCCTTTTCAACCGCTTTAAACACTTCATCAAGACTGTTGCAAGGCAAAGCAGCAATCGAGTGACCAAAATAGGTTTGTGCAGCTTGCTCTGAAAATGTTCCTACTGGCCCAAGATAGGCAATCGTCTGACGAACTTCTAAGGCGCGACAAGCAGACATCACTTCACGCCAAATTGCGGCGATGCCATCCGCTAATAGCGGGCCCTTGCTGAGTTCTTGCAAGCGCGCGACAACTTGACGCTCACGCTCCGGCCTGAATACCGGTGATGAAAAATCACCTTTGATATGTCCAACCTCTTGAGCTGCTTGTGCACGCTGCGATAACAAATCTAAAATCTGCGCGTCTAGAGAATCGATCTTGTCGCGGATTGGCGCGAGGCGCTGTTCTTCAGTGCTCCGGTCTTGAGAGCTCATTAGGCACGCCTTTCAAAGTCACGCATAAATTCCACTAAGGTCTTGACGCCTTCGAGCGGCATTGCGTTGTAAATACTGGCACGCATACCTCCAGCCGCCTTATGACCGCGCAAGGCAACTAAGCCTGCTGCATTGGATTGTTCCAAGAACTGAGCATTTAAATTTTCATCCTTCAAGAAGAAGGTGACATTCATTCTCGATCGATATTCTTTGGTAACGTGATTTTCATACAAGCTACTTTTGTCTAAAAAGCTGTAAAGCAAATCGGCTTTTTCTTGATTGCGCTTTTCAATTGCTTTAACGCCACCCTGCTTTAACAGCCATTTAAACCCTAAGCCAGCCATATAGATGGCAAATGTCGGGGGTGTATTAAGCATGGATTGATTTGCAGCCTGCTTTGACCAGTCCCAAATAGATGGGGTGATCTTCATGCTGTGGCCCATCAGATCTTTGCGCACAATCACAATCGTCACGCCAGATGGCCCAATATTTTTTTGCGCTCCACCGAACCAAACGCCGCACTTGGAAACATCCATCTCTTTCGAAAGAATATTGCTAGAGATATCCGCAACCAAAGTTTTACCATTCACATCAGGCACATCCGGAAACTCTACGCCGCCAATGGTTTCATTGGCACAGTAATGAACATAGGCCGCATCATCCGAGAGCTGCCAAGTAGAACGTGCCGGGATCGTATTGAATTTTTCTGCGGCTGAAGATGCTGCTAGATTCGCAACACCATATTTGTCAGCTTCTTTAAAAGACTTTTCTGACCAAACGCCTGTCACTAAAAAGTCTGCTTTAGGACCATTCTTTGCAAGACCCATTAAATTCATTGGGATCGCCGCATTCTGACCAAGGCCACCACCCTGTAGTAACAAGATTTCGTAAGAGTCAGGAATATTCATCAAGGTGCGCAAATCGTGCAACACCTCTTCGTAAACCGCCATGAACTCTTTGCTGCGGTGACTAATTTCCATCGCGCTAGTACCGAGCCCTTGCCAATTCAACATCTCCGCAGCAGCCTGCTTCAATACCTCTTCAGGTACGGTAGCAGGCCCCGCAGCGAAATTGAAAATGCGGCGGTCAAACGTCATGATGAATTAATTAACCTTGTATGAATGCCAATTAGGCATCACCAGCTTTATCAGAATTGGAGTCAACTGCTGGATCGGCGGAAACATCTCCACCTTCACCGTCTTCACCATCATCCAAATCATTCTCATCATCAGAATCGCTTTCAGCAATACGCTGTAAGCCAGACAAGCGTGTACCTTCATCGACGTTGATCAAAGTAACGCCTTGTGTTGCGCGCCCCATCTCACGAATCTCTGAAACACGTGTGCGCACCAAGATACCGCCAGTAGTGATCAACATAATTTGATCCTCAGGAGATACCAAAGCAGCAGCAACTACTTTTCCGTTTCGCTCAGTTGTCTGAATAGCGATCATGCCTTTAGTGCCACGACCATGACGGGTGTATTCACCGATCGGAGTGCGTTTACCAAAACCATTTTCTGTTGCAGTCAATACGCTGCTTGGAATTGCGAGGCCACTTGCGTCAACCACAACCGCTTCAGCACCTTCGGCAGCTTCAGCCGGGGCAACTAACATGGCAATTACTTGATGGCCTTCACCCAAGTTCATACCGCGCACGCCGCGAGCTGTACGGCCCATTGGACGAACATCATTCTCATCAAAGCGCACCGCTTTACCAGCGTCAGAGAACAACATCACATCATGCTGACCATCAGTAATGGCTGCGCCAACTAAGAAGTCGTTTTCATTCAAATCGACAGCAATGATTCCGGCCTTACGTGGATTGGAGAAGTCAGACAAACGCGTCTTCTTCACTGTACCCAGGCTTGTTGCCATAAAGACGTAATGATCATCTTGATATCCCTTAATCGGGAGAATCACAGTAATCTTTTCGCCTTCAATCAACGGGAACATGTTGACGATCGGCTTGCCACGTGAGTTACGGCTACCTTGTGGAACTTCCCACACTTTGAGCCAGTACATGCGTCCACGATCCGAGAAGCACAGAATGATGTCATGCGTGTTCGCAACGAAGAGAGTTTCAATCCAATCTTCATTCTTAGTAGCTGCGGCTTGTTTGCCTCGGCCACCACGTTTTTGCGCACGGTATTCACTCAGAGGCTGGCTCTTCATGTAACCAGTATTCGAAAGTGTGACCACCATATCTTGCGGAGTGATCAAATCTTCTGTGAACAACTCGGTTGCATTCATCTCGATGAATGAGCGACGACCACTGTCACCGCCAGCAATACCAAACTCAGCTTGCACTTCTTTCAATTCAGACTCAATGACCTGAGTAACTCGCTCTGGCTTAGCAAGCAAATCGAGCAAATCAGAAATCTCTGCCATCACATCTTTGTACTCATTCACAATCTTGTCTTGCTCAAGGCCAGTCAAGCGTTGCAAACGCATCTGCAAAATTTCTTGCGCTTGGCTATCAGACAAGCGATAGAGGCCAGTAGTCTGCATGCCGTACTCAGGCAATAAACCTTCGGGGCGATAAGCATTGCGACCACCCGGGGTATCCGTCTCAGCGCGCGCTAACATCTCGCGCACCATAGAAGAGTCCCATGCCTTGCTCATCAATTCTGACTTAGCAATAACTGGGTTTGCAGCAGCTTTAATGATGGCAATAAATTCATCAATGTTTGCCAATGCAACTGCCAAGCCTTCTAAGACATGTCCACGCTCGCGCGCTTTGCGCAATTCAAAAATCGTACGACGTGTCACTACTTCGCGGCGATGTTGCAAGAAGTACTCAAGCATTTGCTTCAAGTTCAACAGGCGCGGTTGGTTATCTACCAATGCCACCATGTTCATACCGAAGTTATCTTGCAGTTGAGTGCTCTTATATAAATTATTGAGAACCACTTCAGGTACTTCACCACGTTTCAATTCAATCACGACGCGCATACCTGACTTATCAGACTCATCGCGCAGATCAGAAATGCCTTCTACTTTTTTCTCATTGACCAACTCAGCAATACGTTCGAGCAAGTTCTTTTTATTTACCTGGTACGGCAACTCATCAACGATGATGGCCTGACGCGCACCTTTATCGAGGTCTTCGAAGTGGGTCTTGGCACGCATCACGACACGGCCGCGGCCGGTGCGATACCCTTCGCGGACCCCTTGAACGCCATAAATAATGCCGGCGGTCGGGAAATCAGGTGCAGGAATGATCTCAATCAGCTCGTCGATCGTGCATTCTGGGTTGTGTAGTACGTGCAAACAGGCTGTAATCACCTCATCCAAGTTGTGGGGAGGGATATTGGTGGCCATACCCACGGCAATGCCTGAGCTGCCATTAATCAGCAAATTAGGCACTTTTGCAGGAAGAATCAGGGGTTCTTTCTCGCTACCGTCATAGTTTGGCCCGAAATCTACGGTTTCTTTGTCTAAATCGGCCAACAACTCATGGGCGATCTTACGAAGACGAATCTCGGTATATCGCATTGCAGCAGCGTTATCGCCGTCTACAGAGCCAAAGTTACCCTGTCCGTCAACTAACATATAGCGCAGAGAGAAGTCCTGGGCCATCCGAACAATGGTGTCATACACCGCAGAATCGCCATGTGGATGGTATTTACCGATCACATCGCCAACTATACGGGCAGATTTTTTGTAAGCACGGTTCCAATCGTTGTTTAATTCATACATCGCAAATAAGACCCGGCGATGAACAGGTTTGAGGCCATCACGTACGTCTGGCAGGGCTCTGCCGACAATGACGCTCATTGCGTAGTCCAAATAGGACCGCCGCATTTCGTCTTCTAGGGATATTGGTAGTGTTTCTTTAGCGGCTTGTTCCATTTAGAAATAATATCATTTTGATGACTGATAGCCCCTATGCTAATATTCTTTCAGTTTGTACGAAATTGAGATGTGTCGCTTTGCGGTTTTTTGCTTCAAAGTAGGGCGAATTACATTTAAGTTTGACTTTAATTAAAAAAGAGATTTTTGAGGACTAAAAATGAACAAAACCCTAAAAGTGTTGCTAGCTTCTGTTATCACTGTTTCTGCTTCTGCAGCAATGGCTTCTGATAACTGGGAAAACAGCGCTGGCTTGAATTGGAAAAACGGCGACGGTACATTGTGCTGGCGTGATAACAACTGGACTCCTGCAACTGCAGCTCAAGGTTGTGATGGCTGGTTGGCTCCTAAAGCTGCTCCTAGCATTAGCCAAAGCAAAATCACTTTGCAAGCTGACACACTCTATGACTTCGACAAAGCTACATTGAAGCCAGAAGGTAAAGCTACATTGGACAAGATCGCTGCTGACTTGAACAAGATCAAATTAGAAGTAATTATTGCTGTTGGTAACACTGATAGCGTTGGTACTGATGCTTACAACATGGCTCTCGGCCAGCGTCGTGCTCAGTCCGTTAAAGCTTACTTGGTAAGCAAAGGTGTTGACGGCAGCCGTATTTACACAGAATCAAAAGGCAAGAGCAATCCAGTTGCATCAAATGCAACTGCTGAAGGCCGCGCTAAGAACCGCCGTACTGACATCGAAGTTGTTGGTACAGCTGCAGTTAAGTAATTCTTTTTACCTGTAAGAAAGCCCGGTTCTGCCGGGCTTTTTTATTTCCGCTATATTCGTAATTCATTTACCTCTGCAGGCCTCTCGCGCCCCAATCCCTATGAACGTCGATCAATCTGAAATCGCTAAATTTAGCGCCCTAGCCCATCGCTGGTGGGATCCCCATAGCGAATTCAAGCCTTTACATGCAATCAATCCTTTGCGTCTCAATTGGATCAAGTCTTATGCTAACCTCCAAGGCAAGAGGGTTTTGGATGTAGGTTGTGGTGGCGGGATCTTAGCGGAGTCTATTGCACAGTCAGGTGCCGATACGTGCGGCATTGATTTATCTGAAAAAGCCCTCAAGGTAGCTGAATTACATGCCCTCGAAGTGGGCGCTACCCTCAAATACCGCTCTATATCAGCGGAAACGCTAGCTGAAGAAGAGCCAGAACAGTATGACGTTGTGACTTGCATGGAGATGCTAGAACATGTTCCAGACCCTGCCTCAGTAGTTCGAGCTTGCGCCAAGCTTTGCAAGCCGGGTGGGACCCTCTTTTTCAGCACTCTCAATCGCAGTCCTAAGTCCTACCTATTTGCCATTATTGGCGCGGAATACATCTTGCGACTTCTACCCAAGGGTACGCACGAATACGCTAAATTCATCAAACCTTCCGAACTCGTTGCATTTACTCGCCAAGCAGATCTAGAAATGATCGGCATGAAGGGTATGAGCTACAACCCGATTACTCAGGTGTATAGCCTTGGTGAAGATGTCGATGTGAATTACATGATTGCGGTGCGCAAATGAGTGGTGGGTTAGCCAGTCCTTACAAGGGTGTCTTTTTTGACCTCGACGGTACCCTTGCCGATACTGCCCCAGACCTTGTGGCAGCCGCAAATCAGCTTCTCATCGCTAGAAATCTCGCTCCTAAGCGATATGAGGTCCTCCGCCCCTGCGCCTCTGCTGGAGCTCGCGGCTTGATTGGTGGGGCATTTGGAATTGATCCTGACCACCCTGACTTTATTCCTCTGCGGGATGAGTTTTTTGCGAATTACGAGAAGGCTTTGCTGGTTAACAGCGTACTTTTTGAGGGTGTAGATCACTTATTGGATCAGCTAGATGGCGCCAAGCTTCCTTGGGGCATTGTGACCAACAAGAGTGAGCGCTTTACCAATCCCCTTACTGATTTGATGGGTCTGCGCCAAAGAGCAGCATCGACAGTATCCGGCGACACCACCGCATACTCAAAACCACATCCTGAGCCCATCTTGCACGCCGCCAGAATCGCCAATATTGACCCGAGTTACTCCGTATACGTTGGTGATGACATTAGAGACATCGTGGCAGGCAAAGCAGCAGGCATGAAGACGATTGCAGCAGCCTATGGCTATTGCGGCTGCGAAGAGCCACCTGAAGCCTGGGGTGCTGACTATCTTGTGCGCCACCCAAAAGAACTACTAGAAATCATCTTCCCGCAGTAGGGCTTAATTAGCAATCTGCAAGATATCCAACATTTTAAGGCTAAGAGCCTTAAAATAGAGTTTCCAATGCATGAACTCCGGGGTCGACATGGTTTCGACGTGGATTACAAAGCACCAAGGGCATACCGAGGACCCGTTATCTCGTAAATCAATGGGAATGTAATAACTGCAAACGACGAACGTTTCGCACTAGCCGCTTAATTGCGGTTGCCCCTGAACTGATTCTCTCTTGGGTCAGCTAGCGCAAGCTAGATCAGGGTCATTTACAAGAGATAAGATCATTTCATGTCACGGGGAATGGTTCGAAAACTTAGTGAATCGCCAGCGTGGAACATGTCAGTCTGTGACTAGCTAGCTAAATTAAATGATATGACTAAGTATGTAGAACTTGTTGTAGAGGATTTGCGGACGCGGGTTCGATTCCCGCCGACTCCACCATTTTGAAGTATGTAACAGTCCAACGCCACCCACCAGGGTGGCGTTTTTCTTTATAGATAAAGGGCTTTATGCCCATTGTGGTCTTTCTAGATTCTGCTGTATCCAAATACGCTGGGGGTATTATTGGGGGTATCGGAGCAAAATCGAACAAGGTCAAAAACATGGTTGGGGGTATTTCTGGAAAGCTTACGGATAAAGGGATCAAGAGCTTCGTCAACCGCTCAGCCCCAGGCAGCAAGCTTGCAGATGGCCGAGGTCTTTATTTACTTATCACCCAGACCCAAACTGCTATTTGGCGCATCAAATATCGCATCGAAGGCAAAGAAAAAAGTTATTCCATAGGCGGGTATCCACAAAACAGTTTGGCCCAAGCAAGACTAGAGTTAAACGAGGTAAAAGCTTGTCTTACCAAAGGCCAGGATCCAGTCATCTCCAGGCGCCTTAATAGAGCCAATGCCGCATCTCAAAGTGACAGCACCTTCAAGGCTGTAGCTGAAGAATGGTTCTCCATGAAAGAGAAAGAATGGAGTGCAACCCACTTCACGAAATCCAAAAGGGCTTTTGAAAGGGATGTTTATAAATCTTTGGGGGCACTGCCTATTGAAAGTATTACTCCCTCAGTTATTGCGAAAGCAATTGAGACCATTAACAAACGAGATGTTCTAGAGACTGCCACAAGAATTTTGCAGCATCTTAATGGTGTATTTCGTTACGCCCAGGCCAAAGGTTTATGTGAGGGCAATTCTGCTGCGCCAGTGAAGGAAATTCTTCCTCGGAAGAAAACAAATGGTCGTATGCCGGCATTGCTTGATTGGAATTCTTTAGGCGCCCTCTTACGTGCTGCAGATGCCGCGCGCCTATCACCATCAGTTAGGGCGGCCCATCGCCTTCTCGCATTTAGTGCAACGCGCATTAGCAATGTTGTGCAAGCCGAATGGAAAGAATTTGATCTTGATGCAGATATTCCGATCTGGGTAATACCTCGCGCCAAGATGAAAGATCACACACGTATTGGAGATCATCGAATTCCTTTGGGTCCGCAAATCACTGCAGAGTTAAAGGCATGGGGGAAACTATTTGGTAGACGAGGTTATGTATTCCCATCCCCCACAGGCAATCAATTCATTAGCCGAGAAAGTCTTGAGAAAGCTTATCGTGTAACACTCAATATGGCAGGCAAGCATGCGCCACACGGCTGGCGTAGCGCTTTCTCTACCCTTGCTAGGGATAAAGGCTTTGAACAGGATGTTGTTGAGTTGGCACTAGATCACGCTCATGGCAATGAAGTTGTTCGCGCCTATGATCGTGGCGAACGATTTACCCAAAGGATTGGTCTATATAAGTGGTGGGGCGAAAGATTAACGCAGGCTCAGAATGGGGCCGAGGTTATTGAGCTCAGCAAGAAGGTAGCTTAACTTGAACCAGATGGCCAAGGACTTGGGATGTCACCTCAGAAGCAATAGGCTATTATAAATCCATGCCACTAGATTAGGCGGTTGAAATGATATGCTCGACCCGATTAAATTAAAATCCTCACATGAAAACTTTACATCTTATTTAAATGAAGTATGCATACGAAGATCTGGGCGATGATCAGTTTGAACAACTTGTTGTTCTGCTCTGTAAGCGACTACTTGGCATGGGTGTCAAGGGGTTTTCTAAGGGTGTAGATGGCGGACGTGACGCCAAATTTATTGGCACCGCAGAACTTATTCCAAGCAAAGCTAATCCATGGAGCGGTACAGTAATTGCACAGGCAAAGCATACGAATAGTTACAACCGCAGCTTTTCTGAAAGGGATTTTTTTAACACTGATTCAGAAAATACGGTAATAGGGAAAGAGGTCCCGCGCATCAAAAAACTACGTGAGGCTAAGCAACTGGACCACTATATGCTTTTTGCAAATCGCCGATTAACAGGCAATGCCGAGAGTGATATTAGCGCCCATCTTTCCAGGGTATGCGGACTACCAGAAGCGTCAATAATGTTATGCGGGCTTGAATCACTGGAAAGTTGGTTAAAAGATTTTCCCGATATACCAACCATTGCAAAAATCGACCCTATTGACTCCCCTCTTATAGTCAGCCCTGATGACTTATCCGATGTAGTGCAAGCTTTTGCTCGGCACATAAATCAAGCAACAAAGGAACTGGTGCCACCAAGCCCGCGCACATCCTATGAGATGAAAAATGATCTTAATAATATGAGTGCAGAATATGCGGTAAATCTGCGGAAACGCTACCTAAAAGATACGGGGCAAGTAAAATTTTTCCTTTCATCCCCAGAGAATAGCGAAATCCTGGAGATGTACGAGTCTGTGGTTGACGAATTTCAACTTAAAATCATATCGAAGCGCAAAGATTTTCAATCCTTTGATGAGGTAATGAATTACTTATTAGATATTTTATTTGCGCGCGATCCTCTTTTACGTGCCAATAAAAAACTAACGCGAATCATGCTTTTCTATATGTATTGGAATTGTGACATCGGGAAAGGCAATGATGTTGCGTCCCACTAAACACTCCCATCCTGATCGTACCGTTATTAATGTAGCGCTACTCCTGCTGTCCCATCTTCGAAAGCGTCGCCTTGATACGTATGCCACGCTCCGGGGTCACACAAAAAAAATTGTGCCTGGTGGTGATTCGCTTTTTTTACCAGCCATTAATTTTCTCTTTCTTCTTGGATTGATTGAATACCGCCCCAAAACTGATTCTGTTGAATATGTAGGGCCAAATGAAGCTATCTAAGATCTACTCCAATAGGCCGGACCAGTTTGGCCCAATTGAATTTAACTCAAATCTAAATGTCATTCTGGCAGAAATAAGGCTCCCTAAAAATAGAGAAAAAGATACGCATAACCTTGGAAAGACTACGCTTGGCAGACTTCTCGACTACTGCTTCTTGTCCGGCAAAGATCCCCAATTTTTCCTCTTTAAACATGAAAATGTATTTAAAGATTTTATATTTTTTCTTGAAATTGAACTCGCAGATGCCTCCTATTTAACTGTGCGTCGGGGGGTTGAGGATGCAACCAAAATATCTTTTAAGAAGCATGAAGCTGCACTACAGGACTTAAGTGACCTACCAAAATCAGAATGGGATCACAGTGACCTTCCCTTTGATCGAGCCAGAGAAATGCTCGATAGTCTTTTGGATTGGAGGGAAATTTCACCATGGCAGTACCGGAAAGGACTTGGTTACCAGCTACGAAGTCAAGATGACTACCAAGATGTTTTTCAACTTCGTAGATTTGCTGGAAAACATGCGGACTGGAAGCCCTATGTAGCTCATATTCTTGGCTTTAATCATGAGCCTATAGAGCTGCACTATGAGAAACAAGCGCAACTTGATACAAGTAAGGCCAAGGTTGAAACCATTAAATCCGAGTTGGGTGGCTCAATTGACGACACTGGAAAAATAGAAGGAATTCTTCTATTAAAGACTAAAGAAGCAGAAAAGAAACAAAACCTTCTAGATGCATTTGATTTCAGGCAGCAGGATAAAGATCGCACAAAGCAATTAATTGACGAAATCGATGAAAATATTGCCACACTAAACTCGAGAAGATACTCGCTAAATCAGGCAAAGAAAAAAATCAACTCTTCGCTTGATGAAGATCGCATACTCTTTAACCCGGATGAAGCCGAACTCCTCTTTAAAGAGGTAAATATTTTATTTTCTGGGCAAATTAAAAAAGACTTTAACCAACTAATTGAGTTCAATAAAGCCATTACGGATGAGCGCCGTGGATATCTCCAGGAAGAGCGAGCTGAAATTGATGCTGAATTAAAAAAAATCGGCTCTGAGCTTAATACTTTTGGGAAACGTCGATCAGAAACCCTATCCTTCCTAAGCGGTACCGATGTATTCGCCAAATATAAACAAGTAACCAATGAGCTTGTAACGCTGCGTGCGGAGATATCCGCACTAGAGCGACAGCGTAGTTTTATTCACCGCCTGCAAGAATTGAGAGGTGAAATTCGCACACTATCGGAAGAGGGGATGCATTTACAGTCTCAAATCGAGGCTGATGTAGAGTCTCAAAGCTCTAACGCTAAAAGCATGTTCTCCTCTATTCGACTTTTTTTCAATGAAATTATTGAGGATGTAATTTCACATAAAGCCCTGTTAAATGTATTTGTAAATAAAGATGGTCACCTTGAATTTCGAGCCGAGATTCTTGATGATGGAGGCAATGTTACTAGCGCCAATTTGGGTCATACGTATCAAAAACTATTGTGCATAGCCTTTGATCTGGCAGTGGTGCGCGCTCATCTTGATAAGAAATTTCCTAAATTTGTATATCACGATGGAGTTTTTGAATCATTGGATGACCGCAAGAAAGCAAATCTCTTAAAGGTTATAAAAGACTATGCGAATCTAGGTGTCCAATCTATCATCACCCTTATAGATTCTGATATGCCGCCCATTGATGATGCCAGTGAAATAGTCTTTGGCACCAATGAAATTGTATTAACCCTACATGACGAGGGTTCTGATGGTCGCCTCTTCCGCACAAAATCTTGGTAAGGGTTATTTATCAATCCATTAGCAGATCGCTCTCTCAAAGTGCGGTACATCCACAAATCCCTTGAAATTCCCTCCCCATCTATTCTTGGAGCTTAGACTCTCCCAGTATTCACCAACTGTGCGGATGAGTTCTTTATCCCAAACCAGCTTTCCATTCCAGAAGAAGTTCAGATCAATAGCGCAGCGCCTTAAATGATTGCTACTCATAGTTTTTGATCTACCTGTCCTAAAGTAGATCTCTTGCTGCTCTGGCGAACGCCAGAGCTCTCCCCCTGTAACTACCCACCCTTCAGCCGTTGCAAACTGGATAAGGCGGCTAACATCGATCAAGAATGTAGCTTGCTCTGCAACCAAACCACTCACGCTTTTACTCACTGCGGTCCTTCCTTGTTGCTAGGGGCGCTCATGCGCATCTCAAAGATCTTCTCGACTGATCTACCGCCAAAGTAAGCAAGCATGACTAACTGCCCCCATTCACCTAGAAGCTTTACATAGGCTTCATTGATATCTATACCCATGGCTGAGAGCAATGCGAATAAAAGGTAGGCCGTGAGGATGTAAACAAGCGTTCCCGGTCTGATGTTTTTTGATAACTTGGAATCGCTACCCATATCGGATTGCCAGCGATTGGTGGAATTGTCTTGTGAAGCACGATGCATCTCAGCAAGAAGTTTTGATTCTTCTATTTCGAGTTCTTTTTGCTTAAGCGTGTATTGGAGTAGTAGCTGCTCTTGTTCGATCTCTAACTGCTTGAGCTTGATGAGATCTTCCTGACTGGGATTTTCCGGAATGCGCGCCCCAATCTTGCTCTCAATAAATTCCTTGCCCTTGGCTTGGACTGCGCCTGCAAGTAAACCAAGGCCATTGACGGCCAAGGTTTGGACTAGAGAGGTGATGATTGGAAGCATGTAATAGGTTCTTCTTGATGCCTGGAATATGGAAGTTCACCGCCCCACTACCGCCTAGGCTTTTAATTGGTGTTGGCAGTGGGGCGCAGTTACGCGCGCCCACACACCATGGTTACTTCAACACCCGCAGCCGCACCCAAACACCTGCTGCTAGCGGTGGTCTTCCCTTCTGCTAGCGTTTCTTAGCTCCTTTGGTTTCCAATGGCTCTTGCTCAAGAGTTCCTTCTAATGCCTTTTCTTGCGCTGGGAGCTGACCTTCTTTCATCAAGCCTTCTACGATCTCCATGAGGCGATCTCCATCATCTTCACCAAAGACTTTGGCTACGACCTCATGACCATACTTGGCACAGAGGCGGTCGTACTCCTGCTCTGGCGTAATCGTGGTCTTTGATGGGCGCTCGAACACCGTGACGTTCTCGCGTCCAAATAGATTGCGAAGGATATTAGTCTCATAAGGCGGTACATACACATGGATGGTTGTAAAGGCATCCCTACGAACTACTGCTTCCACCTCTTTGATTTGGAAGCCACTATGAATGAGTTCTTTAATATTCATGCTGTTATTCATGTCTTCCCCCTTATTGAATAGCCAATACCGCATGGGCATTAGCTCTTGAGATGGATAAAGCGCAGCGTAGGTTCACCATGGCGTACATAGCAAGCGTGTCGTGCGGACGGATTGGAGCAACGATGTCTAAGTCATCGTCACGTAGCTTCATAAAGCGGGTGTTTAAGAAATAGCAGCGCTTACTCCACTCCACCGTGCGATTAGCCATGGCATCAAGTTCATCAAACTGCGGATCCCAGATGATTTCTACGCCTTTAAAGGCTAGGCCAGTGTTAACACCAGCACCTACGCCAGCATCGATATACTTGGTCTCACCTGATCCAGCGATATGAGTCACTGTCACTTGCTTGCGATAGGTATCAATGAACTTGCCACCCGCGATGATGAAATCCGGGCTACCGCCATGCTTAATACATTGACGCCATGCGGTCTCCATCTCCCCCACTAAGTTACCTGGCGCTGTTGAAGCAATGTCTTTGACGGCATAGTTACGCCAATAGCTTGCTTTGGCTCGATCAATACCGCCTACCGTGCCAGCATCTGGGGCAAGACTTACTAGGCTATCTAGGCCAACTACAGCATCAGCGCCGTGCGAGCCATCGCGGTGCAGCTCTAGGTCCAGCTTGTTGAGGAATCCCTCCCTCAAGACTTCTAGTTGCTCATCCAATAAATTAATCAATTGCACGCGCTCGTTGTATTCCAATTGGAATCCTCGCGCCCCACCCTCGCGCACCTTAATCCCATTGCTAAATAGGCGGTCATAGTCGATGTAGAGACCATCAACTGCTCTACGCCATGGAAAGGATGCCTGCTCAGTCGTATTACGTTTATTGAACTTGACCGTCTCCTCACCAAAGGCCCAGCTAAAGTTACTGCCATGTTCTTTGCGGATGTTCTCGACAACGTTCTGTTTAGCCCCTAATAGACTCTTGCGCCCTTCCATGAGTTTTTTAAGGAAAGGTCTCTCTACTGCGATTTGATCGACTGGTAGATTGCGCAAGTACTCATCTAAGGAAACCTTTGCTAACTCCTGCAAGTCTGTATTTGAAATTGGCATATGCCACCCCTATCAATGTATTTATCTATTTGTGAATTGGT
>NZ_JBIIPA010000028.1:0-25108 GCF_044342855.1 Polynucleobacter sp.
ATAGTTATCTTGATTAAATTGCAGTGGCGCAACATCGCTCTTAACCCATGTGCCTGATTGGGATGCGCATGAGGCAAGAATCAAGATTAAGGGAGCTAAATAGAGATTATGAAAACGCATATTGATAACCTGTAATAAATTAAAGCTAAACAGAGCCATTTCATGAATATATTACAACTTCTATCTCTAACTGAGAGCCCTATCCGCAGAGAAATACAGCACCCCATCTTAATATTTTTATTAATGCAGGGCATGGCCAATTAAAAAAGTCATTCCTACACCCGTCATAATAAATCCAGCTTGCATGAGGGCGCTTTCATGTTGATGGGTCTTATGCATTACAGGGAATAAGTCTGTTAATGCTATGTATAAAAAACTGGCTGCTGAGAGCATTAAGACATAGGGAACATATATCTGCAATTTCTCTAAAGCCAAGTAGCCCAAAATACCACCAAGAACTGACGTCATACTCGAAAAGGCGTTGAACACAAAGGCCCTCCTTTTGCTAAGGCCCGCGTGCAACAAAATAACAAAATCGCCCAGCTCTTGAGGAATTTCATGGGCAATAACAGCTATGGTCGTTGCAAGTCCCAACCAGGGATCTGCCAAAAATGCAGCAGCAATCAAAATTCCATCTACAAAATTGTGGAATGCATCACCAATAAGAATATTCCAAGCAACTGGAGCGGCCAGATTAGATTCATCACCATCTACACCATGGCTATGTCGCCAAATGGACAGCTTCCCCAGAAAAAAGAAAGCCAATATTCCAAGCAATAAAACTCCAAGGAGTTCATGCAATTGGTTTGGTGCTAATTCATAGACTTCTGGCAAGATATTAAAGAAGGTACTTGCAAGCATGACCCCTGCAGAAAAAGCGACCCATCTATGCAACCACAGTGCGCTTATTCTGAAAGCAAATATAGCTGCAACCACGATGCTCAAAATGCCCCCAGCTAAACACGCTAGAACGGTATATAACACTGGTAATTTGTTGAGTAATTAATTATCGATTCGATTCCACACGGGAAATGGATCTACAAAGCTAATCCAGTAATCCTCATTCAGGCTGATCTCCTGGGGATTTAACTCACATGATTGCAACATAGCTTCAATTGGAGCCCGATCGATTTTTCGCCCAATAAAGACAATTTCATTGACTCTATCGCCATAAGGTTCTTCCCAGTTAGCCTCAATGAGATTGCGTTCCTCATCGCCAACAGCAGGCCATTTCTCTTTGGTTGTAGCTGCCCACCAATAACCCACTGGCTCAATATTGGCGGTATTACCAGCTCTAGAGTAGGCAATCGCCCATTGGGGTCGACTTGCAAGCCAAACATACCCCTTCGCTCTTAAGACATTAGAGAAATTCATATCCAGAAACTTAGCAAACCGAACCGGATGAAAAGGCTTTCTGGAGGTATAGATAAAACTATTGATGCCATACTCTTCAGTCTCAGGCGTGTGGTTACCCTCTAGCTCACGAACCCACCCAGGCATTGCGCTCGCTTTCTCAAAATCAAATAAATGTGTCCCTAAAATCTTATTCAAAGGCACATTCCCTTTTTGGGAGAGCACAATTTCTGCTGTGGGATTGAGCGACTTGACTACCGCAGATACCAAGGCAAGTTGCTCAGCATCTACTAAATCTGTTTTGCTAATCACAATGACATTAGCAAATTCAATTTGCTCGGTTAGAAGGCTCGCCAAACTGCGATTGTCGTCTTCACCTGCCACTTCGCCACGATCGGATAATGCCTCTTCTGAATGAAAATCTTTAAATAAATTGACCGCATCAACTACAGTTACCATCGTATCTAGCCGCGCAACATCCTCTAGCGAATCATCGTTTTCATCTCTAAAATCAAATGTGGCAGCTACCGGCATGGGTTCCGCGATTCCCGTAGATTCAATCAATAGGTAATCAAAACGCCTCTCCTTAGCCAACTTTCTCACCTCGATGAGTAAGTCCTCTCGCAACGTGCAGCAGATACAGCCGTTGCTCATTTCAACAAGCTTTTCTTCGGTTCTTGATAATTGAGCGCCAGCATTAGCCATCCCTTTTTGCACCAGCGAGGCATCAATATTGAGCTCACTCATATCATTGACGATCACTGCGACCTTCAAACCCTCGCGATTGGCGAGCACTTGATTTAATAGGGTAGTTTTTCCAGCCCCCAAGAATCCAGACAACACAGTCACTGGAAGGCGTTGATCGATGTTTGTAGCGCTCATGGCAATCCCATAAAGAGGCAGAATTATTGTTAATGCAAGTAAGTTGCGTTAACATAATAGCAGTATATTTGTTTATTGCAAGTAAGTTGCATTAAATGACGCATCAGGAAAAGGCTAGCCATGAAGAAAAGCTTAGATTTGTCCCCCAACAAAGAAATTGACTGGGCGCTTGTTCTGCGGAACAAAGGACTGAGGGCAACTCAAAATGCAATTGCTGTAACTGGACTCCTAGCCACCTTAAAGCTCCCCTTGTCTCATGATGAAATTCATTTAGAGCTTGCCAAGCAATCTAGTAAAGAGGAAATAGATTCAGTAACCCTGTACCGAATTTTGGATCGCCTTCACCAAGTCGGATTGATTGAGAAGACTTTAGGATCAGATCGTATCTGGCGCTTTAGAAGCGCCAATGAAAAAGCGCTTGAGTATTTTGAATGCGGTAGTTGCCATCAACACTTTAATTTACCTGCCAAATCTCCCTTACTAGAAATCATAGAAAATCTCAATTCACAACTCAAAAACCAGGAGATGGCAGATTTTGCAATTTCATTATCCGTTCAAGGCAAGTGTAAGGACTGCAAAAGTCATGCCTAAATTTTTTGAAAAGGTCTAAGTAATGAAAATACTGATATCTTTAGCGCTGATCACATTCTCACTCACATCTATTGCACAAAAGTCACCTCATAGCCATCAGCATGGCAAGGGAGTATTGGAAATGGGGATAGAAGGAAGAACGCTGAGTGGCACACTAGAAATGCCATTAGAAGCTCTGCTTGGCTTTGAGCACGCGCCTAAAACAGGCAAAGAGAGAAGCGCACAATCCAAACTGGAAACAAGACTTGGCTTAATTGATGCGTGGTTTGAAATCAATCCTGAAGCGCAATGTACACCCAAGTCTCCACAAACAAAACTGGATCGAGATGCGCAAGCAAAACACAGTGATTTACTCTACACATTTAGCTACAGCTGCTCTAATCCTGGTGCGCTCAAGGAAATTCGCTTACTCTTCTTTAAAGAATATCCAAGCATAAAAGAAGTTAAAGTTGAAGTGGCAAGCCCCAAAGGTCAGCGACTCATTATGGCAAGCCCAAAATCCCCTATTGTTCGTTTTTAATAGCAAAGTGCATCCTAATCACACCGTCATTGAAATAAAAGATCTGCAGTTTGCTTGGCCACAGCAAACACCCTTGTTCGATCATTTCAACTTCACCATACAAGTAGATCAAAGAACCTATATTGCCGGCCCCAGCGGAAGTGGCAAGAGCACCTTATTAAATTTATTAGCTGGCGTCTTGGATGCCAGCCAGGGGGAGATTTGGGTCAATGGACACGCCTTTCATCAGCTCAGCGGTCCTCAAAGGGATCAAATTCGAGGTGAAGAAATGGGGTTTATTTTTCAACAGTTCAACCTCATCCCCTACCTAAGTACCTTAGAGAATATTCTTCTCCCTCTCAATTTATTTCCCAAGCGAAAAGCCGCTGCCCTAAAAGACTTCTCATCCATGAAAAAGGCGGCAATGTATCTCATGACCCGCCTATCTCTCCCTATGAGCATTGTGGATCAACCAAGCCACCAACTTTCTGTGGGCCAACAACAAAGGGTTGCTGCTGCAAGAGCATTTATTGGAAGCCCTCAAATTGTCATTGCCGATGAACCAAGCTCTGCCTTAGATTGGGAAAATCAGTCTCAGTTTATGCAGCTATTTTTAGAGCTAGGTCAATCCCAAAAAACGACTTTAGTAATGGTAAGTCATGATGAGAGATTGGCTCCATTTTTCAATCAAAGAATAGATTTACCCAAGCGCGATGTTAATCAATGATGTACTGGATTAAATTAGCGATCCAAAGTGCGCTTTCACGAAAAGCGTCTTTGCTCATTATTGTTTTCTCAACTGCCATCTCAGTCACTATTTTATTGGCGGTATTTAAAATTCGAGATGACACTAAAACCAGCTTTACCAATGCTATTAGTGGCGTTGACCTCGTTGTCGGAAGCAAAGCAAGCCCAACAGAATTAATACTGCATAGTATTTTTCATATTGGGCGACCTACAAGCCTAGTTCCCGGAAGTGCTATTAAAGAAATTGAATCCATCTCGCAAGTAAAGTGGCTTATACCAATCCAATTGGGGGATTCGTACCGTAGCTATCCAGTAATTGGCACAACAACAGATTTTTTCCAGCAGATTCGCGCTCAAAATAAAGCTCTCGCTTTTTCTTCGGGAAACTCATTTGGAGGCGGCAATCAGCGAGAAGTCGTTCTAGGTGCCAATGTAGCAAGACAATTTAAGCACCAACTATCGGACAAAATTACTCTATCGCATGGATCAGGTATTGGACCAGCACAGGACCACTCTGATACCCCCTTCACTATCGCCGGCATCCTTGAGGCAAACGGTACGCCGATAGACAACAGTATTTTGATTTCCACCCAAAGCTTTAACAGTCTTCATGATGGCTCCGATGGAAAAGTGCAATTTGTGCAATTGAGCAACTCGCAATATTCCGCATTTTTTTTAGGACTCACCCAGCGCTCAGCGGTATTTTCTGTACGCCGTCAGATTGACTCCCTAAAACCACCACCTTTAATGGCCGTAATGCCAGGGGTTGCCTTAGATGATTTATGGAAAACATTAGAGGTTGCTGAAAATGCTCTGCTTTTAGTATCTGTTGGTGTTGTTCTCACCAGTATTTTAGGAATTGCAGCAGCTCTTTTAATTTCTTTGGAATCGCGTCGCAGAGAACTGGCAACTCTTAGAGTAGTTGGTGTAAAGCCACTGCAAATTTTCTTTTTAATTATTCTTGAGTCATTACTCATCGTAACTGCTGGAATTATCTTAGGTTGGATATTTTTACAAGCTCTTGTATTTACTTTTTCTGATTGGCTAATGAATGAATGGGGCATCTTAAGCACAGTAGGCCTTCCTACAGCAAACGATCTCATTGGATTGCTAATGATTCTGATTGCAGCGCTCATTTGCTCAGTCCTCCCAGGCATCAAAGCTTATCGACTCGCCTTACACGATGGATTGAACCCACCCAATATATGAAAAAGAACTTGCTTATTGCCCTCAGTTTTTTAGCTCTTATATCGCTGATACCCCCATCACATGCCCAGACTTATAAAGAGATTTTTTGGGATGAATTAATTCCCCCAGAATGGGCACGTCAAACCGCAAAAGAGTTCGCTAAGCTCTTCAAGAAATCCGATTCCATGCAAGATAGCGACCCTCGCATAGATGCTATGTATGAAAAACTCCGAAAGCGCTGGGATGAGGCGCCTATCTCAAAGAAATATATAGGTAAACCTATCCGTATCTCAGGCTATGTTGTACCCCTAGATGCCGAGCGTTCATTGAGCCTTGAATTCTTATTAGTCCCTTATTTCGGGGCCTGTATTCATACACCCCCGCCACCAGCCAATCAAATCATATTGGTTATTCCGCCAGCTACAGGCGCTCTGAAAGTTAGAAGCATGGATACTATTTGGGTTGATGGCATCCTTTCAGAATCAAGAGTAGCCACGGATATGGGGCGTACTGCTTATAGGTTAGAGGCCGCTAAGATGGTGCCATTTAAATGAGAAATAAAAGGTGGCACCGCAACCAAAGAAAGTCTCTTAATGGCCGGTAGCTGCCACTTAGATAAACCCTAAACCACCCTCTCAAAATGCGGCACATCCACAAATCCTTTGAAATTCCCACCCCACCGGTTCTTGGGACTCAGACTTTCCCAGTATTCACCTACAGTTCGTATTAGCTCTTTATCCCAAATTAGCTTGCCATTCCAAAAGAAGTTCAGATCAATAGCGCAGCGCCTTAGGTGATTGCTATTCATGGTCTTTGATCTGCCAGTCTTAAAGTAGATTTCTTGCTGCTCTGGTGAACGCCAGAGCTCTCCTCCTGTGAGCACCCACCCTTCTGCTGTTGCACACTGAATAAGCCTGCTGACGTCAATTAGAAAGGCTGCTTGTTCTGCTACTAGACTGCTGACCTTCGTATTCACGTGACATCTTCTTTTTTATTTGAGCCATGCATGCGCATCTCAAAGATCTTCTCGACTGATCTTCCGCCAAAGTAAGCCAGCATGACTAGCTGGCCCCACTCACCTAGGAGCTTTACATAGGCTTCATTGATGTCGATGCCCATAGCTGAAAGTAAGGCAAACAAGAGATAGGCCGTCAGGATGTAAACCAGAGTGCCTGGACGGATGTTCTTTGATAACCTGGAATCACTACCCATATCGGATTGCCAGCGATTGGTGGCATTGTCTTGTGAGGCTCGATGCATCTCCGCCAGGAGCTTAGATTCTTCAATCTCAAGCTCTTTTTGTTTGAGGGTGTATTGCAATAGAAGCTGCTCTTGCTCAATCTCCAGCTGTTTGAGCTTGATGAGATCTTCCTGACTGGGGTTATCCGGAATACGCGCCCCAATCTTGCTCTCAATAAATTCCTTGCCCTTAGCTTGTACTGCGCCCGCAAGTAGACCCAGGCCATTGACGGCCAAGGTTTGTACTAGAGAGGTGATGATTGGAAGCATGTAATAGGTTCTTTTTTTGATGCTCGAAGGTATTGATAAGTATGGAAGTCCACCGCCCCACTACCGCCTAGGCTTTTAATTGGTGTTGGCAGTGGGGCGCAGTTACGCGCGCCCACGCACCATGGTTACTTCAACACCCGCAGCCGCACCCAAACACCTGCTGCTAGTGATCATGGCGATGGCCTTCCCTACTTCTAGCGTTTCTTGGCTCCTTTGCTTTCTGATGACTCTTGCTCAAGAGTTCCTTCCAAAGCCTTCTCTTGTGCTGGAAGCTGACCTTCTTTCATCAAGCCTTCTACGATCTCCATTAGTCGATCTCCATCATCCTCACCAAAGACTTTGGCTACGACCTCATGGCCGTACTTGGCGCAGAGTCTGTCGTACTCTTGCTCTGGCGTAATGGTGGTCTTTGATGGGCGCTCGAACACTGTGACGTTCTCGCGCCCAAACAAGTTGCGAAGGATGTTGGTCTCATAAGGCGGTACGAACACATGAATGGTTGTGAAGGCATCTCTGCGCACTACCGCTTCCACCTCTTTAATTTGAAAGTCGCTATGAATGAGCGCATTATTATTTATGGTGTGGTTCATGTTGTTATTCATTTCTTCCCCCTTATTGAATAGCCAATACCGCATGGGCATTAGCTCTTGAGATGGATAAGGCACAACGTAGGTTCACCATGGCGTACATAGCGAGCGTGTCGTGTGGACGAATGGGGGCAACGATATCTAAGTCATCGTCACGTAGCTTCATAAAGCGGGTGTTGAGGAAATAGCAACGCTTGCTCCACTCCACCGTTCTGTTGGCCATGGCATCGAGTTCATCAAATTGCGGATCCCAGATGATCTCCACACCCTTGAAGGCTAAGCCAGTGTTAACACCAGCACCTACGCCTGCATCGATGTACTTGGTTTCACCTGATGCAGCGATATGGGTCACTGTCACTTGCTTGCGATAGGTATCAATGAACTTACCCCCAGCGATGATGAAATCAGGGCTACCGCCATGCTTAATACATTGGCGCCAAGCAGTCTCCATCTCGCCCACTAAATTACCTGGCGATGTTGAGGCAATGTCTTTGACTGCGTAATTACGCCAGTAACTCGCCTTTGCTCGATCGATACCACCTACCGTACCAGCATCTGGCGCCAGGCTGACTAGACTATCTAGACCGACTACTGCATCTGCGCCATGGGAGCCGTCTCGGTGAAGTTCCAGGTCTAACTTATTCAGAAAGCCTTCTCGTAGGACCTCTAACTGCTCATCCAAGAGGTTGATCAGTTGTACGCGCTCGTTGTATTCCAGCTGGAATCCTCGCGCCCCACCTTCACGCACTTTGATGCCGTTACTAAAGAGACGGTCATAGTCTATGTACAAGCCATCTACTGCTCTACGCCATGGGAATGAGGCCTGCTCAGTGGTATTGCGTTTATTGAACTTGACCGTCTCTTCGCCAAAGGCCCAGCTAAAGTTACTGCCATGTTCTTTGCGGATGTTCTCGACAACGTTCTGTTTAGCCCCTAATAGACTCTTGCGCCCTTCCATGAGTTTTTTAAGGAAAGGTCTCTCTACGGCGATTTGATCGACTGGTAGATTGCGCAAGTACTCATCTAAGGAAACCTTTGCTAACTCCTGCAAGTCTGTATTTGAAATTGGCATATGCCACCCCTATCAATGTATTTATCTATTTGTGAATTGGTTGGCCTCATTCCAATTGATAGAGCGTGAACCTATCCATTACTACGCTGCTAGACGCGACTCTAGCTTTAACGCGATGGCGTGAAGCACTGAGATCAATTATTGGGGTGGTAGATGTGGGCTAGGGATATTTGTGTACTTTTTGTTGTGTTACTTAATGAACTCGCTATGGGTCTTTATGCCCAATGTGTCATTGCGCCACCTTGGGCATAAATGAGCGTTTCTTTGGTCGTGGCCGTCAAGGGTTCACAAGCCACCCCTTTGGGGTGCCCTTGACGGAATGCATGCAGTGGTTCTTTTAAGCAGCCACTTTCAAATACTCTGATTCAATGGCATCAAATATTTCTTCGGGTACGGTAGTGGCGAATTTCTTACGGCGATTAATCGATATCTTCCCGTTCTGCTCCATACAAGTAAGAACTAAGGTATTGAGATCTTTGCCACGTATATCGTACCGACCGTCGATCGCACGGTAAATGCGGTCGTACTTGGCTAAGAACTCAGTCTCTTCTCTTAAGTCCTTTTCCAGGGCTTGCTTAGCCATCTCCAATCCAAACTCAACGCAAGTAGTTGCATTCCAGTAACGATATAAAGATTCATCTGAATTGAAAGTCATCTGATACTCATCACCATCAATCCAAATAACATCCCAACGTTTACGCGCCGGCTCCGAAAAACTCTTCAAAGCCGCAAGATATGCATCTTCATTACGCTTCATTGCAATGGATACTGGCAATAGCAAGCCATTATTTAAGGCGCCAGACTGACATAAAGCATGATGAAATAAGAATCTGGACAAGCGTCCATTGCCATCCATAAATGGGTGAATGAAAACAAATCCAAAGGAAACAATCGCAGCAACAATTAAAGGATCGATCTGCTTTGGCGCAGCATTGGCAAAATCTACCAACCCCCTCATTAAGTCATCAACAATCTCGGGTGGTGGCGGAATATACGTTACGCCAGCAGCGCCACGTAATGGACTACTTAACCAGTTTTGTTGATGGCGATAGTTAACCGCCCTATCCAAAGGATTAGTAATGGCGGTATTTTGCAAGCCAACCAAATACTGTTCATCCAACTGAGTAGTCAGGTGGGCTTTTTTAAGCAGCTCTACAAATGCCTCTGCTTTGGTGGCACTCGGTGTCTCATGCTCAATTTCAAAAGAGCTTTTTGTCTCACTTAAATATGCCCAAGACATTGCCCTATCGGATGCGGTCGCGCCTAGCTCAGATAAGAATTCATTTGCTCTTTGCAAAATATTAGATTCAAGCAAGCTATTAATACGCTCCGTTCTCTCAACGGTTACGCAGTAATCCAAAGAGCCCAAGCCATTGAAGTCAACCCGCCACTTAGCATTACGTATGCTGGGTCCCGCAATATATTTTTTAGGGTCAAATAAATTGGCAGCCACCCCAGTTACCGTAGGCGCACCCTTTAGCTCTTGCTTATTAAAAGCCTCCCATAGGAAGCAGGCAATACGAATGTAAGCACCGGTCGGTGACTCTGTAATAGCCGCTAACATGTCTTTAGCGGGAATTTTTCTTAAAGCCTGGGATAGCAATTGCAAGTTAATCCCCTCGTGCTTTAGAGCAAACAGGAGGTGACTTAGGGGTAATTCATCCTTGGGAGCTACTTTTGCCGGTATCAACAAGGCGCCTAGGGTAGTCGTTATGCTAGTTACGGGCGCAAGGCGTGCAGGCATTAGCGGGTCAAAAGCGCTTAAGTTCAGCTGAGTTTTTAGTTTTGAATAGCCGATTTCACTCATTTCTACCCCTTAGGCCTACTTTTTTATCTGAATGGCTATTTTCTCATACTTTTTTATACAAATTCACACTTTTTCATACATAACCACACTTTATGAAACTTTCTTATACATATTCACACTTTTCCATACATAAACCCACTTAATCAAACCTTTTTATATGTATTGATACTTTTTTATAGGAATTGAAGGTTTGCCTGATTTTTTTACTAACCGACACCAAAATATTGAATCCACTAGGAATATGCAGATTTATTGACATTCCAGGCTCATTCAGCCAGAAATATGCAGTTTTTGACATGCCAAGCTGGTGACATGTCAAAAACACCTCAGATCCCCATATTGCCCAGGTGCTGGGCAATCCGATCCATCGGGTTTTCGGAGCTAGCCAATGGTGCGCCTAAGGTTGAGGTTCGCGCCCGAATAGGCTGAGGGCTATGGGTTGCAATAGGTTTGACACTCGCAAAACTAGGTTCGGGCCTTCCAATTGCCTCATAGATGGACTCAATCATGGTTTGCCACTGCTCTGGTTGATTATTTTGTACGAAGACCTGCATGTAAAACGGATCTGACATGTATTTGTTAAAACAGATTGCCTTATCAATGTGATCGATTTCATCTGAACGGGTATTTAAGAACTTGAGCATTTGCAGCTTTGCTTCTGAGACCATTTCGGAAGGCTTTTTCTGAGTATTGGCGAGGCTCATCACATTGCCCACAAGCTTGCCCTCTATTTCATATTTGCGAACTGCATCCTGAAGTGCGGCCACCATAGATTGCAAATCAATAACCTGCTTTTCTAGATCACGTTTTTCGTTAATCATTTTCTGAATACGCTCACACCCTCGCTTTGATTTGATACCACTAGAGGCTTCCGTATTAACGCTAGGATCGACATCGGGACTCGAACCCTTAGGTTGGGGGTTCAAAGCCCTCTCAATCAACTCTTTGGCTGATTCAGTTTGGATCTCAACTTTTGGAGGGGCATCAACAGTGATGGTTTCTGGCGCAGGCAATATTTCACCCAGGTCATGGGCTTGTGGTGCTGTCTTATCTGCTGAAGCGGGCATAAAGGCTGGTACATGCACCTCGCCCTTTATAGGCGTAAATATAGATTCGGGTTCAAGAGCTTCAGATTCCTCTTCCAATACTTCGCCCTCATCAATATCCTCGGATAATTTCGCAAGAGATGCATTAGGGGTCTTACTTAAATCATCTAGTAAGTTGGTTGCTTGGCTCCGACTCTGACTCTTACGTTCCGCCTTTTGGGTTTGTTGTGCCTGAGCGCTACGCTCCTTATCCAATTGAGCTTCTGCCTGCCTAGCCTTTGCTTGCGCAATCAATTCAAGCGCGCGCTCTTCCCTTGCTTTATTACGCCTTGCGGCGCTCTCGGCGGCGTGCTTTTCATAGGCTTCTTTTTCAAGACGTTCACGCTCCTTCTTGGCCTCTCTATCCTGCACCCTCTGAATTGATCCGCCCTTGCTTAGAACCTCCGATTTAAAACCTTCCACCTCATTTGCTACTTGCGTCATTGCCTGTCTCCTCTTTTAATAAGTTGCTGCCGTAATGCATTTCAGCGCTTGTTCTTTGCTTTCGCTCAGAAAACCAATTCATCCCTAAGCTTGGATCATCATCGCGTGACCATCCCTCCGCTTGTCTTTCTACATTCGGTACAAATAGATTGGAATCGATACGATCGTCATATCGCAAGAGAGTCTCTTGTAGGAGATTACGGATATGTTCGTAGTCCATTCCTCTGGCTTGCAGGTTCTGCATCTGAATGGATAGATTCGTAATCATGGGCAACACTTTTAGCCAGCTCTCTTTATCTTCTATGCCATCTGGCGCCCCAGTAGTACCTGCCCGAATGCGCAAGTCCACCATGTCAAAGATTCGGTCTTTGGTGAGTTCTGGCCAGTCGTAGTTTTTCTCCATGGTCATGACTAGTTCGCCATTGACCATGGTGGTCTTGGTAATTGGCGATCCCATGTAGCGCTCTACTTGCTCTTTAGTAAGTTCTTGTAAAAGAACTTGGGCGCTGTATTGGGCAATCTCTTGTAGCCAATCCTCTATCTGGTCTTTGAATTCAAATACGCGCCCTGATAAGGCTCTTTGCAGAATATTGGCTTCGGTGGCTGTCTTGGGTCTGACTACTGTTGAGCGTGCTGCATCTTGAAGTCCGGTGACTTGCTCCCAGTCATAACGTACTGCACTGGTGTCGTACACAATGGGGTCAATCTTGGGGTGACCCCTAGGGATGATGACTTGGTTTAGGGGCTTACCTTCGGTATCGACAATGGTGATTTCTCCAAAGCGGGAGTCCGAGTGCTTCTTAATAGTCTTTTCATTGATATCGGCAGAAGCTACCCACCCCGGTATGCAGAGATCTCGATCTTGATTGAATCGATCCCTTGCTTCGTTGTGCTCATCTTGCAAACGCTCTGTTAGATCCACTAAGCTTGGACCAACAAATTGTCCATCGACTACTTGGTAAGGTAATAAGAAGAATGGATACCAGCGCTCTCCCGCTCTTGGTGGTGAGTAAGGTTCACGCAGCCATTCAGTCGCGCCCTCTACCATGGTGTAAACACGCTGAGTAGTTCTATCCCAGATCTCTAGCACTGCAATTTGCTGATCATCAGTCACTGGAGCTGAACCAGCATTCATTTGCATTGAGGCCAGACGTTTGGCTTTCTTATGGGATGGCTCGCCTTGGCCTGGTTGGTAGATCTTGGCATTAGCTAAATTCTTTTTATAGAGCGCTTCTGCTTGGCCGCGCTTCATCGGGATGATCTGACAAATCCAGTCAGCGTCGGTGTAGTCCCAGAACTCACAGATTGAGGGGTCGATGAGAAGGTTTTCCGTAAGGACCCTGTCTATTACTAAGCCTTCGGCCGATTGGACTTCTGTTTGTTCTTGCAGTGATTTGCTGAGCTCCTCTAACTCTGCTCTCTTAGCATCATGATGATGATCTGCACTGCTATCTTTAGCTTGAAGATCTCGAACCAAGTCTTCTATGGCCAGAAGATTTTCTTGGGCATCATTAATACGGCCTTGGATGTACAAGTCCTTACTTGGGTCTCTTTGATACATCACTTTCAGAATGCCGAAGCTACAGGTCAGTGCTGCTCTTACAGTGGACTTGGCTCGATTCTTTAGTTGAGCATGCTCTAGCGCTCTATTAGTGACTTTCTCCAATGTTTTACAGAAGAGTTTGATATCTGCGCCCGAGTGGGTAGGTGTTGTTGATATCTCTGGATTGCGTGCATAGACGTTAGGAAGAACTGCAGAGATGGTGCCATGAATGAGGTTGGCTCTAAGACTATAGAAGTCTTTGCCAGTGGGGTCTGCATTCCAATTAAAACCGGCTACGGTATTGCGGTTGTGTCTTACGCGCTTATGGAAAGTTGCCCAGTGAGCGCGGGCATGAGTAATGCGGGCAGTCCATTTTTGTTGAAGGGCTTTTGAGTCTTGGGGCACATGCTATTTATAGATTGTGAATCTTGCATCGATGCACTTATATTGGATTTAATTTGAATGAGTGACGTAAAGAATTTAATTGGCAAAGACTTGTAATTTAAATAGTCAATGTTTATTGATAAATACAATGTTCATGGCAAGGTTTTCTTACTTAACAACTAAAAATATTTCCATAAAGTGATAGAAATTTTATAAGTAACAAATGTATTTACAGTTATCAAATCCATCTTTATTAAGAGGTCAATATTACTGATTGAGTTACAAACTTAGAGAAGATAGACTTAGATGGACAAGCATATTGGATGCTTGTTTAATTTTCTAAGGAGAGACTCATGATTAAATTATTCATCAGAATCGCAGGATTTGCTGGCATTGCTGGATAAGCTTTTACAGGTAGATGATTGCTAAACTAAAGCTGGGCGGTTTAGCAATCATCAATAGCTTGGAACCACATTGCCGAACCATCAAAATATCTACTTAATTGATTTTCATGCTCATCTGGATAATTCAAAGGAGCGTTTAGATCAATTATTTATCGCCCAAGAAAATTCAGGGATCGAAAAAACAGTTATTGTCTCCGGAAATCTGATAGAACCAGCCAATCTTGGAGATTTTTTGCGTGGGACTGAATCTGTAAAAAATTACGAACCAAATAACGCATATTTATTAGATGTAGCCAAAGCCAATCCAGCGAGACTTATTCCATTTTTTACAGTTGATCCAAGTTATCACATTGCCGAAGATATTGAAGAGGCAATGAAATTGGGGTTTCGAGGATTTAAGTTCAACCCTTTGGTTCATAAAATTGACTTTAGAAGCGATTCTGTTCGCAACATCTGCGCGGCAATAAATGCATACTCGGCACCTATCTATACCCACATCACACTCAATCCAGCATCCTCAATTGAGGCCCTTGCAGACCTATCGCAGGCTCATCATAAGATTAATTTTGTCTTAGGGCACATGGGATATGCGACCTCCGATCAGATGGCTCTCAATTTAGCGGAACGTAGAGATAACATTTATTTAGAAACATCAGTGGGAAGCATTCTTGCATTTAAATGCGCAAAACAAAGAAATTTGAGAAACAAAGTAATTTTTGGTAGCGAATATCCTGCCCATGAGCCATCCATTGAGCTTGGGAAATTAGCGCTAATATTTTCACAAGATGATCTTGCTTTAATAGGTCGAGCCAACGCCCAATTTATTTTGGGAATTTAAATGCGAGATTTCAAGAATTGGAATTTTAGAATTGATGGAGAAGGCGCCCCCGTGCTTTTAATCAACGGGCACTTTCAGTCAAGATCTAGTTGGGATCCTATTGCTAGAGATTTGTCTAGATATAACAAAATCCTCACTTGTGAATTTCCAAATCAAGGAATTAGCGCAACCGATGTCTCTCTAGACAAGATGCAGCACTATGCCGAATTTATTGAAGAATTTTTAAGGTACGTAAAAATTTCTCCAAGTGATGTGATTGTTTATGGATTTTCATTTGCTGGAAATGTCATCCGATATTTATCTCAAGAGATGGGCATTGAATTTAAAGCAATAATTTATGGAGGCATTGCCTCGGGAAAATTTTTTCCTTTCCAAATCAGGCGTTTTGAGACTTGGCTGAAAATTCTAGATCAAGCTAATTTTGATGTTTTTATGAGGAACTTGATGTTGCAGGTATTTTCTCCTGCATTTATTGCAAATAATGGCCATCAATTTGACGAATTAGTAAATGCCTATGAACGCTACTACTCACATCGACCTGAAGCTTTAAAAGCACTCATCTATGCACTAATAGATTTTTGCCAAGCAACTGATTCTGTAGATGAACGCTATGCCGAACCAATTCACATCATTGGCGCCGAAAGTGACTTAATAATGCCGGCCAACTACGTTCAAGATTACGGGCGCTCACTAAATGCTGCAAGCATCCATATCCTACCTGGTGGCCATAGCCTGAGAGTCGAGCAAGAAGAGAACCTTTCTTCTGTAATTCATGAAATATGCGCTTCCTATGACTAGTGCATTCGCGAATAACTCATCTCAAAGATACTTCTCTTTGCTATGTTTAGTGACATTCTTTGGGTCACTATCTCTATCAACGCTGATATTTTTATCGGCACTCTTAAATGAGGAAGGCTACTCTCAACAAGCTATTGGCTCAGTCTTATCTGCACCCCTCATTCCAGCCTTGATTGCCTTATTTAGCGCGGGCGCTATCTTGCAAAGGATCAGCTGCATTCGACTGATGATCATTAGTCAGGCATTGATGGTATTGGGCTTTATAGGCCTTGAATATGCCCTTAGCTCGAGCCTTCTGACGACAATTTTTCGTGGGCTAATTGGTTTTGGGTCTGGCTTTTACTTTTCTGCCTCCATGATTTACGTAAGGAGTTTATTGAGCGGTCCAAAAATAATCTATTTCTTTGGGATCTATGCGTCCATGTTCCCGCTGCCTAATGCATTTGGTCCTATGGTAGCCCAGTGGTATTTTAAGAACCAGGGATCTGATGGATTCTTTTTGTATATGGCCTTGCCGGGACTACTAGCATTACTGACACTCATCGCCCTATCCATAATCTTTAAGGAATTGGACTGCCCCAGTAAAACAGTTGCCACTCGCTTGCACTCTTATTATCAAATTCTGTGCGCAAAGAAATTTCATGCCTTAGGTTTAGGTATTTTTTCTATTGGGGTATTGTGGGGTTTTGTTACTGGGTATATGGCTTTATACCTAAGTCAACACAATTTCTCAGTAGGTTTATTTTTCTTACCAATGAGCCTCGCCCTTTTTGGCTCACGTTTTGGTCTGCTGGGCATATTAGGCGGATTCTCGCGCCCCATCTTGGTAGCTTGCTCGTTTGGCTTGATGGCGTGTGCATTTGCCTTGGTATTGAGTCTACATGGCCCTTTGCTGATTATTTTGGCTGGTATCTGCTTTGGGGTTGGCTACAGCCTTGGCTTCCCGATTCTGAGTGTCTGGGTTTCTGATTCATTTGATATCGATCAGCGCCCAATTGCACTCTCAGCGTTTAATGCCAGTTTTTACTGTGGGATTTTCGGGGTTCCTAGTCTTATAGGCTATTTAGCTCTTCCACCGAACTCTTCTTACCCACTCTTTTTGCTCATGGCTTTGGCAATTGGCATGGGAGTATTTTTTTCATTAGCTTTCAAGAATCAAGTGCAACGGAGGCAAGCATAAATTGAATGCCTTATGGGTCGAAGTTCTTGAGCAACGGTTGCAAAGGTTTAATCACATCTTTCAATTAGCCGCGAATCATTCTCCACTTTACAAAACTAAGTATGCCCACCTGAGGGGGCATCAATTTGATTACCTCGAATCCATTCAGGCCATTCCACTGACTTCACGAGCTGAACTATTAAACGGCAGTAGCTACCTTCTAACGGGGGCTAATCCACAGGGGTATTTTGAGTCGAGCGGGACTAGTGGAAGCATTCTCCATGCATATCCAGATATTTCATTTGAAAAAGCTCAAGCATTTGGGAGCTATTTAGATCTATGGATGGGTTTAACCAGCGCGAAGATTGAAAGTGCAGCTGTGGCACTCGCCTATGAGATGACGCCGATAGGAATGCGTTTTCAGCAAGCATTGCAGTCCTGCGGAGTTATGGTCATACCCACGGGACTTAGATCAACCGTTTGCTCGCCACAACGAACTTTAGAAATTATTTGTCGCACCAAACCTCAGGCTATTTTTTCTAGGCCACTCGAGTTATTACGCTACGGGGATGTACTTGAGTCTGAAGGAAAAATAAAAGAGATAGGCGTTCAAAAGCTATTTTATTTGGGCGAAACAATGTCTGAACAAAAATGGAGGCGGATTGAACAAGTTTGGGGAAATGCGGATTTATATGGCCACTATGGTTTAACTGAAGTTGATACCGGACTTCATACCTGCCTACTTAAAAATTACCATGAACCATTAAATCCATTCGTGCATTTTGAGATTTTAGATAAACATTGCAATGAAATCTCTGACAATATAGAAGCTGGTGAGATCGTTATTTCAACACTTCATGATGCTGCTGCACCCCTGCTTCGATATCAAACCGGAGACTTGGCAAGGCGAGTCAAGTGTGCATGCGGATCAAAAGCTCCCGCATATCAAATTCTTGGCCGCAAGCAAGATGGCGTCCAATTTTTAGGGCAGACCATATTTCCCTATCAGATAGAAAACATTATTTTTAGTATTCCAGAAGTTGGCAACGAATATCAGCTTGTCATTGAAGGTAGTGGAGACCTCAGTATCAGAATTGAAATAGCGATTGATTGCTCGATTTCTAAAGCGCAGCTAAAGGAAAAAGTGATGCAGGCCATCCCTCATTTTCTTAAACAAATTACGAGCGTAGAAGTATATGAATGGGGTGCTATAGCCAATAAGCTAGGCATCGCTAAGAAAAAGGGTGCCCAATTTGTAGATCTGCGTGGAACCAAGGTCGAAGATCGATCCAAGGAGCTATGCATCAATGTGATTGACTTTGCTTTCTAGCATGTTTTCAACGGGCAATTTATTAACTTGGGGTAATGCAATGGCAGATAAGAGCTCCTATGAGCTACAAAATTCAACTCTATTAATACAAAGAATTCAAGACCTAGCAAATAAGTCTGCATTCTATAAACGTTTACTAAGACGCGCCTTACTATTAATTCAGGAGCAAGAATTTAGCCTGAAAAAAATACTCGACAAGATCCCATTTACCTTAAAGGAGGATCTTAGGCGTGGTTACCCAAAGGGTTTTCTAGCATGCCCATGGGAAGAGATAACAGCCTACTTTGAGTCCAGCGGAACTAGCTCTGGATCCATTAATAGCAGCAGGACAATGTCGTTGAAAACAGTCGATGATCTTATTCGAGATCACAAGAGACGTGTGCCAAACTTTTTGGGGGTTGATCGAGGTCAAGTTGCTGTAATTAATTTACCGTATGCACTTACTAGTTCTGCGCATGGGTTTCACCAAGCTCTTCAGGATAGCGGCGCGGTCATCGTTTCAGTTGATCAAGGTCAGGTTCTATCGAGCTACACAAGAACCGGCGATCTACTTACCTCACTTGACGCTAGAATTTTGGTCACCTCGAACCCATTTTTACTGCGGGATGTCTACTTGTACGATTCGGGTATAGATTTATTTGAGGCCGCCTCCCTTGAGCACATACTAGTAGTGGGTGTCCCCATTTCCAAAAAAACCCGTCTTGAGGTTAAAGAAAGGTATGGAAAAAACATTCTGCCCTACTACGGTTTAAGTGAATTTGGGGCTGTTGGTGTTCCAGCCTCGGTCGATAAAATGCTGGTTCACGAGGATTTTTATATCGAAATTCACAATCCCGATAGGCCAGAATCACTTACTGGTGAGATTGTAATTTGGGATCTGTATTCTCAAGGCTCCCCACTCATTCGCTATCAAACTGGTGATGTTGGAGAAGTCTCATATCAAGAGGTAGATGGGAAAATTCGTTGTTATCTAGAAGTTTACGGCAGGCTTAAAGAGGCCATACCTGATAATGAAAAATACTTATTTCCCGTTGATTTTCAAGACATACTGGTGGGAGTTCCAGGAGTATCTTCCGTTCATCGCATTACCGTTGAGGGTGATGAGAACATAGTAATTACATTTGACATTCAAATTACCGAAGCTAGATTAGCTAGTTCAGCGAAATTGGAGATTGAAAAAAGAGTAAGAGAGCTCACTAACATTCCAATTTTAGTAGTGGTGCACCCTTGGGGCAGCTTATTCAGAGACATTTATTCGCAAGAGCAATTCAGAAACACTCAAATGGCAAAAACCCTGTCATTTCATGACAAGCGCAAGGGAGAATGGTTAGTCACTTACTAGCGGAAAGGGGGGTATCCCCTATCTACTGCATTTATCCCATTCCCTTGATCAATATCATTACTTTAAATGTGGCCTTGTATAAGTCCAAGCGAATGACATCACTTGCAAAATCCCAAAGCTATCTAGCCCATAGATTTATATAGAATTTATTTTCCCTCGAAATGTCTCAATAATTTATCAAGTTCACCTAACAAATCTCTCGCCTCTTCAAAGATATCTCTTGAGAAATGAGGCTCATAGTGCCGCCATTCAGTCATATCGGTCTTTGTATGTGACTGCAAAAGTTTCTTGCATTCCCTAGAGGTTATTGGGGTAGGTTTTTTTAATACCCTCAGCAGCAACCCCTCCAAGCAAGGGCTTGAACCGATCATAAGAATGTCGCACTCCTTTGCGGTTTTTTTAAGATCATCAGACCAAACAAGGTCAGTGTCTAACAAGGCAATTTTTTTGTCGTAACTAGCAAGTCTTGTATGCCGAACTACTTGGGTCACAATACTAGCTGGACCTCCCCCTTGTGCGTTTCTAATCGTAACGTTAACACCCTCATTATCAGAGCAGTAGATATTCCTTAGGTACTGTAAAAAGGCGGCCTCGCAATCACCCTCCCCCATCACAAGAAGAGTCTTTCGTTGACGTCGAACCTTTTTAATCATTTGTAATGATTAAACCTGTGGAATGGCGCCGTAAGCACCGGCCATGTACTTTGCATACAGATTGTCATCTGCCCTAACACCTTTCACGCTATCTAAACGCCATGCATCGCTTACGCATTCCTGATTTTTCTCCACCAATATCACTTGGGACTTATGCAAGAGACTCAAAACCTCTACTGAGTGGCAGGTAAAAATAACTTGAGCATTTTTTGGGTTAGTTTTTGGGGAAAAGAATAAATCTAATATTGGATGAAGCATATGTGGATGCAAATCCGCCTCAAGCTCATCAATAATTGCTAGTCCCCCACTACTAAGCACTGGTAATATTCTTGAAAGTAGCAGATAGGCTCCTTGAGTTCCGCTTGATTCATGTTTAAACATAAGAGAATGATCGACTCCATTCACCTTATGTATTCCAACCGGAACAAATATACGCTCTTCTTTGCCAGATTCTTGGATATGGGTCTGCTTCTCAACTCTCACCGCTGAAAGACCTAAATCCCAGCCACATAAGAGCTTATTCATTTGATCACGTATAAGTTCATTGTCCGCATACATTGCAGATGCGCCAATGATCTGAAAGTCATCTAAATGCTGGCGGCCAAATACAGTAACGTTACTCAACACAAAACCTGAAACTATTTGCAGGGCCAGAGGAACCTTATATTGAGCAGCAGTGGCTATTAGTGAGGCATTCTCACGAACCTTTTCCGCCTCTTTTTGCAGTAGACCGAACTGTTTTTGCTTGATGACATATTTCTTGTTATCCCCATCCCAGTCTCTAGTAAAAACGTAAGAATACGCACGACTCTGTTTACAGTACAAAGATTCGGAATAAACGCGATGTTTATCGGCACTTAGAGAATACCTCCATTCTTTACCATCCATCTCAAATTCAATTTCAAAATGGCTTGGCTTATCTTTGGCTGAAAAATGAGTAACCAAGGGGATGAGGGCATCTACCCTACTTTGAAAGGACAGTTTTATAAACCAATCTAAAAATGCCATAGACTTAATGAGCGCAGTTTTTCCGCTTGCATTGGGCCCAATAATTGCCATTGCCTTAGATAATCTCTTCCCGACGACGGTACCAAATGAGCGCTCATCATTTGGAACGTGTTGGCTCATCTCCATAGAAATGTGAACCTCTTCTAGGAAAGATTGGAAGTTGCTAACTTTGAATGAATAAAGCATTTTTTATCATATTCCTTTAATTTCAACAATATTTTGTTGAAATCTATTTTATACGTATATTTTTCCAATGCCAATACCAGAAAAATGACCCTAAATTGCACTTTCAGGCCTCCTAGACCTCATCACTCCATACCTAGTCGCATCCCAAGCATGATCTTCTGCATCGGTATCTACATCTTCTGGATTTAATGAATCCGGTGGTAGCTGAGGAATAGTTCTAAGCCAATGCTTACAGGTGGAGAAGATCTTGAGTCTGTCTTCAGCTAGAAGTCGGATGATTTCTTGAGCGCCGTTTACCCTACTTCTGGGTGCGTTATAGGCCTCGGTCCATTTAACGCCTTTATCCCTGAAGATTTGCCCTATTGATCTTTCTGCACCTATCTTGGAAAAGATGGATGGGTCGGCTAGGTTCATACGGTATTCATATCCGAGGCGTTGATCATGCACCTCTATCTTCTTGATCTTCTCTGCTACTACCGTTGCATCTTCCCTGGTACCCGTATTTTCTTTATCTCCATATCCATAGAGCTCCCTCCATAGGTAATAGACTCCGTCGTTGGATAAGGCAAACCAATAAACGGCATATGGTCTGGCGTATCCCCAATCCATTGAGCGCCATACCTTCCATGTTGGTGGAATGGCAAAGGGTTCTATAACGTGTTTAGAGGGCTGCCATACGCCTTCCAAGAAACTTCCCACGTGGATATCCCAATCTCCCTCTAACCATGCTCTGCGTCTGTTTGGATCGCTTAGCGACTCTAGGCTCATCAGGTAGTTGGGGTCGTTTTTAAGAAGGTGGGTATTCTCATAAATGGTGGAATGTATTCGTACTCTTGGAAGTGCACCCTCTTGCCTGATGATTTGACCAGCTGGTATTGCCCCAATCTGAAATCGCTCCTTTACCGATGCATGGCCAACTCCAAATGGATTGCAGGTAGCTCTTACCATCCTTGGCATACCGGGATGAGATGACCTGCAAGTGGAATGCATCGCTTCGTAGAAAGAGAGATTGCGCCAGTTGGTTAATTCCTCGAATCCCAGCCATGGGTATTCATGGCCGTGGTAATTCCAGTAGTCATCTTCATTCACCCCATAACGAAAGTACAGCATCTCTCCCGTTGGCCACTTCCATACGTAATCTGATTCGTTGAACTTGGCGCCTGGGAATATTTGATAGAACCAGCGCTTACTCTTGGCTACTACGTCAGCTAGCTGCGGATAAGTAAGGCGAAAGAGTGTTCCGCGCCAATGATCTCCAAAGCCTCTTCCTACATGTTGGGCATAGCTCATGAGTAAGGTATCAGTCTTACCCCCTCCTCTAGTACCTTCTAGCAATACCTCATAGATAGGGCATGTCAGGAATAAGGTCTGACTGCCGGGCAATGGTGCCCAGATGGTTTTCATTGGTTTTGATTAATTCACTAGCGTTTTGCTTGGGCAGCTTGCTCCCACTCATCCATGCTCATAGCGCTTGGTACAACCAAGACTCCACTTTGTAGTGGTGCGCCATCTTTGCCGGTGTGCTCAATGGCAGATAAGCGTGGATGAATGTAAGGCGCCACATGCCTTCCAACAGAAGCGGCCATGTTCAGTAGCTTGATACGGGTTTCGTTACCGTCTGCTCGGCCAAAAAGATCTGCACTTTGATCTGCATTGGCGGCACAGCGCTCCGCCTCCGCATAAAGCTCATGCATGATCTTGAGCATTAACTCAAGTGGAGTAATGTCATCAGAGGCGCATGGATGGATTGCCACAATCTGACTTATCTCAACATTGGGAAGGTCCTTGGTTTTTAAAGCAGTTTGCTTTTTTACCCTCTTTGACTTCTTAGCAATCATGACTCACCTGGATTCTATTAACCATGGTTAATAGGTGGGGTTGAAGTGCCACGGTATCTCCAATAGGTTCATGAAACTCAATGATGATTCTCTGAAATAGGTCATGACGACTCTGGGCACCTCGATGCTTAATCACGGTACCAATACGACCGCTTGGTGTTTGAACCTCAGAACCAATCGGAAAGTCCTCCATATCAAGGCGCTCCACCACACCCGCTAAACGGTAATTAGTTGACATGGCGCCCCTCCTGATAAACCCCTGCAGTCAAAACAGGGGCCTTCGCCTCAAGCGCCACCTGAGGATCAGACATCTCCTGGGATTTGCGCAGTTGAGCAAAGATACGAGCCTTGTAGGACTCATAGGATTCAGAACCTTGAGCACGCATGGATAGCTCGCGTCCCTTAGCATCAATTCCGTCGTTAGTTTTCCACCAAGCAAGATCACCGGCGCTAGCGACCGCTCTTTTTTTCATCTCGCATTTCACGATCGCCAATACATAACCGGCATTAATGGGGCTAGCAGTAGAAATCTTCTTGCGCATTTCTCGTGCAATGGAAATTGCGCCAATCACTTCGGCTTCGCTGGCCCCAGTTGCCACCATGTCTTTAATTCGACAATCATTAACCGAGACAGAGCTACCCTCTTTGCCGATCAATTCGGCAAAGCGTTGATGCATATCGCTAGGGACTCCTTGAGCATCCTTTTCTTCCACAGGCACTGGATCAGGAATAATTTTTACTATAGTTTCACCTTTTGATTTGATTGACTGGTGTTTGGTGTTTGGAGACTGGTGATTGGTGTCTGGTGAGCATTGCCCTGGCAATGCGTCTGCAATGCGAACGCATGCTGGTTTTGAGTCAAGATCTAACTTGGCCTCAGTAACAGCACTAACAGCAATAGAGGGCTGCCAACGACTATCAGCACTGCGTTTAGCTTTAGCCTGTTTGTCCTTAAAGCGGGCGATTTCATGATCGCAGCGGCCTTGTCTCCAGCCATCATCAGTCAGAATGAAAAATTCATTCAGAACCAATTCCACTGCATTTTTCTCTTCCTTAGATTTGGCGTTCACTAAACGCTGAACGGTCTTGATATCCGATGGCATAGGCTTTTCAGTGGCATAGTACTTTCGAATGAGGCGACTGTAGGTCGCGTCTTCAATGAAGTTTAAATGCGATGTAGCTTGTGAGTAGTCGCCGATGTGATGCTCGTAATAATTCATGTAAGACAGTCTCCGTTTGATGTGTTGATGAGAATGAAACACATCACAATCTATCAACCGAAATGCTCGACGTCAAACGTGTTTTTTCTGAATTTTTCTTTAACTTATTTATTCATCAATTCGTTGTAATCCACGTTTGAGAAATTCGTGAGAATGATTTTCTTTATCTGAAGTGTTTGTTGATCTACGTGTGTCCACCAATCTCTTCGCGCTATCAGAAAGTTCTGACAAGGCTGTAGCCATTTATTTATATGGCTTGTGTCACTTCTATGAATAAATATTTTTTTGTAGTCAAAAAATAATTTGTGTTTGCAAAGTGGGTATTGACAATTGATTGACCATCAAAATTTCATTGACTACATTGCACTTCAGCAGCACACAGATTGATTCATAACAAAACATCAATGGAGATTAAATTTAATGATGGCAATTCGCTTATACAGCCTGTATCGCTCGTATGGATACACAAAAATGAGTTCCGCAAAGATGGCGTTGCAGGTTTATCGTAAAAACTTAAAGCGCGCCCGCTAAGGAGATGATGATGAGTCAATCAAATCCCCAAATCCCACCAATTACTTTAATGAGAATTCCTCAAATATTGAAGGTAATGCCAGTTTCTAAATCGAAGTTTTGGCTGATGG
>NZ_JBIIPA010000029.1:0-24709 GCF_044342855.1 Polynucleobacter sp.
GAGGTTCTTTAGCGCTCGGTTATCGTGAGTCAGTTCAGCAACCATCGTTTTATATTCGGAGAGCTGCTGCTCTAGCTCTTTGACCCGTTTGAGCTCAGACGCTTCAAGGCCGCCGTATTTGGAGCGCCATAATGACCAACGGAAATCCCTTTAGGGATAGAAAGTGGCACCGCTAATGCCATGCGTTCGGAGTAAATCGGCCATCGGTAATCCGCTTTCGGCTTCCTTCAAAATTCCAACGATTTGGGTCTCTGTAAATCGTGACTTTTTCATATTGATTCTCCTGTTGTAAATACTGCCATAAACAACAGAAAACGCTACTTCTTAAATGTACGAATCTAAGGGGATACTACACCTGCGTTTGAACAGTAAGTTGGCGCCTCTTTGCTTCACCCATATGGTGACCTCGTGAAATCCATTGAAACTCGCTTCCAGTCTAGCTTGCAGCTGGTTTATGCAACGTCAACTGCCGGAAAGAGGATAATTTAGACCAAAATGACAGCCTTTTTCACGAATTTACGCATGATATAGCTCAAAAAACCCTCTTGTTGTAGTGTGCTCGGCGGGAGCTTGGTGCTAGCGCCGGTAGTGGCAAGAGTCAGATTAGCTCGCTTGCATGCACACCTAACCATCAAATGGCTGGCCCATTTAAGCGTCCAAGAATTGCCTCCATTGACATGCCGATGGCCAACAACATCTGATCACTGCCCAGCGGTCCGTCAATTTCTAGGCCAACAGGTAGCCCCGCAGTTGTTAAGCCCGCAGGAATCGACAAACCGGGGATACCAGCATTACTGCTAGGGTCGGTATTGCGAATAATGGCTGAAAACTCATTCATTCCAGGAACCAGACTCCCATTAACAGCAATGTTTTGAGCCGAGCCATTGATAGCGTCAATAGTAGGCGCAGTAATAATGACGGTGGGGAAAAGAATGACATCCAATTTGTTAATGGAAAAATACTCTCGGTACATTGCCTGCAAAGTTGGGCGATGCAAGTTAATGGCATCCAAGTACTCTCCACCCAGAGCATCGGTCGTAATGGCGCCAAATACACCCCTTACATCCGGACTTGCTATTTGATTGGCAATACTCTGCACCGTAATGCTATCCGCCCCATTGGCTGCCAGATAGCCTGGAATATCTAGTAGCGGCTCATGCAGCGCTATAGGAAATGAAATTTTGTCATTTAAGGCAATAATGCCTTCCATGTCGACATTGACCATGATGGCGCCCGCATCCACCAACTTCTGTCTTGCGGCCATCGCAACTACAGACAGACTTGCATCCAATCCAGACCAGAATGAGGCTGGTATTCCCATGCGGATACCCTTAAGCGACCGCGCAGTAGGCATAGCTGTATCAGTGATCACTGCGTCCAACAGCGCCACATCTGCAACGCTGCGCCCCATGGGTCCCACCGTGTCGCGGGTGTGACTAACTGGAATCACCCCATTACCATCAACATAGCGACGACCTTTACCAAGCCCATCACCCACCGAGGGGCGTAGCCCGACAATCCCACAAAAAGCCGCTGGCACGCGAGAAGATCCCCCTGTATCCGTACCCAAGCCGCAGGGTACAAAACCTGCAGCAATTGCGCTCGCCGTACCACCCGAGGATCCGCCTGGAACATGCAAGGTGTTGTATGGATTTTGAGCGGGCCTGCTGGCAATGCCTGCCGCGTCCACGCCCAATGTAAAGTTAGTGCTCGTCACGCCCAAAGCCATTTCATGCATATTTGATTTGCCCAACACAATGGCACCCGCATCAATCAATTTTTGCAATGAAGGGGCGTTTCTGGTGGGCTGAAAATTCCTCAGGGCAGGTGTGCCGCCGGTTGTTTTCATATCCTTTGTATTGATATTGTCTTTAACCACAATTGGTAGCCCTGCTAGCAACGGCAAGCGTTCGCCTGCTGCGCGCTTGCCATCCAACAACGCTGCAGCGGACAGGGCGCCAGACTCATCAAGATATATCATGGCATTCAAGCTGCTATTTGCTTTGGCGCAATCAATCAAAGTTGTTATATAGCTTACGGCACTCAAAGAACCATTGCTAATGGCGGTAATCGCCTCGATTGAAGTAAGGGCCAGTTGCTGCTTCCCAGTCAATGATGCGCTTTTTAATGATTTAGGAAAGCTAGAGACCAACAGCGCATTTCGGATTGGCAAGCTCTGAGCAATGGATGGAGCGGCCAATGCTGCAGCACCCGCACCGATAGTGGCTTTCTTTAAAAACGAACGTCTTTGCATTTCCATCTCCTAAAAAATATAGTTTTTCTGTTTTTCTTCTAATTTATTTACCGCCAACAGTCATCGATCCAATTAAGATGGAACCGGTTTCTTTAGACCCTCGGATCAATGAATCACTACCAATCATCTGAATATCCATCAGCATATCGCGTAAGTTGCTGGCAATCGTAATTCCTTCAACTGGGTATTAAATCTCCCCGCGCTCCACCCAGTAACCAAAGGCGCCACGAGAGTAATCACCTGTGACATAGTTCACGCCCTGCCCCATCACCATTGCGGGTGCCCACGTTTAAGGCATCTTTGGTTTTGGAAATACCTTGGCTAGAAAGATCCATAAGTGGGGCTGCCGCTGCACCCTTGCCTATAAAATGTCGATGATCCATTAGGGGTCCCTAGGTTAAATGTTTGCGCTATTGACGAGCATTCCTTTGGCGCTCACTTGAGCTTAAGGCGGCGTGGCGATTCCCGCCATCCTCAAGATTGAGGAAGGGTCAACCCTAGGTTAGTTGCCTTGTTGTTTGTAGCTTTCCAATCAAAGAAGAGCGATTGTTTACACCAAGCTTGCGAAAGGCGCTATCGACATGGCTTCGTACGGTTGTTACTGCAATGCCGAGCTGCTGCGCAATGTGCTTGTCGCCATATCCAGCAACAACACACCGCGCAACCTCCTGCTCGCGCTGACTCAAGAACTCAAGAGCTGCGATTGTTTCTGCAACTACTGGCATGTATATATTTGGATGATTGCGCTGCAGCGCTGCGACAAATGCTGGGCGCACTAGATTGAGCAGCTCCAAATCGGTTGAGGTGAAATTACCTCTGTCCTTAGCGCGCCAGATACGCATGTCCCCAATATTGCACCCTCCAGACCATGCGTAGAGGTTAATGCCCCAGTGAAGCCCATCGCGCGCTAGAAAATCATTAAAGAATTCGGTTTTTTTCAGTTCGGCCTGAGGTAAGACCTCAGTAACGCGTACTGCCTTCTGGTGCTTTTGCAACTCATGCGTAATGGGGTCATGGAACTGGTAGTGGACCTCATATAGGTGCGCGCTGTCATTACTCATATTGATATGGATGCCAGAGCCGAAGCAACTCTCAGGCTCATTCCAGACGTAGCTAGCATAATGCTGCGCGCCGAGGAGCTCCAACATCAACCCCCCCAGCTGGGTACGAATAGCTCGGCTATCCGTTGCCTCAGCCAGGATGGCCATGACTTGCGAAAGCACCTTTATCTGATAAGCATTGAGATGCATTGCCTTACACTCTCTAGATGAGTAATCTAAAAACCTGACCACAATAGCTATAGCTTTCATTCAGGTTTAGGGAGCTATCCCCGTTACCTTTTGGCGGATGGAGCGGTAGCCTATTGGAGCGGCTATCTTGGGTGTTCATAAATGATGCAATTCAAACAAATGGATTGGCCCGATACATCTCCAAATGTAGCCTCGAGCCCACCCCAAAATTAATACCATTGACTGGAGATTGCTTAGCGGGCCGCATTTAGGGAGACTCTAAATTGAAATCTGTGTTGACGGATAGCTCATGCCAAATACTGATGTCATCATTCATCAGTTGGTTCTTGCTAATTAACCAATCCATGGCATCCCGTCCCGCCAAAAAGTGGATCGGCGGACTTTCAGACGCTTCAATGATCATTAATGCCCGAGCTAATTTTTTAGGATCGCCAGACTGCAGTTGATTTGCGTTCGCTATATTGCTTCGGAATTTTTCAGATTTAGCTTGATAGTCTTCAATTGCTTTAGTTCCATGAGCAATGGAGCTCGAGTCAAGAAAATCGGTCCTAAAGTAACCCGGCTCAATTACGGTTACCTTAATCCCAAACATCCTTAACTCCTCCGCCAAGGACTCTGAAAATCCAGTCACAGCAAATTTAGAGGCTGCATAAACAGAGTATCGATTCCCACCTTTTAGACCGGCAGCTGAAGAGATGTTGAAAATATGACCTTTTCCATTTCTGCGCATGATTGGTAAAATAGTCCTGGTTACGTCCATCAACCCAAAGACGTTGGTTGAAAACTGCCTCTCAACAGCCTCCGGAGTTACCTCCTCAAACGCACCCATCTGACCATATCCAGCATTATTTACAAGCACATCTATACGCAAAAATGTTTCCTTTGCGTGGTTAACGGCGGCCTCTATTGATGACGCATTCGTGACATCAAGAGACAGGGAAAGTAAGTGATCGCTATCGGGGCCAAGCTCTTGATTAATCGACTGAGTATTTCTGGCGGTAGCTACAACGCGATATCCCAAAGCCAGTCCTGCTTTAGCGATTTCCAAGCCAAGCCCACGATTGGCGCCAGTAATAAACCAAACCGGCGAATTGATATTGGACATTAGAGGTTTACTCTGACCAGCTTAGGTTGATTACAAGCAATGGGATCGAAATGAACCATTCGACAGATTTCTTGGCGTTCATACCAGCATTCAGGTTTTTTAAAAGACACGACACCCATCATCCCTCAATTGGAAAATTATCTATTTATAAAATTGGGTTTACGTTTTTCACCAAAAGCCGCCATCCCCTCTTTGCGGTCTTCGGTGGCAAAGGTGGACTGAAAGGCCCTCCTCTCAAATCGCAAACCCTCAGTCAATGTTGATTCATAGGCTACGTTAACAGCCTCTTTCACAAGGTATATCGCCGGCAAAGATTGATGAGAAATCTTTTTTGCAGTTTTAAGAGTGTCTTCAAAAAGAGCTTCAACAGGAGCAACTCGCACAACTATACCCATGGCGAAAGCCTCATTGGCGTCAATTAAACGTCCCGTTAGGCACAGCTCCATTGCCCTAGCCTTGCCAATAATACGAGTTAATCTCTGAGTTCCTCCAGCGCCAGGCATTGTTCCCAAGTTAATTTCCGGCTGACCAAATTTAGCAGTGTCAGAGCAAATAATAAAATCACAAGCCAATGCTAACTCACAACCACCACCCAATGCATAGCCAGATACCGCCGCAATGATCGGCTTTTTAAACCCGCTAAAACGCTTCCATGTACCCTCTCTACCGTGCGGTGAATCACTTAATAATATTTCAGAAAATGTCTTATCGGTCATCTCTTTAATGTCAGCGCCAGCAGCGAATACCTTTTCGCCGCCCCATAAAACAATAGCGCCGCAGGAGTCATCTCTTTCAAAAGCGTCTATTGCCTGAACTACCTCGGTAATGAGCTGCGTAGAAATTGCATTCATCGCGTCTGGTCTATTAAGGGTAACGATTCCTACGCGGTCCCTTCTATCAACAAGAATTGTTTGGTATTGAGTCATGTTTTTTATCCTGCTAACTTATCTTGATGTTTTCCACCCAAACCTAAATAAGCTGCGATGATTCTAGGATCATCCGCCAACTCACTGGCTGGGCCTTCTATTTTTAACTCGCCAGTCTCTAAGACATAGGCGTAATCTGCAACCTGTAATGCAGCACGTGCATTTTGCTCAACTAAGAGAATGGATACTCCCCGTCTTTTTAGCTCAACAATAATCCTAAAAATTTCCCTAACAATTAGCGGGGCTAGACCTAAACTTGGCTCATCTAACATCAGCAATTTTGGTTTGGCCATTAATGCCCTGCCAACAGCCAACATTTGGCGCTCCCCGCCCGACAAAGTGCCGGCCATTTGATTGCGACGCTCTTTTAACCTTGGAAACAAAGCAAAAACTTCATCCATAGTTTTAGCTGAATCACGGCGCCCCATGCGATGACGTTGAAAAGCCCCAAGAATCAGATTGTCTTCGATACTCATTTCACTGAATAGCTCCCGTTTTTCTGGAACCAAATTCATGCCCTGAGCTACCATTTCTTCAACATCAGGAGAAAGGTAAGCCACCCCCTCAAAATTGACCACTCCTTTAGAGCTCAAGAGGCCCATAACTGCCGATAGCATCGTAGTCTTACCAGCCCCATTTGGGCCAATAACAGTGACTATCTGACCTTCTTTTACTTGCAGGCTAATGTTGCTGACCGCCTCAACATCTCCATAGGAGACCGATAAATTCTTGATGTCCAATACGATCTTATCGATCATGCCTCAACCCCTCCTAAATACGCCTCCAAAACAACTGGGTTACTCTGGATTTCTTCTGGAGAACCTTCAGCAATTTTTTGACCAAATTCCATTACCACTATTCGGTTAACTAGCCCCATAACGAAGTCCATATCATGCTCTACAAGCAAAATCGCCATCCCTTCGCTACGCAATCTGGTAAGCAAAGTCGCAAGCGCCTCTTTCTCTTTGTATCGCAATCCAGCAGCAGGCTCATCAAGTAGCAATAAGCAAGGATCAGCACATAAGGCTCGAGCTATCTCGAGAATGCGTTGTTGACCTAATGCGAGCGACCCCGCCTCCAAAAACATGCGATCTTTTAAGCCCACCCGCTCAACTTGTGCTGCTGCCTCAGCCAATAAGCGAGCCTCCTCCTTGCGGTCTAGTCTAGTGACTGCCGCAAATATCCCCTTGGACCCACGAAGATGGAGGCCAATCGCCACATTCTCCAGCACCGTCATTCCTGGCAAAATCTTCACATGCTGGAAGGTTCTGCTCATGCCCAGCTCAGCGATAGCGGCTGGTGATTTCTTTGAAATTGCCTCACCGCAAAACAGAACCTCTCCAGAGGTGGGAGTATCTACCCCAGATATTTGATTAAACATAGTGCTTTTACCAGCGCCATTGGGGCCAATGAGCGCCAATATTTCGCCAGCCTTAACACTTAAATTCATTTGATTATTGGCAATCAATCCGCCAAACCTCTTTGTTACATCCTTCACCTCCAGTATTACCTCTCCATGTGGCGGCATTTCTTTTCTTGATAAAGCCGCACTCAGAGAATTAATAGTGATAGTAGTCTTTTTGACCGGAAAATACCTCTGCAAGATTGGCCAAAGTCCATTGCGAGCCTTTTGCAAAACCACCACCATGAGGATTCCAAAAACAATGGCCTCAAAATTTCCAGAGCTACCTAAAATCTGCGGCAATAAATCTTGCAACCACTGTTTTGAGGTGGTTAAGAGTGTGGCACCTAAAATTGCACCCCAAACATGACCCGCACCACCAACTACCGCCATAAAAAGATATTCAATACCAATGTGAATGCCAAATGGAGTGGGATTAACAAAGCGCTGAAGATGCGCGTAGAGCCATCCAGAAGTTGAGGCAAAGGTGGCGGCTATTAAAAATATCGCCATTCTTGATCGAGCCGTGTCAACGCCCATGGACTCGGCCATTACTATGCCACCTTTAAGCGCTCGAATTGCGCGACCCTCTCTAGAATTCAAAAGGTTGCTTGTAGCAAAAATAGCAGCAAGCACAAAAATCCAAATCAGATAGTAATACTGGCTAGGATCTTCAAGCTTAAGCCCAAAAATGCCAACGGCTGGAATGCTAGTAATGCCAGTATGTCCACCCAAGGGCTCTAAATTACCAAAAAGGAAATAAATACTAATACCCCATGCGATTGTCCCTAGAGGTAAAAAGTGACCAGATAAACGCAGCGATATTAACCCGACAAAGTATGCAATAACGCATGTAATGAGAATTCCTGAAAGCAAGCTTAACCAGGTGGACTGACCAATCCAAAAAATCCACATTGGCAAATCTTGAGCAGTGGTTAGATAAGCTGTAGTGTAGGCGCCGATACCAACAAATGCAGCCTGCCCAAAGGAGGTTAACCCACCAACACCAGTTAAGAGAACCAAGCCTAAAGCAACCAAGGAATAAAGGCCGATGTAATTTAGTAAAGTTACAAAATATGCCGACAAGACAAAGGGTGCAAGTAGCAAGCAAAAGAGAAATGCACCCAGCACCCATTTGGGAGAAATTTGAATATGCTTCACTCGTCATTCTCCAGATGATGCGATCTAAGAGAAAACCACAACAAAACAGGAATAATCAACATAAATACAATAACCTCTTTAAATGCACTAGCCCAAAAAGATGAAAAAGACTCAATAATTCCAACAATGATTGCGCCTAGAGATGCAATTGGGTAGCTTGATAGGCCGCCAATAATTGCCGCCACGAATCCTTTTAAAGCAATCAAAAATCCGCTGTCGTAATAAATGGTGGTGTTCGGGGAAATAAGCACACCTGAAATTACGCCAATAAAGGCAGCCAAAAGAAATGTAATTCTTCCTGCTAATGTTGGAGATATACCCATCAAACGTGCGCCAGTCCTATTAAGAGCGGTTGCTCTTAATGCTTTTCCATAAAGCGATTTGCTAAAAAATAGATAGAGTGCCGCGATCAATAAAATTGATACTCCAAGCATAACTAATGATTGGCCCCCGATAATCATAGGGCCTATAGTCAACTTGTATTCTGTGAATACGGTCGTTCTCGACCCCTCTGGCCCGAACACCAAAAGACCAATCCCAGTCATCACTGAATGTAGGGCCACAGAAATAATTAACAAAACCAAAACAGACGCATCCGCAACTGGCTGATAAACCACCCTATAAATCATTGGGCCAATTGGAATAATGATAATCAGCGTTACCAATATTTGAATGAGCAATGGTATCGCTGCTAAATTTAACTGAGCAAGGGCAAGCATCAATACAAAGGGGAGACACAAGTTACTCGCGAACGATTTAGTCAACCCTTTATAAATTCTGTGCCTCAGGCACACAATTGCATCAATTACAAAAGTTGCAACCCCTAAGAAAATCAATATCCAGACTGTTTCAGGAAATCGGTCCGTCTGAATAGCGGCAAGCGTTAAAGCCCCCCAAGCCACAAATTCACCTTGAGGGATAAAAATAATTTTTGTAACTGTAAAAACCAAAACTAAAACCAACGCCAATAATGCGTATATCGCGCCATTAGTGATGCCATCTTGAATTAACAGTAAGACAATTGAAAAATCCATAATAAATATTCTTAAGAGGGGTTATCCCCTGGGCAGACTTATGCCCAGGGAGAAACTAGCAGGAACTTACTCAACTAGCTTCCAGGTTCCGTTATCAATTTTGGCCATCACCCGCGCCCGCTGATCCAGGCCTAAATGGTTTGTCGGCGTCATATTGAATACGCCATGCGCACCTGAAGCATTCTTCGTGGCCTCAAGCGAGTCACGGAGCGCAGCCCTAAAATCTTTAGTTCCTGGCTTACCTTTTTTCAAAGCTTCTGGAATTGCCTTATTTACCAGCATGGATGCATCCCACGCATAACCACCAAATGCAGACGCGGAGCCTTTTCCATACACCGCTTCATATTTGTTCACATACTCAGTAGCTGATTTTTTTACTTCATTGCTATTAGGCAATTGACTTGCTAAAACCATCGGACCAGCAGGCAAAAAGGTGCCTTCACAATCCTTTCCACAAACACGTAAGAAGTCATTATTTGCAACACCATGGGTTTGATAAATTTTTCCAGCATAGCCACGCTCTTTCAGCGTCTTTTGAGGTAAGGCAGCTGGAGTTCCTGAGCCAGCAATCAAAACAGCATCTGGCTTTGTAGCCATAATTTTTAGAATTTGCCCTGTTACAGAAGTATCATTTGGAGCAAAACGTTCATTGGCGACAATATTGATGCCCTTTACACTAACGATTTTTGAAAACTCCTGATACCAACTTTCACCATACGCATTTGAATAGCCAATAAATGCCACATTTTTCACTCCGTTATCCCCCATATGGGAGATAACAGCTGTTGCCATTTGAATATCGTCCTGTGGAGTTTTAAATACCCACTTCCGCTTTGCATCCATAGGCTCAACGATTCTTGAAGACGCTGCCATCGACACCATTGGGGTTTCGGACTCAGCTGCAATATCAATCATTGCTAAAGAGTTTGGAGTAATAGTTGAGCCAATAATGACATCAACATGGTCCTCACTAACTAATTTTCGGGTATTTTTTACCGCTGTTGTTGTATCAGATGCATCGTCCAGAATAATGTAATTGATCTTTTCATTTCCAATTTTCCCAGGCAGAAGTGCGATAGTATTTTTCTCCGGGATGCCCAAAGATGCAGCTGGGCCAGTTGCCGATACTACGACGCCTATATTGATATCGGCATTGGCTAGCTGAGCCAAACCACATAAAACCATGATCCAAGCTAACTTTGCTCTGTTTCTCATAACTCCCCTTAGGTAAATGATCAAATTAAACGCTGAATAAGTGCCCGTCTTTGAGTGCGGGCCTAGTAAATCAAACTCTTTCAATAATCATTGCAATGCCTTGCCCTACGCCTATGCACATGGTGCACAAGGCATACCTTCCCTTGATACGCTCCAATTGACGTAAAGCCGTCAGAACTAGACGAGCTCCCGACGCCCCCAGAGGGTGACCCAATGAGATTGCACCGCCATTGGGATTAACATGCTCCGCATCATCAGGCAGACCCAGTCGCCGCAGAACCGCCAAGCCCTGCGCTGCAAAGGCCTCATTTAGCTCAATCACGTCCATTTGATGAATGCCCAAACCTGCTTTAGCCAAAACCTTAATGCTGGCAGGTGCTGGGCCAATGCCCATAATTCTCGGCTCAACCCCAGCGGTTGCCATTGCAACAATCCTAGCTCTAGGCGTTAATGAATACTGCTTAGCAAGCTCGCCACTGGCAATTAATAATGCAACAGCGCCATCATTCACCCCAGATGCATTGCCCGCTGTCACAGATCCATCCACCCTAACTACCGGCTTAAGTGCAGCCAAAGTTTCTAAGCTGGTTAAACGGGGATGCTCATCTTCGGAAAATAATTTTGGTTCACCCTTCTTTTGGGGAATTAAAACCGTTAATAATTCACCGGAAAAAAAGTTAGATTCCCGCGCTTTTGCATAACGCTGCTGACTGCGAAGGGCGAATTGATCTTGATCGGCGCGAGAAATATTAAAGTCATCCGCAACATTCTCGGCAGTTTCAGGCATTGAATCAATCCCATACCGCTTCTTCATTAATGGATTTATGAAGCGCCAGCCAATGGTCGTATCTTCAATTTTGATTGCCCTAGAAAAAGGTGCGTCAGTCTTGCCCATGACAAATGGCGCCCTACTCATACTCTCAACACCGCCAGCAATCATTAATCCCACTTGTCCAGACTGAATCGAGCGAGCCGCAATTCCAATTGCGTCCATTCCTGATCCGCATAAGCGGTTAATGGTGGAGCCCGGGATACTTATGGGGAGCCCCGCAAGAAGACCCGCCATTCTGGCAACATCTCGATTATCTTCCCCGGCCTGATTGGCGCAACCATAATAAATATCATCCACCCTAGACCAGTCTACTTGGGGATTGCGTAGCATTAACTCCCCGATTGGGAGTGCCCCCAAGTCATCGGCGCGAATCGAAGATAGTGCGCCTCCATATCTGCCAAATGGAGTTCTAGCACCATCACAGATGTAAGCATTAATCATTTGGAACCTTTTTAGCTAACTTTTGATTTAAACTTATTTCACTGGAAATGCCCTCGGCACCACGAATAAATAAATTCGTTATCAACGGCGCAATTTCCTTAAAAGTGAGGCTTCCAGACGGTTTAAGCCAAGTAAACGTCCAGTTGATCATGCCAAATAAACTCATCGTTAATGACCTGACCAAATGTTCGCTATTCATTGCTGGAAACATGGAGGCAATGACGCTCGAAAACTCATCAACAATCAGCCGTTGCTTTCCAATGACCTGCAAACGCATCTCGGACTGCAAAAACTTTACGTCCTGAACTAAAACCATATGTTTGGATGCAGAATGCTCATACTCCAATAAATAATTACACACCAGTTTTGTAAAATAAGTTTCAGGATCCATCTGGTGAACCTTTGTTTCGCGAATGATTTCAATCAATCTATCAACATAACTGTCAGCAATGTCGAATAAGATTTCTTCTTTATCTTTGTAGTAGTGATAGAGCAGTGCCTTGGATACGCCACACTCTTTCGCCAACTCCAGCATTGAAGCATTGTGGAATCCGTTGCGGGCAAATAGGTCGGCCGCGCGCTCCAAAATATTGGCACGCTGCAACTGAAATTTAGGCGCTCGTCCTCTACTCATCTTGAATCCTCATATTCTCTTTATCGATTGTCGAAACTAATAACTACTCTGTCAGTCAATGGGTGTGATTGGCATGAAAGCACGAATCCAGCCTCCAAATCATCAGACTCAAGCGCAAAGTTTCGACCCATGCGCACTTTTCCTTCAAGAACCTTGCAGCGACAGGTGTTACAGACGCCACCCTTGCAAGAGAAAGGTAAATCCATTCCAGATTTGAGGGCTACATCCAGAATGGACTCATCGCCCTCCCTAAATTCAACATCACGTTTGAGGCCATCGGCAATAACTGTAATGGTGGATTTCGGAGCATCTCCCGCAATTGCACGATGTTTCATCTCACCATTCGCAACGCCAAAGCGTTCCAAATGAATTTTTTTCTGCTCTAGTCCGGCATTTTTCAATGCAGTTTCAACTTCATCAATCATCCCGCCAGGGCCGCAAATAAATGCTTCATCAATATCGGTGACAGGGAGCAAGCAGGAGAGGAGTTCGCCAACTTTCTTGGAATCCAGGCGCCCATTGAGCAGGGGTATCTCTTGCTCCTCGCGCGAGAAAATGTTGTGCATGCTGAATCGCGTCAAATATCGATTCTTCACATCCTCCAGATCCTCTTGAAAAAGAATTGAATTTTGACGACTATTACCAAAAACAAGAGTAAAAGAACTAAATGGCTCACTCTTGAGTGTGCTTTTAATAATCGAGAGAATGGGGGTAATACCGCTACCTGCCGCAAAGGCAACGTAATGCTTTTTATTGCTAGGATTTAATTGGGTGTGAAACTTTCCCTCCGGCGTCATCACCTCAATCCGATCGCCCGCCTTAAGGGCAGCGTTGGCCCAACTGGAGAAGGCGCCACCAGGAACCTTTTTAATCGCCACTCTAATTTCACCATCATTGATACCGGTGCAAATAGAATACGATCTTCTTAATTCCCGACCATTTACTTCAGACTTCAAGGTCACATGTTGGCCCTGGATAAATTGATAATCCTCCTCAAGATCTTTTGGAATATCAAAAAGAATGCTAATGGCCTCATGAGACTCTTGCCTTACTTGGGCAATGGTTAGGGCATGAAATTTGGGTGTCATCTGTATTTCTCCAGCAATTAAATTGGCTTAAAGTACTCAAATGGCTCTCTGCAGTCTAGGCAGCGATACAGAGCCTTGCAGGCGGTCGCTCCAAACTCCGACAGCCTCTCATTATTTATAGAATTGCAGCGCGGACATTCCATGACATCTTTTTTACGTGGCATAAACTGAATGACTTGCTCTTTTTTCGTTGAAACTTGGGTAAAGCATGAGGGCGGGGCAATGCCATATTGCCTTAACTTTTCCCTGGCATCAGGGTTAAGCCAATCAGTTGTCCAGGCTGGGGATAGTTGAATTTCTAGGGTAACCGATTGTGCGCCAGCCCCTAATAAAGCAGTTCTGATGCTGCGCTCAATAAATTCAGTAGCAGGACATCCGCTGTAGGTAGGCGTAACAACAACTTTAAAAGCTCCGCCATCCTGAATGAGGTCTCGCACAATCCCTAAATCAGTTATGGTGATAGCTGGAATTTCTGGGTCTAGTACCGCCCCCAAAACCTTCCAGGCCTGATCAAGCGAAAGCGTCATATACCCTTCTTGCCCATTACCATTGAGCTCCAGGATAGCAACGCTGCATATATTGCATTTCCGCCAATATGTGGCCCAAGTGCTCACTGTGGCGGCCAAACTTTCCATGGCTCGCAAAAGGTGTTTCATTTGGCATTATTAAGTAGGCTTCGGCAATTACCGGCTTTACCAAGTCCAACCATGGGCCCCTTAACTCACCCCAAGCTGGGCCAATATTGACATTGCTAACTTCAGCATCAACTGCGGTTGAGGCAAAAAATTCGTTCGTATAAGGCCATAAATAATTAAGCGCCTCTTGAGCTTTGGTATGTGAAGCTTCAGTCCCATCCCCCAAGCGCACCACCCATTCCCCGGAATGATTGAAGTGATATCGGGCTTCTTTAATGCTTTTTTCGGCGATAGAGGCCAATTGAGCATCGGAGGAGTTTTGCAGAGCGTCCCAAATCAATAGCTGAAAGCCGCTGAAGAGAAAGTTCCGAAGGATGGTCCTGGCAAAGTCATGATTTGGTAGCTCGCAAATGGTGAGATTTCTAAAAGCAGGCTCATTGCGCAGAAAAGCCAGTTGATCTTCATCTCTGCCTTTGCCCTCTAGCGCTCCGATATGAGAAAGTAGTAAGCGAGCCTGACCAATGTAATCCAGTGCAGTATTGGCCAGGGCAATATCTTCCTCAAGAACAGGCGCATGACCGCACCATTCTGAAATTCTCTGACCTAAAATCAAAGAATTATCCGCAAGACGTTGCATATATTCAAGGTGACTATTTTTTATTAATTGCTGACTCATGTCGCTTCCTTACATGTGGTTAACTTCATCCGGCAACTTATAAAACGTTGGATGACGATAAATCTTATCTTCAGCAGGATCAAATAACTCTGGCTTCGCATCTGGATCGGAGGCAATAATGTTGTCCGCCAATACCACCCAAATACTCACACCTTCTTGTCGGCGTGTGTAAACATCTCGCGCTACTTGTAGCGCTAATTTTGGATCGGAGGCATGTACGCTTCCACAATGCTTATGATCCAAACCATTGCGACTTCTTAAAAACACCTCCCAAAGAGGCCACTCCTTTTGAATATCACTCATTTCGCCCTCCTAATGATTAAGCTGCACGTTGATTAACTTGCTGATGCTTTTTGGAATAAGCCACTGCCGCATCCCTTACCCATGCACCGTCATTCCAGGCTTTAACCCTGGCGGCCAAGCGATCAACATTGCCTTGGCCGTGACCACCCACCACATTCCAAAATTCATCCCAATTAATTGGGCCGTGGTCAAAATGCTGGCGAGATTCATTCCACTTCAAATCAGGATCTGGTAAGGTAATGCCCAAAATCTCGGCCTGTTTAACGGTGGCATCAATGAATTTTTGACGTAAATCATCATTGGAGATGCGCTTGATTCCCCATGCAGAATTTTGAGCTGAGTGAACGGAGTCATTATCATGCGGGCCGAACATCATGATTGACGGCCACCACCAGCGATTAACGGCATCTTGAACCATTTCCTTCTGCTCATCAGTGCCTTTCATCATCGCCAATAATAGGTCGTAACCCTGGCGCTGATGAAATGACTCCTCCTTGCAAATGCGAACCATTGCTCTTGCGTAAGGGCCGTAGCTACACTTGCATAATGGAATTTGATTCATGATGGCAGCACCATCAACAAGCCAGCCAACCACCCCAATATCAGCCCAATTTAATGTTGGGTAATTAAAGATTGATGAATATTTGGCTTTGCCACCATGCAATGCCGCCAGTAGTTCATCGCGAGATACGCCCATAGTCTCTGCAGCCGCATAAAGATAAAGTCCATGACCCCCCTCATCCTGCACCTTAGCCAAAAGAATGGCCTTACGCTTTAATGATGGGGCTCGTGTAATCCAGTTCGCCTCCGGCAGCATTCCAACAATTTCAGAATGGGCATGTTGGCTGATTTGCCGCACTAGAGTTTTTCTGTAACCTTCTGGCATCCAATCTTTTGCCTCAATAAAATCACCTTTTGCTAGCTTCGCATTAAAGTCCGCCTCATAGGCTGGATTTTCGACGATGCGCGGGGCATTCTCTTTTGACCCCGGAGTTTCAATTAATGACTGTGTATACATAACTCTTCTCTCTTGGTGGCTTACTTACTTCTGTTGTCATAAACGCGCTTCACTTTTCCAACTAAGGTGCGTTCAATTTCGAATGGATTTTTTACTACGATAGATGCTGATACGCCTATCAAGGTTTTAATTAGATGCTGTAACTCTTTTGCCACCTGCTCGCGAGCGTTATCGGAAATCGAACCATGCGCCTCGGGCGTTAATTCGACATGAATAGCCAAGGTATCTAAATGTCCTTTTTTATCAATGTGTAATTGATATTGTGCGGATAACTGAGGTAAACGGAAAATCAATTCCTCCACCTGAGTTGGGAATAAATTAACGCCTCGAATAATTAGCATGTCATCTGAGCGGCCAGTGATCTTACCAATTCGACGCATACTACGTGAAGTGGGTGGCAGCAAGCGAGTCAGATCGCGCGTGCGATAGCGAATGATGGGTAACGCCTCTTTAGTTAAAGTAGTAAATACCAGCTCTCCTTCTGAGCCATCAGGGAGAACCTCTCCAGTTTCCGGATTGATGATTTCTGGGTAGAAAAAATCTTCCCAAATCACTGGGCCATCCTTGCTTTCAACGCACTCACTTGCAACACCCGGGCCCATGATTTCAGATAGCCCATAAATATCAACCGCATCAATGCCGGCGCGCCTCTCTATTGACTCTCTAGTTCCCTCGGTCCATGGTTCGGCTCCAAAAATTCCCACCTTTAAAGAGGTTGAATTTGGTCGCACGCCCAAACGCTCCATCTCATCAAGGATCGTCAGCATATAGCTTGGGGTAACCATAATGATGTTTGGTTTAAAGTCTTCAATAATCTGAATTTGCTTCTCAGTTTGACCGCCAGACATAGGAATAACGGTGCAGCCTGCTCTTTCTGCCCCATAGTGAGCACCCAGGCCGCCGGTAAATAATCCGTATCCGTAGGAAATATGAACGGTATCCCCTGGTCGACCGCCAGCAGCCCGAATGGAGCGGGCCACTAAGTTCGCCCAATTATCAATATCCTTGGTTGTATATCCGACTACAGTTGGCTTTCCAGTGGTGCCAGAAGAAGCGTGAATGCGAGAAACTTGCTCACGGGGTACTGCAAACATTCCAAACGGATAGCTGTCTCGTAAATCTTTTTTTCCTGTAAATGGAAACTTTGCAATATCTGCTAAGGTCTTTAAGTCATCCGGATGAATACCGTTTTCATCAAACGCTTTTTTATAATGGGGCACATTGATATAAGCATGATTCAAAGACCACTTCAACCTTTCTAATTGCAACGCCTCAATCTCGTCTCTACTAGCTGTCTCTATGGGATCCAAGTCACCTGGCTTAGGAATTTTTACGGTCATGAATTTATCCAGTCTAATAATTTAAATTACAACGACATGCCGACCCTTGAGTCGATAACTATTGCCGCGCATCACCGAAATTAATTGATCATCTTGGTTTCGAACGGAAACGTCATAAACCCCAGTTCTTCCAAATAGGCAAACTTCTTTGGCCTCAGCAGTCAAGACATTGCCTTCATTAACGGGGGCGATGAAATCCATTCTTAATCCAGACGAAACAGTGACATCATTGTGGCTATTGCAGGCATAAGCAAAGGCCGTATCGGCCAAAGTTGTAATGAAACCGCCATGGCAATTTTTAAAGCCATTCAACATATCACCACGTACCGTCATTCTTAATTTGGCATAGCCAGGCCCAATGCCTTCAAAGCGCATTTCCAGACTTTTAGCAACTGCATCCTCTTTAAGCATATGATCACGAACACTTTCAGCAAGGTGCTGAGCAGATAATTCAGGTTGCACCATAAAAATAATCCCCACTAATCGCTTTACGTTGAATCAAAGGCGAAACGCGGTAACGCTCTTCGCCATAGTGTTTTGATAAATTGCTCAAAACTTCAAAAACATACTTCAAGCTCAAATCATCGGCCCAGCGTAATGGGCCCTTTGGATAATTTGTCCCAAATCGCATGGCAATATCAATATCCTCTATTGAGGCTACGCCTTGTAGTGCAGAGTCGGCAGCTTCATTAGCAAGCATGCAAATAGTTCTGCATGCGAGCATTCCAGCAATGTCATCAATCCGACTAACTTGATAACCAGCCTTCTGCAAGGTGCCTGCCACACCGTCAAAATTAACTTGGGAACATTGATCGGACTTGGCTAGGAGGGCTATTTTTGCCAACGCGAAATCTAATGCGCAATCAATATGCACCAGATTTTGAATCTTCCCTTCAGCGCTTCTCGATGTTGCAGTACCCCCATTCGTTAACGCAAGCACGCTGTCACCAATTCTTATTTGATTCGGCGGTATATCTTCATATTGAACCCGAATCCCTGCCGCTGAAAAACGATCCAGTATTCCACCAATCATTGGATTATTTTGACTGGCGATAACCGCCATGTGACCATCTTTTGCATCAAGAGTTTGTGTCCTTAAGGCTAGGGCGCCTTCTTTATAGTCATAAAATCCTTGCCCAGTCTTTTTGCCAAGACGTCCACCCAAAACCAACTCCTGCTGAATAAGACTCGGCGCAAAACGCTTATCTCCGTAATGCGCGTTGAATACAGAATTGGTTACCGCAAAATTAACGTCATGTCCAATCAAGTCCATTAACTCAAATGGACCCATGGGAAATGAGCAGGCATTGCGCATGTAGGCGTCAATCGTTGCTATATCAAGTGCACCTTCGTTTAGCACTCGTAGTCCTTCGGCGTAATAAGGGCGCGCTACGCGGTTAACAATAAAGCCCGGTGTAGATCTTGCATACACCGGGATCTTTCCCCAGGTTTTAGCAGTCTCATAAACGACGCTTAAAATATGTTCTGATGAAGCTATTCCAGCAATGACTTCTACCAACTTCATCCGCATTGCGGGGTTAAAAAAATGCATTCCCACAAATCGTTCTGGTCGAGCCAGCTTTGAGGCAATTGCGGTAATGGAAATAGAGGAGGTATTGGTTGCCAGAATGGCATTGGCATTCAGAATTTCTTCAATCTTGCGAAATACAGACTGTTTCACCTCAAGATTTTCAACGATTGCTTCTATTGCCAAGCTTGCATCGGAAGCACTCTCCAACCGATCTATGCAGTGAATTCTTTCAACCACATTGCGGGCATTCTCAGGGAGGGATTTTCCTTTGCTTACTAGGAGCTCCTGATTTTTTCTAATCGCCTTAAGGGCCTTTTCAAGCATGGGTGCCTGCATGTCATAGAGATAGACGATATGACCCGCTTGCGCAGCAACTTCAGCAATGCCGCCGCCCATGGCTCCAGCACCAACAACCAGAATTTTGTCTGAGGTTTTAAGTGCGCTCACACTATTTACCCAAGAATACCGCTGGACGTTTTTCAATAAAGGCTGCGACACCTTCGCGATAGTCTGCAGTCTTCCCGCAGGCGGTCATCAAATCCCTCTCGAGATCAAGCTGAGCTTCAAATGAATTAGTTGAGCTTTCCCAAATTGCCTTCTTAGTTTGTGCATATCCAAAAGTAGGCCCTTTTGCTAAATTTTTTGCGCATTGGGTAGCCACCTCTAATAATGTCTCGTCTTCTACACACTTCCAAATCAAACCCCATTGCTCAGCTTGATCGGCACTCACTTTATCGCCCAGTAATGCCAGTCCCATTGCCCTTGCTGGTCCAAGCAGCCTGGGCACTATCCAAGACCCACCTGTGTCTGGAATCAATCCCAGCTTGCTAAATGACTGGATAAAGCTGGCTGACTTGGCGGCAAATACAAGGTCGCAAGCAAAAGCAATGTTTGCGCCGGCTCCCGCTGCAACACCATTTACAGCAGCGATCACCGGCAATTCCAGCGCTCTGATTCTCATCACTAAAGGTTTATAATTTTTTTCTACCGATTCGCCCAAATCTGGGACTGTATCTCCCGAAGCCATATTGCGATCTGATAGGTCCTGGCCGGCACAGAATCCCCTTCCGGCCCCGGTAAGTAGAACGGATCTTATGGACCCATCTCTTTGACCGGCCTCTATTAGCTCAAAGGCAAGCTTGACCTCTCGATGCATTTGAGCGTTAAAACTATTTAAGCGGTCAGGGCGATTGAGGCGCAAAACTGCGCACAACTCATTTATTTCAAGCTCTATAGTTTCAAAATTTGCCATAAATTCCCTAGGTACAAAATATTATTGACTGATCGGTCAATCGATAATACAGTTGATCCAAATCAAATAAAAGCACTTTTTTATTAGGACAAACCATGACTAATCTTTTCCAAAAGCACGAAAACACCTTGAATCAAGCGATTGACGCAATCCATAATCGCGGCTATTGGTCCCCATACAAGGAGCAGCCTAGCCCCAAGTTCTATGGAGAAACTGCTGATGAGGATGGCAAAAAGGCTGTTTCTAGCTACCTTTCCAAACCATTCGAATTGGAGCAGCCTGGCAAAATAGGCGTGTCAAGTACTGAAAAATCGCCATATGGCTTACCAGTGGGCATTAGTTATCCAGTTTGCGATATCAATATATTGATTGAAGCCGCTAAAAAAGCTCAAAAACCATGGCAACAGATAGGCGCCAATGGCAGGGTTGGAGTTTGCCTGGAGATTCTAGAGAGAATTAATAGGCGTAGCTTTGAGATTGCTCATGCGGTCATGCTAACAACCGGTCAGGGCTGGATGATGGCCTTCCAGGCGGGTGGGCCACATGCGCAAGATAGAGGTCTGGAAGCTGTGGCATACGCTTGGGGCGAAATGAAAAATATTCCCTCCGAGTCCATTTGGGAGAAGCCGCAAGGCAAAAACCCCGCTCTTGTTATGAGAAAAAATTATGAAATTATTGGCCGCGGCGTGGGCTTGGTCATTGGTTGTGGAACTTTTCCAACCTGGAATACCTACCCAGGCTTATTCGCCGCACTAGCAACCGGCAATCCAGTGATTGTTAAGCCACACAGCAACGCAATTCTGCCGGCTGCAATTACCGTAAAAATTATTCGAGAAGTATTGCAAGAAGAGGGGCTTGATCCCAATCTGGTGAGCTTGGCCGTAGTAAATAAGCGTGAGCAGACTCAAGCTTTGGCTCTTCATTTAGAGGTAAAGTCAATTGACTTTACTGGAAGCAATGTTTTTGGTGAGTGGCTTATTGCAAATGCCAAACAAGCGCAAGTATATGCCGAGCTTGCAGGCGTGAATATTATCGTGATCGAGTCAACCGATGACTACAAAGGCATGCTTCGAAATATTGCCTTTACTTTATCCCTGTACTCCGGCCAGATGTGCACGACAACTCAAACCATCATCATTCCGGAAAATGGCATTGAAACCAATATAGGCTCAAAATCGTTTGATGAGATTGCGCAGGACTTGGCTGGTGCAATTGATAAGTTGCTCAGCGACCCCGCTATTGCAGTGCAAATATTGGGGGCTATTCAATCAATTCAAACATTAAAGCGAATTAAAGAATCCGCCATGCTTGGAAAAGTCATTCTGGCCTCCCGAGCAATTGAGCACCCTGACTTTCCAAATGCGCAGGTTCGCACTCCACTTTTATTGAGTTGCGATGCTGCCGATGAAAAATACTATATGGAAGAGCGTTTTGGGCCAATTAGCTTTTTAGTAAAAGCAAAAGATAGAGATGCGGCTACCGCACTTTCTGAGAAAATCGTAAGAGAGCATGGCGCGCTTACTGCTGGGCTTTACTCAAACAAACCAGAGTACGTTAATCAAATGATTGATGTGAGCTGGAGGGTCGGGGTTGCACTTTCAATTAACCTCACAAGCGGTGTCTATGTTAACCAGTCAGGGGCATTCTCGGATTACCACGGTACCGGTGTAAATCCATCCGCAAATGCAAGCTACTCTGATTCCGCATTTGTTGCCAATCGGTTTAGGGTGATTCAACGTCGCCAACATATCACTGTTGATTGATGGCGTGGATTACAAAAGGCTTGATGTGCCAGTCCCGGTTAGGGCGAGTGTGTAAACCTTGTGAGCGCCTCGCCTTTTTCGTTTTACCCACTACGAAGCACATCGAGCCATTAGAAAATATGTAAATAGCGGAAATTAAAACGTGAGTCTTCTTTGAGGCCGCTATAAACACTTAAGTCTCTTCCCAGGGTAAATAGCACTTGATCGCTCGGGGTAATGAAGGTCGATGCGGTAACTTTTACATTGGTAGTTTTAATTTGATCCTTTTGGCCAACTCCATTAATAGAGGTTTGTCCCCCGAAATAATATGAAGTGCCTACAGCAAATTTAGTTACCGGTGTCCAGTTATAACTTATATATCCTTGCGCTTGATACAGTGGCGCCTGGCTAAGGGCGGCATCATAATTTTTCTGATAAATCATGCCATCACCGGTAAGCTCAATATTGAATTTCTCCCCAATACCGTGGGTGTAGCCAAATTGAAGATCATATTTCATGCGATTTTCACCCACATTGAGCGGCGAATTTTTTTGGTAAGAGCCGGTTGGCAGATAAACATAAGGCACAACAGCAAATGCTTGACGATTACTCTTATTATCAAGAAGCCAAATAGGCGCAATCAAAGCGAGATCGCCAATTCCGTTGGCGTTGCCCATGGTCGACAGGGCTCCACCAGTTTTCAGCTGGGCAGCCGGCAACACAAGCTCTAAAGCCGCGGGCAAGCCGGCCATGCTGGTCCAATAAACATAGCGAGCAACTTCAACGCTTGATTGGAGTTGGGCGCTCTTACTGAGTAATGCCCCTTCTGCGAAAGCTTGAGTTCTGTTAGCGCGCTGTAAATAGACGAGACCCATATTTGTCCCGGCCGGAGCGGTAATCCAGTCTCCCGGATCAACATCGATTGCATGGGCTGGAAGGGTTGACCCTATGAGGCCTGCGGCCAAGGCCACGCTTGTGAGGGTAAAAAAATTAAGGTTGATTTTTGCATTGTTTATTTTTTTATTAAGCACAATGAATACTCCATTGATATGGTTATTAAAGAAGACTCAATACGCTAGGCGGATTCAGTGAAGGGGTTTGCTTTGATTCGAGTTTTAGCTTAAGGGGGTGCGGCAAATACCGCCATCCTCAAGATTGAGGAAGGGTCAACCCTAATAATTTATGAGTGTCTGTCGTCCAACACGTTGGTAGGCCTTAAAACCAGAACAAAATCGTTTAGACCCATTTCAAAAAATAGGGGAAATCGATGAAACAATTTCAAGTTACTAGGAGTAAGTGATCTACATCTTGCACTAAGCCGATGTCTGGAGTTACTGTTGAAGATGTCAGCCACAGCGTTCGATTCTCGCAAGCCCTCTATATCCAGAGGAAAATCTAAGGCTCGAAAGATTGCTTGCATTAGCGGTATCGCTAAGCATCAAGCAATTATGGTCAATCGACTTTATGCACGACCAGTTACAAGATAGCGAATTCATCCGCCTGTTTAATGTGACCGCTGTCAGAACTGGCCCCGTTCCTTTGAACAGCATTCCCCAATTTATAAGTGGATTCTCCACTCTGCTTAAGCTGCCTTTAATGCTGGTGGCAGGGTTTTAAAACACCCATCTTCTTCATCAGGGTGGATACATGGCGTCTGCCAACCTTAAAGCCTTGTCGGTCCAGTTGATCACGCAGCATCCGAGCCCCCATGGTGGGGTGCTGTAAATGCAGCTCATCAATCTGACGCATCAGGTCTAAGTCTTTGGAAGAGGCAGGCTTGGGCAAGTAATAGAGCGTGCCACGGCTAATATTGAGTAGCTTGGCTTGAGTACTAATAGGCAAAGGATGGTTTGGGGTAATCATTTTTTGCGCTCAGCAATCCCGCTTTGGTGAGCGCCGCTTTGCCAAAAAATCATTCTCCAATGCGAACTGACCAATCTTGGCATGCAATACCTTCAGATCAACCGGTGGGGTAGTCGGCTCACCGCCAAAGACATCGGCTGCCCGGTCAACTAACTGGCGTTTCTATTCAGTGATCTGGTTGGGATGGACATCATGCAGCACTGCTAATTCTGCAATCGTCTTATCCCCAACAATGGCTGCTAGGGCCACTTTGGCTTTTAACTTGGGTGAGTGGGTACATCTTGGTCGTCTTGCCATTTGTTCTCTCTACTTTCTGGCCCATAGGACCTATCAAAATAGCAGAGAATTCACTTATCGGGGTGTTCAGATTTGTGAGGCCAGTTCTGACTTTAATCGTGAGGCTTTAGGGATTAAAGTGGACTTTTACTTGCCATCTGAGCGAGTGGTTCGCAGCTTAAATCAAATCTCACTCCATCATTTATTGCAGCAATGAGGGTAAGCAAAATACTCCATAACCGCTTAGTTTATGAATTTTTTCGCAAAGAAAAGACTGTGCGAATATTGAGGGTGTAGCCAACCCTCATTTATCCTAGATCCGGCAGTTATCCTGTCATCGCGAGCTGATTTGGCGGATACCAAGGCGGCAGGGGGCAGGTGATTCTCTGCACCACGTAGTCCAAGAACGTTTTCTGACCCGCGTTGAAAATTAGCACCACTACCAGTGAACTGACCCCAAGAAGTTGGACAACACATCCAACCAAAGGAGCAGGTTTCGTGACTAAATACAATGCGCAATTTAAGTTAGAAGTGATTCAAAGCTACCTAAAAACAGGCAGTCAATATCAAACTGCTAAGCTTTATGGGGTAAACACTTCTGATGTCCGTAGATGGACGCTGGTTTATCAACATCATGGACCTGCAAGCCTGCAAAAACAAGTGAATCAAAGACGTTCTGTAAAGCATAAACCGGAGATCTTGGAATATATTAGAGTTCATGGCATCTCCGC
>NZ_JBIIPA010000050.1:0-2833 GCF_044342855.1 Polynucleobacter sp.
CTCAGCAGGGCAGTATTTAAGTGCTGGTCAGATAGGAGCAGCTGCCAGTAATTTTGCCCATCTCAATAATCAATCCAGCCTTGGGCCGGTGATTGATCAGGCGAGAACTAGTGCCGCTAATTTAGCCGATAGCGGCTCTACAGCATTAGGAGTTGCATCAATTTGGAGTCCGCCTCCGATTGACGTATTGGCTGCGGGAGGAGCTCTGGCGCTTAAAGGTACTAGTTATTTTTTAGCTCCACCAAGTAATAGTCAAATAGGGTATGACATATTTTCCTCAGCTATTCCAGTTTTTTCACCTCAAACTAAAGGCATTCAAACTGGCATTGCTATCGGCACGGCTATCTTGCAACCTGTCATTGTTCCGCAGCTTGAAGGCAATGGTAAAAAATGAAACAGGATAATAAGGGTCAGAAAGATTCCCTAACAAGTCTTGAGTGGCGTGCTTATCAATGGGTTTGTTGGGTTTGTGTTGTGGGGGTTTCAAGTTCTCTATATATTTTTTATACGGATCATGATTTATTTAAAATCACTATATTAGCTGAGTCAATTTTCGCGGTGGTAGGCTATATTTTCCGTTACGGGCTTAAGAATGACATTCGAGTCTTAGACCTGCGACGATTTGGCGGCGGCGATTAACAAAATGTTGCAACCCTTAAGTACGACTCCTGCTGGTAATGGTGGTGGTTGTGGAGCAGGTGCAGTAGGCGCAGTAGTAGGAGAGCTCACTGCTCAATACGCCAGTAATACTGGCATGACTGATCCTGCTGCTATCACCGCCCTAGCCAGAGTGATGAGCGCTACTGCAGGACTCTTAGTCTCAGGAGGTGATGCAACCGCAGTCAATGTGGCAGCGAGTATGGGGGCTAATGCGGCGCAGAATAACTGGGATATGCATAACACCAGCAAGCAATCCAATGGAACATATGTCAATAATGCCACTGGTGAGAATTATTCAGCTCAATGTGCCACTACTGATTGTCTTCTGTATGGTGCAAACCGAAATGGATCTGTCCCGGCCAATATTGCATACGATAAAAAAGTAGCTGCCAATGGATTAAATGCACTAGGGCAGGCGGCTACTGTTGTGCAGTTGGTTGCTCCAGTAACGACATTTATTACCGCTCCACTTGGTGCCTTGTCGGCTGCCGGAGAGGCTGTTTTAACTAATTCCCCTAATCCCGCTGTAGATTTTGGCGTTTCTATTGTTGTAACGGAAGCGCTCAAAAAGATGGGCATTCCCAGTAGAGGGGCTGGCTGGGCCGGATCAGCGCCTGGAATCCTCGTACCCATAATCCGAGATTCTTCAAAATGAACTCTAAATTTGCTGCAATCATCGCTTGGATGATTTGGGGTTTATGGTGTACTTATTTATGGTTTTTAAAACCTGTCTACGAAGGCTTTTGGTGGCAATTTTGGCTTACTGGATATTCAAATTTTTTATTTACCCAGGCCATCCAGAGAAAAACGCTCTATGTAAGCGGTCCCCTGCAATTTCCCTATCCTGATAATTGGGCCGATAAGATTTCTTATTACTTCACCGCCGTCATAGGGTGGGTTATATATCTTATAGCTAAGTTTGTATGACCAGCCTAGCCACTCAAGCTGCCATCTCCCTTGCCAATAACCAAGGAGATCTTGGTAAGACACTACAAGATTTAGGTAGTGATAGTGCAGTGAAAAATACCTTAGCGGCGATGGTTACTGCAGGGGTAATGAGTGGGGTAACAGCTGCTACCGATACCATGGGCACTTCTGTAAACTCTTCTGGTAATTTACAAGTCGATAGCGTTGGTGCACGAGTAGGCGCTGTCGGTATTCGCACAGTAACATCCGCAGGTCTATCAACAACACTTCAAGGCGGAAGCTTTCAAGACAATTTAACTACCTCAGCTATTTTGTCAGGCGCTAGTGAGGCATATTTAGATGTAGTAGGTCGAAATGCGACAGGATTGCCTGGGGAGGCAAGAGAGAGTGCGCACTATGAACCCAACCCTGACGGCACCCCACCTTTGGTCAACGGAAAAGAAGGTCAGAATTTTGGGAACAACAATAATTCTGGTTGCTTTGCCTGTCAGCAAGGTGCATTGAGTAACTTTGTTAATCCTCTTGGAAATGATATTGGAACGTTTCACGATACATGGACTCAGCGCATTCAGAATGCACAAGGAGGTCAACCTGTGACACCCTTCCAAAACATTAGCACAATGCTGCCAAGCGCAATCATTGCTCTACCAGCAGCTTACGATCAATCGGGATTAAGGTATCTAATGCCGCCAGTGATCCAGTTAAATCAAGACCAGCAAAAACAAAAAGCAGGGGACAATTAATGAAAAAATTCATCCCCCTATTTTTTTTATTAACAACATTTATGTCTTTAAGTGCTTGCGTACCAAGATCAAATCAATATTCGCTAAATACCTTAATTGGAGAAAACTACGCCAAACTCGAAGCCAAGTGCCCCCAGTGTTTTGATTACAGGTTAACGGGAACTGCGGATGGGGCAATTCATCTTCCAGACGGTAGATCCTTTCGGAAGGGCGAACCCAACCCAAGCGCGGTTGTTTATCGCGCAACCCCTACCGAAACCGAGTACTTGAGAACTTGGCTTGTAAGTTGCACCTACATACTAACCGTCCGAAAATCTGATGGAATTATCACAAGCTGGAGGTATGCGACAGAGGATCGCAAGAATTGCGTGGTTTGGTGACCTCATGACCCAAAACAGCTCTAACAGTGGCAAGATCAGTCAAAGCCTAAACTACAGCACTATCAATCTACAAGATGCTCATGGCAATACTCAAAGCCCCACCTTCAATGCCACAGGTGGCAT
>NZ_JBIIPA010000030.1:0-21152 GCF_044342855.1 Polynucleobacter sp.
AGCGCCCACTACTACGCAATCAACCTGCTCCATTCGGCTTTTCCTGACCTGATTTGAGATGTCTCACAATTTTGTAATGACTTTTGCCTGGGTTAAAGCCTTTATATTGCTCAAATCGTAACATTTTCAGTGTTTTAGGGTATTTTGATCTCCTTATTGATAAAATCTAGAAATGTCTGTGCAAGCCCAATTAGCCAACCAAAGCATTCATTCAGCCCTCGATATGGTGCTGGATACCGCCTATCAAGGAATTGATGCGGGCAACTGGAATAAGCTCTTTACCGGCGCACGTCAATCGCAGTTAGAGCAATTCATTGTGGATATGTTTGCTGGCAAGCACATCAACAATACTGAAGATCGCCCTGCCCTCCATTCCGCACTTCGCAATCTCAGCAAAACGCCCGTTTTGATCGATGGTAAAGATGTCATGCCAGCCGTCTCTGAAGTTTGGCATCGCATTGAAGCCTTGTGTAATAAATGGGTTGGTGTAACCGACGTCATTCATATTGGCATTGGCGGATCAGACTTTGGTCCTCGCCTGGCTAATGAAGCCTTAGCCCATGTTCCCGGTATTGAAAGCCGTGGGATGCGCATGCATTTCTTGGCCAATATTGATACTGCCGAGTTAGCGCGCATCTTGGCTCGTGCTCAGCCACACAGCACCCGTGTGATTGTGGTCTCAAAGTCATTTACCACTCTCGAAACATCCATGAATGCCAAAGCCGTTGTGGCTTGGCTTAAGGACAGCGGTTGTACCCCTAGGCAAATTGAGCATGCCCTATATGCCGTGACTGCCAACACTCCTGCCGCCAAAGACTTTGGCGTAAACGAAGGCAATATCTTTCCTTTTTGGGATTGGGTTGGTGGTCGTTACTCAGTTTGGTCGGCGGTAGGCTTACCCATTGCTTTGCAATATGGCTTTGAAACATTTAAACAGTTTTTGGCTGGTGCCGAAGCAATGGATTTGCATTTTAAGAATGCACCTCTTGAGCAAAACCTGCCTGTCATCATGGCACTTACCTTGCTGTATCAGCAAGAGAAACATGGCATTAAGGCTTATGCCGCAATTCCGTATGCGGATGCCTTGGATTGGTTTCCGAAGTGGTTACAGCAGCTCGATATGGAAAGTAACGGCAAGAGCGTAGATCGCAATGGCAAACCGGTGAAGCATTCTTCCCCAGTGGTATTTGGCAGCGCTGGTAGTAATGCGCAACACTCTTACTTCCAACTCTTTCATCAGGGCACTGAGATCATTCCAATTGATTTCATTGCTGTACGTGAACCGATGAGTGATCGGCCCGTGGCTGTAGCGCATCACCGTATTTTGCTTTCCAATTGCTTGGCACAAGCGCAAGCATTAGCGAATGGCAAAGCTGCTAGCAATCCAAATAACGTCTATCCAGGTCAACGCCCAAGCAATTTATTGTTGCTACCTAAACTCAATGCCTTTTATCTTGGCGCCCTACTCGCCTTGTATGAGAACCGCACTGCGACATTGGGCGCTTTGTGGAATATCAATAGCTTTGATCAACCTGGTGTCGAATACGGCAAAGTGCTCGCTAAACCGATTGAGAAAGCCCTTGCAAGCCATCAGCACGATATTGCTGCTAGTGCAGATATTGACGCTGTTACTGCCACCCGCATTAATCTATTAAATTCAAATAACTAGTTATCGCCCGTGCAATAAGCGGGTGTTTTTACCGAAGGATCTGCAATGCAATTGTCTCCATCCATTTTTAAAGCATATGACATCCGCGGCATTATTGATGAGACCTTAGATCCCTCTATCGCCAAACTGATTGGCCAGGCCTTTGGCACTGAAATGCGTGAGCTTGGTGAGACTGATATCGTCATTGGTCGGGATGGCCGTCTATCTGGCCCTAGCTTGATTGAAGCGCTAACAGAAGGCCTACTCTCTACCGGCATCAATGTAATTGATTTGGGCATGGTCGCAACACCGATGGTGTACTTTGCTGCCAACCATACGATTGACGGCAAGAGTCCGAAGTCCGGCATCATGATTACCGGCAGTCACAATCCCCCGAACTACAACGGCTTCAAAATGGTTTTGGGCACATCGGCTATTTATGGCGAACAGATTCAGGACTTGCGTAAACGTATTGAAGCCAAGAAGTTTGCTACCAGCCAAGGAACAAGAAGTACTTTTGATATTTTCCCGATGTACATTAACCATATCGTCGGTGACGTAAAGCTGGCTCGCCCTATGAAGATTGCTGTGGATTGTGGCAATGGTGTTGGCGGTGCGTTTGCGGGTAAGTTATTTGGAGCTTTAGGCTGCGAAGTCCAAGAATTGTTCTGTGAAGTAGATGGTCATTTTCCGAACCACCATCCAGATCCAGCGCATATTGAGAACTTACAAGATCTCATCAAGAACCTCCAGACTACCGATAATGAATTAGGTCTCGCCTTTGATGGTGATGCAGATCGTTTAGGTGTGGTGACTAAAGATGGTCAAGTGATTTTCCCGGACCGTCAAATGATGCTCTATGCTAAAGATGTTCTCTCCCGCAATCCAGGCGGGCAGATTATTTACGATGTGAAATGCACTCGTAACTTAGCCACTTACGTAAAAGAGCATGGTGGCGAACCCATTATGTGGAAAACGGGCCATTCTTTAGTCAAAGCGAAGTTAAAAGAAACTGGTGCCCCGCTTGCTGGTGAGATGAGTGGTCACATCTTCTTCAAGGATCGCTGGTTTGGATTTGATGATGGTCTTTATACAGGTGCCCGCTTGCTTGAGATCCTCAGCAAAGAGAAGAATCCTAGTGACACACTTAATAGCTTACCTAATGCGATTTGCACTCCTGAATTGCAGCTCACTTGTGCTGAAGGTGAGCCATTCGCTTTGCTTCAAACCATCAAAGCGAATGCTAAGTTCCCTACTTCAGAGTCTATTAATACGATTGATGGTGTCCGAGTGGAATATGCGGATGGCTTTGGCCTGGCTAGACCGTCTAATACCACTCCAGTCGTGGTGATGCGTTTTGAGGCGGACAGCGAACAAGCAATTAAACGTATTCAGGCGGAGTTTAAGGCGGTGTTGCTGGCGGCTAAGCCGGAGGCGAAGCTTCCCTTCTGAGACGCTGAATGCAATACCCACATAATTGGTTCATGATCATTCATGACTCCATCCGTACTCAAGACAAAGTCTTAAAAAAGGCGACTAAGCTAACCTTAAATACCGAGGTTTTGGCTGAGGCCAAGAAACTAGGAATCAATATCTCAAAGGCTTGCGATGCATTCCTTGAATCTCTTGTTCGGCACGAAAAAGGGCGGCTTTGGAAGCTAGAAAATGCTGATTTCATTGCCAGCTATAACAAAACCATTGAAGATGAAGGTTTGCCGTTGGATAGCTGGAGAGCTTTCTAATGGCGAGATTTAGCGTTTATGAAAATATTGGGGAGCATGCTAAGACCACACTTTTTTGTTAGATGTCCAAACTGACTTATTAAGTGGCCTAGATACGAGAGTTGTCATCCCATTGAGAAAGGCTAGTCTCTATAGAAAAGCGAAGCTTCCTCAAGATCTTATGCCAATCTTTTCAATCAAGGGCAGTGAGTTTGCACTTGAAACTCCAAAGATGGCAGCCGTACCAAGCAAAATCCTTAAAACAGAAATTGCTAGCTTAAAGACCCAGCAACATCTCGTGATGACTGCAATCGAAAGACTCTTTCATGGATTCTAGGAACTCATCAATGAATCGAAGGTTTGACACCCTCTTTTATATTGTCAGCACCACGAGTAGCCGATTCAGCCACTGAGGGCACCGCACCCCAAACAGCATGTTCACGCAGTTGATTTAGCACTGCGCACAAAGCCTGCAAGGTTGGACCTGCCATCTTGACATTCATATTGGCGCCACCTGGCAAGACGAGATCAAGTGATACCCCATCTTCTAAGTCCTGCTTCTCGGGCGTGCATTTAGCATCCATCACTAACAGCGGATCTGCCCCCAAAGGGTAGTTTGAGGCAGGCTGATATACCTCAGCCTTCGAAACACCCTTAGACTCTGGATTGCTCTGCATAACTTCCTTGTCAAACTCCGCTATTGCCTTCGCAATCTCGGGAGCATGAGCCTGCTCCAGGTTTTCCACGGTGAGATGCTGGGTCGCAGCCAAAATAAATAGCGTCACCCGACGTGTGAACCAAAAACGGAACTCCGTATCTTCGGTGGTATTAAAGCGAAACAACAGCCGATCATCCGGCGCTAAATAGGTTGCGTTAAATTGCTTAATGCTCATAATGTGATGTCTTTAAAGCTGGGCTGGCAATTGAGGTTGGGGTTGAGATAAAACACACAAGTGGTTCCACCGCAAAAAAGACCCCATGAAGAATTGGAGTCGTGCCGTGTAAGCCTCAGTAGTTTCAGGGTCCGTATCCACAATCCAATTTTGATAAGCAAGCCTTTCATTCGCACTCACCCCGGGCACCAATAACAAGGCGCTGAATAAGGCTAGTGCATGGATGGCGCCTTTCAGCATGGTCTTATTGAACAATTTTTGCGTTCTCGCGTAGTCGTTTCACAGTTTCCGCCCCATTGCTAGCCGGCGATCGGCAACTTGAAATGAAACTGTGCGCCACCGCCGGGAGCATCCTCATACCAAATTACGCCACCATAACGAGTCACAATGTGTTTACAGAGCCATAAGCCAAGACCCATGCCGGATTTCTTGGTGGTGTTCAATAACTCGAACAAGCTTTGTCTGAATTGAGTTGATACACCTGAACCATTGTCACAAATACTAAAGTGCACGGAATTCCCGTCTCTATAGGCCTCAATCACAATCGTCCGCAAAGATGCCTTGATAGAAGCCAAAGATTGAATCGCGTTATTTAACAAGTTCAAAATGACTTGCTCAATCTCGCTTGAGCTAACCTCGATGAGAAGCCCCTCCTCTACCCGCAGCTGAATTTGAATCTGCCTAGCATTCAGTTCCGGCTTGACGATATCCAGCACGCTTGATATCAAATAAGCCAAATCATGCTCTTGGGCCCGAGACTCACCCTCCGTAAAAAGAGACCTTAAGGACCGCACAATCGTTGCCGCCCTATTGTTATCAAACTCAAGTGCGTCTAACACCTCTTTGCCAATATCCGAACTAAGCAAGCCTTTATCCAACTTCATTCTCAAAAATTGAATATTGAGATTAGAGGCTCCTAATGGTTGATTGAGCTCATGAGCAATTGAAGCTGAGAGCGCTCCAGTTGCAGTAGTTTTGTTAGCCTTTAATAAGTTAGTAATTAAAGCCTCTCGCTCTAGGAGTAATTCATTCACGCGAATATTGTCTTCAATATTTTTTTTATTTTCAGAACTTACTCTTTCAGCCCAGAATCCTAAAATAGAAACGTAGGATAAGACGGTAAAGGAAACTCCAAACCACCTTACCAATGTGCTTATGAAGGGCTCTTCATACAAATTAATATTGCCCGTTGTAGTTGCGGAAAGAACCATCCAGAGGCGAATGAGCCCAAGTACCAACTCAGCAAAGGTGGTGAACATTAAAAAATCAAGCTGAATATGACGACTTTTTTTACGGGCAATAAATAACTCAATCAAGATCCATACAAGACAGACTATCAATGCACAAACTACAAATAGAACCCTTGTTTGAAATATGCCGTACTGTCGCAAATATTCAAATACAAAAGCAAATGCAATAAAAATGAATGGCGATACTCGGACTAATGTCTTATTGGATCGAGAATTAATAGATCGGGAAAATAATGCGAGAAAAAAGTATGCAGCAAAGAAACAGGAATTCGCGAGCGTAAGGAGGGGTGGTGAAATGGTTGAAGCAGATGCAAAGCATAAGAATGCAATAATATTGAGCCCAAGGCCAATCAACCATAGGTTATTGAAGTTGCTCAGCTTACTCTTACGAAAGTAAGGGATTGAGGAAATAAACAAGCCGCTGAGCAGGAGTGAAAAAACTAGAGAGAGGGCTTCATTGGCATATTTCATGGATATATATGCTACTACCTTTTTAATGCGTCATATTGCGTCTAGGGGCCTTAACACCCGAAGTACGGCGACCTGACCCACCCTCACAGGATTAGCGTCGCTACGCTAAAATTAGATATGACTTCAATGCCCATCGCCTTTGACTATCCCCAGCAGAATGCTGCTGGTGCGACCTGTACCGCCCAAGCCTGGGCCAAAACACCCTCGCAACTGCATGGTAGTGAAAAAGCTACTGTCATCGCCCGTATCAAGCAATTACTGATCGAGAAAGATACTGCATTAGTGGCTCACTACTATGTTGACGGTGATATTCAGGATTTAGCGATGGAGACCGGTGGCTATGTGGCCGACTCTTTGGAGATGGCACGCTTTGGGAAAAATCACTCTGCGAAGAATCTCATTGTGGCTGGCGTGCGCTTTATGGGGGAGTCTGCCAAGATTCTGAGCCCCGAAAAGCGTGTCTTTATGCCGGACTTAGATGCTACCTGCTCTTTAGATTTAGGTTGTGATGCCACTGACTTTGCTGCATTTAGAGCGCTGCATCCCGATCGCGTTGTTGTGGTGTACGCCAATACCAGCGCTGCTGTTAAAGCTCAGGCCGATTGGATGGTGACCAGCTCTTGCGCCCTAGCCATCGTTCATCAACTAAAGGTTGATGGTAAGAAAATTCTGTGGGCGCCTGACCGTCATTTAGGTCGATACATTCAAGAGCAGACTGGTGCTGATATGTTGTTATGGAATGGTGCTTGCATTGTTCATGATGAATTCAAAGCCGTTGAATTGGCAATGCTAAAAGCAGCCCACCCTAATGCCATGATTTTGGTTCACCCAGAATCACCACAAGCCGTGGTGGATTTGGCAGATGTTGTGGGCTCCACATCCGCAATGATTAAAGCTGTTGTTGAAGGCTCTACCAATGAATATATTGTTGCGACTGACAATGGCATCTTGCATCGCATGCGCCAATTAGCTCCCAATAAGATACTGATAGAAGCCCCTACCGCTGGCAACAGTGCTACCTGCAAGAGTTGCGCCCATTGCCCTTGGATGGCTATGAATGGTTTACAAGGAATTCTGAATTGCCTAGAGAATGCTTCTGGTGAAATCCACATTGAAGAAGATGTGCGAGTAAAAGCATTGGGCTGTGTTGAGCGCATGCTGGACTTCACCCAAAACCACCCCGACCTTCTAGCTAAAGCCCAACATGGCTTTGTAAAGAATATCGGTGCCGCTTAATTCAATTGATTGACTCAATACGTATGTTTGATTACAACGAAACTTTAGAGCAAGCCCGTCAACGCAATATTGCTGATGCGCTCATGGAAGATATTGGCAAGTGCGATTGGACCGCGCAATTAGTTCCTAGCAAACCTGTTCATGCCAAATTAATTGTTCGTGAGCAGGCTGTGCTGTGTGGGGTAGATTGGTTTGAGGGTACTCTCAAGAAATTAGACCCCTCTGCAAAAGTGACTTGGCACTACCTCGAGGGCGACTTGATGAAGCCCGATACCAAAGTTTGCGATATTGAGGCCAACTCTCGTGCCCTTCTCTCTGTTGAGCGCCCCTGCATTAACTTCTTGCAAACGCTCTCTTGGACCGCTAGCATTGCACGTCAACACGTTGATGCAATTGCAGGTGTCAGCCCTAATCCAAGGGGCTGTGCAGTGCTCGATACACGCAAAACGATTCCTGGTTTACGTCAGGCGCAGAAATACGCAGTACGAGTGGGTGGCGGTCAAAACCAACGTCTTGCACTATGGCATGGCATCTTAATTAAAGAGAATCACATCGCTGCTGCAGGCGGTGTTGCTGCTGCAATCAAGGCAGCGCAGGCATTGAATTCTGGGGTAAATATTCAAGTGGAAGTAGAAAACTTCACTGAATTGAAGGAAGCCTTGGATGCAGGTGCAAAGAGCATCTTGATTGATAACTTCACCACCGAGCAAATGAAAGAAGCTGTTGCCTTTACGAATGGTCGCGCTTTACTAGAGGCCTCTGGTGGTATCGATTTAGATCAGATGCGTGCGATTGCCGCTACTGGCGTTGATCGTATTTCTCTCGGAAAGCTGACTAAAGATATTAATGCGGTGGATTTCTCAATGAGAATATCGGCCTAACAATCAATCTTTAGGTTTCAGAGCTTTCAGAATTTCCCTCAGCTTGAGGCGTCAGAATAGTCGGATAAGAAACTGTCCAAGTACCCGGGTAATCGCGGCTGTAATGCAATCCCCTGCTCTCTCTGCGCATCAGGGCTGACCTGACAATCAGTTCCGCGCATTCCAACAAGTTACGAAGCTCAATTAAGTCGCGCGTCACTTTAAAGTTGGCGTAATACTCTTGTACTTCATATCGAAGCAGTTTGATTCGATGCAACGCCCTCTCAAGACGTCGATTGGTTCTAACGATACCGACATAGTTCCACATCAATGAACGTAGCTCATCCCAGTTATGGGCAATCACCACTTGTTCATCCGCATCCTCAACCTGACTCTCGTCCCATAAAGGTAAATTGGGCATAACTGGCGTCTTGAGTGCAGAGATATCTTGAGCAGCGGCTTTACCAATGACCACGCACTCCAGCAAGGAGTTGCTCGCCAAGCGATTAGCGCCATGCAAACCGGTATAAGTTGCTTCACCTACGGCATATAAGCCTGGCAAGTCCGTTTTGCCTTTGAGGTCTGTCACCACACCGCCACAGGTGTAATGTGCTGCGGGCACGACTGGTATTGGTTCTTTAGTAATATCCAGACCGAGACTCATGCAACGGGCATAGATCATTGGAAAATGCTCTTTAATAAAGGCTTCACCCAAATGGGTAGCATCCAAATGCACGTAATCTAAGCCGTGCTTCTTCATCTCAAAGTCGATTGCTCTGGCCACAATATCGCGCGGAGCCAACTCATTACGCTCATCATGCTCTGGCATAAAGCGGGTGCCGTTTGGTAACTTAAGTAAGCCGCCCTCACCACGCATAGCCTCAGTAATTAAAAAGGTTCTGTCACTAGGGTGATACAAGCATGTCGGATGAAACTGAATAAATTCCATATTACCGACACGGCAACCTGCACGCCAAGCCATGGCAATGCCATCGCCTGTAGCAGTATCTGGGTTGCTGGTGTATCGGTAGACCTTACCAACACCACCAGTAGCCAATACCACTGACTTGGCTTCAATCGTTTCTACGCGATTGTTTTTAATATCGAGGGCATATACACCATAGCAACGATTCGGCTTAGTGCGTTGTGTCTTCGCATCCAAGTGACGGTTGGTAATGAGGTCTAAAGCAATCCAGTGCTCTAACAGTTGAATATTTTTATGAGCTCTTGCCTTATCGAGCAATACCTCATGAATGGCTTTACCAGTGGCATCGGCTACGTGCGCGATCCGACGTTGGCTATGACCGCCTTCACGCGTGAGATGCAAACCCATGGGGCCAGTCTCATCAGCAGTAAAAGGAACGCCCTGCTCAACCAACCAACGGATGGCTTCAGCACTTTCTTCAGCGATGTATCGAGCGGTAGATTCCACCACAAGTCCTGCGCCAGCTTCTAAGGTGTCGTTAACATGGGCATCAATACTGTCATGCTCTTTATCCACTACCCCAACAATGCCACCCTGGGCCCAAGCAGTTGCAGCCTCACCAAGACCGCGTTTGGCCATCACAATGACTGGTTGCGTCTCGGCCATGTGCAGGGCAACGGTTAGACCCGCTAAACCCGCCCCAATAATCAGGACGGGTAATTCTGCTTTGGGATTAGCTGCTGAAGTTTGGGGTTTTGAACTGGCCATGGAGGGTTAATTCTAAAGGGCAATGGAATATTGTGTTGATTATCTCTTGATGTCTCGATAGAAATTTTCATGGGAGCCGATTGCCTCGAGGTATATCAACCTGAAGCCGTCATCAAGCGAGTAGCCAAGCAAATAGAGTTGACCGTTACTATTGAACTTGTACACCAATAATGCAGCTAAATCGCCCTTCTTTCTTTCGCCGATTGAAGGTTTATTTGAAGCAATTCCTACGGCGCCATCTACATCCTTGGCGATATTGTCATTTAGCTTTTTATATTGTCTGGCGAATCGGCGCGTTTGATTAACTGAATGCGCCATCAAACCTTCTTAGAGCGGGGAATGAATGGCGTAGCATCCGCCCTCGGCTCTGCTAGTGATGCCAAAGAAGCGGTAATAAATGAAATTGGGAGATCGGGGTTATCAATTGCAGCCCTGCCTACCGTAGCCCAAAACTCAAGCTGGCCGGCAATAGTCCGATGCTCAGACTTAGCCTCTGATTTCGCCGCTTCATATAGATTGTCGTCAATTCTGACTGGCATGCCCATCAAAAATCTCCCGTTCAGGGCATTTTACTACAAAAGTAGCAAGATAGAAAATAAGGTCATTTCACAAGAAAAACCGCCCAAAGGCGGCCTTTTCTCAAGCGGATCCATGATCAGTGGGTCGACTCAAGCTTCTGCCGTTTCGGATCATTAGTACCGTAGCCCATTACTGGAGCAGCATGACCACTTTTGGCAAGCTTGACTGCGCAGTACTTAAATTCAGGAATCTTGCCAAAAGGATCTAAGGCAGAGTTGGTGATTAAGTTGGCCGCAGCCTCATAGTAAGCAAACGGAATAAAGATCACACCACGTGGAGTGCCATCATCTCTACGGACATGAATCCCCACTTCGCCACGACGTGATTGAACGGTAATGACATCGCCAGCAGAAACGCCTAGCTGGGTCATATCTTCGCCATTCATGGAGACAGTGGCCATTGGCTCAATTGCATCCAAGACGGTGGCACGGCGAGTCATACTGCCGGTGTGCCAATGCTCTAACTGACGACCGGTAATCAATACAAATGGATACTCGGCATCTGGACGCTCATTCGCAGGAATGATATCGGCAGGTACCAACTTCACCTTGCCATCTGGTGTCGCAAAGTTGTCATTAAACACAATTGGACGACCTGGATCCTCAGCCGATAAACATGGGTATGTCACGCTAGATTCTTTTTCTAATCGATCCCATGTAATACCGTTGATGGCTGCATGCATTGCCTGACGCATTTCGTCATAAACCGCTGCCACACCATCATCTGGACCTTGGTAGTTCCAGTTCAAGCCCATGCGTTTCGCAATTTGCTGAATGATCCACAGATCAGGCTTGGCATCTCCCGGAGGATTGATTGCTTTCTTACCCATCTGAACCATACGGTCGGTATTACTTGCAGTGCCGACTTTCTCTGGCCATGCACTGGCTGGCAATACTACGTCTGCTAGGAGTGCAGTCTCAGTCATGAAGATATCTTGTACAACTAAGAGATCCAAAGAGGCTAAGGCATGACGCGCATGATTCAAATCAGGGTCGCTCATTGCGGGATTCTCACCCTCAACATACATACCGCGAATCTTATCTGGATCACTATCCGGCGCAGTGATCTTATGCATGATCTCTACTACGGTGTAGCCAGGCTTCTTATCTAATGGGGTATCCCAGAACTTCTCAAACCACGCATGCGCTTCTGGATTATCAACACGTTGGTAGTTCGGGAACATCATCGGAATTAAGCCGGCATCACTAGCACCCTGCACGTTATTCTGCCCGCGCAGTGGATGCAAGCCAGAACCAGGCTTACCAATTTGACCGGTAATACTGACCAAGGCAATTAAGCAACGAGCGTTATCCGTACCGTGAACGTGTTGGCTAACACCCATACCCCACAAAATCATGGCGGATTTAGTTGTCGCAAACTCCCTAGCTACTTCACGCAAAGTCTCTGCTGGAATACCGCAGAGTGGTGCCATTGCTTCAGGGCTATAGCCCTTGATGTTCTCTTTAAGTGCTTCGAAATTATTAGAACGGTTCTTGATGAAGTCCTTATCAACTAGACCTTCTTCAATAATTGTGAAGATCATGGCGTTCAGCATGGCAACGTCAGTGTCTGGCTTGAACTGCATGGTGCGCCAAGCATGCTTACTGATGTCGGTTTTGCGTGGGTCGCACAAGACAATCTTGGCGCCACGTTTAGCAGCGTTTTTAAACCAGGTTGCAGCAACAGGATGATTGGCAGTTGGATTGGATCCAATTAAGAAAATCATGCTCGAGTGCTCAACATCATTCACTTGATTACTTACTGCGCCAGAACCAACACCTTCTAATAAGGCAGCAACAGAAGATGCATGGCAAAGACGGGTGCAATGGTCGACGTTATTGCTACCAAAACCCGTACGTACGAGTTTTTGGAATAAGTAAGCCTCTTCATTACTACCCTTGGCAGAGCCAAAGCCCGCCAATACTTTATTGCCGTATTCATCTTTTAGCTTTTTGAGGCCGCCACCGGCAACTTCAAGCGCCTCTTCCCAAGTTGCTTCACGGAAGATATCGAACCAATCTTGCTTGCCTTCTAGCAAGGCCTTATCTTTAGCAACACCCGCTTTACGAATGAGCGGCTTAGTTAAGCGCTGTGGATTATGGATGTAGTCCATACCAAAGCGGCCTTTAACGCAAAGACGGTTGTGGTTGGCCGGACCATCACGACCTTCAACACTCACAATCTTCTCGTCTTTAACGTTGTAAGTAATTTGGCAACCTACACCGCAGAAAGGGCATACTGAATCCACTTTGCGATCAACAGTTTGCGAGCCAATTAAACCCTTAGGCATTAATGCGCCTGTTGGGCAAGCCTGAACACACTCACCACAAGCAACGCAAGTACTGTCGCCCATTGGATCATTCAAATCAAATACGATCTCACTATGTGCGCCACGCATTGCGTAGCCGATCACATCATTCACCTGCTCTTCACGGCAAGCACGTACGCAACGATTACATTGAATACACGCATCCAAGTTCACCGCCATCGCTGGATGAGAAATGTCATTGCTGACTTTGTCGCGACGTAATGCTTTGAGCTCTGGTCGAACTGTCACATCCATGCGTGCTGCCCAGGTACTTAATTCGCCATGTTGATTTTTTTGTTCTTCTTCCTTGCCGTCTCCTACCCACTTAAAACCCTCGTCCGGCATGTCTGATAACAACATCTCCAACACGAGCTTTTGACTCTTCAATGCGCGTTCACTATTAGCCTTGACTTCCATGCCGGGCGTAGCGCTTCGACAGCAACTAGGCGCTAAAGTACGCTCGCCATTAATCTCTACTACGCAAGCACGGCAATTACCGTCAGCACGATAGCCATCTTTGAAACACAGATGCGGAATATCAATGCCATGACGTTTAGCGGCCTTGAGAATCGTCTCACCTTCGTAAGAAACGATGGTTTGTCCGTCTAGCTTGAACTCAACGGTTTGCAATTCAAGTTCTTTAGGATTTACTGGTGCATTCATATTTGTCTCGTTTTTCCCTTGATTTTTTTGTTGCTGATTAAGCAACCTCTTCCAGGAAATATTTAGCAATACAGCGAATAGGATTTGGTGCTGCTTGACCTAGGCCGCAAATAGAGGCATCAACCATCACGGTTGCTAGATCCTCCAAGGTGTCTTGATCCCAAGACTTAGACTGCATCAGCTTGGCGGCCTTGCTTGTACCAACACGACACGGAGTACATTGTCCACAACTCTCATGTTCAAAGAAGTGCATCACATTGAGCGCCATATCGCGCGCTTTGTCTTTGTCACCAAAGACCATTACTGCAGCAGAACCAATGAAACAGCCATAGGGCTGCAATGTATCGAAGTCGAGTGGAATGTCATTCATCGTGGCTGGCAAGATGCCGCCAGATGCGCCACCAGGCAGGTAGCCATAGAACTTGTGGCCATCTTGCATGCCACCACAGTACTCGTCAATTAATTCCTGAATAGTGATTCCCGCTGGAGCCAATTTGACACCAGGATTCTTTACTCGGCCACTGACGCTATAGCTACGTAAGCCTTTGCGATCATGGCGTCCAAAAGAGCTAAACCACTCTGGACCACGCTGAATAATATCGCGTACCCAATACAGAGTTTCAAAGTTGTGCTCTAGTGTTGGGCGACCAAACAATCCTACTTGAGCAATGTATGGAGGACGCATACGGGGTTCACCGCGCTTGCCTTCGATACTTTCAATCATGGCGGATTCTTCACCGCAAATATAAGCACCAGCACCACGACGCAATTCAATCGAAGGCAATTTAAATGGGGGATTTGCTTTGAGCTTTGCCAACTCTGCTTCGAGCAATTCACGACAACCATGGTACTCATCACGTAAGTAAATGTAGCAAGCATCAATACCCACAACGCTAGCTGCAATCAATAAACCCTCTAAGAAGCGATGTGGATCACGTTCCAAATAAGTACGATCTTTAAATGTACCCGGCTCACCTTCGTCAATGTTCACGGCCATCAACTTCGGAGCAACTTGATCTTTCACAATGCGCCATTTGCGCCCCGCTGGGAAGCCTGCGCCACCAAGGCCACGAAGGCCAGAACTTTCCATTGCCTTGATGATGCTTTCAGCATCTTTCTTACCCTCAGCAATTTCTTTAGCCAAGGCATAACCACCTTGTGCACGATAAGACTCGTAACCCACATAGTCAGGCGAAACTGCTTGATTCTCGCTCTGAGGAGAAACACCCTTTTCAGCTAAAGCTGCCGGATCAAAATTGGCAACATCCTTAGCCATTGGCTGAGTGGTCAGATTATTTTTGACGGCAGCGCTAACCTTGTCGGTAGTCGCAAACAGAACTGGGTACTGATGCACTACCGCTACTGGAGCCTGCTCGCAACGACCTACGCAGGGCGCAGCCACTACTTTGACCTTAGGGTTGCCTAAAATTGCCGGCAGCTTTGCAAGAAGGTTTTGCGCGCCCGCCAATTCACAGGCAATACCGTCGCATACACGCACAGTGATATCAGCGACGGGATCATTGCCACGCACTACTTCAAAGTGATGGTAAAAGGTTGCAACTTCATAGACTTCAGCCATCGGCAAATTCATTTCTTTTGCGAGGGCAACTAAGTGACGATCATGCAAGGCACGGTATTCATCATTGAGCTTGTGTAAATTTTCAATCAGCAGATCGCGACGGTGTGGCGCATCACCAATTAACTGACGAACCTCCGCTAAAGATGCGTCGTCTGCTTGGCGCCCTTTAAGCTTGCTCTTGCGACGAATGGTTTCCCTTAAATCATCCGCAGTTGTCACAGCAACGGCCTTGATCTCTCCAGAGGGTTTTGGGTGATTCATAGTAATAGCCTCTAATGTCTAGTCGCAATAATGATGCTGTTTTTGTGTATTGAATGCTTTGCTTAAGAATGTCCATTACAGCGAGAAATGATTTGCCTCGCTATATATAGGAAATTCCCAAAATCACAATCGATTTTGGGTTATTTCTGCACTCAAGTCCTTGACGGAGCTCAAGTGAATTTATTAAGGGTAAACCCTAAATTAAATGACGGATGGGGATGGCTTGTCGCCTGGCGGGAGTGAGTAATCCAACTTACGTTCATATACACGCGCCTTGAAGCAGTCGTTATAGCCTTTACTACCAACTTGCCAACCGATAGAAGTGCAATCGTCTTGAGCAGCGGACTCAATAGAGCCGCACCCAGTTAAAACAATGGCAGCAATAGAAACAAGGGCAGCTAAGAGGCGCAAAGTAGTTGAATTATGCCTCAAGTCTACTTGATTCTGACCTCAACTTCGAGGGGGACACCCTCCTCATTAGAACTGACAGTTTTTACCTCACCCAAACTAACTCGATCTCTCAATTCAGGGTTACTTTTAACCATTAGGCTTTGGGCCAACTTCGCCCTATTTTTTGCCAAACCCTTAAGCTCTTCATCCGTGACGGGAATGCTAGCAATAAGCTCTGCGTGCAACTGCTCATTGCGCGCCGCACCCTCTGGAAGGGTCACTAAGCGCTGGCCTAATTTAATTCTGCCAAGGTATTGAGCGTAAGCCGACCTCAGGCCAGCCTGAACCTTCGAATCAGAGAAATCCGGTGAAGAAATAAGCTCATTAGGGGCAATATTCAAGCCAGCAGCTTTCAGAATAGCCAGATCTGCCGTTGCACGTGCTAGAGCAGCTTTATCTGCCTCAGGATCATAGGTGCCAACTAACTCCAAAGCAGCATGGGGTTTCTTAACTAAGAAGTCGCCAAACTTTTCCAAACGATCCTGATCTGGTGGCAAGTAAAGCGCCTCACCCAGCACCGCATTCACTCCATCATTGGCGCCCATACCTAATAACGAACCTAAAGCTCTAAATGGTGCAGTGGCGACATTGGTAAGCATATTATTAATTGCCTGCCACACTAAACCACCTGCACTGAACTCCGGTGAATCTACATTGCCGGCAATATTGATAGTGACGTCAATCGTGTCGTCAGAATCCTCAAGCAAGGCAATCGCTAAACCTAATGGTAATTTTTTCCCCCGAAAGTCAGCCACCTCTTCGCCGAGCTCAATCTTCTTAATAACGATCTGATTACCCCCCTTCAGATCGCCATCTTTTGCGCTGTAATGCAAATTCAAGTTCACTCGACCGCTAGCAATTTGGTGGCCGGCAAAGGTCATGAAGGCAGAATTAAATGCATTGAGTGGAACATTTTTAAAGTTGAGTGTGACATCGTTATTGCGACGCGGGTCATCAAATGCAATCTGCCCCCTACCTCGGATTGAGCCAGATTCAGCTAATATCCCATCCAATGTCATGGTCGATGAGTGGCCCGGGAGATTATTGACATTCGAAAAGCTGGCATTAAATTTTCTCAGGTTGACTTTGAAGTTCGGTTGCATAGCTAGATCAGCAAACTGCACTTCGCCTTCACGAAACCTCAATGTCTTGATATTCATTGCAAAGGATGATTTATCTTTTGTTGCTGTAGGCAAGCTCTCCACATCAGCAACCCCTGCATTTGGTTTAGCAAATAAGCGCCTGAAATTAGAGAAGCCCTTTTCATCAATCTCAAACCGGAGAACAGGTTGACTTACCGCTAGCTCACCAATGAGCAAACTCGAGCCGGATCGTTTTGAGCTCTGATAGATAAACTGATTAATGTCGCCAGACTTCCATTTCAAGAGCGCTTGGGATTGCCCCTGCTCCAGCAAATCTAGATCCAGCAAATGCAAATCCCCTGACACGGCAAGCTCATCACCCCTGAGGCTGATATCAACTGCCGACTGAATGAAGCCGCCTTGAGCCTGCAGCTCTTTATTGGCCGGAAGCAATGCGATAAAAGGAGTAATCGAAAGATTTTCCACCTCGACTCTTCCAGCAATGGATTTATCCGAGTTCAAATCCCAATGGGAGAGAATTCGTCCATCATCAATCTCCAAGTTAATCTGCGCGCTGATTGCATCTGGCGCAGGATTATCTAGCGCACCTTTAATGACAAAGCGCTTAAAAGCAATTTTCTGATTCATTCCTGGAAGGGTAAAACGAAGCGCGCCCAGGTTTAATCCGTACTGACCGCGCACACCATTCACGTCACCTTCTTTATCGTAGTTTGCTATGTCAAATAGCTCAATGGAAAGTGACTTGAGTTGTTCATGCAATTTTTTACTGGGATCTGAAATCTCCAAGGCAGCATTCGAGACCATAAATTCATCTACAGAGATTTTTATATTCTTTTTGGCTTTAGTCGGATCCATTGGAGGCAAATTGCGCGTAATAGCAGCAATCAATTCTTGCCAATTCCACTGGGCTGAGCCTCCTTTCAAGCCGCGCTTTTCAAGCAAAACGCTGGGCTCATCCAAAAGAATCTCATCGAACCCCACTTCCCCGATCATGATGCGGGACCACTTCAGCATCACTACTGCCTTCCTTAACTGAAGTAACTGCCCTTGCCGCCTATCGATTAACTTGAAACCATCAAGCTCAATACGTAATCTCAGGGGGGAAATGCGGAGATCTTGGTAGGCGATCTCATAATCAATCTTTTGGCCATAAGACTCAGCTGCATTCTTGATGGCACCAGGAACCCAAAGGTGGCAAGCACCCCAGAATAAAAAAGTGAGCGCAAGAAAACCTCCGGCAATTCGGAGCATGTAGGTTCGCATGATCAAAAGATTAAAAGAAATCATTTTTGCGGTAATTGGAGTCTTAAAGGAGATGCCAAACTGAATTTAGACTGCCAGCGGAAATCCGACCTTTTGCGTCCATCCATTATTAAATGCATGAATAACTGGCTTTTCATAGACGCCTGCTTTAGTGAATGGCTCATCTGCCAACCAAACCTCAACATCCGCCTTACTTGGGAAATCCATCACCAGCAAGCTACCCACTGTGGTCTTGCCATCTTCGGATGTCAGCGGTCCAGCAAAAGCCATCTTGTCTGCAAGTTTGCCTAGATAGGCGCGATGCTCTGGTCGGACTTGAATGCGTAGTTCTGCTGTGCCGGGACGATCCATTAAAAGGATTGCAAAGATCATGATTTCTCCTGTTGAACTCCAAACCTAGATCTTACGGCAAGCAGAAAAAGAAAAGCCGCCCGAAGGCGGTTTCTCGTGCAAAGCTATTAAAACAAATTAAACAGCTTTACGGCTTTTTGCAGCTGGCTTAGCTACAGCGCCTTGGCCTTGAACGTTAGCCAATGCAGCGTCCATGCTTTTCTCAAAGTTTGCGAAAGCGTCAGTTGCTGAAGCGCGAACTTGGTCAAACTGTTGGAGTGAAGTTTCGAATGCAGTTTTGAATGCAGATACAAATGCCTCAGAACCAGCAGGAGCTGTCTTAGTAGCTTCTTTAACAAACTGAACCATGTCAGCACGTGCGTCATCAATAGAAGCCTCAACCACTTGAGCAACTTCTTTGCTACCGTTACGTACAACTTTGTTTACTTTAGCTTGGTAAGCAGCAGCGTACTTAGCAGCTTCTTGAGCTGTTTCTGGCTGAGCCAATTTTGCCAACTGTTGTACATCTTTAATTGCCAACAATTGTGCGCTAGTGTCTTGAGCAGCAACTAAAGCATCTTTAGCGGCAGATTGGTTGATTTCAGCTAATTCTTTTGCACTTTCAACGGCTACTTGTGCCAAGTACTTAGCGTTTTCAACAGCTTTAGCTTGAGCTTGCGAGATTTGGTCGTTTAATTGATTCTGGAACATGGTGTTTTCCTAACTTTTTAAATTGATGAAAATTTGTTGCGATGCACCATTCTAAGAGTTTTTTGCTGCACTCATGGGGATCTCAATAAATAGTTTTGATAGTTTTTATGAATTCACTACTTGCATACTACCCATTTTAGGGGTCCACTTATAGACTGTGAATTAGCCCAAAGGCTAATGACCCTGGAGTTAAAGTCAAATCTTGTGTATAGCCCAATCAGTGAAGGCAGTGGAAGTTTTTGTTGAAAATACGATTATCCAAATCAAACTTTCACCAAAGGAACATTCCACCACCATGAAGAGCGATACCAAAAAACCCGCCTCTCATGTTTTGCCTATGCCCTTGGGCCTAGAAGAGATGATTCGCAATGGCTATTTACCAGAACGACCCATCCTGACCGCAGTAGGCCCTGTTCCCGTCAAGGTGCCCAGAGTACGAAACCGCAATAAGCTGGGGGTGCGCTTTAACTCTAATCTGGTGCCGGCGTATATCCGTAAGTCCGCCAGAATGACTGCCGTCATCCCCTAACTCTATCTCAAAGGCATCTCTACTGGGGATATGAGTGAGGCCTTATGTACCTTGCTGGGCGATGATGCTAAGGGCCTCTCAGCCAATGTCGTTGGCCGTCTCAAAGAAGTTTGGGTAACTGAATATAAAACCTGGAATGCCAGAGACCTATCTGCCGCACAATACATCTACTGGTGGGCTGATGGCATCCATACAGGCGTGCGAGCAGAAGACTCCAATGGCCAATGTTTGCTAGTCATCATTGGCGTTCGACCCGATGGAACCAGGGGGCGGGTAGCCATCGGTGAGGGCTTTGCTGAAACTAAAGAGGCTTGGCTAGCGGCCCACTACTAGCAACAGGCGATGGTACTCTCGGATTTTGGGCTGCGATGCAAGAAGCCTATCCAGAAACGACTGCTCCGCGCTGCTGGGTGCATAAGATCAAGAATGTCTTAAATGCACTGCCCAAATCCTTACATGCCAAAGCCAAAGAAGATCTGCGATCGATCTGGATGGCGCCTGATCTGAAAGCAGCTCAGCAAGCTCTAAATCACTTTGTGCAATGCTACCTTGCCAAATATCCCAAGGCGGCAGACGGAAAATTTCAAGCTAGTTGTCGCATCACTTCATTGCAGCAGTGTTGCCAGACTAGGTGTTGCTAAGACCTCCTTTGGGATGGTTGAGTTACTGTTAACTAAGGGATTGGGTTCGCCAGAGGCCTTGGTCTGCGGATTTAAGTGCACCTCTAATACAGGACTCCAGTTCCGAGTTGCCCCGCTCCAACGCTTTGGATTGCGCATCTTTGCTGACTCATACAGAGCGCTACGTTGTTTTAATAATGCGCCATCTACGCCCTGATGGCGTTCATTCGGAGTCACAAACTGAATGGCACTATGACGGTGTTCGGTGTTGTACCAATGAACAAATTGCTCAACCCACTGACGTGCCTCCAATACAGTGGCAAATACCATGCCGGCATAGTTTGAGCGGTATTTCAGGGTTTTAAATAAAGACTCTGAGTGACTCGCGTTAATTTTTAGCACCACTCCACTGGTAGTGGTGCTAAATTGACAGCGGCTCAGGAGTGAGCGCCATTCTCAGGCTTTACAGGAATGGATTTAACAAACCAAATGCAGAAAATGGGGCGCTTCCAATACATCCGAAAATTTAAGGGATTAAGCGTGCCAACCAGCCCCAGCCAAAACTAATTATGTAAGCAATTTTTTCTTACTGATCTATGGGCGACCCGCGAATGCAACTCTACAAGGATTACCTCCCAAGAATTATTACTGAATTACCTCGACATGGGCACCATTAAATAAACGCGGTAACACTTGAGACCTATCTCAATGGATAGTTATGAGATACCCCTAATGACCTTCCCCTCGTTTTTCACCTGCAATCAGCGTGAGTCGTCATGCTACCAGCATCTCCTTTCTTCTTGCTAGCCAGTTCTGTAAATATTGCTTAGGAGATTGATAGCCAAGACTGGAGTGGCGACGTTTACGGTTGTAACGCACTTCAATATAGTCAAAGCAAGTAGTCTTCATTAATTCATGGGTAGCAAAGCGATTGCCGTAGATGGCTTCATTCTTAAAGCTACCGAACCAGCTTTCTGCAGGGGC
>NZ_JBIIPA010000031.1:0-20826 GCF_044342855.1 Polynucleobacter sp.
AACTTGCGTAATTTTTTGCGATCCATGCCATAGGTATCCACTAGATAACGAGCTCTAGATAGGCATATCTGCAGACGAATCAGCCAGTACACGGCAAAAATTCCAGGGGCAAATAAGAGAAGCAAAAGACTCATTTAGAAGTCCATAAAAAGGCCGTCACGTGGACGGCCTATTGAAGTTAATCTGATGATTAAGTTACGTACGTACTTACTTGATTAATAGAACAGGCTGCTTAGCTGTATTACTGATCTTCTGAGCAACTGAACCCATAAGGGCATCAATAATGCCCGTTCTACCTTTTGAACCCATCACAATGAGATCAAACTTTCCCTTTGTGGCAAGTGCAAGGATTTCCTCGGCAACGTTGCCGCGCTTGATTACTGCACTGTACTTTACACCTGCAGTATCTAGTGCTTTTTGAGCTGCTTTAAGCTCTTTCTCACTCACTTCTTTGAGGTAGTCATCAATCACATCATTAGCCACGAACTGCTTTACATGGCCAAGACCAATATCATCGTGGACGCTAATCAATGTGACTGTGCTTTTACTACGTAAGTCTTTGACTAACTTCCCAACATACTTTGCTGCATTAAGTGAAGATTTAGAGCCGTCAACCGGTAATAGAATTTTCATAACACCCTCATTTTTAAAGTAAATAAACTAAAGTTCGATACGTTCAATTTACTCTTTAAATACTTATAAATCTACGAATAACCTACTAATCTATTTATATATTGATTAAGTGGTTATTTAAGAAAAGCATCGTAGAAGGTTTTGATGATGAGGATGGTCACCAAAATAAAGAAGCCTTTACGTATGAAGGCATTTCCATGTTTGATTGCAATCTTGGTGCCAATTTGGCCGCCTACAAGATTGGCGCTGGCCATGAGTAAGCCCAGTTTCCAATCAAAATAACCAAGATAGAAAAACACACATAACGCACCGAGATTAGAGGCAATATTCAAACACTTTGCTGGCGCTGCAGAGCGCAAGAAATCAAATCCCAACACGCGGGTATAGAGGAGCTTATAAAAGGCGCCGGCTCCTGGACCCAAGAAGCCATCATAAAAACCAATGATGCCGGCACCAGTAGAGGCAATCGCTTTTTGTTTGTGGTGATCATGTCTTGGTGCGTGAACTAGGCCGGCGCTAGATTTGATATTAAAGATCAGCAGTGCTATTAATAAAAATGGTAGTGCACCCCTAAGCCACTCTGTCGGTAATTGAGTAACAAGATAGGCTCCGGCGACTGAGGCGATAAAAGCGAATGAAGAGGAGATGATCACCAAGTTCCAGGGGGTCTTATTGGCCCGGCTGTACTGAATGGCTGAACCAATGGTTCCCACAATGGAGCCAAATTTGTTCACAGAGAGCAGAGTAGCTGGCGGGAAGCCTGGTAATACTGCAAAAAGGGCGGGCACCTGAATCATTCCTCCGCCACCAATAATGGAGTCAACCAAACCCGCAAATAAAGCGCAGGCCAGCAATAAGCTGAGGTCGAAAGCGGAGAGTTCAAGCATAGTGTCTATTGTTCTTCTAGTTCTTTTAAGTGGTGCCGACCTATTTTAGAGGGGTTTTATTGGGATACATTCAGATTGCTGCTCCAGCTGGATTGATTGGATAATCTAGCCCATATGAAAGTCAATTCTGAAGGGGTATCCTCATCAAGGGTGTATTTACCTGCTGGGCAGAACCATGCCTGTTTGCTGGACTTCTTTATTGCCAATTTCCCGCATATTAATCAAGATGAGTGGGAAGCTCGTTTTGAAGAAGGCCTGGTGATGACTGCGGATGGACTTCCAGTCCAGGCTAATGATGCCTACCTTCCGAATACGCATTTATTGTATTTCAGGCGCTTAGCTCGAGAGCCAGAAATTCCTTTTGAGGAAACGATCCTATTTCAGGATGAGCATATTCTGGTTGCCGATAAACCCCATTTTTTACCAGTCATACCTAGCGGTCTTTATCTGCACCAAACTCTGCTCAATCGCCTCAAGAAAAAAACTGCTATTCAGGACTTAAGTCCGATTCATCGAATTGATCGCGATACTGCGGGCTTAGTCATTTTTTCAGTGAATCCGAAAGAACGAGCGCAATACCAAAATCTGTTTAGAGATCGCGCAGTCAAAAAAGTCTATGAAGCTATTGCACCGTATTCAGAAGAGCTCATTAATAAATTGCCGATGACCTACCAAAGTAGACTGGAAGAGTCGGAACACTTTCTACAAATGCAGGAAGTGGAGGGTGAGGCTAATACTGACACTTTGATTGAATTGCTGGAGGTAAATAATCCCTGGGCTAGATATCGCCTAACACCCGGTAGTGGAAAGAAGCACCAGTTGCGCTGCCATCTCAATAGCCTGGGAATTCCTATTCGACATGACCAGATCTACCCTATCCTTACGCCATACCAAGAATATGATTTAGATTTCTCCAAGCCCTTACAGTTGTTGGCCAGGGAAGTTGCTTTTCTAGATCCCATCACTGGTAATGCACGTCATTTCGTTAGCAATCAAGAATTAAGTATTTTTTCATTGCCCAGTTGATAAAAAATTCTACCTATACATCGAAGATTTCTATACAGTGGACGAATGATGTAAATCACCATTTCATAGGAAAGTGCAAATGAGTAAAGAAATTTTAGGGGCAGACGGCCTTCCAGGACATGACTATTTCTTGGATGCAGTTAATCATATTGATGGGGCTGTAGCAAACAATACGATTGCTGCAAGCGCAGCTAAAGGCTTGGTCTTTAGCTTGGTGGAAACTTTGGGCGCTATGGTGGGTGACCCTGATTTGCCGAGCCACCTCAAGTCTGGCTATATGGGCGCCTTAGATCTTGCCGTGGAATTAGAGGCAAAGCTCACAAAGTAACTTAGTTTCTAAAGTGATATCAGTAAGGGCAGCTTCGGTTGCCCTTATCCATTTAAAATAGCATCTAAATTACCCTTTTACTGAAGTCTATGAGCAAGCCCCAAAAGAAACGTTTAGCAGTAGCGCCCATGATGGAATGGACCGATCGTCATTGCCGTTCTTTTCATCGGACTCTGACAAAAGAGGCGCTTCTCTATACCGAGATGGTGACTACTGGCGCTCTTATTCATGGGGATGTGCCACGTCATTTGGGTTATTCACAAGACCAGCATCCCGTTGTCCTTCAATTGGGTGGATCGGAGCCATCAGATTTAGCTAAAGCTGCTGAGTTAGCTCAACAGTGGGGCTATGACGAGATTGATCTCAACTGTGGCTGTCCATCAGAGCGTGTGCAGCGCGGTGCCTTTGGTGCTTGCCTCATGGCTGAGCCTAAGTTGGTTGCTGATTGCGTTAAAGCAATGAAGGCGGCCGTTGATACTCCGATCTCCGTCAAACATCGTCTTGGCTTGGATTCGATGGATGCTGCCAATTCTGAAGTGGATTATCAATTTGCTCTGAACTTCATTCTTGCTGTAGCAGATGCTGGTGCAAGTCAGGTGACTATTCATGCGCGCAATGCCGTTCTCAAAGGTTTATCTCCTAAAGAAAATCGCAGCAAACCACCATTACGTTATGAGGTAGCAGCCAAGCTTCGGCTCGATGCTCAAAAACAATTTCCGAATCTAAAAGTCTTGCTCAATGGCGGACTAGAAACCAATGATCAAATTGCTGGCCATTGGGATGACTTTGATGGCTTTATGGTCGGCAGGGCAGCCTATCATTTTCCAGCGCTTCTCTTGGGTTGGGATGACATGATCAATACGGATGGAGATGCTGCAGGCTATCTCTTTAGCGAGACCGAATGGCATCGTATTCAGATTGCATTGGTGAAGCAGGTGCAGGCTTGGTTTGATGAGTGCCAAGCTAAAGGCAAACCTTTTTATATTGGGGTATTTACAAGGCATATCCTTGGATTAGCCCATGGCAGAGCGGGCTCACGTTATTGGCGTCAACGACTGTCAGATCACCATGCCCTGGCTAAAGTTCAAAGCAAAGCGGCCATTTTGGATTTCTTTATCGATGCGAGCTTGTGCCTTGGGAATTGGGCTGCGTTTGAGTTTGAAGGCGCCTAAACCCCGCATCTAAGCCATTTTTGACAGGGTTTTGCCTCAAAAGCTATAATCTATGTCTTCAGTGGCGGACGTAGCTCAGTTGGTAGAGTCCCAGATTGTGATTCTGGTTGTCGCGGGTTCGAGCCCCGTCGTTCGCCCCACCGAATACTGCAGTATCCTAAAGCTCCCTTTGTGGGGCTTTTTTATTTTCTAGATTTCATCCATGAAAAAATTCAACTTTCTTGCTATTCTCTTTGGATTATTACTCTCCGTTATTGCACTGTATTTCATGTTGCGGCCATTCACTGCGACGAGTGCCCCTGCATCAACCATTCCTGTTGTAAAAATCGGCGCTGTGTCTTGGGATCAAACCGAGATGACGATTGCCGATGTGAAAACGTTTGCTGATGCTACTGGCTTTGTAAGTCAGGCTGAGAAAAACGGCGGTGGACTTTCTTATGAAGCAGGCTTTGTCAAGAAACCTGGCTGGACTTGGAAAACGCCTTATGGTGTTCCTGCAAAAGCGAGTGAGCCTGCGGTGCATCTCAATCAAGCAGAAGCAGCATCTATCTGTCGCTTCTATGGCAAGCGTTTGCCTACTGAAGCTGAGTGGATATCTGCAGCTTTTCTGGAGCAAAGAGAGGCTCCTCAAGTCGGATTCACTAAAGGTCAGCGCTATCCGTTTCCAGGCGGAGCTACTCCAGAGGTATCGCATTGTTTAAGTGGATGTGGTGACTACAAGGGTGTGGCGCCAGCAGGTGCATTAAACCGCGGCACTGGTCATGTGCCTGTAGGCGCTACGAAGCCTGGCGTGAATGGATTGCTCGATATGGGTGGCAATGTTTGGGAGTGGACTGCCACGGAGCGCAATGGCGGCTTCATTACTCGTGGTGCTTCGTGGTGGTATGGCCCCGAAAGACAAAAAGAGACTGATGTGGAGTCTAAGCCGGCTGATATTGGGGTAGTTTATATAGGCTTTCGCTGCGTTAACTGATCCCATGAAACAATAGGGGATGACCAATCCCGTAGTCGATCCATCTGCCATTGAAATTACTCCTGAATACCAGGACGTAATTGACGCCATTGACCGTCACGACCCTTATATTTTTGTCAGCGGTAAGGCGGGTACTGGCAAGACAACCTTGATTGGTTACCTGCGAGAGAACATTCCCGGCAATGTAGTGGTAGTGGCGCCAACTGGTGTGGCCGCGCTACAAGTGAAGGGTGTCACGATTCATTCTTTCTTTCGCTTGCCACCCCGTTTGATATTTCCAGAAGAGGATATCAAGCCCTTAAAAGACAAGCGCCTCTATAAAGACATCCGCCTGCTCATCATTGATGAGATCTCCATGGTGAGGGCAGATGTTGTCGATGCGATGGATTTATTTCTGCGCGCCAATGGCCCACACAAGAGCCAACCCTTTGGCGGCATTCAGGTGATGTTTGTGGGGGACTTATTCCAGTTACCTCCCGTGGTTTCCAATGCTGATATGCAAGTGCTCGCTGAGCGCGGATACGAAGGACCATACTTCTTCTGTGCCATGGCCTTGCATCGTAAAGATGTGACCATGGTGGAGTTATCCAAGATCTTCCGTCAAAAAGATGCGCACTTTGCAGGCCTACTCAATCAAATCCGCATCAATCAAGATATTGACGAAGCACTCGACACCTTAAATGCGGTTTGTTTCGAAACCAAAAAAGAGGCTGATGAACAAACCATCACCTTAACTACAACCAATGCGCGCGCAGACCAAATTAATGGTGCGGGCCTACGAGCATTAACCACTGATGCCAAGGTCTACACCGGCAATAGCACCGGTAAGTTCAATGTGGATGATCGTAATTTACCGTCACCTAATCATTTAACCCTGAAGGTTGGGGCTAAGGTGATGTTTACGGCAACAGATAGCAACTTTCCTAAGCGTTGGGTGAATGGCACCATCGGGGTAGTGCGTGAATTGCTACCCAATACAGTAAAGGTGATGGTGCAGAACGGTCCTTACTCAAATACAGTTGAAGTCAAAGGTCATCAGTGGGAATCTTATCGCTACGACCATGACATGATGTCTGGAAGGATTTCGCCAAATGTTATTGGTACCTTTGTGCAGATTCCGTTAATGCTAGCTTGGGCTGTCACTATTCATAAGAGTCAGGGCAAAACTCTCGATAAGATCAAAGTCGATTTATCTTCAGGAGCATTTGCCTCAGGGCAGGTCTATGTGGCCCTGAGTCGCTGTACCTCAATTGAGGGTATCACCCTTGAGCGCCCAATCCAACCCAAGGATGTAAGCTGCGACCAAGAGGTGAAGCGTTTTTATCTGAACTGTTTGCCTAGTTAAGCTGCCTTTGCCATTTTCTTACTACTCTTTTGTTTTTCAGCCCGCTGCTTTTCCAGTGCTTCGCTGGCAATTAGCTTAAATTCACCCTCTACGAATCGTTTTAAGGCCTCACGCATAAGAGGTTGGTAGCCCATATCGTATTTGGTGCCCAAGAGCTTAAAAGATTCAATCAAGTCCTGCTCCAGTCTGATGGAGATCATTTGTAGCCCCAGCGCCTCATCAATTTGAGTGCCGATTTTTTTATCAACAGCTCTCGCATGCTTGATGTCACCACCTAGCTGACCACTTTCCCAGGCCTCCGCAGAATTTTCAATTTTTACCTTCTTACTTTTTGCGATCATCGCTTTCCTCGCTCTTGAGTTTTAATATTTCGTTACTTTCACAGAAATGATACTTTTAGTAAGGTGTTGATATTGTATTGTATATACGAATTTCAGTTGAATTTGGTGGGAATGCGCTTTTTAAGTAAATAAGCCCATCATCAAATATAAAAACTACTTTTATTGGAATTCCTCGATCATTTTCTGCGATAAACCACTCTGTCGGAGGCTCTGTTTGGTGTTCAAGTCTGTTGTCAATTAGGTAGGATCGGGCTCTATTAATAAAACACTGCTCTACATCATGGCGGGTAATCTGGTGTTTGAGGGTTAATTTTCCTTCAATTGCTGAGCTAATAACCAGATTTTTCATACTCTTGCCCCTATATTGTATATACAAATTTTACCAAATAGAGAAATTCTAAAAGTGATGGGATTACATAACCCATGATTGAAGGGGTGGAATTGAATTCAAGAGAAATGAACGGTAACCGCCGTTAAAATTTCTCATATTCCTGCTTATTTATTTATATGAAAAAAGATCTTGGTAAAAATGATGAGCGCACTGGCTCGAAGGGTAGTACTTCGAAGTTGTTGTCTCGGGGGCAGAGGGTGCCCAGGGCGGAATGGAGTAAAAGTTCAAAAGCCATTGCCAGGAATAGCGATGACCATTTGATTCTTGGTGAATTCCCGAATCTAGATGACAAATTTCTAGAGTGGTGAGTTCCTTAGAAGCCTGCCGCTAATCCATCGCGGCGATGATCGCTACCAGCGATATAGGCATCTTTAGTTTCTTCGCCTAATAGCGCTATCGCCTGAGCGCTACCAAAGTCCAAGCTATTTGCTGGCATCACAGTCACTTCATGCCCCATCGCTTTTAGTCCTTCAACTACAGAGGCCGGCATTGAACTCTCAACAGTGAGCTTGCCCACATCATCAATTCTCCAGCGGGGTGCGTCTGAGCAGGCTTGCGGGTTGAGGTACTCATCTACAAAGCGCATCACAAACTGAAGGTGTCCTTGTGGCTGCATATTGCCACCCATCACACCAAATGCCATCACAGGTTGATCGCCTTTGGTGAGGAATGCCGGAATGATGGTGTGGAAAGGACGTTTACCTGGTGCAACTTGATTGGGGTGGCCATCTACCAAACTAAAGCTCATGCCGCGGTTATGGAGTGCAATACCGCCTGGGGCAACAACACCTGAACCAAAGCCTTTGAAGTTGGACTGAATGTAAGAAATCATCATGCCGGATTCATCTGCAGCACAGAGGTAAACAGTACCACCAGCATGGGGATCCCCAGCACCATGTATTCCCGCTTGATTGTGATTAATCAGAGCAGCACGACTAGCCAAGTAATCTCTATCTAGCAAGGCGCTAGTAGGCACTTTCATCGTACTAGCATCCGATACGTGGGCATAGGCATCAGCAAAGGCAATGCGCATGGCTTCTACTTGAAGATGAATACGCTGTGCTGAGTTGGCTGGATATTGCTTAACGTTGGCCGCCTGCAAAATACCAAGCGCTATTTGTGCAACGATGCCAGAGCCATTGGGAGGAATTTCATGGAGAGTGTAATCGCCATAATCAAAAGCTAAGGGCTCAACCCATTCGGTTTGATTATTGGCAAAGTCAGCCATGGTGAAACAACCGCCAGCACTTTGTGCAAAGTCGACCATGCTTTGAGCAAGTTTGCCCGTGTAAAAAGATTCACCTTCGGTGTCGGCAATCTCGCGAAGCGTTTTAGCTTGCGCAGGATAACGCCAAATTTGGCCAGCAGTAGGCGCTTTGCCATCAATTAAAAATGAATCACTAAAGCCCGGTTGATTTTTCAGAATCGGAATCGCCTCACGCCACTGGCGAGCAATGACGGGCGAGACCGGAAAGCCATTTTCCGCATAGTCAATTGCGCGCTTAAAGAGTTGCGCAAAAGGCAACTTGCCAAATTTGCGAGATAACTCGATCCATCCTGAAACCATGCCCGGCACGGTTACTGTATTCCAACCAATTAAATCCATGGCCGCTTTGCCAGAGAAGTGCTCTGGAGTCCAGGCGGCTGGGGCGCGACCAGAGGCATTCATGCCATGGAGTTTCTTGCCATCCCAGATGAGTGCAAAGCCATCGCCACCGAGGCCATTCATAGTGGGCTCAACTACGGTGAGTGTGATTGCTGTAGCTAAAGCTGCATCAACCGCATTGCCACCATTTTGCAAAACCTCAATACCAGCTTGAGTAGCCAAAGGCTGTGAACTAGCAACGGCATTCTTGGCTAATACTGGGGCGCAACCGCCGCCAAAGGGTGGGGAAATCAACATGGATCTAATCTATTCAATAAAAGTGTGTGTGCAGGGCTAACGCGTTATCAGTCGATTTTAACGTTTGCAGATTTGACGATCTTTGCCCATTTGTCTTGCTCGGATTGAGTGATGATAGCCAGCTGTTCTGAATTAGCAAACTGCGGATGAATCCCCTGATTTGCAAGGCGAGTTTTAAAGTCTGGATTAGTCAAAATCTTCCGAATCTCTCTTTCGAGTCTCGCCACAATTGCGGGAGAGGTCCCCTTCGGTGCGTAGATAGCATAGAGGTTTTCAACATCAAACTGTTTCATGCCATCTTGACCAAGAGTTGGAACATTGGGCATTAATGGTGAGCGCTCTGGCGCAGCAATTGCGATCGGACGCAACTTGCCGCTTTGAATATGTGGCAGCGATGCAGTAACACTATCAAACATCATGAGTGTATTGCCCGCGATTAAATCCGGTAAGGCAAACGCGCTCCCCTTATAAGGGATATGTGTACCAGTGGCGCCAATGCGTTGCATAAATAGAGTTGCCTCTAGGTGAGAAAGGCTGCCATTACCCTGAGAGGCGTAATTGAAATCACCCTTCTTGGATTTAATAAACGCAATAAGTTCTGGTAAATTTTTTGCTGGTACGGATGGGTTAACCACAATGAGGTGCGGGATGCTTCCCGCCAGTGCAACAGGCACAAGGTCTTTGGTCAAATCCGCTGGAGGATTTTTAAAGAGTGAATAAGAAATCGACTGATTGGTCAGCGCACTAAAGAGAAGTGTGTAGCCATCGGGTGAAGCCTTGGCCGCTGCACCTAGCGCAATCATTCCGCCTGCACCAGGCTTGTTGTCAATGACTACTGCTTGACCTAAGGCCTCCCCAAGAGGAACGCCTATTGATCGCGCAAAAACATCGGTAGAGCCACCGGCAGGAAAGGGCAGAATGGCTACGATGGGTTTCTTGGGCTAATCAGCATCTGATGCAGCCGCTATTGAAGTGCAGACACCAGTTGCCAAGAGTGTTCCTATTAGGATTTGGCCAAGTCGGTATTGAATGATGTTCATGTCAGTGTTCTTTGGTGCTAGGTAAGGGGATGCTACATAAAGTCAGCTTAAAGCAAACTCGTGTCTTTGCTCTGAGTCATGGGGCTAATAAGGGAGCAGATGAGCGTTCTTGGTGCACTGTGACCAACTATATCCCTATAAAGTTGCATTAGCTTTGCTAATTAAAGACGTGATACAGAATTGGAATGGCTACTGCGCTAATAACACCATTCATACCCATAGCAAGACTGGCATAGGTACCTGCCTCCGGGTGGATGCTAAATGCACGCGAAGTGCCAATACCGTGGGCGCCAATACCGATTGCAAAGCCGCGCTGCCACCACGCTTTCATGCCCAGTGCATTGAGAATAAACGGTGCCAAAATAGCCCCAAGTATTCCGGTAGTGACAGCAAAGATAGCCGTCAAGGTTGGGGATACGCCAATTCGCTCGGCAATACCCATGGCAATTGGTGCGGTAACGGACTTCGGATACATGGCACCAGTAATGCTGGAGTCCACCCCGAATAATTTAGCAATGTTTACAGCGCTAATAATTGAAATCAGCCCACCTGTAAGTAACGACGCTAACAAAGGAAGGGATCGGCCCTTCAAACTGCTTAAGCCTCTATAAATAGGTATTGCTAAAGAGACTGTTGCTGAGCCTAGCAAGAAGTGGATAAATTGCGCACCTTCAAAATAGGTGGAGTAGGGCATCTCAATAAACTGAATCGTGCTGGCCACCAGAATGATGGCAATTGCTACTGGGTTGGCTAAGGGATTTTGCTTGGTGGCCTTATAAATCAAAAGACCAATTTGATAGGCGGCCAAAGTAATAAAGAGGGCAAATAGGGGGCTGCCTGAGAGGTAAACCCAAATTTCGACGATGGAATGCTTTTCATTCATAAGTCCACCTCTTTTGGCTTTGCGCTCAAAAAGCGGACAACTACCGCACTAGTAGCAATCGTCAAAATCACGCTGACCGCCAAGGCACTCACAATGGCTAGAGCATTTGCCTTGAGTTGGGGTAGAAATAACACCACCCCCACGGCTGCCGGCACGAATAAAAGCCCAAGATACTGGCTAAAACCATCTGCCACCATGGCTAGCTCATGATTGATTCCCTTGCGTAGTACCAGCCAAATAATTAGCAGCACTAAGCCGATAACAGGGCCCGGAAGGGTGGGTAGAGCGAACTTGGAGACAAGCTCACCTAGGCTTTGGAATAGGAGGATTTGGACAAGGCCGGAGATCATAGCCCGATCTTACTGCCCCGCAATAAATGTTGCAAAGCAACAAGTGAATTCTTGGTAAAGATAATCACAACAAAAGCAGGGTCTTTATCTTATGGATAGGGCTTAAATCTTAAAAATACTCAGGAGAGCGCTCATGGCCGACTTAAACGTCAATGGTAAAAAGTACAAGGTGGATGTTGCTCCAGAAACCCCTTTGTTGTGGGTGATACGAGATCATGTCGGTTTAACAGGCACTAAATATGGCTGCGGTGTAGGCCAATGCGGTGCATGCACAGTGCTTTTTGAAGGTCAGGCAATTCGTAGTTGCATGATTCCAGTGAGCGCAGCTGAAGGTAAGAAAATTGAAACAATCGAGAGTCTGGAAAAAAATGGCCAACTTTCAAAAGTGCAAAAAGCGTGGGTCGACAACCAAGTACCCCAATGTGGCTACTGCCAGTCTGGTATGGTGATGGCAACTACCGCCTTATTGCGTAATACTCCAAAACCTACTGATGCCCAGATTGATGCTGCAGTAACGAATATCTGCCGTTGCGGAACCTTCCAACAAGTGCGTGATGCTATTCATGCTGTGAGCAAGGCATAAGGGGTAATCATGACTAAAACTATTAATACAGAAGTTACAAATAATTCACGTCGCCACTTCATTGTTGGGTCTAGCGCTATTGCGGCTGGCTTGGCGATCGGCTTCGACTTTTCTTTCATCTCTGCAGCCAATGCTGCAATGGGTACCGGCACTACTTCTATGGCGCCGCTTACAACACCAGAAATTGGTGTGTGGGTTGTGGTGAAGCCCAACGATGACATCGTTGTCCGTATCGCGCGCTCTGAAATGGGTCAGGGAACAATTACTGGCTTAGCCCAGATGGTTGCAGAAGAATTACAGTGCGACTGGAAAAAAGTATCTTATGAGTACCCATCTCCAGCTGAGAGTCTCAAGCGTAAGCAGGCGTGGGGTAGTTACTCCACTGGTGGTAGCCGCGGTATTCGTACCTCTGAACAGTATGTTCGTAAGGGTGGCGCAGCTGCTCGCATCATGCTGGTTCAGGCTGCGGCAAATCAATGGAATGTTCCTGCATCAGAATGCGTTGCTAAAGATAGCGTAATTACACACACTCCATCTGGACGCAAAACTACTTTCGGAAAAGTGTCTGTTGCGGCATCTCAATTAGAGGTGCCAAAAGATGTTCCATTAAAGGATCCTAAAGAGTGGACGCTGATTGGTAAGCCAGTTAACCGTATTGATGGTGTTGCCGATAAGGTTACAGGTAAGCAGATCTATGCAATTGATTTGAAAATGCCTGGCATGCTGGTAGCGACTATTAAAGAGTCTCCAGTGTTTGGCGGCAAAGTCAAAAGCTACGATGCTGCTAAAGCCTCAAGCATGAAGGGTGTGAAGAAGGTTGTTCAGGTGGGTGACTCTGCGGTTGCTGTAGTTGCAGAAACCTTCTGGCAGGCTAAGGTGGGTATAGATGCGGTCAACATTACTTGGGATAACGGTGCCAATGGCGATGTTTCAAGTGCTTCTATCAAGAAGATGTTAGAAGAAGGTCTTACTGCAAATGATGCATTTGTGGGTAACTCCAATGGTGATGCCAAAGAAGCAATTAGTAAGGCCGCCAAAACTATTGAGGCCACTTACTTTATCCATTCTTGAACCATGCGACATTAGAGCCACAAACGGCTAATGCAAAGTGGACGCCAGAATCTTGCGAAGCTTGGGTTCCTACACAAGATGGTGAAGCTACTCTTGCGGCTGTCATTGCGGCATCCGGTTTGCCAGCAGAAAAATGTAATGCTTACAAGGCAAATCTCGGTGGTGGATTTGGTCGCCGTGGTGCTTTCCAAGACTACACAACGCAAGCTGTCAATATTGCCAAGCAAATGCCAGGCACTCCAATCAAATTGATTTGGACTCGCGAAGAAGACATGACACAAGGTCGCTATCACCCAGTGATGATGTGCAAAATGACTGCGTCTTTAGACGACAAGAAAAATATTACTGGTCTTAACATGCGCTTGTCTGGCCAATCTATTTTGGCGGCTGTTCGTCCAGCAGTTGTTGCAGCCAATAAGGGTAAAGATCCTGTGGTATTCCAAGGTCTCGATCCTGATGGTGAGCATGGCATTACCTATAGCTTTGACAATCTCATGATTGACAACGCGATGCGTAATACACACGTGCCACCAGGTTTCTGGCGCGGGGTCAACGTCAACCAAAATGCCATTTTCTTAGAAACTTTTATGGATGAGATGGCTGAAGCAGCCGGTATGGATGCAGTAGAGTTCCGTCGTAAGCATATGGAGAAATATCCTCGTGCTGTCGCCGTTCTAAATGCAGTGGCTGATGGTATTGGTTGGACCAAACCAGCTAAGCCTGGCGTGTTCCGTGGTCTTGCGCAGATGCGTTCATTCGGTAGTTATGTTGCTGCTGCCTGCGAGCTCTCTGTCACCAATGGCAATGAGGTAAAAATTCATCGCATTGTGGCTGCTACAGATCCAGGTTATGTAGTGAACCCTGCGCAGGTTGCTCGTCAAGTTTCAGGTTCATTTGTTTACGGCCTGTCCGCTCTCTTTGAGGAAGAAATTACGATTGAGAAGGGCGCGGTCGTGCAGAAGAACTTTGACACCTTTAACTCGATTCGTCTGTCTCAGATGCCTAAGGTAGAAACCATCATCATCCAAGGTGGCGGTAAGGACTGGGGTGGTGTTGGTGAGCCAACGATTGCGGTTGCAGCGCCAGCTGTTCTGAATGCGATTTACCGTGCGACAGGTAAGCGCTTGCGCACTGTTCCATTGAAAAATAGTGGCATCAAGTTGGTTTAAGCGAGGCAAGCAGGAATGAGGCGAGCGCTAGCAGCAGTATTGCTAGGAACATCAACTCTTTTCCTGCCTTGCTCAGCATTCTCCCAAACCTGGGTAGGGGATTCGATTGTGAATCCCCTTACTTCTTCTCCGGGCGATGTTTCTAGGGGGCGTGCCATCGTGGCTAGTCGTCAAGTTGGTTTGTGTTTGCTGTGTCACAGCGGGCCATTTCCAGAAGAGCGCTTTCAGGGCAATCTGGCGCCGGATTTAAGTGCTAGTGTGGGTCATTCCACTCCAGCCCAATTACGGGCGCGCTTAGTGGATCCAAGTCGCTCTAATCCAGCAAGCATCATGCCGGCGTACTACCGGGCTACTGGATTGAATCGGGTGGCTCCTAAGTTTGTCGATCAAACCATTCTCACCGGTCAAGAGATCGAAGATGTTGTCGCTTTCCTAGTAAGCCTTCAATCCAAACCCCATCAATAACTAATTAAAGATGACGAAATGAATATGACTGATTTAAAGCTAAGTCGACGAACGTACTTATCTGTACTTGGTCTTTTGGGTATATCAAGTTGGATAGTTCCGAGTTTGGCTCTGGCTAAAAAGCTAGAAGCAATGGAGGCAATTGCAAAAATTGTTGGCTCAAACCCCATTCGGGATGGCCGAGTGAAGTTGATAATCCCACCTTTAGTAGAAAGTGGCAACTTGGTGGTGCTTAAGCTATCTATAGAGAGTCCGATGACGGCAAATGATTATGTGAAAGCGGTCCATGTGATTGCAGAGGGCAATCCACTTCCTAATATTTTTACTGCGTATTTCACGCCCCGATCTGGCCGTGCTGAATTAACTACTCGCGTGAGGTTGGCTGACTCGCAAAGGGTATGGGCAGTTGCCCAAATGAGTGACGGCAGTTTTTGGCAAGGCTATGCTGATACCTTGGTAACCCTTTCTGCTTGTACGGAGATGGTATGAGTAAGACCTCTCGCACAGGCATCACCATGCCAGCCCAAGCAAAAAAAGATTCGATTATTGAGATTAGGGCAATCGCTCAACATGATATGGAGACGGGCTATCGATATTCAGAAGGTGGCAAACGGATTCCTCGCGACATCATTCGCCTCTTTACTTGTCAATACAACGGTGAAGAAGTCTTCAGGGCGGATTTTTATCCCGGCATTGGGGCGAACCCCCTCATCATCTTCACAACCGTGGCAGTAGCCTCAGGAACACTCGAGTTCAAATGGGTTGGGGATGATGGCTATGAAGCGGTAAATCAAGCGCAAATTACCGTCTCGTGAGCCTTCTGATTTTCTGCTGTCGCTTATTGCCGGTATTGGCAATCCTAATTGGAGTTGAGTCCTGCCTAGCGCTTGAACCGCCCAAGGATGCTCGGCAATCTAGCTATCAGCTAATGACCCCAGAGAATCAAGCAATGCAAGATGATCCCAATCTCAACCCTGCCATGTTTTGGGTGATGGATGGCCATAGTCTTTGGGAAGAAAAGGTCGGCAAACGGAATGCGTCTTGCGCATCCTGTCACGGTGATAGTGGTCAGAAGATGGCTGGAGTAGCAACGCAGTTCCCTAAGGTGCAAAAAGGAAGGTTACAGACCTTAGAGGGGCAAATCAATCAATGTCGCACATCAAGGCAAGGGGCATCAGCATTCGCCTATGAGAGTAAAGAACTTCTAGCCTTAACGACATTTGTAGCAACCCAATCCAAGGGGTTGCCGATTGCAATTAAAGAAACGCCTCAGAATAAAAAAAATCTGCAACAAGGTCGTCAGTTTTTTAATGAAAGAATGGGTCAGTTGAATTTATCCTGCGCCCAATGTCACCAAGATCATGCTGGATTGAAGTTGGGGGGAAGTCTTATTCCTCAGGGGCATCCAAACGCTTACCCAATTTATCGCATCGAATGGCAGACCATGGGATCTTTGCAGAGACGTCTACGTAACTGTATGAGTGGGGTGCGTGCCAAGCAGTTTGAATACGGCTCGCTAGAAATGGCGCAGTTAGAGCTATTCCTGATGTGGAGGGCAAGGGGAATGCCCCTGGAAACTCCAGGAGTTCGCCCTTAAGGTGCAGCTTAGTCTGAGAAGACTACAGAAGTTGCACTGTTAATCAAAACACGGTCATGCAAGTAATAGCGAAGGGCGCGTGATAGCACGGCACGTTCTAAATCTCGGCCTTTACGAACCAAGTCTTCTGGAGTGTCGCCATGGGTAACGCGCGTGACGTCTTGCTCAATGATCGGACCTTCATCCAAATCACTGGTAACAAAGTGTGCTGTTGCGCCAATCAATTTAATACCGCGTGCATGAGCCTGGTGATAAGGCTTGGCGCCTTTAAAGCTTGGCAAGAATGAGTGGTGAACGTTAATGCAGCGTCCAGATAGTTTGGTAGATAAGTCATCCGACAGAATCTGCATGTAACGCGCCAAGATCACCATATCTACTTTTGAATCAGCAACAATTTCTAAAAGCTTTGCTTCTTGTGCTGGCTTGGTCTGTGCTGTTACCGGCAGGTGATAAAAGGGAATATCTGCAAAATCAATGCTGGAATACACTTCCCGCGGATGGTTAGAAACGATTCCACAAATGATCATTGGCAATTCGCCAATGCGCCAGCGATAGAGAAGATCTACTAAGCAATGATCTAGCTTAGAGGCCATTATCAACACACGTTTCAAATCTTTTACAGCACGCAAGTCCCAAGTGAGGTCAAAGTGTTTGGCGATTTCTACAAAGCCAGCTCTCAGAGTGTTGCTATCAACACTGCAGCTAAAGCTCACACGCATAAAGAAGCGTTTAGAAGCTTTGTCATCAAATTGTTGAGCATCTTCAATGTCGCCACCTAATTCAAAAATATAGGTCGAAACGGCGGCAACAATGCCTGGTCGATTTGGGCAGGTCAGTGTCAGGTAGTAATTTTCTGTAGTCATGATATCTGTAAGGGAAAGGATTGCTTAACAAAGGCAATTTTAGGCTGCTTATTTAGGAGCGGGGAGGCTATCTGCTAGCCCTGGATAGGGCTCGCTCTTATCTGTGATTGTGGGAATGGGGATATCCGAACATATAGGCTTTGGTCCCAAGGCATTCAGAAAATTACAGTCTTGCTTAGTTGCCGCTGAAGCCACGTGCTCAAGAGGGGATTTCCCGGTAGTTGCTGTGGAAATTGTACTAGCTGCTGTTGAAGGGTTGGCTACTGCTACGGATACGGCGGCGGTCCCAGCCGAGCTGGCCACGCTAGTAGCAGAACTTCCCAAGGCGAGTAAGGGCGCAGCGCATCCAATTAAATTGACATAGAGAAAGGCAATCCCAAGAATAGATCCCCAATAAATGCAAAAAGCAGACCAACCCAGTGGGTTTGATCTACTGAGCTGGGTAGTCAAAAGGCGTTGATTATTTGCGCTGGCAGACAACGTTAAATACTCCAGCAGTCCAAGACTCGCTTACAACAGGCTCAAATTGACTATTGGGAGTTTTGTTATCTGAAACTACCTTGCCGCTACCTTTGCTCCCTGCAAACTCTTTGTACTCGATTGGGCGATAGCTAATGGCTGGACAGTTGTATTCATTAATGCCAATGATTGAGCTAACAGGCTGCTTGGTTTTTGGATTCATACCAGGCTTTTTAAAATCTAGCATCGATAGGATTTGGGTTTTTTCACCAGAAGTACTAACGGTATCTAGGTCTATATAAACCACCATGACCTCATTGGACCCCAATTCTTTCCACTCAGCAAAGCTACTGGAGAAAGGCAATAAGGAGAGTGCGGTAAAAATAGTGAGTGCGTGTACTTTTTGCATAATAGGTAGCGTTGTCATTAAATGGGTTGGGCTCAATCTAGGGTCGTAAGGGTCATTCTAAACTCCCCAGCTCATTTCTCCTTAATATTCAGGTCTAGTTGCCGACCAATCTTTTGGGGTTTCATTTGCAAGGGAAGGTATTCATTGCGAGCCCAGAGTGCGCTCATATTTCGGTAGAGCTTGCTCTGTACCCAGCCAGATTGCCCGGTTTGATAAATAAAGAGGGATTGCTCTAAATCAGAGAGGTCATAGAGTGTCCGCAGGCTAGGGGCCTGTTTAGTTTCAAAAGGATTGTCGGCCCTGAGAAGCTCCAGGCGTCCCACATTGATGCTAAAGCTATCCCCAGGAAAGGGCTGCGTCAAATTGAAGAGGCTTCCAAGGAATGGAACCTTGCTTAAAGGGCGATGCTCTGAGACGGCAATATGTGCATTACCCCATGCCCAATTTTTAGGATTATTACCAAATTGCGCACTCAGTTGGTCTAGCGCTTTATCAAACGCCGCATTTGAAGCTTCGGCACAACTCTCGACCTGTTCGGTTTGGGGGTCGTTGCACCAAGGACTGTTGGTGTTTTGTAATTGCAATATCAAAGACTGCCTAAAGTTACGTGCACCATAATTTTCTTTGAACAAATACCCTAAGCGCGAAAATAGTTTGCGTGATAGTTGATCGGCCCAGGCATTGAATATCAGAGCGCCAGTACTATCGATTTTCATATCGCCATCAAAGTTTCTGCTGAGCTCGATTGCTTGCTGCGCTAGAGGATGTTTTGATTGGGCGGACTTGAATAATTCTAGTAATGGTGTTGCGCCTAAGGAGAGGGTGTCAGCCTGCATGGATTTCATGGAGGCGAGATCATGTACTGACTTGCCTTTAATGAGATCCACAATGCGGTCGTAGCGGGTTGGTAGATCCCAGTCGCCAGTCAATGGACTGGGATCTTTGCTGGCTATTACTTTCTGGTTGGCTGTAGCAATCCAGTTCGCATCTGGGTTGGTGCTGTTGGGCAGTTGATCAAAAGGAACATAGCCAACCCAGTCATATTGCTTCTCCCAGCCTAGTGCTGGCGCTACCCCATACAGACCTTGATGCAGGGTGCGCTTAGGCGCAACGCCGGCTGCCTGAAACGAAATATTTCCATCAACATCTGCCATCACGATGTTTTGCATTGGCGCATAGTTTTTGCGTAGCGCTTGCTTGAATGTATCTAAGTCTTTTGCGTGATTCATATCGAGCAAACCGGCAACGGATTGATTCTCAATATCCAACGCAGTCCAGCGCAATGCCAGGACAAAACGATCGGTATCAATCGCGCGCTTTGCTCGTGCGTAGGATTCAGAAATTACTGGACCATGTCGAGTCTCCTTGACTAAAAAGCGCAGGGGAGATTCACCTTTGATATCAATGATTTCTTGACGCACTTTGAAGGCAAGTGGACCATCTGGCCCACGATAGACGCCAGGATTTTTTGGATCAAGCTGCTCAATGTATAAATCTTGAACGTCAGGGCCGGTATTCGTAAAGCTCCAAGCAAATTTATCGGTTCTACCCAAAACTACTGCCGGAATGCCGGGAAGGGTTGCGCCAATGACGTTGAGGCCTGGGGCCTCTAAGTGGGCCATGTACCAGATGGCTGGGGCCGATAAGCCCAGATGAGGGTCATTCGCTAATAAAGGCTTGCCAGAGGCTGTGAGCTTCCCGTTAAGCGCCCAATTATTGGATCCAATGCCATCTTTACCACCAGGTACTTCATTTATAGCTAATTCAGTTGCGGGCAATTTCTTCGACTTTTGATCTCGGGCGAGCGGATTGGGATTAAAGACGTTGATGTCCCGATACATTTTGGCAAAGTCAGCATTGCTCACAGGTTCGCCTGGCGTATATGCCGGCATGACTTCCCATATTTCCTTGGTTGTTAAAAATTGCGAGAGCTCAAGGCGTTGCAATTCTTTATGCCAGTTGCCGCCAAGATCTAGTGCCATCATCAACATCCACGCCACACTATCCGTGGGTGACCAATGGCCTGGTTTAGAGCCAGTTAGAAAGTATTCCACCGGTAACGCCCAGCCTAAGTGGGCATTGCCGGCATTCACTCCGTCCGCGTAGGATTGCAGCAATCGTTTAGTGGCAATAGGGTAGCGATCAAGTTGTTTTTCAGCGGCATGTTTAATGCCTAAGGTCCGAATAAAGCGATCAATCGCTAGAGTTTCTTTGCCGAGAATTTCAGAGAGTCGACCGCTCGATAGGCGGCGATTAATTTCCATCTGCCAGGAACGCTCGCTCGCATGCAAATAACCTAAGGCAAATAGCGCATCAGCAGAGCTTTTGGCCTGAATGTGGGGAATATCACTTTCATCAAAGGTGATGGCAACTGAATCCCCTAGAGTTTTGATAATCCGTTTACCTGAGGGGTTGGTTTGGGCTGAGATTAGGTAGAAGACAGCAACTGCAACAATCAATACCAAAGCTGTAGAACCAAGCCAAAAGATGGCTTTAAAGAGGGTTTTAAGACCTGAGCTTGGTGTAGGTATTTTCATGGGAATAGTTTAGTGGGTTTGCCTGAGCTAGAGCCTAAGCTTGATGAAAACAGGCTTCCCGCCGCCAATAGCACTCGCATGCTAAAATTTCTCTTGTCTTGATTTATTTAGTACGGCTTTATTGCTCGTGCGAGCCCGAGTGGTGAAATCGGTAGACACAGCAGATTTAAAATCTGCCGACTCAAAAAAGTCGTGCCGGTTCGATTCCGGCCTCGGGCACCAAAGATTGCTTTTTAATTCTGATTAAAGAGAAAAAAGCAGTAAAGACAAGGGTTGAACCGCCCCGACTTTCATAGAGGCCATTTGGTTTAAGTAAGGTCGATATTCTGACCCATCTTGCTTTGCTGCTGTTGGCACTGCTTTTGCTGCTGGTAATAGTATGCTTCATATTCTGCTGGAGG
>NZ_JBIIPA010000007.1:0-69765 GCF_044342855.1 Polynucleobacter sp.
GCCTTGCGGATCTCCGGCGGATAATCCAATAAGGCTCGTAAGTGCTCCCAGTGACTAGTCCAGGATTTAGCGATCTGCGGATATTGGCTGTTCCAGGTGGTGCCAAACTCTTCTAGCGCTTTTTGAGCCAGCGCTTCGGTGCTGGCCTGATAAATACGTTTGATATCAGCGGTGACCGCCTTGTAATCTTTCCAAGAAACGTACTTTAGGCTGTTGCGCACCATGTGCACAATACATAGCTGAATACGGGTCTGTGGAAACTCGCTGGCAATGGCCTGTGGAAAGCCTTTGAGTCCATCAATGCAGGTAATGAGAATATCTTGCACACCACGACTCTTGAGCTCTGTCAGTACGGATAGCCAGAACTTGGCTCCCTCGTTCTCGGAGATCCATAGACCTAATAGCTCCTGATGTCCGTCCATATCGACCCCTAGAGCCAGGTAAATCGATTTATTGATGACTTGCAGGTTCTCGCGGATTTTGACCACTATGCAGTCCAAATACGCAATCGGGTAGATGGCATTGAGCGGCCTGGCCTGCCAGTCAGTGATTTGCTCAATGACTTTGTCCGTCACCTGGGAGATGAGCGTAGCCGAAACGTTGGCATCGTACACCCCCTTAAAAGCATCGACGATCTCTCTGGTGGATAAGCCTTTGGCGTAGAGCGTCAAAATCTGGCTATCCATGCTGGTTAAGCGGGTTTGGTGCTTAGCAAGCAGTTGTGGCTCAAAGCTGCCATCTCGATCTCTGGGGGTGTCAATAGCCACCTCGCCATGGGAGCCTTTAAGGCGTTTGCTAGTAATACCATTGCGCGCATTACCACTAGGCCGATTGCGATGCTTCTCATAACCCAGATGGTGGGTCAGCTCCGCATTTAAAGCTGCTTCTACCGTGAGCTTAACCAACTCCTGTGAAAGGATATTTAAATCCTCTGGAGTCTTGAGGTCCTTGGCCAGTTCGTTGGCTAAGGCTTGTAATTTACTACGATCCATTGTGCTGTGTTCCATGTGGCTCTCCTTCTATGAAGGTTCATTGGCCGCAGGAACTTACACAAATTTATTTACAGGGTCTTCTATTAAGAATAAAGCAAGATTTAGAATGCTGTCCCAATGTAAGCGCTAGGCCCTCACATTAAGACTGTTTAATCTCCGCAATTACTGGAGCATGGTCAGAAGGCTGCTCCCAGGTTCTAGGCTCCTTATCCACAATGCTAGCGCTACATTGCACCTTTAGCGCTTCGCTTAACAGAATATGATCAATCCGCATTCCAGCGTTTCTTCTAAAACCCATCATGCGGTAATCCCACCAGCTAAACAATTTAGGCACTTGTTCAAACATACGGAAAGAATCCGTTAAGCCTAAATTCAATAAACGCTGAAATGCATCCCGCTCTTGAGGAGACACTAGGTTTTGGCCGATCCACTTCGATGGGTCATGCACATCATCATCTGTAGGGGCGATATTAAAGTCCCCTAAGAGCGCTAAACGGGTATTTTGAGTCAACTCTTCTTTTAACCAATCTTCCAGCGCTGCAAGCCATCCCAACTTGTATTGGAATTTGTCGCTATCGGGCGATTGACCATTAGGAAAATATGCCGATATGAGGCGAATAGGTTGCACTCCCTTGAAACAAACGGTAGCAGCCAAGATGCGCTGTTGCTCATCCACATTGCCGGGAATATTTCTGATTGGCTTAAGGAAAGTGGTTTCATGATCCGTAGCAATCGGCGCTAATGCAGCTTTACGAACAATAATCGCCACGCCGTTATACGTCTTTTGTCCGGCAGCAATACTGATGTACCCCGCCTCCTCTAACTCTGCGTGCGGATACTTATCATCGGTTAGCTTTAATTCCTGAAGGCAAAGAGCATCAATTGGCTTCTTGGCTTTTTCTTGATCTTGCAGCCACCGGAGTACTTGGGGTAAACGTACCTTAATTGAATTAACGTTCCAGGCCGCTATTCGAATCGACTCAGCCATCAATACCGAGCTCCTGCAATTTCCGAGTGATCGTATTGCGACCAATACCAAGGCGCTGAGCTGCCTCAACCCTTCTTCCCCGAGTGACTTCTAAGGCTGCTTGCAGCACTGCTTTTTCAAACTTAGAACACAGAATGTCATACACTTCAGCGTCGCCGTCTTGGAGCATTTTGACTGCCAGTCGACCTAAGCCACCCTCCCAATCCACCGAAGTGCCCCTAACCGCAACTGGAGTGGAGGGATTGGATTCACCTTGCAATAAAACAGGCTGTTCACCGGCCTCTGCCAAAATATCAGCCGGTAAATCACTTACCCCAATCACATTGGATGGGGTCATCACTGTTAACCAATGGCAGAGGTTTTCTAATTGGCGCACATTTCCTGGAAATGGCCTAACGCCGATTTCTTTTAAGACATCATCCGACAGTTTTTTTGGCTCTACACCAAAAGACTTGGCACAAGACAACATGAAATGACGTGCTAGAACCGGAATATCTTCAGCACGTTCTCGCAAAGCTGGCATCCGCAAACGAATCACATTTAAGCGATGCAACAAATCTTCACGGAAAGCGCCAGCAGCAACACGGGCTTCTAAGTTTTGGTGTGTTGAAGCAATGATGCGCACATTTGCCTTGATGGGATCTTGCCCGCCAACACGATAAAAATGACCGTCAGTTAAAGCGCGCAATAAACGAGTTTGCAGATCAAAAGGGATATCCCCAATCTCATCCAAAAATAAGGTGCCGCCGTCAGCCCGCTCAAAACGTCCACGACGCAATGTCAATGCTCCAGGAAAGGCTCCACGCTCATGACCAAATAATTCTGACTCCAATAAATCCTTAGGGACTGCTGCAGTGCTAAAGGTTGCAAATGGACCCTTAGCGCGCGGGCTATGTTTATGTAAAGCCTGCGCTACCAGCTCCTTGCCGGTGCCAGATTCCCCAGTAATTAAGACTGTTGAATGAGACTGAGCCAAACGACCAATAGCTCTGAAAACTTCTTGCATTGCCGGAGCTTGGCCAATAATTTCGGTTGAATCCTGTCTCCAGCCATTCATCTCTTTATTGCCGGATTGATTGCGCTCACTCTGCTCTATAGCGCGACGAATCAACTCTACCGCTTTATCAATATCAAATGGCTTAGTGAGGTATTCAAATGCGCCACCTTGAAAAGATGAGACTGCTGAATCTAAATCCGAGTATGCCGTCATAATGATGACCGGAAGCATAGGATGAGATTCTTTGACGTTTTGCAAAAGATCCAAACCATTGCCGCGTGGCATACGAATATCCGAAATTAATACTTGCGGAGCTTCTTTATCCAACGCATCGAGTACATCATTAGGGTTGGAAAAGCTTTTATGGGGAATACTCTCACGAGTCAGCGCCTTCTCCAATACCCAACGAATTGACTGGTCATCATCAACGATCCAAACGGGTTTCATAATACTTTCTCCTGCCTACGGTAAGGAATTTGAATATGGAAGTCAGTCCGTCCAGGACGGCTGTCACAGGCAATGAAGCCTTGATGCTGCTGCACAAAAGTTTGAGCTAGGGTGAGTCCAAGACCGCTGCCGCCATCCCTGCCAGAAACTAGCGGAAAGAAAATTCGCTCGCGAATATCATCTGGAATGCCAGGCCCGTTATCAATTACATGTAAGTCCATCGCCATCTTGTAGCGTTGCTTCGAAATAGTGACAGAGCGAGCAACCCTCGTCTTCAATTCAATTTGGGCAATGCCCTGCTGCATTTCTTCTGATAAAGCCTGTGCAGCATTGTGGGCAATATTTAAGACTGCCTGAATCAACTGCTCACGATCACCGAGCACTTCAGGCAAGCTAGTGTCGTAGTTACGAATAATTCTTAAACCTTTTGGAAACTCAGCCAAGACCAAGCTACGTACGCGCTCCAATGCCTCGTGGACATTAAAGGACTCCATGGCGTGCGCCTTGCGATGCGGGGCGAGCAATCTATCCACCAAGTTTTGCAGGCGATCTGATTCTTTAATGATGACTTGAGTGTATTCACGCAAGCTTTTTTCTGGAAACTCAAACTCCAGCAATTGAGCGGCACCTCGAATGCCGCCCAAAGGGTTTTTAATTTCATGCGCTAGGTTGCGCATGAGCTGCTTATTTGCTTCAACTTGTTGCGTCACGCGTTCATCGCGCTCACTTCGCAATTGTTGATCTATCGGAAACCATTCCATCATGATCAGAGTTGGATCTTCAAGACTAGCTACAACCACATGTGCCGGAATTGATTCCTGGTGAATGCTACCTGGCAAAGAATGCAGCACCATCTCTTGGCGCTGAGCGGATACGTGTCCCGCTTTAACTTCCTCGATCATGCGCTTAATAGACTCGTTATCACCGAACAGATTGTGTACAGACTGCCCCTCAAGAGATTTTCGCGAAAGATCCAGCGCAGACTCTGCAGCCGGGTTTACGTAAACCAATTGTTGGTTCTCAGCCTCGAATACCACAATGGCATTAGGCATCTGATCAAGCAATGTCGGAAAAAAAGGAGCAGCCGAAGCTGCCCCTTTGAACGAATTGCGCAACAGACCTGCGCTCAACATTTCTCCTTCGCCTACAGGGAGTAGTACATATCGAATTCGATCGGATGAGTAGTCATACGGAAACGCGTGACATCCTCCATCTTCAAAGCGATATATGCGTCGATCATAGAATCTGTAAAGACACCACCACGAGTTAAGAACTCACGGTCTTTGTTCAAAGCTTCTAACGCTTCTTCCAAGCTTGCACAAACGGTTGGGATCTTTGCATCCTCTTCTGGTGGCAAGTCATACAAGTTCTTGTCCGCAGCTTCACCTGGATGAATCTTGTTTTGAATACCATCAAGACCTGCCATCATCAATGCTGAGAAGCAGAGGTATGGGTTAGCCAATGGATCAGGGAAGCGAGTCTCAATACGACGACCCTTAGGACTAGGAACGTGTGGAATACGAATAGAAGCAGAACGGTTACGTGCTGAGTAAGCCAACTTCACTGGAGCCTCAAAGCCTGGAACCAAACGCTTGTATGAGTTTGTACCTGGATTGGTAATTGCGTTCAGTGCTTTAGCGTGCTTGATGATGCCGCCGATGTAGAACAATGCGAACTCTGACAAACCTGCGTAGCCATTACCAGCAAACAAGTTCTCGCCGTTTTTCCAAATAGATTGGTGAACGTGCATACCAGAACCGTTATCGCCAACGATAGGCTTAGGCATAAATGTTGCCGTCTTGCCGTAAGCATGCGCAACGTTTTGAATTACATACTTTTGCCAGATAGTCCAGTCAGCGCGCTCTACCAATGTGCTGAACTTAGTACCCAATTCATTTTGGCCTTGGCCAGCAACTTCATGGTGGTGAACTTCGACAGGAATGCCTAAAGATTCGAGGATCAAACACATTTCAGAACGCATGTCCTGGAATGTATCTACTGGAGCAACTGGGAAGTAGCCGCCTTTTTTACCTGGACGGTGACCAGTGTTGCCACCTTCGAGTTCAGCAGCTGAAGACCATGGGGCCTCTTCAGAATCTACCTTAACGAAACAACCTTGCATGTCAGCACCCCAACGGACGCCGTCAAAAATAAAGAATTCTGGCTCTGGACCAAAATAAGCTGTATCACCTAGGCCAGTGCTTTTCAAATAAGACTCAGCACGTTTCGCAATCGAACGTGGGTCACGGTCGTAACCTTTGCCATCTGAAGGCTCGATCACATCACATGTGATTACCAATGTTGGCTCTTCATAGAATGGGTCGATGTAGCAAGCTGTTGGATCGGGCATCAACAGCATGTCAGAAGCTTCAATACCCTTCCAACCAGCAATAGATGAACCGTCAAATGCATGACCGCTCTCAAATTTGTCTTCGTCAAAATGGGAAATAGGTACTGTTGTGTGTTGCTCTTTACCCTTTGTATCTACAAAGCGGAAATCAACGAAAGTACATTCTTTCTCTTTAACTAACTTCATCACATCAGCGACGGTCTTTGTCATGCAAATCTCCTCTATTAACTAAATTCGGAATACAAACCTAAGGTGTACACCCTTGTTTATTCCAGGCATCAAATATGCCCTTGGGATGTATCTAATTTACTGAAGCAAACAAACGGGAACAGTCATTATTGCACTAATTAAGTGCTGAAATACCCCTCTAAAACCTAAAAAAGACTATATTTGCACCAAAGTAGTGCTTAGTCAGATTTAGAAATATCATGAATTACATAACCTAACCCCTCAGTACCCGTGCGCAAAGCAATCCAGGCAGTATCGAGTAAATTGGCATTGCCTTTAATGCCTAGTTCGATATGACGATCGGCATAAACACCCCCCTTAGATGCGTCGCCAACGGATGGAAGACTAAAGACCTTCACGCCCGGGAATGTGGCTTCAATGCGCTCCATTAAAGGCGTTAAGGTTGATTCAATACCCTTGGGAACAATAAAACTCTGCTCGGCCCAGTTTTCACGATGAAAAAGGTTTTGATAATGAGTATCCAGACACCAGGCCATCATGGGGGCAGCCATTACTGGAAAGCCGGGGACAAAATAGTGCTCGCGGATACAAAAGCCAGGAATCTGGTTGTAAGGATTTGGGATGATGTCGCTACCAATCGGGAATTCACCCATCTTGAAGCGGTGCTGGTTTTCAGGAGTGTTGAGATCCGCTTTTAGAGGATCCCCTTCTGCCATAGATTGGATGCGTCCCGCGATCAATTCTTGCGCAGTTGGATGCAACTCGGTTTTCGTACCTAGCGCCAAAGCGGCGCATTGCCTAGTATGGTCATCCGGGGTGGCACCAATACCACCGGTACTGAAAACAACATCACCACTTGCAAAGCTGTCTTTCAGGGTTGCGGTGATTTGCTCGGGATCATCTGCAACATACTTAGCCCAAGATAGACTCAAGCCACGTTCATTCAAAAGTTCGATTAATTTACTTAAGTGCTTATCCTGGCGACGGCCTGACAAAATTTCATCACCAATCACAATCAAACCAAAGTGACGAGCTTTGACCTCGAGCGCATCAATGCTGACCTGTTTTGACACCTCAAACATGGTACGGGAGCTCCATATCGATTACACGTGCTTCATATTTAAAGATTGATCCAACTCGTTTCTGCGTAAATCTTTTAAGGATTCAAGCAGGTAGTGTGTGAACCATAGTGCTGCAAACACAAAGATTACGGAATAAATCCAAAGGGCAAAAAAACCCACCACAGGAAATAAAACTAAAGCTAATGCTGAGGTTGCCCAAAAGAATGTCGGCACAGCTCCAAGCATGCCAGAAGCAATTCCCATGGCTAATAGCGGCCAACGATGCTGATGTAAAAGCGTATCACGCTCTTGCGAAGTGGCATGCTGAGCCAGAACGTCATATGACATTAATCGCATAGTTAACCAACCCCACAGTAGCGGCGGCAAAACCGCAACTAAGGGCGGTATCCACCACACCGGTAAAGTCAACATCACTAACGCCAAACAAATTAAGGCGGACCAAATGGTGTAAACAAAGCTTCCGAATAACCCACCACCCCTTCTTCTCTCAAGATCTTTGTAAGCATGCTGTCGAGAAACTCTTTTAACAATGGCAGGAACCGTCGTGAAAGCAATAAAGACTAAAAGGCTGATGGAAATTAATGGGGTGAGCAACATGACAAAAAAGAGGGGTGCGATCCATGCGCGTGCGCTCTCGAAGCCAGCCCAAATCAAACCATCCTGAATCCAGCTAGTAAACATGGATGTTGTTAAAAAGATGTTGAGCATCTCCAATGCCGGCGTCCAAGTTAGCCAAATTAAGCAGCCCCACAGGACAGAGACAATCAAAAATGGGCGCAGAGTGAACCAGAGCATTTTGGGGTGCATCGTGCCGACTAAAGCTAAGCCAAAAGACTTAAATACCTGCTGCATGCTATCCATAGATTTCCATTGCTGCCAGTGAACTGCCGTTTATTTACTTCGTCTTAGGAAAAATTTCGCGTACTGCATGCATCAGGCCTTGCCACTGCTGCTGCAATACATTGTGTGAAATAGTCAAATCCCTGACTCCGGTTGGATGAACTTCTTTGGGGAAGATTGCAGTACTGAAGATCATGTCCCACCACGGAAACAAGACACCAAAATTGCAGCCGCCCAAAACGCCCACCTTACCTTTAGCCTCATGGCCATAACCTACTGCGTGATGCATCCGGTGATACATCGGCGATACCAGTAGATATTTAAAAGAGCCAAGATGAATCTTCAGATTGGCGTGCTGCCAACTCTGAATAAACTGACTTAATACCACCAGCAAAATAAACTGACTTGGAGATACTCCAAAAAGTAATGCAAAGAAAGCAAACACGACTGCATGCAAGATGCTATCGAGAATATGGTTTCGATCATCAGACCATGCTGTCATTACAGTTTGACTGTGATGCAAGGCATGCAATTGCCACCACCAATTAAAAGTGTGTGAAGCGCGGTGATATAAATACTCTACCAGGTCTAGCAAAACAAAATAGATGCAAAAGCTGACCAAGGGGATTGATGTTACCGAAGGCCACCATGACTCTACATTGAGCCTGCCAAATCGGAAGTCATGCAGAACGGAGTCAACCTGAAAGAAAAATCCCGATAAGGTTAGAAAGATCAAACCGTGAAAAATACCCAGTCGATGAAACAAGGTATAAAAAATATCTGATTTAGAGCTTTTGGCGGAACTCTCCTGCATCTCCGCCGGAGAAAATCTTTCCCAAGTGCGCAGGATCATAGCAATTAGCAAGATCTGAATGCAGCCAAATAAAAACCAATCGATGCCATCAAAAACATCCTCAGCCATCGACATGAGGTCGAATTGATAAAGAATCGGTCCCGCTACATTAGCGAACAAGAATTCTTGCGTGCTAGCGTAGGCTGATGAGATGGCGGCTATTAAGGGATTGGAATCCATATGCCTAATTGTGACTTATTTATCCTGTTTTGGCAGGGTTGCAAAACAAAAGCCGCGAGCTTTCAAATTCACAATCAGTTGCTCTAAAACGGCTGGCGCCCAAGGGTCCTTGCGCGACCAAATACCCAAATGGGCCATGGTGATATCGCCATCTTGAAGTTGACTACTTGCCCCGTCCAAAAGAGTCTGATTGGGGTGGGTCTGCGAACTCAACTCATCACCCAGAAAGCCGGCCGGGCTCCAGCCCATGTGCTGGTAACCGCATTGACTACCCATCCTAATTGAACGAGGGGAAGTTTTACCACCTGGTGCGCGCCAGATTTTCTGAATATTGTTATCAGTTAGCTCTTTGAATCGTTCATCTACCCGTCTGATTTCTCGGCAATAGCTTGCTTCGTTATATAGACTCATCACGCCAGCCTTGGAACCAAACTGTGGCTTTGCAAAGATCTCTCCACTGGGGCCGTCTTTGACGAAATACAGATGGTCATAGGTATGGCTACCAAAATGATGACCTTCCCGAACACGGTCCTGCCAAAAAGATTTCCAGGAATCATCTAGAGAAAAATCACCGCGATTGGTTTTTTCATTTGCAAGAAAAAAAGTGGCTTTGATTTTTTGGCGATTTAATATGTCTGCAACCGTCTGAGCAACAGACATATTGCCGGTATCAAAGGTGAGGTAAATCGTTTTTTTGCAATGTGACTCTTGTGCAAATCCAAGCGATGCAGAAAATGCTAAAGCTAGAATTACTACAAGTCTTATAAACGAGGCCTTAAAAAGCATTGCCTAGCTTATTCCCAGCCAGCGCGAGGGGTAAAGAAGACACCATGCGGGGATTTACCAACTGGAATCACAGTTACCAACTTCATTGATGGAATATCAATCACTCCCGCCTTTTTGGAGAAGCGGAATGTGACCCACATCGTTTTTCCATCAGGCGTAATCTCCATATCATCTGGGCCTGCAGGCAGGCCAGTAATATCACCCACCTTTTCCAAGGTCTGCATATTAATTAGGCTAATGGTGGACGCAATGCGATTGCTGACGAACACATGTTTTTTATCACCCAAGGGACGGAAGTTATGAGCACCCTTCCCAGTCACGATTCTCTTTACTTCTTTGCGATTCTTCCAATCAATGACGTGAACATTATCTTCGCCAGTAATGCCTACCAAAAGATATTGATCGCCTGGCGTCATCCAAACGCCAGCAGGTACTTTGCCAGTTGCCATTTTCCAAAGCACAGTCTGACTATCCAAATCAATTGCTGCTAATTCATTGGAGTCTTGCAGGGTAATAAATGCAATCTTGCTATCCGCTGTAAATGCAACGTGACTTGGTGTCCTGCCTAACTTAACGGACTTAGCTAACTTCAGATCTGCACCTTGAGCGTGATAGACATCCACCCTATCCAAGCGATTGCCGTTTGCAACAAACCACTTATGATTTGGCGAATAGCCAATTTGGTACGGATCAATAATGTCAGGAATCTTGCCTGTTAGCTCACCAGTGGTGGGATTCATAAGGACAACATCATTGCCTGCTGCATTTGCAATCAGTAGCGTCTTTTGATCTGGAGTCATCATCAAGTGATGGGGCTCTTTACCAACCAGCACAGTCTTAATCACTTTGCGACTCGGCATATCGATCAAACTGACTGTTGCTTCGCCTGAGTTCAGCACGACTGCTAATTTGGGCTCGCCTTTGGAGTCAGCTGCTGCTGGGGCTTGTGCAAAGACGCCATTCTGGAACCCGATCAGGGTAAAAACAGTCAAGACTGAAATAGTGCCAAATTTGGCTTTACTGAAATAAATATGCATAGCTGTCATTGTAAGCATTGGAATACCTGTTTTATCCTCCTTTCGGTGGATAAACTTGACTTACCGCAAGCTCGCCAGGACCTTTTCTAAGCGCTTTAGGGACATTGGGGTTGGGGTCTTTAATTCCTGGGCGTATAGGGCTACCCTTAATTCCTCCAGTTGCCAGCGAAAATCCGTCAAAGCCTGGTCCTCAGACATAGCATAGTTCGCAGATCCACGACTCCCCTGAACCAGCTTTTGCCATGGCCGAGCAACAGACTCCCAGTCTTTTTGACACTGAGCATCACGACTAGGATTGGCGCGCAATTTGTCGATCCTCATCGCAATCGCCTTGAGATATCGTGGGAAATACACTAACTGTGCATAAGGAGTATCTGATATGAATTTGGGGAATATCAAACCCTGAACTTGCGTTTGAATGTCTGTATACGCAGAAGCTGAGGCGGCCTTGGCCTGAGCTAGCTTCTTTTGAAGATCTGCATGGGCCTGTAAAGCTGCCAAAGCATGCTTTGAAATCTCCTGAGCAATGAGAGCCAAGCGTGGCTTACCTGCTTGCAGGCGCCCTGCAAATTGCTCGGCATTCACCGGGAGCGGATCATTCATGAAAGCTCGCTCCAAAGCAAGATTGAGAATTTGCTCAATCAAACCATCTACTGAACCGACATTAATAAACAGCAAACCCAGCTCTCGAATTCCAGGCAGTTGTTTTTGTAACGCCTTGAGCGTGTCTTTATTCGACAAAGCAAACAATCTTCGCAATCCTTGACAGTGGTGTTTTCTGGCCTCTAGCAAATCATCGAACACTTCAAGGTCACATGATTCTGTACGGTCAACTAATGCGGGATATCCAAATAAGGTGCGATTACCTTTTTGAATCTCCAGGGTTTCCGGTAGTTCACCAAAGTCCCAGCTGCGGTAACCACCCTGCTCTACATTTTTTACTGCAGAGGTATTGGTGGTTTGAGTTGTTTTGACAGAAGCGCTCGAAGTGGTTTCTGGAACTTCACCACCTAACTCCTCTTGCACCGCTTGTTGGGCTATTGCCTGAAATGCAGTTCGGGCAGTTTCTCCATACTCAGCACGTAATCGGGATAAATTGCGCTCGAGCTCTAACTGGCGACCATGTTCATCTACTAGTCGAAAATTCATAGACGAATGCAGTGGCAAGGATTCGGGCCTGAAATCCGTTCGCTTAATTTCTAGACCACGCTCTTTACGCATATCCGTAATTAGACTATCTAAAAAGTCCCCCACTCCAAACTGCTTTTCTGCCAGCATACGATCTAAGAAGGATTTTGCATACTCCGGCAGTGGTACACAGTGACGACGTAATTTCTGGGGAAGTGATTTGAGTAGCAGGTGAATTTTTTCTTCGCACATGCCTGGCACCAGCCATTCGCAGCGACGGCCATCCACCTGATTTAAGAGCGTCAAGGGAACAACCAGGGTGACCCCATCTTTTGGGCTGCCAGGCTCAAAGTGATAGGTCAGACTAAGCTCACTACCACCAACGATCATTTTTTTAGGATAACGATCGACTGTAATACCAGCAGCTTCATGACGCATTAAATCTGCTTTAGCTAAACGTAGGAGACTGTCAGAACCCTCTTCATTAGCGCCCTCGATCTTGGCTGCCTTCTTGAGCCAGGCTTTCATACCCTCTCTACTGAGGACATCTTTCGGAATACGTGAGTTATAGAAAGCGAGTAGGAGATCATCATCCACCAAGACATCGGGACGCCTGGAGCGATGCTCTAATGCCTCAATTTCTTTAATCAGTCGGCGGTTATGCCAGAAGAATTCGAAGCAGCCCGGATATTTCCTTCTTGCATCGGCCTCAGTCTCTCGAATCAATGCTGGGGTATCCATGCGCCCAAACATTTCTTCTTGAACTAGAGCTTGACTAATAAATAACTCGCGAGCTTCTTCTGGGTTATGAGGCTCATAGCGCACTCTACGACCGTGATAAATCGGCAATCCATACAAAGTGCCGCGCTCAAATGCCATGACTTCACCTTGGCGACTATCCCAAAAAGGATCGCTTAGAGATTTAATCAGGCGGTGAACTGCTACCTTCTCAACCCACTGAGGTTCAATCTTGGCAATCGTTCGGGCATACATCCGATTGGTTTCTTGAAGTTCGCCTGCCAAAATCCAAGCACCAGCCTTCTTACCAATAGTTGAGCCTGGCCAAATAAATGGACGAATACCACGCGCGCCAATATAACCACCCGTCTTGCTACCGCGCTCTTGGGATTTTTCATCCTCTTCTTTTTTTGCAACGTAACCTAGCAAGCCCGTCAACAAAGATAAGTGAACTTGTTCGTAAGTAGCGGCAGAGGGGTTCTCTTTCCAACCCTTTTCACCCAACATCGTATGGAGTTGACCATGAACATCACGCCACTCTCGCATACGTCTTGGAGATAAAAATTTACTACGGCATAAGTTCTCTAACTGGCGATTGCTATGTTTATGTTTCAGCGCATCCTGATACCAATCCCACAGCTTCACAAAGCTTAAAAATTCAGAGCGTTCATCTGCAAACTGTAAATGCGCTTGATCTGCAGCAGCAGCTTGATCCATCGGTCGATCACGGGGATCTTGTGTGGCTAAAGCAGATGCAATGATGGTGACTTCACGTAAGGCGTTCTGCTCTTTAGCAGCCAAGAGCATGCGACCAATCCGGGGATCGAGAGGAAGCTCTGCTAGCTGCTTGCCCGTAGGGGTTAACTTGAAGCTGTTGATGATATCTTTGTTGTCGTCTGCAGAATCTTCGTCATAAACAATAGCCCCCAGCTCATCTAGCAGTTGCACACCATCGGCAATCGCGCGACCTAGAGGCTTATCAATGAATGGGAATTCTTGAATACGGGGTAAACGCAAAGAGCTCATGCGAAGCAATACAGCCGCTAAGGAACTACGTAGAATTTCTGGATCGGTAAATTTAGGACGATTGATATAGTCCTGTTCGCTATACAGACGAATGCAAATACCATCCGACACACGACCGCAACGTCCTGCCCTTTGATTGGCTGCCGCTTGCGAAATCGGCTCGACCTGGAGTTGCTCTACCTTATTGCGATAGGAGTAGCGCTTCACGCGTGCCAAACCGCTATCAACTACATATCGAATATTAGGAACGGTTAATGAGGTCTCCGCAACGTTGGTAGTCAAGATGATGCGTCGACCATTACCAGGATTAAAAACACGCTCTTGTTCCGCAACCGATTGGCGGGCAAAGAGACTCAGTATCTCTGGATGAAAGCGTTGCTGAAGGACGTGATCTTTGCGTAGAGCTTCGGCACAATCCCGAATCTCTCGCTCCCCAGGCAAGAATACCAAGACATCACCAGCGCCTAAGGCACCCTCTCGCCAGACATTGGCAATCGCTTCTACGACTGCATCTGGAATTTCTTTGGCCTCTTTGGACTCTTTTTTTCCATCTGGCTTAGCATCCGGCTCTAATGGCTCATAACGTTGCTCTACCGGGAATAGTCGACCACTCACCTCAATGACTGGTGCAGCTTTGCCATTTAAGGTGAAATGATCTGAGAAACGCTTAGCGTCGATGGTCGCAGAGGTGATGATGAGCTTGAGATCGGGACGCTTAGGCAATAGCTGGCGCAGGTATCCCAATAGAAAATCGATATTTAGACTGCGCTCATGCGCTTCATCGATGATGAGGGTGTCATAGGCACGAAGTTGAGGGTCTCTTTGAGTCTCAGCCAGCAAGATTCCATCGGTCATCAACTTAATAGAGGCACCTTGACTGGTCTTATCGGCAAAGCGCACCTGATAACCTACATCCTGGCCGATTGGTGTGCCCAGCTCCTGGGCTATACGCTTCGCTGTGGCTGTCGCAGCAATGCGGCGAGGCTGCGTATGCCCAATGAGGCGGCCGCCGTTAATAGTGCCCCTACCGAGATCCAAACAGATCTTCGGCAATTGGGTTGTTTTGCCCGATCCGGTCTCACCGCAGACGATCACAACCTGATGCGTGCTCAAGGCATCCTTGATGATTTGACGCTGGCTTGAAACCGGCAACTCCTCCGGAAAGCGAATTTCTAGCCGTCGTGAGGTGTTGGAAGCAGGCACAGTCGTAGGGCTTGCTTCGGGTTTTTGTTGGTTTATAGGCTCTTGCACCCTATAATTTTCTCACTATGCCAACAAATGCACCAAACTCCGGCTCAAACGCCGAAGAATCAAGCTCCAACTTTCCTTTTGTAGGATGGCTGCGTGATGTTGCGCCCTATATTCATAGCTTTCGTGAGAAGACATTCGTAATCGCCTTTGCTGGTGAATTAGCCCAGGAAATTGGTCTCGAGAATCTGATTGAAGATATCGCCATGTTGCATGCCATGGGCATGCGTATTGTTTTAGTTCACGGTATCCGCCCGCAGATCGAGGAGCAGTTAATGCTCCGCAATATGAAGAGTCAGTTTGGCAAGAGTGCCATGCACAGCTACCGCATCACTGACGCTGCAGCCTTGGAGTGTGTTAAAGAGGCTGCCGGTGAATTGCGCTTGGATATTGAAGCGGCATTTAGTCGCGGACTTCCGAATACGCCAATGGCAGGATCCCGCATGTCAGTGATCTCGGGTAACTTTATTACCGCCATGCCTGTAGGCGTAGTTGAAGGTGTTGATTACATCCACACCGGTTTGGTGCGTAAAGTAGATTCGACTTCAATCAAGCTTTCGCTAGATAGCAATAAGATTGTGCTGCTCTCACCCTTAGGATTCTCGCCAACTGGTCAGGCATTTAATCTAGCATTTGAAGATGTTGCCGCATCAACTGCTGCAGCACTCAAAGCAGATAAACTCATTTTCTTAAGTCCGTATGCTGGCTTAAAAGATGACGATGCTGATTTCATTACCGAACTTTCTATGCCGCAACTTCAAGAATATGTAACTCAGCATCCAGAGCTCGATCAAGGCATGAAGAACTTACTCAATATCTCCGGCAGAGCTATTCGTGCTGGTGTTAGCCGCGTCCACTTCTTACCTTGCAATCAAGATGGTGCGCTTTTAGAAGAGCTATTTACCCATGATGGTATCGGCATGATGTTGGCCTCATCCGATATTGAGAATTTGCGTGAAGCCAATCAAGATGACGTTGGCGGCATTCTGCAGTTGACTAGCCCTCTTGAAGAAGAAGGTATTTTGGCTGCTCGCGGTCAAGACGTCATTGAGCGTGATATTCAGCGCTTCTCTGTTATTGAGCATGATCGCGTTCTCTTCGGCTGTGCTGCCCTATTCCCATTCCCCAATGGCGTGGGCGAGCTTGCTTGCCTCGCAGTAGATCCTGATGTTCAAGGATCAGGAGATGGAGAGCGCTTACTTAAGCGTGTTGAGATGCGGGCTAAACGCGAAGGCATTAAAAAGCTTTTCGTTTTAACCACCAGAACAGAGCATTGGTTTTTAAAGCGCGGCTTTAAGCGCGCCTCTGTTGACGATCTTCCCGAAGAAAGAAAGCAGATCTATAACTGGGATCGCAAATCCATGGTTCTTACCAAAGATCTATAAGTATTTACAGCTCTCTTGGGTTTATATTTTTTTGATTTAGTACACAGTATTTGAAAGGCATTACAAATGGCACGCATGGTTCAATGCATCAAACTCAACAAAGAAGCTGAAGGCATGGACTTTGCTCCACTCCCCGGCGATCTTGGTAAAAAGATTTGGAATCAAGTTTCCAAGCAGGCCTGGGCCGACTGGTTAAAACAACAAACCATGCTCATTAATGAGAATCGCCTAAATATGGCCGACCCTCGTGCTCGCCAATACCTACTCAAACAGGTTGAAAAATACTTCTTTGAAGGCGGTGCAGACATGGCTCAGGGCTACGTACCGCCAGCTGAATAATTATTTTTGTCTATCGCTTGACGAGTCAAATCCAGAAGTATAGGATTGAAACGTAGTGGGTCAGATCTCGTGATTGGCTACATTGGCGAAAGCCACTACTCGTAAGCATATCTATGTGCTTATGGGCATTGGGAACTAAATTTCTTGCCTTTGCCTGCGCCATGAAGAATCATGGCAAACAAACCCGATGGATCAGCTTGCTGCCCCGTCGGGTTTTTTAATTTAAAAAGTAATCCTGCTCACACCGGATGCATTGCTCACCAGCAAAATATTGGCTTTCTCTTTTGCGAATAGGCCAACTGTAATTACGCCAGCGATTTGATTGATTTGCGCTTCAAGTTTGATTGGGTTGGCAATCTTAAGGCCAGCAACATCCAAAATCCAGCCACCGTTATCCGTTACAAAAGGTTGGCTTGACGTCGGTCCCAAATCTGAACGAGTCTCTTTAGCCATCCTGAGTGTTACTGTGCCACCCAGCTTGGCCAGCTCTTGAGTCACAATTCCTTTGGACAAGGGAATGATCTCCACAGGCAAGGCAAAATTACCCAGCGCCGGAACCTGCTTGGAAGAGTCACATATACAGATGAATTGCTTTGCCATCGAGGCAATAATCTTTTCACGGGTCAAGGCACCACCACCACCTTTAATCATGTGACCAGCAGGATCAATTTCATCGGCACCGTCAACATAGGCGGGCAACTGATCCACCTCATTGGGATCCAAGACCTTAAAGCCATGCTTTAGCAGGCGCTCAGTCGTGGCATTAGAGCTAGATACCGTTCCCAAAAAATGTGCCTTATGGGGTGCTAGGGCGTCAATAAAGCAGTTGGCAGTTGATCCTGTTCCGACACCCAAGATCTGACCGGCAGATAGCTTTAAGACCTCATCCCGTGCCGCTTCACCCACTAATTGCTTTAGTTGATCTTGATTCATGATCTTGCCCGATATCCTTATCTGAACTGGAACAGCCTTATTTATGCATCTATCATATGATATTCAATCTGTTGTACTGATTAATTCAATAAGAGCATTCAAGATCCCGATGACTTCCCACGCTACCGCACTGAGCCAACTCAAACAACTGACTACCGTCGTGGCCGATACTGGCGACTTTGAGCGCATGCGGGAATACCAGCCGCAGGATGCCACAACAAACCCATCCCTGATCCTGAAAGCTGCTCAGCAAGCCAACTATCAGGCCTTGGTAAACCAAGTTAAATCAGCCCATCCTGGCATGAAACCAGTCGATTTAGTTGACTACATCCTGGTAGCGTTCGGCCTGGAGATTTTGAAGACCGTCCCAGGGAGAGTTTCGACCGAGGTTGATGCACGCCTTTCTTTTGATACTCAGGCAACCATTACCAAAGCAAAACACCTCATCACTCTGTATGAGTCTCATGGCATTGATCGCAAACGCGTCTTGATCAAACTGGCAGGAACATGGGAAGGTATTCAGGCGGCAAAAGCTTTGGAGGCCGAAGGCATTCATTGCAATATGACCCTGCTTTTCTCTTTGGTTCAGGCTGCAGCTTGCGGCGCAGTTAATGCGAAATTGATTTCACCATTTGTAGGCCGCATTACTGATTGGTATAAAGCCAAACTCGGCAGCAATTGGAATGATGTCGATAACGGCGGTGCAAATGACCCTGGCGTTACATCCGTCAAGCGCATCTTCCACTATTACAAGCACTTTGGCATTGCCACTGAAATCATGGGCGCTAGCTTCCGCAATACCAGCCAAATTCTAGAGCTGGCCGGATGTGACTTGCTCACCATCAGTCCAGAGTTGCTGGGTGATCTTCAGATCAGCACGGCAACCGTTGAAATAAAGCTCAATGCAAGTAATGCAGCGAGTGCGCTGGCAAGTGAAAATATCCCCCCTCTCAAGTTAGATGAATCCAACTTTAGATTGCAGTTGAATAATGATGCGATGGCCACTGAAAAATTGGCAGAGGGAATACGCAATTTCTGTATCGATACTGAAAAGCTCGAGGCTTTATTAAGTAGTTAAGTCCTTAGAGTGCTCACCAAGGAGTCAAGATGATTATTTATTGTCCGCATTGCAACAAAGGCAATCGAGTTCCTGCTGAGAAGCTGAATCAGACCCCTATCTGCGGAGCTTGTGAGCAAGAGCTACTATCGCTACCCATTAATGCAACAGCAACAAACTTCAGCGAGCTGGTAACTCAGTCAGTAATGCCAGTGATAGTGGATTTTTGGGCGCCATGGTGCAGCCCTTGCAAGATGTTTGGCCCAACCTTTCAGACAAGCGCTATTGCTCACGCCAATCAAGTGCTTTTTGTAAAGGTGAATACCGAGGCAGAGCCACTGCTTGGATCGCAGTGGAATATCCGCTCAATACCAACGCTAGCGGAATTCAAGAATGGCGAAGAGGTTCACCGCATTAGCGGAGCACTGCCTCCGGCTCAATTAGAGCACTTTGTACAGCAACTACTTGCTTAACGCTTTACTACTGACTTCTCAGCAGTATTGATACCCAAAATGCTATAGGCCGGGCAATTTCCGATCATGCCAGTTAGCAATGGGATGATGCCGATCCAAGCCCAGGGGCCAGTAATTCCAAAACCTGCTAAACCCATCAAGGTGACGCCGACGGTCATTCGTAGAACGCGTTCAGTATGTCCGATATTGCATTTCATAGCAGCCTCTTGAGTAGATGAAGTGATGCGGATTATTTAGCCTCTTTAGCCAAACGCTGTCTTAGCGCTTCATACAAGCATACGCCACTTGCTACAGAAACATTCAAACTCTCAACTACACCCTTCATAGGAATACGTACCAACTCATCACAAGTTTCACGGGTTAAGCGGCGCATGCCCTCACCCTCTGCACCCATGACAATCCCAATCGGACCAGTGAGATCCAGATCGTAAATAGATTTTTCCGCTTCGTCATCAGTACCAATAAGCCAAACACCGGCTTCCTGCATCTCTTTCATGCTACGAACCAAGTTGGTAACCGTAATCACCGGCATGACTTCAGAAGCTCCGCTAGACACCTTACTCACAGTAGCATTAATGGAAGCCGAACGATCCTTAGGAATGACTACCGCATCAACACCAGCGCCATCAGCCACACGCAAGCATGCACCGAAGTTATGGGGATCAGTTACGCCATCTAATACCAAGAACATGACTTTACTTTGATTGCTTTCTACATCCTCTACCACTTCGGTAATGGTGCGTGCAATCGTTATCTTCTCAGCCAGAGCAACCACACCTTGATGGCGATCATGCCCTGCTAACTTATGAAGACGCTCAGAGTCGGCGGCATGCAATCTTTCACCTAAGATCTCTTCGGCCTGCTTGAGAAAGTCACCCATACGGCGATCACGACGACTCGGATCAAAATACACCGACTTTAGACTTGCCGCATCCACCCGTAAGCGCGCTTGTACCGCATGAAAACCAACCAATATTTGCTTCATCTTTACTTATCTCGATTCTGTATTGCTAATTATTTACGACGCGCTTTAGTGCTACGAACAGGTGGCTTTGTGCCAGCCGGCTTACCAGTGGGTCTTGAAGGCTTGCCGGACTTCGCAACTTTACTTGCTGTTCGTCCAGCTTGGTTCTTCGACTGATTGGCACCGAGATTACCGGCAGACTTAGCGGCATTCACATTAATACCGGAATGCTTCTGCGGCTCTTTACTACCAGGTCGGCCTTTTTTGGGCGATGCTTTTTTATTTGGCCTGCCGGTCTCACTAGCCAAAACAATTTGACGTCGATTTGTAGTTCCACCTGGCTCCAAGCCAACGGACTTGACGAGACTAAATTCAATCTTACGAGCATCCAGATCAACGCGACTGACTAAAACATGTACGCGATCACCTAAGCGATAACGAATACCCGTTCTCTCCCCGCGGAGCTCTTGGCGAGCTTCGTCATATTGGAAGTAATCGCCACCCAATTCGGTGACATGAACCATGCCCTCAACGAAGAGATTTTCTAGTTGAATAAATAAGCCAAAAGATGCCACACCAGTCACTGTGCCGGCGTATTCCTGACCTAAGTGGTCGCGCATGTAGTAGCACTTGAGCCAAGCTTCAACATCGCGAGATGCTTCATCGGCACGACGCTCATTGGATGAGCAGTGAACTCCTAATTGACCCCAAATAGGTAATGCGGCATTAGCGCCTTTGGGTAATTTAGGTAAACGCGTGCCATTGGCCACAGCCTCTTTTGCATCGCTATGCGACTTCTTGGCATTGACTGCATTTTCACGACCTTTGCCCTTGCGCGGCAGAGTCAGGTTCAGCGGAACCATTGGCGGCAAAACTGGCGTGTAAGGCTTCTTCAAAAGAATTGCCTTAATGACACGATGGGTCAATAGATCGGGATAGCGGCGGATTGGGCTCGTGAAATGAGAATACGCAGGATAAGCAAGACCAAAGTGGCCTTCGTTATCCGGCTGGTACATGGCCTGCTGCATAGAGCGCAACACAACGGACTGAAGCATATTGGCATCAGGACGCTCTTTGATTTCGCGCATCAGCTTGGCATAGTCTTTTGGTTTTGGCTTTTCACCACCGCCCAAGGACAAACCTGAGGTGCGCAGAACTTGACGCAAGGTAACCAATTTTTCCTCAGAAGGTTCAGCGTGAACGCGATACAAACTGAGATGCTTATTCTTATCAATAAAGTCTGCAGCGCAAACGTTGGCCGTCAACATGCACTCTTCAATCAAGCGATGTGCATCATTGCGCAAACGCGGCTCAATACGCAGGATCTTGCCCAGTTCATTGCTAATGATTTGGGTTTCAGTAGTTTCAAATTCGATGGCGCCACGCTTTTGACGTGCGTCCAATAGAATTTTGTACAAAGAATAGAGGTTGGTCAGTAAAGGCCTGAATTCAGCAAAACGTGTAGCTTCTGGACCTTTACTATTAGAGAGCACTTCCCAAACTGTGTCATAGGTAAAACGCTGTGCAGAATGCATCACTGCTGGATAGAACTGATAGGCCAGCACTACTCCGTTGTTATCCACAACAGAGTCACACACCATACACAGACGATCAACACCAGGGTTTAATGAGCAAAGACCATTGGAGATCTTCTCTGGCAACATTGGTATCACCCGTCTTGGGAAATACACCGAGGTTGCACGTAGGAGGCCTTCATCATCTAAGGGCTGACCCGGCTTGACGTAATGAGATACGTCGGCAATGGCCACAATCAGGCGCCAAGCTTTGCTCTTGCCGTACATGACTGGCTCGCAATACACCGCATCATCAAAGTCACGAGCGTCAGCGCCATCAATAGTGACCAAAGGAACATCGCGCAAGTCCACTCGACCTTCAAGATCGGATTGCTGAACGGAGTCAGGCAATGCATCTGCTTCTTTTTTTACTGCCGCTGAAAACTCATGAGGAACGCCATATTTGCGGACGGCGATTTCAATCTCCATGCCAGGATCATCAATCTCACCTAAGACTTCAACAACACGACCAACCGCTTGACGATAGCTATCTGGATAGTCGATGATCTCGACACTGACCACTTGCCCTAATTTGGCGTTGCCCTGACCTTTTGGCGGAATCAAGATATCGTGACCGATACGTTTATCTTCCGGCGCAACAATTAAAACACCATTCTCATTTAAGAGGCGTCCGATGACTACTTTATTGGCATGCAAAATCACATCGACGATCTGACCTTCTGGTCGACCACGACGATCTGTTCCCAATACCCTGACATTAACTCTATCGCCGTGCATGACGCGGGACATTTCTCTTTCAGAAAGAAAAATATCTTCGCCACCGTCATCCGGGATCACAAAACCAAATCCATCTCGGTGACCTTGGACTGTACCTAAGCGGTCAGCCTCTCGTGGCACCAAGTTTTTTGCTTTACGCATTTAATTCCTTCGGCAATACATGCCTTATATATCAATGATTATTGTTGCTTAGGCTACTGTATCAAACCACCAAGTCTGAAGGGGAAAAGCCAAAAGGGGTTAGAAAGTGGGCCAAAAGGCGCATACCTTTATAATAACGGCATGCCCAGGTGGCGAAATTGGTAGACGCACCAGCTTCAGGTGCTGGCGATCGTAAGGTTGTGGGGGTTCGAGTCCCTTCCTGGGCACCAAATACACCTACAAAGACCGATATGGGGACTAAATAGCCCCTTTTTAATAGGCGATTAAATCCCCATCATTCGATGCAAGATCTTGGGCTTCATTTCATCCCAAAGACTTTCAAACTCCTCTGTTCTGTCATCCGATAGCTTGATGGGGTCAAAGAGACCGCTAAAGAAGATGGTCTTTTTGGGAGCCAAGGTCTTTTCAAACTCACTTAGTCCAACTGGTTTGTCGTCAATATCTCGCGTTAATTGAGCTGAGCACACAATGGCTTCGGCGTCATCCTGATCGATTACTGCGAATTCAATCAACTGCTGGGATTTCTCCAGAACCACTAAAGTGCCTCGCGCGTAGCAAACCGCCTCATGCTCTTGAACGATATAAGCTAAGAATTGATCCTCCCCATCTTTGCTCATGCGCAGATCATCAATAAAAAAGAGGTATTGATCCCCCGCCCCGTTCACCAAGGTGAAGACCTTGGGAATCACGCCATGCCCTAAGGCAAGGTTGCGGTAATAAGAAGAAAGTTCAACAGCGAGGTTTTCGGAGAAAAGATGCATAAAAAATGAAGTAAATATTATTCGGTGCGAGTTTTAATAGACGCAATAATTTTAAGAAATGGGTCAGCCTTTACGCAACTCCGACCCTTAAAGGGTTGATCTGTAATTACCAAAAGCGAAATAAACGCACCCAAGGTTACTGGCAAAATTTTCAAGCCCATAAAAAATGAGTCAGATGGCAAGAGCAAGGTATTAATGCCGAGCAAGGCCACCATATAGATGGTGATGACTACCCAAAATAAATTCGGCAGGCGCACTGATGAGCGCTCAATTCGTGACTCCCTACTTTCAGCAACCTTTTCCACTTTTTTGAGGATATCGGTGTACATCGCAGTCCGCCTATTGGTATGCGGCTCCAAAGATAGGGGCTGGCGAGAGATTCCTCGCCACAGCATATGGGTCTTTGAGCTACCTAGTCCACCCTTGATCAAATCCCACCCATCAAAGACAATCGAGTTCATATACTCAAATAGCTCTTTACGTGCAGGGGCGATTGCAGGATCTCCATAGCGAACGAATAGGCGATCCAAATTATTAATTTGACCAGCTTCCCTAGAGACTAAGGATTGAACTTCACGAAAATTGGTTTGCGCTTGGTTTAACAAGAAACCAATTAAGAGGCCGCTTAAAGTAATGATCGACCCAAAAAGACTCAAGCCCAATCGAGTGCCGTCTTGAGTGGGAGCAAACATCGGAATAGCCTGCAAAATGCGTGGCATCACATCCAACAAAACCACAAAGAACAAGACCAAAATAATCAATAGCTGGACATTGCTCCGTTTATAAATCCAATTGAAAAACATATATGCCCTTAATTGCCTATTAATTAACTGTTAATTACCTAGAGTATTTTTTAAGAAATTCATAGTGCGCTCCCAGGCCAAATCGGCAGCAGCCGGGTTGTACTGTAGGGGTGGTAAACCTCTCGAATCCGACTTTGGATTAGCAAATGCATGCTTGGCGTCGTAGCGCTGAAAATCATATGTGACCCCAGCAGCCTTGAGCTTCTCCTCCAATTGATCAACGCCAGCAATGGAGAAGAAATCATCATGAAGAGCCCAATGTGCAAGCATCGGCTTTGTTATGGCAGATGCATCAACATACCCTAATGGAGGATATCCGTACCAAACCACCGCTCCATCTGACTCAGGAACAAGCCCAGCAGATAGGACCGTAAGCGCACCACCCATACAAAATCCTGTGACAGCCGCTTTGTTGCTGCCGGTTGCTTTGAGATACTGAACAGCACCGCGGATATCTTGACTGGCAGCGTCACCAAAATTGAGATCATTCATGAGGTGTTCCGCTTCATTTGCCTCGAGAGCCAGTTTGCCGCGATAGAGATCCGGAACCAAGGCACGATAACCAGCTTTCGCTAAACGGTTGGCGACATTTTTAATCTCATCATCAAGTCCCCACCACTCCTGAATCACCACTACGCCAGGAGCATTTTTTGGATCAGCAGGCTCAATTAAATAAGCCTCAACTGAAGCGCCGTCTGGTCTTTGAAATGTAATCATGTCAATCTCTCTATTGGAAATAAATGGGTTTATTGGGCTTGTTTATCGGTATGAATATAGCCCACCAACCAGAAGGTAAGCAAGCCACACAGAGCTGCACCATAACCAACTAGGTTGTAGTGCTCCATTTTCCCATCGGTGCCAATGGTGACTACTACACCAGCGGCAACCGAAGCGAGACCCGATGCCAGCATCTGCACTGAACCTACAAGACTCATAAAGGTACCTCGAATTTTGGCATCCACTACTTGACTCACAATCGCCATCGCTGGAATCATGCGGCCTGAAACCAAAACAAAGAATGCAGTGGAATTAATCAATACCACCCAAAGTGGCACCGGCATCAGATTGGTTGTCACGAGCAAAGGGACTAAGCTAATTACCGCTAGCACCCTAAATACCTTGACCTTGCCATAACTATCAGCCATATGACCAATGAGGCGAGAACTCATCAGCGTCGCAATACCTCCGCAAAGATAAATCAATGAGATATAAGAATTATCGATTCCCACATTAGATGTGAGATAGAGCGCGATATAAGGGGTGACAGAAAACCCAGTCAACATAATCAGCCCCATAAAAATAAATGCGCGTAGATGCTGATGAGCAACAAAGATAGTCCAGATTTGGCTAAGGCGACTGCCCTCATGGGTGTGACTCAGGTGACCAGAGATCTTAGGAATATTGCGATAGCCCAAATACAGGATGAGGCTCGACACCAAAGCAATAAAGATAAATGGCGCACGCCACCCCAAGGATGGAATGTTATTGGCTAAAAATAAACTTAAGGGAACACCTGCAACTGTAGATACAGAGAATGCCAACATCACCGTACCCAAAGCCTTGCCTCTGCGCTCGAACGGAATTGAATCTGCAATGATGGTTTGAACCAGTGAACCCAAGATGCCACCAAATGCACCCGCAAATGCGCGGGCAATAGATAACGAATGGTAATCAGGGGCTAAACCACAAACTAATGTGGCAATAATGAAGCAGGCATAAAGACTGAGAAGAAGCACCCTTCTCTCAAAGCGGTCTACGAAATACGTAGCGAAGACACCGGCAATGGCAGCAGCAAAAGTATAGGAAGAGAGTAATAGACCAAACTGATGGGTATTGATATTGAGCTCTCGAATAAATTCGGGGCCCAAAGGCATCATGATCATGAAATCCAGAATGTGGGTAAATTGAATACCCGCCAAAGAGAACAAGAAAAAGCGTTCTTTCTACTTTCCTCCTGGCATGCGCTGCTCGGTCAATGGCTTCTTTACTTGATATTAGAGATATGACATTATCAACCCACAAAGAAATCAATGCCTGAACTTATCCCAAATACTCCAGACGAATAACATCCTCACCGCCTTCTCCGACTTCCCTTTTTTACCCCTGGTACGGGACTCTGTATGGGGAATTGCTTGTTTGATTATCATTTTGATGTTTCATGGCTACACCATTAATCACCTCTTTATGCGCTTCGAGCGTTTGACGCGCAACAATATCCAGCTAACCCAATACAACCGGGTTTTCTTTCATTTCTATGCAACCTTTGTATTTCTTGCCTTAATTCATATATTAGAGATTCTCCTTTGGTCGTTCTGCATTATTGGCCTTGGAATCATGGGCGATCCTCTTGCCGCAATTCTCTTTGCAGGAAGTTGCTATACAACCGTGGGTTTTGAGTCTGACACGTTGGCAAAAGGCTGGAAAACCTTTGCATTTTTCATCTCCCTCAGCGGTCTTTTTTCATTGGCATGGACCACGTCGATCATGATCGGTATGACCGCCGCATATAAAAATGCATGGGACCAAAAGTACAAAAATACTCGCGTCTACTAAGCAAATCCGATCAAATTTCTGCATTTTGGAGTAATTGGGTGTATCATTAGGGTTAACCCTTAAGGAGCTCACCATGGCACATTCAAACTCAGTACAGTTTCACCAGGCACCAGCCTTTAGCCTTAAGCCTTTATTTGCAATTAAAGACTTCTTTGCACTATTAGCTGCAGCTTTTAGCGAAGCTAAAGTAATGGAACAGAAATCACGTAAAACTAGCGGAAATTGGTAATTCATTGCTGTTTTAGGCCATTTTTGGTCAGTTTTAAGAATTAAGCCTCCGCTGTTTTGGAGGCTTTTTCTTTTTATGCCCTAACGTTTGATGTAATAGCCATAGACACAACGTGAACCGCCACGAGACGGGTTATGCGTATCTTCAATAACTCTATCAATTACTGCGCTTACGTGCTTAGAAACCTTCACTATTAGCCTGCCTGAGGGGAGCTCATTGGCCAACATATGGACTTGGCAGCCAGCCCCAATCTTCATGGTGGGAACCCAATCAAAGCCATGACCCAGAATGTAGTCATGAAAGACATTACGGTGATTGCCATTCCGAGGTGAGGCACCCTTAGCATTGAGCCTTCTCGCCAACTTATCGTTTCTTTGCTCCGCATAGGCTGCATTGGCGGCACGGAGATCTTCATAGACCTGCATATACGGCAACTCAGCTGCGATTGCGATCGCACGAACCACACAGTCTCCAGCCCCGCCACTAAAGCCTGCCGCTTCCCTACCCCCATCATTGAGTTGAAAGCCCAGCGCTTGCCAACGAGCAGTGGTCAATCTGGCAAAGGGATTTAAAAAACTAAACATGGAATGGCTGAGAGCCCAAGTAAGTTGCAGGCCAAAGAAAAATGGACTTGCCTCGCGACAAATCCATTTGATCTTGAGAGCAAAGAACTGAAGATTTAAGCGTGAGCTTTCTTCACTTCCAAGCGCCATGCATGAAGCAAAGGCTCGGTATAGCCATTTGGCTGCTCTAGACCTTTGAAAATCAGATCGCTAGCTGCTTTATAGGCATAAGAGTCTTTGTAATTCGGCATCATCGGCTTGTACAAAGCATCGCCAGCATTTTGACCATCCACTACTTTAGCCATACGCTGCAATGTCTCATTCACTTGAGCTTCAGTCACGACACCGTGCAATAACCAGTTAGCAATGTGCTGACTAGAAATACGCAAAGTAGCACGGTCTTCCATCAAGCCCACGTTATGAATATCAGGCACCTTAGAGCAACCAACACCTTGCTCAATCCAACGAACTACATAACCCAAGATACCTTGGCAATTGTTATCCAATTCTTGCTGAATTTCTTCCTTAGACCAGTTGGCTTTTTCCACCACTGGAATAGTCAACAAATCATCAATCAGGGCTTCAGCTTCAGCAGCAGTATCTAACTGCTCCATCTCTTTTTGCAATTGCGCAACGTTGACTTGATGGTAGTGTAAGGCGTGCAATGTTGCCGCTGTTGGTGATGGCACCCAAGCAGTATTTGCGCCTGCCTTAGGGTGAACAATCTTCTGCTCAACCATGGCCTTCATCAAATCTGGCATTGCCCACATTCCTTTACCGATTTGAGCGCGACCACGTAAGCCACAATCCAGACCAGCCAGAACGTTACGACGCTCGTAAGCAGATAACCATTTGCTGGTCTTCATAACGCCTTTACGCATCATTGGACCCGCATGCATTGCGGTATGCATTTCATCGCCAGTGCGATCGAGGAAGCCAGTATTAATAAAGGCAACGCGCGCACCTGCTGCAGCAATCGCCGCCTTAATGTTGGCGCTCATACGACGCTCCTCATCCATGATGCCTAGCTTTACAGTATCTGCTGGTAAGCCTAGTAATTTCTCAACACGGCTAAAGAGTTCAGCAGCAAAGGCAACCTCTTCAGGGCTATGCATTTTTGGCTTAACAATATAAACAGAGCCTTTACGTGTATTGCCGATTGCCTGAGTTGCAGGACGATTGATGTCATACAAGGCAATCAACACAGTCACTACAGCATCCAAAATACCTTCATAAATTTCTTTACCGTCGCCAGTGATGATCGCTGGGTTAGTCATCAAGTGACCAACGTTGCGAAGGAAAAGCAAAGAGCGACCATGTAAAGTCACAACGCCGTCTTTAGCATCAACAGCGCCAATGCAGGCAGTATATTTACGATCTGGATTTAAGGTACGAGTAAAGGTTTTGCCTCCCTTATTCACTTCTTCAACTAATGTACCTTTGAGAATGCCTAACCAGTTTTCGTAAGCAAGAACCTTGTCATCGCCATCAACTGCTGCAATTGAATCTTCCAAATCCAAAATGGTAGAGAGCGCTGCCTCAAGGACAACATCGTTTACACCAGCAGCATCGCTAGCACCAATCGTTTTGCTCTTATTGATTTCAATATCAATATGGACACCGTTATTGCGCAAGAGAACTGAGGAAGGTGCAGAAGCGTCGCCTTGATAGCCCGCAAATTGCTTCTCATCAGCAAGGCCTGTTTTGCTGCCATCCTTTAGGGTAACAACCAACTTATTGCCATCCACTGTGTAAGCTGCAGCATCTGCATGCGAGCCTTTGGCCAGCGGTCCAGATTGATCTAAAAATTTGCGAGCAAAGGCTACAACTTTAGCACCACGTATCGGGTTGTAAGCACCAGCTTTAGTTGCGCCATCTTCTTCAGAGATAACGTCAGTGCCGTAAAGAGCGTCATACAAAGAACCCCAACGTGCGTTAGCAGCATTTAATGCATAACGCGCATTCAGAACCGGTACCACTAACTGAGGGCCGGCTTGGAGAGCCAATTCATCATCAACGTTCTTCGTAGTGCCTAGAACTTTTCCTGGCACTTCATCTAGGTAGCCGATTTCCTTCAGGTGTTTGCGATAAGCAGGCATATCTTTAATTGGGCCAGGGTTGGCTTGATGCCACTTATCCAAATCCAATTGCAAGCGATCACGCTTAGCCAATAAAGCCTCATTCTTTGGGCTTAGGTCTTTAACGATTTCGTCAAAACCCTTCCAAAAGTCGGCGCTCTTGATACCCGTACCAGGCAAGACCTTATCTTCAATAAAGCGATATAACGTTATAGCCACTTGCAGGCTATTGCATAGTGTACGTGCCGTCATCTATAAACTCCGAAGCAAATAGGTAAATTAAATATATAAAAAGTTAATAAAAGAAATCTTATTAACCCTTGAAAGGATGTTGTAGAAGAATCGTTTCATCGCGTTCAGGTCCTGTTGAGACCATAGCGATCGGCTTTCCTGCAACTTCTTCGATGCGACGCAGGAACTTCTGTGCCTCTATTGGGAGCTTGTCCCATTCACGAATACCAAAAGTAGCTCCCTTCCAACCCGGGAAATCCTCATAAATCGGTTCACAACGCGCAACAGCTTCTGCGCCACGCGGCAATACATCTAATTTCTGACCATCTAGGTTGTAGCCCACGCAAAGACGAATAGTCTCGAAGCCATCCAAGACATCAAGCTTGGTGATGCATAAGCCAGATAAACCATTGATCTGAATAGAGCGCTTCAATGCAGCAGCATCTAGCCAACCAGTGCGACGTGGGCGACCAGTAACTGAACCAAACTCTTTACCGACCTCAGCTAGACGCACACCAACAGGATCTTGCTTGGCTGGATTATCAAAGTCATACAGCTCACTTGGGAATGGGCCTGCGCCAACACGTGTGCAATAGGCTTTTGTAATACCCAAGATATATTGCAATGAATCTGGACCAACGCCAGATCCGGCAGCCGCATTACCAGCTACGCAGTTGCTTGAAGTTACATAAGGATAGGTACCGTGATCGATATCGAGCAAAGTTCCTTGCGCACCTTCGAATAATAAATTTTGACCGGCCTGCTCTGCAGCATATAAAGCGCTAGAGACATCGACCACCATTGGCTTAATGCGTTCCGCATAAGACATGGCTTCTTCTAAAGTCTTTTGGAAACCAACTGGCTCAGCACCGTAATAGTTTGTGAGCATGAAATTGTGATATTCCAAGTTCTCACGCAATTGCGCAGCAAACTTTTCTGGATAGAACAAATCTTGTACGCGTAAGGCGCGACGTGCGACCTTATCTTCATATGCTGGTCCAATACCGCGGCCAGTAGTACCGATCTTGGCATTGCCACGTTTTTTCTCACGCGCATGGTCAATCGCTACGTGATACGGAAGAATTAATGTGGTTGCTTCAGAAATCTTCAAACGAGATTGAACATCCAATCCTGCAGCTTCTAGCTCACCAATTTCTTTAAAGAGCGCTTCTGGAGAAAGTACAACACCATTACCGATGTAGCAAATCACATTCTTGTGCATGATTCCAGAGGGGATCAAGCGCAGAATGGTTTTCTTATCGCCAATGATCAAAGTATGGCCAGCATTATGTCCGCCCTGAAAACGCACGACTGCTTGAGCATGGTCAGTTAACCAATCCACTACTTTGCCCTTGCCCTCGTCACCCCACTGGGTGCCGATGACAACGACGTTACGACCATGAGCTTGTTGCTTTGAATACATAAAAAAATCCAAAAGGTAATTACAGAATTAGTACGTTATTAATAAAGCGAGTTATTTCTTTTTCAACTCCCATGAGCTGCCCTGCTTTACCAGTTCACGATCACAAATATATTCAGCGGTTTCTACAGCATCGCCATCCATCGCCTGAATGACTACTTCGCCAGCATTGCGCAATTCAGTAATCTTGCTAACCAGGCTTGCGTCCACAATCCAAGGAGCAACGATGGCGGATTTTCTTTGCGCTGTAGGTGCAAGATTGGCGAGAGTCAATAAATCCATGGAAAAGCCAGTAGCAGGACGAGAACGTCCAAATGCTTGGCCAACATGATCATATCTACCACCACGGGCTATTGGCTGTGGATACTTATCAACATAAGCCGCAAACATCACACCGCTGTGATATTGATATCCACGCAAATCAGCCAAATCAATACTGAGTTCAACCTGATTAGGTAATGCAGCAATTCCAGCAGCAAGCTTTTCTAATTGAGCTAAGGCTTCATCAATCAACTGATGTTTTGGCAAAGACTTTTTAGCGGCAGCCAATACTTGAGCGCATGGGCCATTCAACTCCGTAAGAGCCATTAAAGCTTCAGCAGATTTAGTCGGCAGGCATTTAGCCCAAATAGCCAAACGTGGTCGATCCTTACTTTGCAACAAGCTATAGAGCGCCTCGATATCACCCTTCTCAAGACTTTGCCCATCCAGGATTCCTGCGAGCACACCAGCATGAGAGAGATCTAGGTAAACCTTGTTTAAACCAGCGGCACTTAAAGTCTGCAATAGCAAGGAGACCGCTTCAAAATCCGCTTCCCAACTTGCGCAGCCATAAATTTCGGCGCCGAGTTGCAATTCTTCACGAGCAGAGCTTCCTACTGGTGTGCGAGCGTGCGCGATAGAGCCTGAGTAGCAAAGACGGGTTACACCTTTACGATTCAGTAAATGGGCGTCAATGCGAGCAACCTGTGGAGTCATGTCCGCACGCAGACCCAATGTACGACCAGATAATTGATCAACCAATTTGAATGTTTGTAAATTGAGATCTGAACCAGTGCCTGTTAATAAGGAGTCTAAGAACTCCAAAATCGGAGGAGCAACCAGCTCATAGCCATAGGACTCATACAAATCCAGAATGGCACGACGCAGAGACTCTACCTTACGAGCCTCGGCTGGTAAAACATCAGCAATATCTTCAGGAAGCAACCAACGATTCATGATTTGAAATATTCACTTTCAATTTTTTTTGTGCAAGAACTTAAAGAACTCGCCATTAGGCTCAACCACCATGACATCCTTCTTGTCCTTGAAGGAGCTGCGATAAGCCTCAAGACTCTGATAGAACTGTGCAAACTGTGGATCGCGTCCAAAAGCTTCTGCATAAAGCGCAGTAGCCTTTGCATCGCCTGAACCTTTAATCTTTTGTGCATCACGATAAGCTTCAGCCAGAATCGTGTCACGTTGACGCTCAGCATTTGCTCGAATCTTGTCTGACTCTGCTGCGCCAGTAGAGCGCAGCTCATTGGCAACGCGTTTGCGCTCTGCCTCCATGCGGCGATAAACAGAATCACTAATCTCAGCAAGTAAATCAACACGCTTGAGTCGGACATCCACAATTTCTACGCCGATATCTGAAGCATCATCAGCTACTTTCTTGCGAATACCTTGCATTACGTCTTCACGTTGATCGGAAATCAACTCACGAACAGTGCGCTTAGTGAACTCTTCGTTCAAGGCAGAGCGAACCAACTGAGTTAAACGATCTTGTGCCAAGCGCTCATCACCCTTAAAGCTGATGAAGAACTTACGTGGATCAACAATGCGCCATTTCACATAAGAATCTACCAAGAGATTCTTCTTCTCAGCAGTAATAAAGCGCTCTGCTTCGGGGTTATCGATTGTGAGAATACGGCGATCAAAGAAACGCACGCTTTCGAAGGGTGCTGGATATTTGATTTGCAAGCCAGGTTGCTCGATCACACGAACGATCTGACCAAAAGCAAAGACAACAGCAAAGTTGCGTTGATCAACAATAAATATGCTGGATGCTAGAACATAGGCAAGAGCTATTAATCCAGCAATGCCAGCTAGGAGACGATTTGCATTCATTATCTTGCCTCCCGATCACGACTACGTAAGCCATCACGTTTATCAGCAGTATTTGTAGATCCAGAATTCGGAGTAGCGACACTAGGCGTGCTTGGGATTGGTGCTGCAGGATTACCCGTTGCTCCGCCGACCGTAACTGATCCAGTTGGTGTAGTAGCAGGCCCTTGCCCTGTTGCCACTTGAGCACTTTCAGCACTCACTTGAGCGACCAACTTATCTAACGGGAGATACAGGAGACTATTGTTTTTAGTCGTATCTACCAAAACTTTAGTGACGTTGTTATACATCTCGCGCATGCTGTCGATATACATGCGATCACGCGTCACGCCAGGCGCTTTTGCATACTCTACAAAGACTTGTTTAAAACGAGCAGCATCACCTTCAGCTGTAGCCACTACACGTGCCTTATAACCCTCAGCCTCTTGAATCAAACGGGCTGCCGTACCTTTGGCGCGCGGAATAATATCGTTTGCATAAGCCTGACCTTCGCTCTTTAAACGCTCTTGGTCTTGCCCTGCTTTTACAGCATCATCAAACGCAGCCTGGACTTGTTCTGGGGGTTGAACGTTTTGAACGGTGACGCTAGTTACATAGATGCCGGTCTTGTAGCTGTCTAAAATTTTCTGAATCGAATTTGCGAGATCAATGCCAATCTTTTCACGCCCTTCGTACAAGACGGTATCCATCTTGCTGCGAGCCACGATTTCACGAACAGAAGTCTCAGCGGCTTGCACTACTGTGGCATCAGGATCGCGATTATTAAATAAATAATCAGTAGGATCTTTTAATCTGTATTGAACTGCGAAGCGCACATCAATAATATTTTCATCTTCGGTCAACATCGAAGAATCTTTTTGATTGGTTGCCTTAATTAATGTTGGGCGACCCACTTCTACAGATCTCACACCAGATAAATTGACCGTCTCTTGAGATTGAATTGGCCAAGGCATGCGCCAGTTAATACCAGGCTTAGCGGTGTAATCGTATTTACCGAAGGTAGAGATCACTCCGGCTTGGCCTTCTTGAATAATGAAGAATCCGCTAAAGACCCAAACCAATAGCACGCCACCAGCAGCCAATAAGACCGTAGCTTTAGAGCCAAATGGATTTGTGAAATTGAAATTGGGCGCACTCATGCCGCCGCCGCCATTACCGCCATTATTGCCACCACCATTGCCGCGCTGAGACGGTGGAGGAATGTCGGCACCATTCGGCTTGTTAGCAGGCCTGCTTGATGTTGCGCCGGGTTTTTTCTTGCCGCCAAAAATTCCGCTGAGGCGGTCATTGAAATCACGCCACAGCTCATCTAAATCTGGAGGGCCATCTGGTTTAGCAGGCTGATTATTGGGATGAGCCTCTACCGGCTTTTCAGCATCTGGATTACTAGGCTCAGCTTGAGGGGATTGATCACTACCCTGCCCACCTTTGGCATCTTTGGATCCACTGCCTGGTTGACTATTGCCCCAGCCTGGATCGTTGACCGAAAACAGCTCAAGAAATTTACGCATCGTTTGGTGAATATTTTCGGTTGGGAATCGGATTAAATTCAGAAGTCTCTGGTCGTTCGGGTAAAGGAGCTAAAAACTCGTCTGGGTTCATTTGGACCTTGGCACGATTCTGCAGAACTCTTATTCTATCAGTCATTTGAGAGCATTCGGCGAGGGCTGAACGCAATAAATCCAGACCTAGGCCAGTCTTGGCAGAGAGGAAAACCTGGCTCGGAATTCCCTCGGAATCGCGGATCAGGACTGCGCCCTCCGTAAAGGTCTGAGGCATCTGGTCAATCTTGTTCATCACCTCAATACGGGGGATGTCATCTGCACCAATTTCCCTTAAAACAGCCTCAACTTCAGCCTTTTGTTCCCTTGCAACCGGGCTACAGGCGTCAATCACGTGCAATATCAAGTCCGCGTGGATGGTTTCATCCAAAGTAGCCCTAAACGCTTCTACCAGCTGGTGAGGTAATTCGCGGATAAATCCAACCGTATCGGAGACCACAATGGAGCCTACGCCATCTAAATGGACCTTTCGGGAGGTCGTATCTAGGGTCGCAAATAGCTGATCTGCGGCATATGTCCCTGCTTTTGTGAGGGAATTAAACAATGTGGACTTCCCAGCATTGGTATATCCAACCAGGGATACTGAAAAGATATCCTTGCGATTGCGAGCTCTTCTTTGGGTTCTTTGCTGGCGCTGGAGCTTCTCTAACTCTGTTTCTAGACGCTTGGCCTTGGTTGCCAGCATCCGTCGATCGAGCTCCATCTGGGTTTCACCCGGGCCACCGCGTACACCAATACCACCACGTTGACGCTCCAAGTGACTCCAGGCGCGCACTAAACGAGACATGCGATAGCGCACTTGAGCTAGCTCAACCTGAGTTTTACCTATATGACTTTGCGCTCTTTGACTAAAGATATCCAAAATCAGGCCCGTACGGTCCATGACATGAAAACCAATATGGCGCTCTAAATTGCGTTGCTGTGTTGGGGATAGTGGATGGTTGAAGATGGCCAGTTCGGCACCTTGCTCTTCCATCACTTTTTTTACTTCATTTGCTTTGCCCGAGCCAATGAACAAAGCGGGGTCAGTTTTACCCTTACGGGCAATCACACTAGTTCTAGGTATGGAGCCGGCACTCTCAGCCAAAAGGCTGAGCTCTGCCATGCTGTCCGCAAAATCCTCGCGGCCTGTATCGACTCCTACTAGAACGGCACGCGCCGCATCTACGCCTGTTTTATACAGAGCTAACTTCTTCCGTACGGAACTCCACTGCACGAGCAGGGACAATCGTGGAAATGGCGTGTTTGTAAACCATCTGGGTCACGGTATTGCGCAAAAGGACTACGTATTGATCAAAAGATTCAATATTGCCTTGCAGCTTGATGCCGTTAACGAGATAGATAGAGACAGGAACATGCTCTTTGCGCAAGGCATTGAGGAAGGGATCCTGTAGCAATTGGATTTTGCTGTTATTCATACTGCTCCTTATTGGTTTTTATGCGCTGCTTCTATTTTTGGGAGTCTTGCTTTTTTTATTGATCAATCCACCACTTACTTCTACTGTCTACCTCCAACATAAGGGGTCTGATATTCAAAAATCAAGCCCCTCTGTCTAAAACAAAGTTAGTACGCAATTCAATCTGTAGCGCTATTCCTATATTTTTACTTCTTTTTGCCTTTTTTGCCTTTGTCCGCATCAACGTAGGGGTTTTTGGCAGTATTCATTTGAATGCGCAATGGGGTGCCGCGTAACTTAAAGACTTCCCTAAAACGACCTTCTAGGTAGCGCTTATAGCTATCCGTAACACCGCTCAATGAGGTTCCATGAATCACCACAATCGGGGGGTTCATACCACCTTGGTGGGCATAGCGTAATTTTGGACGGCCCATACCCACACGTTTAGGCTGCTGATGCTCAATCGCCTCTTGCAAAATACGGGTTAGCTTAGGTGTTGGTAATTTCGCCATCGCAGCAGCGTAAGCGAGATCAACGTCTTTAAACAACTCTTTGAGGCCCGTGCCTTTTTTGGCTGAGATTGGGTGTACGTCTGCAAAATCGAGGAAGCGCAATTTTTGAGCAATCTCTAATCGCGCACGCTCTTTAACGTAGGCATCCAAACCATCCCATTTATTGACAGCAACAACCAATGCACGCCCTGCTTCCACAATAAAGCCAGCGATGTGTGCATCTTGCTCTGAAATATCCTGTTGGGCATCGAGCATCAAGATCACCACATTGCAATCGGCAATCGCTTGCAATGTTTTTACAACTGAGAACTTCTCAATTGCCTCAAATACTTTTCCACGACGGCGCAGGCCCGCAGTATCGATCAAGATGTAAGGCTTACCGTTACGCTCAAAAGGAACTTCAATTGCATCGCGCGTTGTTCCTGGCATATCAAATGCTATAACGCGCTCTTCACCGATCAATTTATTGATCAAGGTAGATTTGCCGACGTTAGGACGACCCACTACCGCAATCTTCATTGGGCGATTAGGATCGTTTTCTTGCTCTTCTGGTTCTGGCTCTGGAATACCTAAAGAATCCAAAGCATCATCGATCAAACCACGAACACCATCACCATGTGCTGATGAAATCGGGAACGGCTCACCAAGACCCATTTCATGGAAGTCTGCTGTAACTACGCCAGCTTGCATACCTTCAGTTTTATTCACTGCTAGGATGACTGGTCTACCTGTCTTGCGTAAGAAATCGGCAATCACACGGTCTTGTGGTGCCATACCCAAACGGCCATCTACTAAGAAAATAATGATGTCGGATTCAGCTACAGCTTGCTTAGTTTGCTTGGCCATCTCGGCCACGATGCCGGTCTTAGCTACTGGCTCAAAACCGCCAGTGTCTACGCAAATAAATGCACGCTCACCAATACGACCTTTACCGTAGTGACGATCGCGAGTAAGGCCCGAGAAGTCAGCAACCAGGGCATCACGTGAACGCGTTAAGCGATTAAAGAGTGTCGATTTACCAACATTAGGACGACCGACAATCGTAATTACTGGATTCATTTTGGACTGTACGCCGCTAGTTTGCCACCTTGAGATTGAACCAAGATGAGGCCATTCACCGCAATCGGTGCGGCTGTGATTGGACTACTGTCATGACGAATGCGTGCCAGCATTTCACCATTCGCTTGTGAGAGTGCATGCACATAACCCTGTACATCACCTACGAGTAATACTTTACCAACTGCCATCGGCTCACCAACATCTCTAAATGTCAGCTGAGTGTTTTCCCAAACTTGTGAACCATCCTTGACTGCAAATGCAGTGACATAGGATTTTTCATTAGAGGAGAAAACAAGATCAGGACTTTGTGCTGTCCCAGTAAAGCTTGAATAATCTTTAAACCATAAAAGGTTACCTGTACGGGCTTGACCGCAACCTACGCGACCTTGATAAGAAACGGCGCAAATGATTTCACCTTCCATGCTTGGCTTAGCGGTCACATCATTGAGGCGCTCAATTTCAGAGAAGCCTTTTGGAAATGAAACTGGAGTCTCCCAAACCAAACCGCCATTGGCAATTGCAATCATGCCAAAACGACCACCGGAAAATCCAGTCACAATCACTTCATTGCCAATCGCGAGCATGCCATAGCCTACACGTAAAGACAGAGCAGATTGCTGACGTTGATAAGTCCACTTACGAACGCCAGTCTGAGCATCAAGGCCAACAAAGCGGTTATCTAAAGTGCGGATAATGACTACGCCACCAGCAACAACTGGTTCAGACAACACTTCGCTGCCAACACTCACATTCCAAATTGGCTTGCCAGTATCGTCATATGCGTAGACAGTGCCTTTAATGGTGACTACAGCAGTAGTTCGTCCATCAGATCCAGGGCCGATAGATAAGCGATCCGGTACCGACACTTCCCACATCTTTTCACCAGTACGCAAATCAAGCTTAATCAGATTGCCACGGTGGGAAGCCGCGTAAACTGCATCACCTGCAACCGCAGGATGAAAGTTAAATGACTCAGATGAACCGACGCTGGTTGACCATGCGGGAGTTAAGTCAAATTGATTGCTAACCGGGACGAGTTCAGCAGGCTTGCGTACACGTGAGCCACCAGAACACGCTGTTAAGGCCAGCACTACAGAACCCAATACAAGGGCTGTACTTGCTAGTTTTGCTACACGCTTGCAATCCATCATCACTGAGCTACTCCTCCGACGGCATCCAATTTAACCTTCAAGAGACGACGCGCCTCTTCAGGGAATTCTTTTGCATCATTCAACTGCTTCCATGCAGCTTCATAACTCTTACGCGCATCCGCAGTATTCTTTTGAGCCAAATACCAATCGCCGCAACGCTCTAACCACAATGCCTCAAAGCCTGAGACAGGCTTTTCTTTCAGAATGGCATCCGCTTCCGCAAAATCTTTTTCAGTACCCTGCTCTATCAGCTGAGCTATCAAACGTAATTTGGCTAAAGCCAAATAGCCCTGGTCAGAAGAATTCTTAGCGGCCCAACGTAAATAATCCATGGCCTTTGCTGAATCACCCGCATCAGATGCAATCTTCGCCGCTACTAAGCTGGACATGGCTGCATAAGGAGTGCCGGAAAACTGTTTTTGCAAATCATCAGCGGCGCGCAAGGTTTGATCTTTATCGCCCTTGTTGATTGCAGTAACCATCGTCTCGTATAACTGAGAAGCAGCTGCAGCTTGGCTGGTGCGCCACCATTGGAATCCACTATAGGCTGCATAAGCAAATAAAGCAGCAGTCACAACACCGGTAATCAGGTTGCGATACTTTTGCCAGAATGCTTTAAGTTGATCTACTTGTTCTTGTTCTTCTAGGTCTAAAGGCATGTCAATCCAAGCTAATAAATACAGTTTTAATGTTAATGTCTTAATTCTATTCGGTGGCGCCAACTATGGCATCAATTACAGCCTCCACAACGCTATCTAGCGCTACAGCCTTCTGGTCACCGCTGCTACGCAAATCCTTGAGCTGAGCTTCATTTTTAGCCAATTCATCCGGCCCAATAATGACAGCATAGGCCGCTCCGCTCGCGTCTGCTTTCTTCATTTGAGACTTAAAGCTGGCAGTTTGGCCATCTGAAGGGCAAAAGAGGATAACGTCGATACCGGCGTTCCGCAGGCGCTCGGCAATAATCATGGCGGCAGTTAGAGTTTTGCCACCCTGGTGAATCACAAAGGCATCGCACTGGGCTTGCGGCTCTGGCAAGGATCCCGAAACCTTCATCAACTCCAAAACACGTTCCATGCCCATAGCCCAACCGCAAGCTGGAGCAGCTTTACCGCCCATGCGCTCGATCAAGGGGTCATAACGACCACCACCAGCGATCGTGCCCTGGGCACCTAACTCTTCAGTAATCCACTCAAAAACAGTTAGATTGTAATAATCTAAACCACGAACTAAACGGGGGTTGATCTTGCAAGGAATGTTGTTTGCCTTGATTAACGCCTGAACTGCCTCGAAATGCTTGAGTGACTCTTCACCCAAGAAATCCAACAACTTTGGCGCGCCTTCAATCAAATCCTGCATTGCTGGATTTTTAGAATCCAAGATACGCAATGGGTTCGTTAACAAACGACGCTGAGAATCTTCATCGAGCTGCTCTTTATTTTTCTCGAAGTACGTTACCAAAGCAGCGCGATGCTCAGCACGCTCAGGCGCTTGTCCCAAAGAATTAATCTCTAAACGCACACCCTTCAAGCCAAGCTCATCCCATAGGCGTTGACCCATCAAAATGATTTCAGCATCAATATCCGGACCAGCAAAGCCCATCGCCTCAATACCAAATTGATGGAACTGGCGATAGCGACCACGTTGCGGACGCTCATGGCGAAACATCGGCCCTGTATACCAAAGACGCTTTGGTCCTTCATAGAGAAGATTGTTTTCAACTACGGCGCGAACTACGGCGGCAGTTCCTTCTGGGCGCAATGTGAGTTGCTCGCCATTCAGGCGATCCTCAAAGGAATACATTTCTTTTTCAACAATATCGGTTACTTCACCAATGCCACGCTGGAAAACTGCAGTCGCTTCCACGATTGGGGTGCGCAAGAACTCGTAGCCATAAGCACGAGTGAGATCACGCAGGACATGCTCCAAATGTGTCCACTGTGCAGCATCAGCTGGCAAGAGATCATTCATGCCGCGAACGCCATTAATTTTTAGGATCTTTTGTGTTTTAGCTGGATTAGCTTGGTTAACCTGGTCAGTCATGGTGTGCGCTTCAGTTCTTCTTTGTTGTTTTGTTTTTAGCTTAATTTATTTCTGTGCGTAATTCTGATTCACGTACTCATCCACAATTACCTGAAACTCTTGGGCAATATTGTCGCCACGCAAAGTCTTTACTTTGACGCCATCCACAAAGACGGGGGCAGCAGGAGTCTCTCCAGTACCAGGCAATGAGATGCCAATATTAGCGTGCTTACTTTCACCTGGGCCATTCACGATACAGCCCATGACGGCGACATTCATTGCCTCAACACCAGGGTGGGTTTTTTTCCATACTGGCATTTGTTGACGCAGGTATGACTGAATATTCGCAGCCAATTCTTGGAAGGTCGTGCTTGTAGTTCTTCCGCAACCAGGACAAGCAATCACCATCGGCGTGAAGTTACGCAATCCCATGGTTTGCAAAATCTCTTGCGCCACAATAATTTCATTCTCACGTGGTGCACCCGGATCAGGCGTTAAAGAAACACGAATCGTGTCACCAATGCCCTCTTGTAGCAAGATGCCCATTGCCGCCGTTGAAGACACAATGCCTTTGCTGCCCATGCCTGCTTCTGTTAGACCCAAATGCAATGGGTAGTCAGAACGACGTGAGAGATCACGGTACACGGCTACTAAATCCTGCACATTACTCACTTTGCACGACAGCAAAATTTGATTGGGGTTCATGCCGAACTCCACAGCCTTTTCTGCAGACTGCAATGCAGATTGGATCAATGCTTCAATCATCACTTCTTGCGCAGTCTTGGGAACCGGCAAGGCTGCATTGCTATCCATAATGCTAGCGAGCAAGTCTTGGTCTAGACTGCCCCAGTTCACACCAATCCGAATCGGCTTGTCATATTTACAAGCGGCTTCGATCATTTGTGCAAATTGCGGATCGCGCTTAGCGCCCTTGCCTACATTACCGGGATTAACGCGATATTTGGATAAAGCTTTGGCGCACTCTGGGTAGCCATTTAATAAAGTGTGACCGTTGTAATGGAAGTCGCCAATCAATGGGACCAAAACATCCATCTTGTCTAGCTGCTCACGAATATAGGGCACCGCTTCTGCTGCAGCTGGCGTGTCTACCGTAATACGCACCATCTCTGAACCAGCACGGGCCAACTCTTTAACTTGAATCGCCGTACCAACTGCATCAGCGGTGTCGGTATTGGTCATGGATTGAACACGTACTGGCGCATCGCCACCAACCGTAATGATGTTCGTTTTCCAGGCAACCGTTGCCTGGCGTGTAGCTCTCTTAGGCGATGGGCCTAAAGGCAGCTTTGGAAGATTGTGAGATGAATTACTCATTGGACTTGCATTGTGAAATCAGTCGTCTAATCTTTTGAGCCACTGCACTGGATGCTCAGCTTGATACTCTTGCTCTTCTTCATCCTCGAGCTCTTGTGCATCATCGTCTAAATCATGCTCTATTTGTTTGTCATGTACCGCACGCTCACGCACTCTAGTTCGATCGACTACATCACCTGCTAATTGGCCGCAAGCAGCAGCGATATCATCACCGCGGGTTTTACGAACCGTAGCCACCATGCCAGCGTCTAACAAGATGCTGGCGAAGGCATGCACACGTTGCGCTGTTGAGCGCTTTAGTCCAGATTCCGGGAATGGATTAAATGGAATGAGATTGATCTTGCACTTGATATTCGCCAATAAGCGCACTAACTCTTTTGCCTGAATGTCAGAGTCATTCACACCATCGAGCATGCAGTATTCAAAGGTTAAGAAATCTCTTGGGGCAAAAGGCAAATACCGTTCGCACGCAGCAAGCAATTCTCTTAAAGGGTATTTTTGATTTAGCGGAACAAGTTGATCACGCAGTTTGTCATTCGGCGCATGCAATGACACTGCCAATGCCACTGGGCAATCTTGCGCTAAGCGATCAATCATCGGCACGACGCCAGAAGTTGATACGGTGACGCGACGACGTGATAAACCATAGGCTCTGTCATCGAGCATTAAACGCAAAGCAGTAACGACGTTGTCGTAGTTGAGCAAAGGCTCACCCATGCCCATCAGAACCACATTGGAGATCACGCGACCGGTGTGCTCCCAACCTGGCGTTGGATATTTCTCAATACGGCGAACTGCATTCGGATCGGTGCGGAGCAAGCGCTCTGCAAACCAAAGTTGGCCGATGATTTCGCCGGCGGTCAGATTGCGCGAGAAGCCTTGATGCCCTGTGGAGCAAAAACGGCAATTGACTGCACAACCGGCCTGGGATGAAATGCACAAGGTGCCACGATCATCTTCAGGAATAAATACAGACTCCACAGCATTGCCAGCTCCAACATCCAGTAACCACTTGCGGGTACCGTCAGCTGCATGCTCATCTTTAATGACTGGGAGAGAAAGGACTTCTGCTTTATCGAGCAGTGTTGCTCTAAAGCTTTTTGCCAAGTCACTCATGTCGTTGATATCGGCAACACCGCGTTGGTGTATCCACTGCATGAGTTGCTTCGCCCTAAAGGGCTTTTCATTCAACCCCGCGACATATGCTGCCATTTGGTCAGCGTCAAAATCTAAGAGATTTACGCGCGGGGAGGTCAATGCGCCTACTTATGTATTAAATAGGTTATTCGTTAGCAATCGTGAATTAACGATTGAAAACGTTCATGCCAGCGAAGAAGAATGCAACTTCGACAGCAGCAGTTTCAGGAGCATCAGAGCCGTGAACAGCGTTTGCATCGATGCTGTCAGCGAAGTCAGCACGAATAGTGCCAGCATCAGCTTTCTTAGGATCAGTAGCGCCCATCAAGTCACGGTTCTTAGCAATTGCGCCTTCGCCTTCTAATACCTGAATCATTACAGGACCAGAAATCATGAAGCTCACTAAATCTTTAAAGAAAGGACGTGCAGCGTGCACAGCGTAGAACTGCTCAGCTTCAGCTTGTGACAAATGCGCCATTCTGGACGCAACAATCTTCAAACCAGCAGATTCGAAACGGTCATAGATCTTGCCGATGACATTTTTTGCAACAGCATCTGGTTTGATAATAGAAAGGGTGCGTTCGATAGCCATGTAAAACTCCAATAGTGATTTCAAAGATTTTGCTGAAATTAGCGCCAATTTGGACCTAGGGTGAACTTCTGCCCTATTTCCTACAACGCGCCAGGAATTCAGCGACCGCCAAATTATACATCGCCTGACCGTATTTACCCTGATCTAGGCGTAGCTAAGCCATTGAATTTACAGGGCATAACCCTTTAACTTGTAGTCCCTTTCACGGGGGGGCTTGAAATTACCCCATTTTGTCTATACTTACTGTCAACAGCCCCTTGTGGGCTCGTGTATTAACTTTGAAAAAGGAGTCAATATGAGTGACCTGAACTCTTACGGCTTTGGGCAAACAAGCTCGATTAGCACCCCACAGATACGCAACCGCGTACTACGCAATACCTATGCCCTTTTGGCGCTCTCAATGATCCCTACTGTCATTGGCGCATGGCTTGGTGTTGCTTTTGGGCTTAACTTCATGGCGAGCAGCCCTTTTATGGGTTTCATCGTCTTCATGGCAATCGCCTTTGGCTTCTTCTGGGCAATTGAGAAAAACAAAGACACAGGAGCAGGTGTTCTGCTGCTTTTAGGCTTCACCTTCTTCATGGGCATCATGATGTCCGGCTTGGTGGGCTACACACTCAATAGCTACAGCAATGGCGCTACTCTGATCATGCTGGCTTTTGGCGGCACAGGTGCAATTTTCGCTGTGATGGCCACAATCGCTACTGTAAGCAAGAGTGACTTCTCCGGCCTAGGTAAATGGCTTATGGTTGGTGTCTTACTATTGATCGTCGCTTCTTTAGCTAACATCTGGTTGCACTTACCTGCTTTGATGTTGACTGTGATGGTCTTGGCAATCGCGATCTTCTCGGCCTTCATCTTGGTTGATGTCCAGCGCATCATCAATGGTGGCGAGACTAACTACATCATGGCTACTTTGGCCATTTACTTAGATGTCTATAACGTCTTCACTAATTTGCTCGCACTTTTGGGTATTGTGGGCGGCAATAGAGACTAAGTATTGGCTCAAGCTTCAATAGAAAAGGCACCCGCGGGTGCCTTTTTCTTTATCTCGATACTATTCGTGTAAGTAGTCAGGGTCTTTCAAATACCGCCATCGACTCCACATGGGATGTGTGCGGGAACATATTGACGATGCCAGCACTCTTGAGAATATAGCCCGCTTGATGGCTAAGGATATCGGCGTCTCTAGCTAGCGTCTTTGGATTGCAGGAGACGTACACAATGCGTTGCGGTAACAGGTCGCTGCCCTGCTCGTGCAATAAGGCTAATGCTTGGCAGATCTCCATGGCGCCTTCACGCGGAGGATCCATCAACCAGCGCTCAGCTTTGCCCCATGAGGCAATCGTTTCTGTTGTTACTTCAAACAAATTGCTTTGCATGAAGCTGACTTTGTCTGAGAGCTGATTATGTTCCGCATTGGCTTTGGCTCTGGTGGTCAGGCTTTCTAAGCCTTCAATACCCAAGACCTTGCTCGCCCTTCGCGCCAGCGGTAAGGTGAAGTTACCAATGCCGCAGAACAAGTCGAGTACTCGATCACTGGCTTGAACCTCTAAGAGACGAATTGCCCTGCTGACCAATGCGCGGTTCATCATGTGATTCACTTGTGTGAAATCTGCCGGCTTAAATGGCATCTCGATTTCAAACTCGGGCAGGCGGTAACAAAGCTTGCCTGTTAATGGATAGAACGGAGCAACGGTTTCAATGCCTTTAGGCTGCAACCACACCCAGACTTGATGGGTGTCTGCGAAGTCTCTGAGCAACTGTTCGTCGGCTGACGTTAAAGGCAGGAGATTTCTGAAAACTAATGCAGTGACTGGCTTTGATTTTTTAGGGTCATCCGAATTTGGATCTTCGGGCTCGCCTACGGCAATCTCAATCTGCGGCATGCGATCGACAATGGATAAACCCATTACCAATTTACGCATTTCTGGCAGCAGATCGGAAACATGTTTAGGCAAAATCTCGCAAGCAGTCATGTCGGCAACATAACCACTCTTACCCTCATGAAACCCAATCAGCACGGTGCCTTTTTTGATCGAGCGATTCACTGCACTTAGGCGCGCACGATGACGGTATTCCCAAGCGGGACCACCCATGGGGCGAAGAATTTCTTCAGGAGCAACTTTTGCTATGTGCTTGAGATCATCTTCAAGTACCCGCTGCTTCATTGCAACCTGCGCCCGTATATCTAAGTGCTGCATGGTGCAACCACCGCAAACACCAAAGGCTTTGCACTTAGGCTCAGCTCTGAATACTGCCGGCTTGAGGATGTCGAGTGCCTTAGCTTTACTGAAGCGGGCTTTATCACGAGTAATGACATAAGTGACGAGCTCAGTTGGCAGTGCGCCCTGAATGAAAACCACCTTGCCACTTTGGCCCTCGGCAGCCTCTACTTCACTCGGAGCTAGGCGCGCAATGCCTTGAGCATCTAGATCAAGGGAGTCAACTCGTACTGGCTCAGTCACAACGATATGGACTGGCTTTTCACCTCTACGCATCGGGAGCGAAATCCAAGAGATATTTTTGCCACTGCTCGCCATGCGGTTCTTTAGATTCTTTTTCTAAATAGGCTTTAACGAAAGTGATTTCTTCTTTGTATTCTTCCAATGAAAAACCGCCGCGCATCAACTGAAAACGGCAGTACATCAAATAGGTATTAACAACATCGGTTTCACAATAGCGACGAATCTCATCAATCCTGCCTTCTTGATAGGCAGGCCAGACTTGACTGCCATCCATACCCATCTTGCCTGGGAAACCACAGAGCTTTGCCAACCCATCCAAAGGCGCATTGGCGCGACCATTAAATTTAGCCAAGAGATCCATCAAGTCGAGATGACGCATGTGATAACGGCTGATGTAGTTATTCCACTTGAATTCACGGCTATCGTTTTCTTGGCTCTCACCCATCTCCCAGTATCGCGGCGCTTGCACATGGTTTGCTAATGCGCGGTAATGCAATACCGGCAGATCAAAACCACCGCCATTCCAAGAAGCCAGCTGAGGGGTATATTTTTCAACGAGCTCAAAGAAGGTCTGAATCAATACCTTCTCATCATCTTCAGGGGTACCTAAGGTTCCTACCTTTATTTGCGGTGAGCCATCCTTAGTTGTTCTGCGTATGACACAGGAGATAGCGCAGATACGTTGCAGATAAAGAGGCAAAAACTCACCACCTGTTTTCTCGGCGCGCTCTGCCATCGCCTTAGCAGCAACCTCGCTATCCGAGAGTGTGTCAGGATAGTCATTGAGGCGACGTAGTCCAGCTACATCAGGAATAGTTTCAATATCGAAGACGAGAACGGTTGCCATACTTAAATCACTAGCAATTTATTGATGGCAATTACTGCAAGTATGGCGTTGGATTTACTGGCTTGCCATTCACGCGGAGTTCAAAGTGGAGCTTGACTGAAGTTGCATCGGTATCGCCCATCTCAGCAATCTTCTGCCCTTTCTTTACCGTATCACCCTCTTTAACCAGGAGTGTGCGGTTATGGGCGTAGGCTGTGAGGTAAGTATTGTCATGCTTAATGATGACCAGATTACCATAGCCACGTAAGCTATTGCCAGCGTAAACCACTTTTCCATCTGAGGCTGCGGTCACTGGATCGCCCAACTTACCAGCGATATCAATGCCTTTGTTCTTGTCATTGAACTCTTCAGTTACTTTGCCCTTAGCTGGCGATGACAAACGAATACCGGGTTCGGCAACCATTTCTTTTGACACTTCTGGTTTTGGTGCATCTACCTTGGCAGCATCAAGCTTTGGTGCATCTGTTTTTGAAGTATCAATATTTGTTGGCGGCTTAATTGCTGGCTTTACCGCAGACTTAGATCCTGCTGGCGGCTTCACCAATATCAAATCCCCCACTTCAATCTGATTGGGGTTCGACATATTGTTCCACTGCGCCACATCTCGAGGAGATTGACCGCTATCTAATGCAATCCGAGCCAAAGTATCGCCACGTTTCACACGATAGTAACCAGGAGGCGTAGGCTCACTGCTTCCAGCAGTGCGATCAACGACATTCGCCGGCTTAGCTCTTGGGGTTGTTGAACAGCCTGTATTGAGCACCAGGGATGCAATTGCTGCTAGCAATAAGAAGTATTTAGACAAAGTATTCATTGGGTTATTCATGCTACCCCTGATTGTAAGGGGACAAAAAAGACCTCGTCCAGAACGGTTCTTTGATAGCGCTGGGAGCTCATCCGCTCCACCATAATCAATTGTTGCTCTTTCTCATTTTTGGCAACCGGGGCAACTAAGCGCCCGCCAATGGCCAATTGATCTAGTAAGGCGTCCGGAATGCCTAATCCTGCTGCCGCCAGAATAATTCCATCAAACGGAGCGGCTTGAGGCAAACCCAAGATGCCATCCCCGTAGATCAGGCGCAGATTTTTAATCCGAAATGGGCGTAACTTCTCTCTGGCCATATCGTGCAATGGACGAATACGCTCTATGGAATACACCTCGTCAGACAATAAGCTCAAAACTGCTGCTTGATACCCGCAGCCAGTTCCAATTTCTAATACTTTTCCTAGCCTTTCCTTTGGCTTATGTAATAGCTCGATCATACGAGCCACTACAGATGGCTTAGAAATCGTTTGTGAATGACCAATTGGTAAAGCGGTATCTTCGTAGGCTTGAGGGTGCATGCCTGCATCCATAAACGCATGACGTGGAACAGTCGCAATCGCTTCTAATGTTTTCCCGTGCTTAACCCCGGCAGCAAGTACTTTCGCAGCTAAGGCTTGCCGATGACCGGCATTGCGCTCCGCGACTGGTCTCAACCGCGACCCCAGCCATTAGCCCGCATGGCGGCTAAACGGGCATGATGGGTTAAATCCAGCTGCATTGGTGTGATCGAGATACAGCCTTCATCAATTGCATGAAAGTCTGTTCCTTCCGAACTATCTTTTGCGTCGCCCGCCGCGCCAATCCAATAAATCAAATCGCCGCGAGGACTTTTTTGAACTACTACGGGTTGAGAATGATGGCGATTGCCTAAGCGCGTGACACGCCAGCGATAGAGATCAGCATAAGGCCGATTCGGAATATTGACATTGAGTAAAGTGGCCGAGCCTTGGCTATGCGCTAACTTAGATACCAGCATTTGTACCACGATATCGTGCGCCGCTTTTGCTGCATCATCAATGCGGTTCCAGCCTTTATCAATTTGCGAGAAAGCAATACCTGGAACACCAAACATCACACCTTCAACTGCAGCGGCAACAGTGCCGGAGTACAAGGTATCTTCACCCATGTTCTCACCCTGATTAATACCAGAGACCACGAGGTCGGGTTTCTCATCCAAAAAACCGGTCATGGCAATGTGTACGCAATCAGTAGGAGTCCCATTAATAAATAAGAATCCATCACGCTCGCCACCTGCTACTCGATGAATGGAGAGTGGTCTCGAAAGCGTTAAGGAGTTAGATGCACCACTGTGATTTTGCTCTGGGGCAATAACAGTTACCCGACCCAATGGACGAATGGCATTGACCAGAGCCAAAAGACCAGGAGCAAGATAGCCATCATCATTCGAAATCAGAATATGAGGCTGCTTTGTATTTTCACTCATGGATACAGATTGATTTGGGTTTATTAGATGTAACGAACTGCGAGAATTTCGACTTCGCGATTACCACCAGGAGCCTGAACTGAAACGACATCGCCCTCTTCTTTGCCAATCAAAGCACGGGCTATCGGCGAGCTAATGGAGATCTTATTAAATTCAATATCGGCTTCGTCGTCACCAACAATCTGATATGTGAACTTGGTTCCATCTTCCAAATCTTCAAGATCTACAGTCGCACCGAATACGATTCGGCCATTGACATCCAAGGTTGCCGGATCAATGATTTGCGCTGCAGACAGCTTGCCTTCAAGCTCCTGAATACGACCTTCAATAAAGCCCTGCTTCTCTTTAGCGGCATCGTACTCAGCATTCTCAGAAAGATCGCCCTGCGCACGCGCTTCAGAAATTGCGTTAATCACCGATGGACGCTCTACATGCTTTAAGCGATGCAACTCTTCTTTGAGGAGCTCTGCGCCACGCTTAGTAATAGGGATTGTGTTCATACTTCTTACCTAACTTAATTTAATTGAGAGTCTTATGCAGATTCTGCAACGAATACACTTCAAGAGTCTCTTTATTGCCATTTTGGGATGTCATCAAACCATCCATTACTGCACGTGCTGCGCTAATCGTGGTGTAGTAAGTCACATTATTAGCCTGGGCACTTGTACGAATGGAGCGGGAATCTGCAATCGCAGTACGGGTCTCGTCAACGGTAGTAAAGACAAGTGAGATCTCACCATTCTTAATCAAGTCAACAATGTGTGGGCGACCATCTTTTACCTTGTTCACTACACGCACCGGTAAACCGGCCGCTTCAATCGCTGCAGCAGTGCCTTTGGTAGCTACCATTGGGAAACCCAACTGGTGCAAGAGCTTAGCCACTTCGACTGCTTTTGGCTTATCGCTATCTTTGACCGTTAACACTACAGTGCCGCTCTTTGGTAACTTAATACCAGCGCCTAGCTGAGATTTAAATAAGGCTTCACCAAAAGTTTTACCGACACCCATTACCTCACCAGTAGAGCGCATTTCTGGTCCGAGAATTGGATCAATACCTGGGAACTTATTGAATGGGAACACTGCTTCTTTAACGGAGAAATACCCGGGCTTCACTTCAGCTTTAATGCCCTGCTGATCTAAAGTCTGACCCACCATACAGCGCGCTGCAATCTTGGCCAACTGCAAGCCAGTTGCCTTAGATACAAATGGCACAGTGCGAGATGCGCGGGGGTTTACTTCGAGAACATAGATGACATCTTTGCCGTCAACATTTTGGATCGCAAACTGTACGTTCATTAAACCCACTACGTTTAGACCCTTGGCCATTGCAGCTGTTTGGCGCTTAATCTCGGCAATCGTCTCATCGGACAAGGAATATGGAGGTAACGAACAGGCAGAGTCACCAGAGTGAACGCCGGCTTGCTCAATATGCTCCATCACACCACCAATGAATACTTGCTGACCATCGCTAATGCAGTCTACGTCGCACTCAATCGCATCGTTTAAGAAGCGATCTAGCAATACTGGTGAGTCATGAGATACCTTAACCGCTTCACGCATGTAGCGCTCAAGATCGCGACCATCATGAACGATTTCCATGGCGCGGCCACCCAAGACATAGGAAGGACGCACCACTAATGGATAACCGATCTCTTCGGCAAGCTTGAGGGCCTCATCTTCCGCACGAGCGGTACGGTTAGGCGGCTGACGTAAGTTCAACTCATGCAATAACTTCTGGAAGCGCTCGCGATCTTCAGCTGCATCAATCATGTCTGGTGATGTACCGATAATTGGAACGCCGTTCGCCTCTAAATCTAATGCTAACTTCAATGGAGTCTGGCCGCCGTACTGCACGATCACACCCTTAGGTTTTTCAATGGCAACAATTTCCAAAACATCTTCTAAAGTTAAAGGCTCAAAGTACAAGCGATCGGATGTGTCGTAGTCAGTGGAGACGGTTTCAGGGTTGCAGTTCACCATGATGGTTTCATAACCATCTTCGCGCATAGCTAAGGCAGCATGTACGCAGCAATAGTCAAACTCAATACCCTGACCAATACGATTTGGACCGCCGCCCAACACCATGATCTTGTCTTTAGTAGTAGGCTGTGACTCGCACTCACCATGCTCTGCTTCGTAAGTGGAATATAAGTAGGCTGTATTTGTAGAGAACTCAGCCGCACAGGTATCCACACGCTTGTAAACAGGCACCACTTTTAAACGATGACGTGCCGCACGAACGGAGGAAGCATCTACTCCTAACAATTTCCCTAAGCGACGATCTGAAAAACCTTTTTGCTTGATGAAACGCAACTCAGGGGCTGACAAGCTATCGAGCTTGCGCTGCTTGAGTTCGGTTTCCATGGTGATGAGTTCCTCGATTTGCTCCAAGAACCAAGGGTCCACCTTAGTCTCGTTGAAAATCTCATCTAAACCCATACCCATACGGAAAGCATCGGCTAAGTACCAGATACGATCCGGACCTGGCTCACCGATTTCTTGAATAATGTCATCTAGATCTGTAGATACTTCATCCAGACCGTCAACACCAACCTCTAAACCGCGCAATGCTTTTTGGAATGACTCTTGGAAAGTGCGGCCAATGGCCATTACTTCACCTACGGACTTCATCTGCGTTGTCAGACGAGAATCCGCTTGCGGGAATTTCTCGAACGCGAAACGTGGAATCTTCGTGACTACATAATCGATTGATGGCTCAAAGGATGCTGGAGTAGCACCACCGGTGATATCGTTCTTCAACTCATCTAAGGTGTAGCCAACAGCGAGCTTCGCAGCAATCTTGGCGATTGGGAAACCAGTTGCTTTAGAAGCCAAGGCAGATGAGCGTGAAACACGTGGGTTCATCTCGATGACGATCATGCGACCATCAACCGGGTTAATGGAGAACTGAACGTTTGAACCACCAGTATCAACACCAATCTCACGCAATACCGCAATTGAGGCATTCCGAAGAATTTGATACTCTTTATCCGTCAATGTTTGCGCTGGGGCAACAGTAATTGAGTCACCGGTATGCACACCCATTGGATCTAAGTTTTCGATTGAGCAAACGATGATGCAGTTATCGGCATGGTCACGCACCACTTCCATCTCGAACTCTTTCCAACCCAAGAGCGACTCTTCAATCAAGAGCTCACGGGTTGGCGACAAATCTAAACCGCGCTTGCAAATCTCTTCAAACTCTTCGCGGTTGTATGCAATACCACCGCCAGATCCACCCATGGTGAAAGAAGGACGAATCACAACCGGGAAACCCAGGCTGCCAGTTTCTTTCTGAATACGTTGCTGAACTTCATGCGCTTCATCCATCGAGTGCGCAATGCCAGACTTCGCTGAACCGAGACCAATCTTGGTCATCGCATCTTTAAACTTTTGACGGTCTTCTGCCTTATCAATTGCCTCTGGTGAAGCGCCAATCAATTCACAACCGTATTTCTCGAGAACACCATGGCGATGCAAATCAAGTGCGCAATTCAAGGCAGTTTGACCACCCATCGTTGGCAAAATCGCATCCGGTTTCTCAGTGGCAATAATGCGCTCTACCACTTCCCAAGTAATCGGCTCGATGTAAGTCACATCCGCCATCTCTGGGTCAGTCATGATGGTCGCAGGATTGCTGTTCACCAAAATAACTTTGTAGCCTTCATCACGCAAAGCTTTACAAGCTTGCGCGCCGGAATAGTCAAACTCACAAGCTTGTCCGATAACAATCGGACCTGCACCAATAATCAGGATGCTCTTAATGTCGCTACGCTTAGGCATTATTTGCCTCCCTTATTGCTAACAGCGGCAGCATTCATTAGCTCCACAAAACGATCAAATAGATAGGCAATGTCATGAGGGCCTGGTGAGGCTTCGGGGTGGCCTTGGAAACACAAAGCAGGCTTATCGTTCCAAGCCAAACCTTGTAGCGATCCATCAAATAAAGAAACGTGCGTGACACGAATGTTGTCAGGCAAAGTTTTTGCATCAACTGCAAAGCCGTGGTTCTGAGATGTAATGGCTACGCGCCCAGTATCCAAGTCTTTTACAGGATGGTTTGCACCATGGTGGCCAAATTTCATCTTCAAAGTTTTAGCACCTGCAGCCAAGCCCATGATCTGGTGACCCAAACAAATACCAAATGTTGGAATACCCTTTTCAATAATTTCTTTTGCGGCAGCAATCGCGTAATCGCAAGGGCCAGGATCTCCAGGGCCATTTGAGAAGAACACGCCATCTGGGTTCATCGCCAATACTTCAGCGGCGCTGGTTTGAGCAGGAACGACAGTTAACTCGCAGCCACGCTCTGTAAGCATGCGCAAAATATTGCGCTTAACACCAAAGTCATAAGCAACGACTTTCTTGATTGGCTTGCTAGCGTCTAAAGTTCTATATGCAGGCTTACCGTCAGGGCCATGTAAATCCCATTCAGCTTCGCGCCATTGGTATGGAGATTTAGTCGTAACCACTTTAGCCAGATCCAAACCAGACATACCGGGGAAGGCTTTAGCTAGCTCCAAGGCCTTCTTGCTAAGAGTCTCTACATCATCACCCATCTTGCCAGCGACGATTGCACCAGACTGAGCGCCTTTATCGCGCAGAATGCGAGTGAGCTTGCGGGTATCGATACCAGAGATACCAACTACACCCGCTTTAGTCAGGTAGCTATCGAGAGTTTCTTCAGAGCGGAAATTAGATACGCGCTTAGAGAGGTCTTTTACGACCAAGCCAGCAGCATGAATTTGATCCGACTCCGCATCTTGACCATTCACACCAACGTTTCCGATGTGAGGATAAGTCAAGGTGACAATTTGGCGTGAGTAACTAGGATCAGTAATGATCTCTTGATAGCCAGTAAGTGCGGTATTGAAGACGACTTCGCCGGTAGTTTCGCCAGAGGCGCCAATACTAAGACCGGGAAATACGGTGCCGTCGGCTAGAGCCAACACGGCGGGAGGAAAAGAAGGAAGCAAGGGTGACAAACCATCTCCAGTCCCTGCTCCATCCGACGCTCAACACCCCAAAAAGACCAACCCAGGACTGTTTGTGCGGGAGGTGAGTGTCTTTAAGCGCTAGGGTAATTTATTAAGTTTTGAACCTAGTAATGATACCATTTTTGCGTATAAACCCATGGATTCCCAGCCAATTGGGCTTAGAAGGTAATAAGCCCCCAAGTCTTGCGACCGAGGGGCTTATTTTGACTAAAACTAACCTAGATTTAGGACTTTGCGCTTTGCTCGATGATTGTCTTAATTTGAGCTAAAACGCCTTGATCTTCCATAGTGCTGATATCACCAGGATCGCGCCCTTCAGCCACAGCCTGGAGTGCACGACGGACAATCTTGCCGGAACGGGTCTTAGGCAAAGCGGTAACCACATAAACACGGCCCGGACGCGCAATTGCGCCCAAGGTTGTATCAACAGTCTTCATACACTCTGCCTCTAAAGTCGCCGTATTCAAGGCATCCTTCGGAATCACAAAGGCAATAGCTGCCTGACCCTTGAGCTTGTCCTCAATACCCACTACTGCCACTTCAGAGATATTTGGGTGACTTGAAATACTCTCCTCAATCTCACGGGTGCCTAAACGATGACCTGCAACGTTAATCACGTCATCAGTTCGGCCCAAGATGAAGAAGTAACCATCCTTGTCTTTGATGCCCCAGTCAAAAGTGGAGTAAATAGTCTTGCCAGGAATAGTTTCCCAATAGGTGCTAACAAAACGCTTGTCATCACCCCAAACGGTTTGCATGCAACCAGGAGGCAAAGGACCTTCAATCGCAATAACGCCCTTCTGATCTGGACCCAACTCTTCAGAAGTTGCATCGTCGAGCAACTTCATGTTGTAGCCAAAGGAAGGAACGCCTGGTGAGCCAAACTTATGCGGCATCACCTCTACACCACGCTGAATTGCCAACATAGGCCAACCCGTTTCAGTCTGCCAGTAGTTATCCACGATGGGTTTCTTGATCGCATCATGAATCCATGTCGCTGTTGGCTCATCCAAGGGCTCACCTGCCAAGAACAAGGCACGCAAGCTCGAGAGATCGTATTTAGTTAAGAAAGCGGGATCTTGTTTCTTGAGCACGCGAACCGCAGTTGGCGCAGAGAACATAACTGACACTTTGTACTTCTCTACCAACTCCCACCAGATACCCGCATCTGGACGCAATGGCGTTCCCTCATACATGATGGTTGCCATGCCATTGAGCAATGGCGCGTAAATGATGTAGCTATGACCTACAACCCAACCAATGTCTGAGGTGCAGAACATGGTTTCGCCAGGATTACCGCAGAAAATGTGCTTCATAGTTGCGGCCAAGGCAACCGCATAACCACCGGTATCACGTTGAACACCCTTCGGCTTACCAGTAGTGCCTGAGGTATACAAGATGTATGAGGTATGAGTTGCATCAACCCATTCAATCGGAACTAAATCATTAAGATGCTTTTGACACTCAGTCGCGTAATCTAAATCACGGCCAGCAACTGTAGCGAACTCAGTGAGACCGCGGTTCACAATCAATACTTTCTCGGGCTTGTAACTCGCAAGCGTAATTGCCTCGTCGAGCAAAGGCTTGTAAGGAACCGCTTTACCGCCACGTGCGCCCGCTTCTGCAGTCACAATCATTTTTGGTTTTGCATCATCAATACGTGATGCCAAGCTGTGAGAAGCAAAGCCTCCAAACACCACAGAGTGAATTGCGCCAATCCGCGCACAAGCAAGCATTGCAAAACAAGCTTCGGCAATCATTGGCATGTAAATCAATACACGATCGCCCTTTTTGACGCCATTGGCTTTGTAGATAGCGGCCATACGATTGACTTCTTCGTAGAGCTCTTTAAATGTGTAGACTTTTTCTAAATTGGTTTCTGTTGAAACAGCAACAAGTGCAATTTGATCAGGACGATCTTTGAGATGACGATCGACTGCGTTGTAGCAAAGATTGGTTAGACCACCTTCAAACCATTTTGCAAATGGAGGGTTTGCATAATCCAGAACTTTATTAAATGGTTTTTCCCAATGAATGAGTTTTGCCTGCTCTCCCCAGAATCCATCCGAGTCTTTAATGGAGCGTTCGTGTTCTGATTTGTAGGGCATGGTCAACCTAAATAAGTAAATTAAAGTGTCTGGGCCTACTGAATCTTGCTAGCCCCCTTGCTATTGGAAACCTTGGCAGTCGAGCTAAATGCATTCGCAGAACCATTTTTCGCAGATTTTGCAAGCCCTGTCGATGCGGATTTATGCTGAGATGCAGCATTATTTGCAGAAGAATTACCCTTAGCAGCCCCTTTTACTGGTTTCGCTACCGGGCATTTAGCCCCTTTTGCACATTTTTTGGGCGCTGGTGGTACTGGCTTATCGAGACTAAGGCTGCCATTTTCTGCCATCGCCAAAGAAATATCTCCAGGTCTACGACTGGTCTTTGGCACTAAAACGGTAGATCCAGAACGTATGCGCATCCCTTTTGGAATGCCATTTACCTCTCTTAGGGTGTCGGCATCCACTCCCAAAGTTTTGGCAGCCTGGTCAACGGACTCTGTCTTGGTCACCTGAACGGCAGTCCAAGAGGAAAGGGGTTTGTTGTACTGCTTGAGATTTGCCTGGAAGATTTCCGCGTGACCGAACGGCAGCAAAATCTGCTGGTTAGCATTGCTCAAAATGACTGGCTTATTAAAAGATGGGTTCAGGCTATGAAACTCATCCGATGGAATCTCAGCTAACTTCATCACCAAATCAACGTCGATATCACTGCCAACATCCACCGCCACAAAGTAAGGATGGTTTTCTAGCTCAGGCAACACAATTCCGTATGCCTGAGGGTCCAACACAATCTGTCGGTAGGCCATCAACTTAGGCACATAGTTGCGCGTCTCTTTAGGCATAGTAAGGCTCAGATAATCCGTAGGAAGCCCTGCGGCCAAATTACGCTTTTGCGCTTTAGATATATTGCCTGCACCCCAGTTATAAGCTGCCAGTGCAAGCTCCCAACTGCCGAACTGCTTATACAAGCGTTGCAAGTAATCCAAAGCAGCATCGGTAGACTGCAAGACATCTCTGCGCTCATCTCTAAAGACGTTTTGCGTTAAACGAAAATCTTTGCCAGTCGCCGGCATGAATTGCCACAAACCCATCGCCTTGGCGCTGGACTTTGCATTGGTGACGAAGGCGCTTTCCACAAAAGGCAGTAAAGCGATCTCCGTTGGCATATTGCGCGCATTGACTTCTTGCACGATATAAAACAGGTAACGGGATGAACGCGTCATCGAACGATTGACGTAATCAGGGCGGGCGCTGAGCCAGCGTACCTGCTCGATTTCTAGGGGTGTATTCATGGGCTCCATCTCAAAGCCATCCCGAATACGAATCCAGAGATTGCTTGAAGGTGCATATAGGTCACTCACAGATTGATTCTTCAGATTGACGCGCTTTGCTTTGGAGGCACGCGGATCCTGACGCGTCGGCGTATCAGAAGACCAATCTCCAGTGCTGGCACAGCCTGTTAGAGCGGCAATCAGCAAGATCGCTGCGTATCGCCACAACATCAGAACCGATCCTTCCAAGCTCTTATTACTGCCAAGACATGCGCAGGCGTTGGCAATGATTTCTCACCGGAGACTTCAAGTGCGGCATCAATTACGGCCTGTTGATCACAACGCATGAATGGATTGACCTGCAATTCTTGTCCGATAGTTGTGGGTAAGGTGGGTAGATGCTGATCACGCAAAGCCTTGGCAGTTTCTGCCCAGGTAATGAGATTCGCATTATTGGGCTCAACCGCCAATGCGAAGCGAATATTCGATAAGGTGTATTCATGGGTGCAATACACCAAAGTATTTTTTGGCAAGGCAGTAAATTTAGCGAGGGACTGGCTCATTTGTGTTGGAGTGCCCTCAAACAAACGACCGCAGCCTGATGCGAATAAGGTATCGCCACAGAACAGCATGGGCTCAACCACGTTGGCCTGCATGTTTGCAAAGTAAGCAATGTGAGTCAAGGTATGGCCTGGCACTTCGTACACCTCAAGGCTAATACGCGGCACCGCTACTTCAATCTTGTCGCCCTCCATCATGACATTCGTGCGACCAGGAATCTCAATATTGGCGGGACCATAAACTGGAACTGAGCCGAGCGCCTGCAATAGATTGAGGATGCCGCCCGTATGGTCAGCATGATGATGCGTAATTAAAATACCCGTCAGAGTCAGGTTTTCCTGCTTAAGGTATTGCAGTACTGGGGCAGCATCACCTGGATCCACAATCAAGGCGGATTGCCCATCATGGATGCACCAGATGTAGTTGTCGTCAAAGGCCGGTATCGGCCAAACTTGCAATAAAGTATTCTTCACCATAGACCGATGATACCAACCCCACCCTCCCCATCTCAGATGCCTGCACCACCATGGAGTTCATGGGAAAAGTGGCTGCAATCGCCTCCTGGACGCTATGTGCTTGCCTGGGAGCAGAAATGCTTCAATCAAATCGTGGCTGATGTCTTTGGTTTTTATGCTGTACAGATCGGTTTGCCGCAAATAAATACTCTGACAGAAAATCGCATGCCTTTGCATGCCCTGTTGATTCATTCAAATGATCGCCAAAAACACGCTAGTGAATTTAACTGGCATCAAGTAGAAGGCAATGCAAACGAGCTACCTTTTGCATCTGAAACCATCGACTTATTGGTACTTCCACACGTCTTGGAATTTGCTGCAGATCCCCATCAAATTCTGCGAGAGGCTGAGCGCGTACTTCGCCCTGAGGGTCGCTTGATTATTTCAGGCTTTAATCCAGCAAGTCTTTGGGGAATGCGCCAATATCTCAGCCGACTCGTAGGCAGCCCCTATTTGCCGAGGGACGGCCAATTTATTGGTCTCCTGAGAATTAAAGACTGGTTGCAGCTGCTAAACTTCTCATTGGATCGCGGTCATTTTGGATGCTACAAACTTCCCCTCAGCGGTGAGTCCGGCATGGCCAGAATGGACTTTATGGAGCCTGCTGGTAATCGCTGGTGGCCTATTTTTGGGGCTGTTTTCTTGGTTTCCGCCATCAAACGCCAACAAGGCATCCGCCTCATTGGCCAGGTCCAGGGCTTGCGTATTCCAGCAATTACCCAACTAAGCCCAGCCGCTGAAAGCCGACAGAACCTAGCAAACCACCAAGACCAAGTAAATTAACGGCATGCCCAACACCAAATCACTTCCACATATCGTCATTTATACCGACGGAGCCTGCAAAGGCAACCCCGGTCCAGGGGGGTGGGGAGCCGTTCTACGCTCTGGGGAACATGAAAAGCATTTACACGGGGGGGCCGAGCACACCACCAATAACCGGATGGAAATTAGTGCCGTCATTCATGCATTAAGAGCTCTGAAGCAAACCAGTTCGGTCGAGCTTTGGACTGACTCCCAATACGTCCAAAAAGGCGTTACAGAATGGCTGGAAGGCTGGAAAAAGAGAGGCTGGAAGACGGCCAGCAAGGATCCGGTCAAAAATGCCGATTTATGGCAAGAATTGGATACCCTCATCCCTGATCACAAGATCTCTTGGCATTGGGTGCGTGGTCACAATGGCCACCCCGGAAATGAGCTCGCAGACCTCCTGGCAAACAAGGGCGTAGAGGAATTTCTGCCTTAAGCTGGATAAGTGTCGGCGAACCCGTTTTTGACGGTCATATGAGAGAATGAATGCATTCAGAGCTGGTACAGAATTCCCCGCTAAACCCATATAGAACCAAGAAAAACACTGAGACCGTGTCAAAAATTGAATCAGCCTTAGATAAAGCCGTTGCCAAATTACCCGCCCTGAAAAATTCGGTAAAGGCTCGCCTATGCAAGCTTTGGCAAAAGCTCTCTCCCTACATCGATAAAGTCAAAAAAATAGACTACGCGACAGCTAAAGAATTCACCCTTAAATACAAGTGGCGCATTTTGATGGTGCTGGTAGTTGTGTGCGCCGGATCTAAAGCAATTGATTATTTCTTTCCTGCTACGGGTAAAACAGGCGGCCCACAAACCATTACAAGTATTGTTGTAGAGGAGAAAGATATTCCTTTAATTATTGAAGCGACTGGCACGATCATTTCTAGCAGCATCGTGGATATTCGTCCTATGACTACCAATATAGTCAAGGCCATCCACATTAAGGATGGGCAAGAGGTTAAAGAAGGTGAACTCCTATTTACTCTTGATGACCGCAACGACCGCGCCAACTACGAGAAATTAAAAGCCTTAGCAGATGATTCTCAAAAGCAATATCTACGCGCTAAGGAATTGGTCGCTAAAAACTTTATCTCCAAAGCGGGCTTAGAAACTTCCCTTGCTAATGCAAAGTCAGCGCAGGCGGCGGCACGCTCTGCCGAGGTTCAACTCTCTTATGACTCTATCCGTTCCCCAATTGCAGGACGCGCGGGCATCATCAACGTATTTCCAGGGTCGCTAGTACAGGCTAGCAACGTTGTAACTACTGCGACTAGTTCAACTGCAACCTCTAGTGTTGGATCCATGGTGACCATCACTCAACTAAATCCGATCAACGTTCAATTTGTGGTGCCTGAGAAAGACATTCCCCTGCTGATGGAAGACAAGCGGGCCGATATCCCACTCAAAGTAAAGGTGAGCGTTGGAAATGACGCCAAATCTATTTATGAAGGTGAAGTGCTCGTCATTGATAACCAGGTAGACCCCAGCATTGCAGCAGTGCGTGTGCGCGCTCAAATACCGAATGAGAAGATGACTTTATTGCCCGGTCAATTTGCCCGCGTCTCATTAAATGCCAACACCCTCAAGGATGCTATTGCAGTTCCCTCCGAAGCGATTGTGATCAGCCCTAAGGGTAAAGTTGTTTACATAGTGGATAAAGACGATAAGGTTTCACCAAAACCAATTAAGGTGGTTTATGAATACCAAGGAAGCACAGTGATCACCGGTATTCAGGCGGGTGACCGAGTGGTAGTTGAAGGCAAACAAAACCTTCGTCCTGGTGGCAAGGTACACGAGTCTAAAAAGGAGACTCCTAAGCCAAGCTCTAAACCGACTGAAACTCGTGTAGCCCCACCCGCCCCCTCTACTGCCGAGAAAAAATGACGCTCTCTGAATTATGTATTAGACGCCCCGTAATGACGGTGTTGCTGTCTATTTCAACGGTGATTGCAGGCGCCGTTGCCTATTTCAATATTCCTGTTGCAGCTTTACCAAGCTTTAACACGCCCATTATTTCTGTTAGCGCAAGTCTTCCGGGAGCGGCCCCAGAAAATATGGCGTCCTCAGTGGCGCTACCACTTGAAAAAGAATTCTCAACGATTGATGGCATTAAGGTTATTAGCTCAACCAATACCCTCGGTTCAACTAGCATCACCCTGGAATTTACAAACGAACGAGATATTGATAAGGCCGCAGTAGATGTGCAGGCAGCATTGCTGCGTGCGCAGCGCAGACTGCCTATTGAAATGACGGTTCCCCCGTCTTATCGCAAAATCAATCCTGCTGATACAGCAGTTCTTGTCGTTCGGATGAGTTCACCGTCGATGAGCCTGTCTGAAATTAATGATTACGCAGAAAATCTACTCGCGCCGAATATCTCAACGATTAGTGGCGTATCTCAAGTAATCGTTTACGGTGCAAAACGTTACGCTGTTCGCGTCAGCGTGCGTCCAGATGCATTGGGTAATCGCAATATCACCATGGAAGAGCTTGCCACTGCAATTAATAAGGCAAACACGAATAGCCCAGTAGGCACCTTGGATGGTCCGCGACAGTTAATTACCATCTACGCCAACCCGCAGCTTGTTAAGGCATCTGAGTTTGCAGACCTCGTCATTGCCCAACGCAATGGTCTCCCAGTTTATCTACGCGATGTTGCTGATGTAGAAGAAAGCTTTGAAGACGTCAAGACTTTTGCCACCTCGGGCGGTGAGCGCTCTATTGCAGTGGGTGTCTTGCGCCAACCTAATGCCAACACAGTAGATGTAGTCGCAGCAGTAAAAAAATTACTGCCCACTTTTAAAGAGCAAATGCCGGCATCGATTAGTTTGACCTTAATCAACGATCGCTCGCTCTCCATTATTGAGGCGATTCATGATGTCAATCTCACGCTAGCACTGACCGTCTTGTTGGTAGTCTTGGTAATCTTCTTATTCCTGAAGCGCGTATCAGCCACCCTGATTCCCTCTATCAGCTTGCCCATCTCTCTCATTGGGGCTTTCTATTTGCTTTACGTCTTGGGGTATAGCCTAGACAATATCTCCTTACTGGGCATCACTCTTGCAGTTGGGTTGGTTGTTGATGATGCAATTGTGGTGCTAGAAAATATCATGCGTTATGTTGAGCAAGGCATGGATCCTCTAAAGGCTTCCTTAAAAGGCAGTAAAGAGGTGGGCTTTACCATCATCTCGATCTCCATTTCTTTGGTCGCAGTATTTATTCCACTCTTCTTTATGGCAGGCCCTATTGGCCTACTCTTTAGAGAATTCGCAGTGGTTGTCTCTTTATCCATTTTAGTTTCAGCCCTAGTCTCACTGACCATTGTGCCGATGCTGTGTAGTCGTTTTCTACCCAAGCCTGGTGATCATGCAAAAGAATATGCCGTCACGAAAAAATTTGATCGGATTTTTGACTGGTCACTGAAGACTTATGTGCACTACCTGGATCTAGCATTGGCTAATCGCAAAAAAGTATTGTGGGGAGCGATCGCAAGTTTCTTCATCACCATTTACTTATTTGCAAATAGTCCTAAGGGATTCTTTCCAGAAGAAGATATTGGGCAAATCACTGCCACCACCGAAGCATCTGAAGATACCTCATTTAAAACCATGTTGGCACTTCAAGATCGCGCCGCTGAAATTGTCAACAATGACCCCAATGTTGCAAACTCCATTTCTATTCTTGGTAGCGGTCAAAGCTCGGGTCGTAATACAGGACGCTTTTTTATCATCCTGAAGCCTAAGGGCGATCGCGAGAAGATGAGCAAGGTCATCGAAGGATTGCGCAATAAGTTTAAAGAGATTCCAGGCCTACAGGTGTACATGCGCCCAGTTCAAAACTTACAGCTTGGTGGGCGCAGTAGTAAAAGTCGCTACCAATTTACGCTTCAAAGTGTAGGCTTTGAAGGCGCGAATGAATGGGCCGATAAGATGACCGATAAGATTCGTGCCAATCCTATCTTTAGGGATGTAACAACCGACTCCAAAATGAAAGGTCTTAACGTCAAGATTGAGATCAATCGTGAGCAAGCCGCAAGTGCGGGTGTAACGATCGCCGATATTCGTGGCGCGCTATATAACTCGTTTGGCGAACGTCAAGTATCTACCATCTACACACCAGTGAATACCTATTACGTCATTCTTGAAACTGCTGAGAGTGACCGTCAGTTTGAAACTGATTTAAATAAGGTCTATGTCAGAGGTCGCACAACGGATAAGTTAATCCCCCTCTCCAGTCTGGCTAAATTTGTGCGCACTGTTGGACCAACAGCCGTAAATCATCAAGGTCAAATTCCAGCGGTTACTATTTCCTTTAACCTTGCGCCGGATGTGTTCCTTGGCGATGCAACTAAGGCGATTGATGGGTATGAAAAAGAAATAGGCTTACCGCCTTCAATCATCACGAGTTATGGTGGCGATGCTGCAGTATTTAAAGACAATCAGTCGGGTCAAGTTATCTTAATCCTGGCCGCCTTGGGCGTGATTTACATATTGCTCGGGGTGCTTTATGAGAGCTATATTCATCCACTCACTATTTTGGCCGGCCTACCCTCTGCTGCGATTGGCGCCATCTTGTCATTGCGCATCTTTGGATTTGAGTTAACCATTGTTGCTTCGATTGGTATTTTGCTACTCATTGGTATTGTGAAGAAGAATGCCATCTTGATGATTGACTTTGCCTTGGATGCACAGCGCAATCAAGGCATGTCGCCAGAGAAGGCTATTCGTCAAGCTTGTATCCTGCGATTTAGGCCAATCATGATGACAACTATTGCCGCCCTTATGGGCGCCCTACCGATTGCGCTAGGCTTGGGTGCTGGCGCAGAACTTCGCCAGCCGCTGGGTATTAGCGTGGCGGGCGGATTGATCTTCTCGCAGTTTGTAACCCTCATCATTACTCCTGTGATCTATCTGTATTTAGATAAATACGCAGGTAATGGCCCCATGGAAATCCCCCCATCTGTATTGGAAGGCACCTAATGCGTCAAGTTATTCTCGATACTGAAACCACTGGTCTTAACCCTGCCACAGGCGATCGCATTATTGAAATCGGTTGCGTTGAGATGGTGGGTCGTAGATTAACCGATCGCACTTTCCATTACTACATTAATCCAGAGCGTGATATCGATGCAGGCGCCTTTGCCGTTCACGGGCTCTCTCGTGAATTCTTATCCGACAAACCCGTATTTGCCAATATTGTCGAAGAGCTGATTGAGTTTGTTGATGGTGCTGAAGTAATCATTCATAACGCGGCGTTTGACTTGGGATTCTTGGACAACGAATTTGCTTTGCTTAAGCGCCCTGCTTTTAGAGGCCTTGCATCTAAGGTGACTGATACCCTTTTAGATGCTCGTCAAATGTTTCCAGGTAAGCGCAACTCACTAGACGCCCTCTGCGAACGATTTGCTATTAGCAATCAACACCGTACTTTGCACGGCGCTTTACTTGATGCCCAGCTATTGGCTGAAGTCTATGTAGCGATGACACGTGGTCAAGAAGATCTCTTGATTGATATGATTGATTACGCCGTTGGCACAGATGCATCCGGCCAAGTGAAAGCTCTACCTACGAAGCTCAAACTCATGACAGCTGGCCCAGAGGATTGTGAGCTCCATGAAAAGATTTTGGGTGAAATTGCCAAGGCAAGTAAAAAGGACCCCGTTTGGAGTCCTGCTGCTGTTACCAGTTAAGCCCTAACTAGCTAATGGCGCGGCGGATTTCATCTGCCTTTGGTTTTGAGCCGGTAACAGATTCTGTATCGTGCTCTGTCGTATTTTCAATCGTTTCGATAACCGCCTCTTGCATCCGAATATTGTCTTTCGGACAAATCGGAGCTCCATAAGTAGCCCACTTCTTTAATAGCGTTACTTCATATCCACACTGACCGCATTTGGCTTTATTGCGAATCGCATTGCTTGGTCTTGGAGGCGGAAAAACAATTGCTTGATGTGGATATGGGCCAAGCTCTTGACTAATCATCATCAGACGCACCATCAACTCTTCAGTAGCATGTGCCATTCTGGCGGGACCCTCTAGGCCAACAGTCTGAGCAATACCTTTAAAGTCTTCGCCATGACCGCTAAAGCAATCATCTACCGCGTGGCATAACTCATGCACCAAGGTATCCAATAGCTGCACGGGATCATCTAACTTGGGAGAAATGAAAATCTCATTAACACCCCCGCCAGAACGCTCGCGAGGCCAGCACTGCCCTAGCGTTGTTCTCGGGCTGCTAGAGGCTGGGAAGCCGCAAGATACTCTCACTGGCGGAATGGCATAGCCCGCTTTTGAGAACACGGGCTCTAAATGTCTAACGGCGTCTTCCAGCCAGGATTCTCGTACGGAGTGTCGCTTCATGAATGACTCATTTGTGTTTTTAGTTCAAAGACATGGTACTGGGTGAGACCCTATTATCGCTGCCCTACTTTGACATCACCAAATATGGCCTGAGCCTCGCGCGGTAAGCAGCGCCAGTAACGCTCATTTGAGGGGACGGTAGCACCTAAAGCTGCAGCCGCTTCCCAAGCCCATCTTGGCTTATATAAAAACGCACGGGCTAGAGCAATCAGATCTGCATCCCCTTTTTGCAAGATATCTTCTGCTTGCTGAGGCTCGGTAATCAAGCCAACTGTCATCGTGGGTAAACCTGACTTGTCTTTTACGATCTTGGCAAATGGCACCTGATAGTTTGGCCCTATTGCAATCTTCTGCAATGGTGAAATGCCACCTGATGAGATGTGAACGAAATTACATCCGAGCGGTTTTAGGCGAGATGCAAAGTCAGCAGTCTCTTCTGGCGTCCAGCCACCCTCAATCCAATCGCTTGCAGAGATCCGAATACCCAATACACCTTGATATGCCTTGCGCACTGCTGCAAATAATTCCAAGGGGAAGCGGATGCGATTTTCATATGAGCCACCGTATTCATCGGTACGTTGATTGGCGATCGGCGATAAGAACTGATGCAGAAGATAACCATGCGCCCCGTGCAACTCAATACCATCGACACCGACCCGCTTAGAACGCTGCGCTGCAACAACAAAAGCGTCAATCAGCTCTAGCAACTCGGCTTTGGAGAGTTCATGCGGCAATCGCTCATCTTTGAGCTGTGGAATAGCTGAAGGAGCAACCGTCTCCCAGCCACCCTGCTCTGTAGATAGCAATTGACCGCCATCCCAAGGGGTCGCGCTGGAGGCCTTCCGACCGGCATGTGCCAATTGGATGAAAACGGGGGTTTCCGGCGCCAGCTTACGCGCTCTGCTGAGCTTGTCTTTGAGGGCGGCTTCAGTACGGTCATCCCATAGTCCCAAGCAAGCAGGGGTAATGCGGCCCTCTGGCGTCACTCCAGTAGCCTCAATAATGAATAGGCCCGCTCCGCTATTAAGGAGGTTGGCCCAGTGCATTAAATGCCAGTCCTGAGTCTCGCCATTGACAGCTGAGTACTGGCACATTGGGGCCACTACGATGCGATTAGGGAGCGTTAAATCACCCTTAGGAGAGCTAAGTGTGTAGCTGGAGAATAGAAGACTCATGGCGGGCCCTTGGATCCTGAAATGCGTAAAAGTGATGAAAGCGATAAAATAGGATGAGTAGGATAAACGAGACCATACACTTGTGCGATTCCGTCGCAATACCAGTTTATTGAACCTAAAACTAGTAAAAATTATTAAGCTAAATACTATGAGTGCACCACAAGCCTTTGAATCAAAAGCAGATATTGGCCACTTTGTTGGCGGCAAAGTCGTCAACCCAAAAGACGGCCGTTTCGCCGATGTATTTAATCCATCTACTGGAGCGGTTGCAAGACGGGTTGCCTTAGCCACCCGTAAAGGGGTTGATGATGCCGTTGCTGTAGCGCAAACCGCTTTTCAGACTTGGAGTCTGACCCCCCCACTACGCCGAGCGCGCATCATGTTTAAGTACCTTGAGCTACTAAACGCCAATCGCGATGAACTGGCTGCCATGATTACTGCGGAGCATGGCAAGGTATTTACCGATGCCCAAGGCGAAGTTAGCCGTGGTATCGATATCGTGGAATTTGCCACTGGCATCCCTGAACTTCTCAAAGGTGATTACACCGAGCAAGTATCTACCGACATTGATAACTGGGTCATGCGCCAGCCTTTAGGTGTTGTGGCTGGTATTACGCCATTCAACTTCCCAGTAATGGTTCCAATGTGGATGTTCCCGGTGGCTATTGCTTGTGGCAACACTTTCATCCTCAAGCCAAGCCCAACTGATCCATCAGCATCCCTGTTCATGGCTAAGCTTTTAAAAGAAGCGGGTTTACCTGATGGCGTATTTAACGTTGTTCAGGGTGACAAAGAAGCTGTTGATGCCTTGATTGAGAACCCAGATGTCAAAGCGGTGAGCTTTGTGGGCTCCACTCCAATTGCAAACTATATCTATGAGCGTTGCGCGCACTTTGGTAAGCGCTCCCAAGCTTTAGGTGGCGCCAAGAACCACATGGTGGTTATGCCTGATGCAGATATCGATAAAACGATTGATGCCTTGATTGGTGCTGCCTACGGATCTGCTGGTGAGCGTTGCATGGCGATCTCTGTTGCAGTATTGGTTGGTGACGTTGCAGAAAAAATTATGCCAAAACTGATTGAGCGCACCAAGACGCTCGTAGTGAAGAATGGTATGGAACTCGATGCAGAAATGGGTCCAATTGTTACAAAGGCCTCTTTAGATCGCATTACTGACTACATTGAGAGCGGCGTTGCTTCAGGCGCTAAGTTATTGGTAGATGGCCGCGGATTAAAAGTTCCAGGACATGAAGATGGCTTCTTTATCGGCGGCACCCTCTTTGATGGCGTTACTCCTGACATGAAGATTTACCTTGAAGAAATCTTCGGACCAGTCTTATCTTGCTTGCGCGTGGCGAACTTTACTGAGGCATTGAATCTAGTGAACTCCTGTGAGTTTGGTAACGGTGTAGCCTGCTTTACTAGCGACGGTAATATCGCTCGCGAATTTGCTCGCCGCGTACAGGTTGGAATGGTCGGCATCAACGTGCCTATTCCAGTGCCAATGGCTTGGCATGGTTTTGGCGGCTGGAAGAAATCCCTCTTTGGCGATATGCACGCCTACGGCAAAGAAGGTGTTCGCTTCTATACCAAGCAAAAGAGTGTGATGCAGCGTTGGCCTGAGAGTATTGCTAAAGGCGCAGAGTTTGTGATGCCTACTTCGAAGTAATTCACAGTACTAAGCCTTGCAAATAAAAATAGCGGCCTACGGGTCGCTATTTTTTCGTGCTTTAACTTGCAATACTCAAGCAGGAATAAAGTAACGCCTCTCAATAGCCCGGGCAAATAGCACGATGACGGATACCAGCGCTAAGTAGACTAAAGCAGCTAATAGATAGGCCTTAAAGAATTGGAAATTGGTTGCAGCCAACTCTTGCACTCGAGCAAAGAATTCGGTGTACTGAATTAAGAAAGCAACTGAACTGTCTTTGAGATTGGCAATGACTTGATTCGTAAGCGCCGGAATAGAAGGACGAATCACTTGCGGTAAGGTGATCAACTTAAAAATCTGGAGCGGGCTGAAACCTTGAGCACTAGCTGCTTCCAACTGAATCTTATCCAACCCATTATAGGCAGTCTTTAAATACGCTGCGTTATAGGCTGCCACGTTAAATGTAAAGCCAATAAAGGCAACCGTAAATGGTGAGAGCCGAACGCCCCACTGTGGCAAACCGTAATACATTAAAAACAATAAAACGATTAAGGGCATTCCAATAAAGAAGGAGATGTAGCCATCAATTGCGCTGCTGACATATTTGTTTTTACTCAGCGTGAGATAGAACACCACAATTCCTAGCAGCAATCCAGATACGCTAATCAAGCCTGCTAATTGCAGAGTCTTCACAAGCCCAGCAAAAATCAAGGGCATCTGTTCCGTAAGATCACGAATAAAAGATGACCACCCCCCCATTAGAGCTTTTCCTCGGAGGC
>NZ_JBIIPA010000032.1:0-20687 GCF_044342855.1 Polynucleobacter sp.
AAAATATCGAGCAAAGCACTTTGGGAACCGAGAGTGCTGAAGAGTTTGAGCACCTATTTGACGATATAGACCTCACCTCGGCCAAGCTAGGCAAGTCAGAGGATGAGAAAAACGACCTTATAGCCAAGGTATTGGTTCACCTCAATAAGATCAACTTCCAGCTGCGTGATGCTACTGCAGACGTATTGGGTGATGCCTACGAGTACCTTATTGGCGAATTTGCCAGTGGAGCAGGTAAGAAGGCGGGGGAGTTCTATACGCCACAACCAGTCTCTCAGCTGCTTGCTGAACTGGTAACCCTGAATAATCCCAAGTTGCGAAATGTGTATGACCCAACCTGCGGGTCTGGTTCATTATTGCTACGAGTAAAACGGCAGGCAGAGTTTGTTGGTCATATCTACGGCCAAGAAAGAAATCCAACGACTTATAACCTAGCTCGTATGAACATGATTTTGCATGACGTGCACTTTAGTAAGTTCGATATCAAAAATGAGGACACACTAGAAAAACCTCAGCATTTGGAAATGAAGTTTGATGCGATTGTGGCCAATCCACCATTTTCAACGCAATGGTCTGCCAATCCGATGTTTATGAGTGATGACCGCTTTAGCTCATACGGCAAACTAGCGCCAAGCAGCAAAGCTGACATGGCCTTCGTGCAGCACATGGTTTACCACTTATCAGAGGAAGGCACTATGGCAGTTGTTCTGCCACACGGCGTCCTATTCCGCAGTGGCGCTGAGGGGCATATTCGTCAATACCTGATTGAAAAGATGAATTGCTTAGATGCCGTTATTGGTTTGCCATCTAATATCTTCTTTGGCACCGGTATTCCAACTTGCATCCTAGTAATGCGAAAGTGCCGCAAGAAGAATGACAACATCCTTTTTATTGACGCTAGTAAGCACTTTGAGAAAGTCAAAACAACCAATGTGATGCGCCCCGAGCACATCACCAAGATTGTTCAGACCTATAAAGCACGAAAAGTAGAAGATAAATATAGTGCCATAGCCACTATCGAGCAAATCAAAGAAAATGACTGGAACCTCAATATTCCCAGATATGTTGATAGTTTTGAGGCGGAGGATGAAATTGACCTCACAGCACTATCAGTTCAGCTGATCAACCTAGATAAAGAGTCATTTGATGTTGACAAGCAGATAGCGGAATTTTGCAAAGAGCTAGGCATAGAGCCACCATTCGCTAAGAGTGAGTAATCATATGCAAGCGCCAAAGCTGAGATTTCAAAAATTTGACTCTAATTGGATTTCAGCCAAGATTGGGGACATTGCGACCGTCACATCTGGTGGTACCCCATCTCGCGATAAAAAGGCATATTGGGGGGGAGATATTCCATGGGTTACAACATCGGAAATTAAATACAAACATATTTATGACTCAAGAGAGAAAATTACGGCCGAAGGCTTAAAACACTCCTCTGCAAAATTATTTCATCCAGATACCATTCTTATGGCAATGTATGGCCAAGGAAATACACGTGGTGATGTGGCTAAACTTGAAATAGAGGCTGCAACAAATCAAGCGTGTGCTGCAATAATTCCACATGATGGATTCGATGCTGATTTCATCTTTCAATACCTTATTGGTCAATATAGTGCCATTCGAGAGCTAAGCAATGAGGGTGGTCAGAAGAATTTAAGTGGATCAATAATTAAAAATATTTCTTTGCATTTTCCTGGGGAGGTGGAGCAGCAAAAAATTGCCTCATTCCTCTCTTTGGTAGACCAAAAAATTTCCCTTCTTTCCAAAAAGCACAAACTCCTTATTCAATACAAAAAAGGAGTTATGCAGAAAATCTTTAATCAAGAAATTCGATTCAAAGATAAGGATGGAAAGGAATTTCCACGGTGGGAGTCTTCAACAATCGACTCTATTGCAACCAAAAAGTCATCAACGATATCGGCTAATAAAATAGAGGGAAATTTTGGAGAATATAAGATTTATGGCGCTTCAGGGGTTTTAAAGACTGTAGATTTTTATACTGAAGAAAGTGAATATGTATCAATTGTCAAAGATGGAGCTGGTGCAGGGAGAGCCTTTCTTTGCGAGCCCAAAACATCTGTTCTCGGGACAATGGAAAAAGTTATCGCCAACGATGGTATCTCAACGAAATTTTTATACGAACTTTTGAATTCGATAGATTTTTCTCAATTCATCACTGGAAGCACTATCCCGCACGTTTATTTTAAAGATTATGGAAAGTCCCAAATTAAGTTGCCGTGTTTTGATGAGCAGATAAAGATATCCAATTTTTTAATGAAAATCGATAGAGCGCTGGAGATAGCAAAATCTCAAATCAAATTGACCGAGCAATACAAACGTGGTCTCTTGCAGCAGATGTTTATCTAATATGACCATCCAATCTGAAGCCGCGCTAGAAGAAGCGCTCATCAAGCAACTCCAGTCAATGGAGTATTCCCGCGTAGAGATTCTGGATGAGTCTGCCATGCTGGCTAACTTAAGGCGCCAGCTTGAAGTCCACAATGAAAATACCCACCATATACCCAACCTTCGCTTTAGCGATAAGGAATATGAGCAGATCCTCAATAAGCTAAACACCGGCAACGTCTTTGACCGCGCTGAAATCCTCAGGGATAAGTTTGCTTTAAAGCGTGATAACGGCGACGTTATCTGGATTACCTTCTTAAACCATGTTGACTGGTGCCAGAACGAGTTCCAAGTCACCAACCAAATATCAACAGAAGGTAAGCGCAAGAATCGCTATGACGTCACGATTCTGATTAATGGCCTACCTTTAGTTCAAATTGAACTAAAGCGCCGAGGAATGGATCTCAAGGTCGCCTTTGACCAGATCATCCGATATAAGCATGAATCCTATGATGCGGGCTATGGGCTGTTTCAGTATGTCCAGCTCTTTGTCATTAGCAATGGAGTCAATACCAAGTATTTCTCTAACAATAAGAGTATTAAAGAGTTCACCTTTAAGCAGACCTTCTTCTGGTCTACCAAAGAAAACAAGCGCATCTCAGATCTGCATGACTTTAGCGCTGAATTCTTAAAGCCTTGCCATATAGCAAAGATGATTTCTCGCTATATGGTTCTGACTGTAGACAAGCTACTTTTGGTAATGCGCCCCTACCAGTATTACGCAGTAGAGGCCCTCATTGACAAGGTAAAAACCAGCAAGTCCAATGCTTATATCTGGCATACAACTGGCTCTGGCAAGACCTTAACCTCATTTAAGACCAGTCAAATCGTTGCTGAATTGCCCGAAGTCGATAAGGTGGTCTTTGTTGTTGATAGAAAAGACTTGGACTACCAAACGGAGAGAGAGTTCAATCACTTCGAAGAGGGCTCAGTCGATAGCGCACCCAATACCTCGGAGTTGGTCAAGAAACTCAATGATCCAACTTCAAAGATTGTTCTCACGACGATTCAGAAGTTAAATAACGCCATCACTCGGGATAGGCATGCCATCAAGATGGATGGCCTAAAAGACAAGAGGGTGATCTTCATCTTTGATGAGTGCCATCGTAGCCAGTTTGGCGAGAACCACAAAAACATTAAGCAGTATTTCAGTAACTGCCAAATGTTTGGTTTTACTGGAACGCCGATTCTGGAGAAGAATGCATCTTCGCATGGTGGGCGCAAGCAAACAACCGCCGATCTATTCGGTACTTGCCTGCATAAATATCTCATTGTTGATGCGATTCGGGATGAGAACGTCCTGCGCTTTTCTGTTGAGTATGTCGGTCGATACAAGAAAAAAGAATCTGGCAGCCATCTGGATATCGACGTGGAGTCGATTGACACTAAGGAGTTGATGGAGGCTGACGACCGCCTTAATAAGATCACGGATTACATCATTGATCATCACCGTCAAAAGACCAAGCATCCAGACTTTACTGCGATGTTCTGTGTTGACAGTGTGGATTCCTTGATTCGCTACTACGACCTATTCAAACAGAAAATCGCAGAAACGGGCTCTGACTTAAAGATTGCCACCATCTTCAGCTATCAACAGAATGAGGCTAATCCTGAGGCTGATGGTACCGGTGGTGTAATTCCTGAAGATGATGGCGTAACGCCTGAAAAGATTGTCTATAGTCGTGACAAGCTAGATCAATACATCAATGACTATAACGAGATGTTTGGTACTAAGTTCTCGACTAAAGATAGTCAGGACTATTACAACTACTACAAAGATATTGCCAAGCGCGTACGACAGGGGCAAGTAGACATCCTATTGGTTGTCAATATGTTCCTCACGGGTTTTGATAGCCCAAGACTCAATACGCTTTACGTTGATAAGAACCTAAAGTACCACGGCTTAATTCAGGCGTTCTCTAGAACCAATCGCATCCTAAATGATAAAAAATCACAGGGCAATATCATTTGCTTTAGGAATCTGAAGGACAAGACAGATGAAGCGATTGCCTTATTCTCCAATAAGGATGCCAAAGAAACAGTACTACTAGAGTCCTATGAGAATTACGTTGAGAAATACAACCAAGCGGTTGAGGCACTCCTTGCCTTAACTCCAACCGTTTCATCGGTGGATGATTTGCAAGATGAGAATGAGCAGCTGCTATTTGTAACGCGCTTTAGAGAGCTTCTGAAGTTAAAGAACGTAATCACTTCGTTCACTGACTACAAAGAAGGGGATCTTGCACTTACAGAGCAAGGTTTTGAAGATTACAAGTCTAAGTACCTGGATATCTACGAGCGCGTCAAGCAGGAGAATGCCAAAGAGAAAGATTCCATTCTGAATGACGTGGACTTTGAAATTGTTCTCATTCATCGGGATCAAATTAATGTTGCGTACATCATCCTGTTGCTAACTGAATGGTTAAAGAATGGTGGCAAGGGTAAAAAGGGTGAGGGGATCAAGAGGCAGATTGATGACTATTTGTCTGGCGAGATTCAATTGCGCTCTAAGAGGGCCCTTATTGAGCAATTTATTGAAGAGAGCCTCAGCGGCTTGTCTCCTGATGGTGTTGCGGAAGAGTTTGAGGTATTTTGGGCCAAGAAGAAGAAAGCGGCCTTTGATGCGCTATGTCAGTCCGAGAAGATTGATGGAAACAAACTTCAAGCCCTTCTAGAAGGCTATGAATTTACAAATCAAGCCCCAAGGTCTGAGGAGTTAATTGAAGTCCTGGAGCAAAAGCCTAAAATTCTAGAGCGCAAATCTACGCTAAAAAGAGTTGGGGATGCCATTGCTAAGTTTATTGATACTTTTATAGAGGGTATGGGCTGATCAACCCCTATGAATCTATAGGATTCATTGCTCGAAGCTAACCTCTAGGCATCTTTAAGTATTGGGGAAAATCAAATGCCTTGAGGTTTTCCACTCCATTGATCTGCGGCACTTGACCATGCTGTAATTAGTCCGTAGCTAGAGAGTCTGGTAAAGAGGCTGCGTATTACCGCCAAAAAAGCCACCCAGTACTACTAAAAAAGCCACTTATTAATGGTCCGGCAACGGCTCTTACTCGGCCAGAGCTGTCGGTCGCAATGTCCGGCTCGATCTACCGTTTCTGATCCTCTACGGCCCTTCGTTGGCTCGATTCTTTAACGGCCGGTTGTAGAACCGAGCTGTCGCTCAACCAAACAACGCAACGACGGCGCGTCCGCCATTGTGGCCATTTGGCAAAAGCAAACTTCCTTCAAGGTAAAAACTGAGCAGAGCAAGAGGATTGGGGCTTATGCATCTGCAGGCGGCCAGTGCAACTTTCCGCAGCCGACGCGCAATGCATCCACTAGCCGAGTATTCCCTGGCAGCCGGCCCGAAAAGACGCTGGGTTTAGGATCGATCACCGTCTTCTTGAACACAGCGATCTTCTGGTAGTCGGGGGTTGCCAGCCAAGTACCCCCGTCCCCCTCATCAGTGACGATCCGATAAAGGCCGGAGGGCGGGAAGGCTTCAATGTCGAGCAGCTGCTTGTAGCGTTCAACCGACCACTTTTGAATACCATCACTGAGGGCTTCTGTTCGAAAGCGAGCCCACAGCGCGGCGGTATCGGGTGTAGGCCAATTGCCAGCATTTGTATTGACCGTAATCTCATCGGATTCAAGCCAAGCCCGCATCTTGATCGGCCTTCATGCCCCCATACATCTTGCGCCAGCGATAGTAACTTTGGATGGTAATGGATAGAGACTTGCAAGCCTCTTCTAAGGTCTTGCCGTTGGCAGCGAGAACCTCAATTTGCCGCAGCAGGGAAACGATTTGCTCGGGCTTAAAACGCACGCCATGTTTGGCCATAGTAAGACTCCTTTTCAAGTAAAAGATTATCAAAATCTCTCACTTGTGGAGTGGTACTAATTTTCAACGCAGGTCAGATTGTTTATCTAATCAGTGGTTTTAGGTGGACCTTTTATGAGGTCGGGGATGTTAATTTATTCCTTAGCTTGACCGTAACCATTGCATTCTTGTGCACCTCTATTGCCGTTGTTTTTTAATTTTCAAAACTGGATACCGTCTGAAGAGATGATTTCAACGGGGTAAATTTCTTAAAAATCCTGCAATATTGGAGCCTGACCCTTCGATTAAGCTCTGGCATTTTTTTATTTTATAGTTGATAATGATTATCATTAATATTAAATTTGTAGGTAATCCTCCCGATTTAAGGTGGCATTTCTACGGTCAGAATGAAATAAAACGTTTGGATAAAGAGCATGAATTCGGGCATGGGAATTATTGATTTATGGGTTAGCGGTGGACTGGTTATTCAGTTCACAGCATTGGTATTGTTTGCGATGTCGGTTGCATCCTGGACAGTTATGGCAGTGAAAGGAATGCAGATTTATAGGTCAAAAAAACAAGCAAAGCTTTTGCATGATTTTTGGCACAGCCCTGATTTAAACAAGGCGCTAGAAGCTTTAGAGGCAAGCAACCAAGATTTAAATCCTTTTAAAAATCTTGCCTTGGAAGGCCAAAATGCGATGAGACATCATCGCCACACCGAAGATCACCTGCATGATTCTCTAGATCTCAATGATTGGATTACAAGTAGCTTAAGAAATGCAATTGATGATGCTAGAGAGCAATTCGGATCTGGGCTCATTGTTTTGGCGTCGATTGGATCAACCGCACCATTTGTTGGTCTATTTGGCACGGTTTGGGGAATATATCAGGCCTTATTAAGTATTAGTGGTAGCGGTATGTCAAGCATAGATCAGGTGGCTGGACCAGTAGGAGAGGCATTAGTAATGACCGCTTTTGGTTTGGCGGTAGCCATCCCGGCTGTGTTGGGATACAACGCCTTGCTTAGGGGAAATCAATTTATTTTGGGCAAACTTAATCGATTTGCCTATGACTTGCGGGCATTTTATGTAACTGGCATGTCAACCAAGAAAGTGGAGTTTATGAAATGAGTTTTGGCACCTTTGAGGGTAAAGAAGATCATTTCATTAATGAAATTAATATGACCCCATTTGTGGATGTCATGCTGGTATTGCTGATTATTTTTATGATTACTGCCCCAGTATTAAAGCATGCTGTAGATGTCAATTTGCCCCAAGCATCAAGCAAGCCCCAAATAACAAAGCCGGATATTCTGACGCTGTCTGTTGATCAGAGTGGCAAATATATGTTGAATAAGGCAGCTTTAAGTGAGCTTGATCTTAGGTTGCAGTTGGGAAAAATTGCAAAGGATAACCTGCAGACAGTATTGCATATTTATGGCGATAAGAAGGCCGAATATGACTATGTTGCCAAGGCAATGAGTATTGCTCATGCTGCTGGCATCGAGAAGGTTGGCTTTGTCACCAGTCCGGGCAAAAAATAATGACCGAGAAGAATCAAAATCCCAACCTTATCAATACACCCCAAAGTGTGGGCTCTGCAGAGAAAATATATACAAGTAAAGACTTGTTTGAAGGCGCTAGTTCAGTACTGATTGATCATCGAGGCATTATTTATACCCTCAAAATTACGCAATTTGGAAAGTTGATACTTACTAAGTAGCAAAATGCCGAAAGAACTGCATCATTCTCTCTATTTGCGCACAGGGTTTGTCGTCTTCGCATTACACGCGCTGTCCTTTATTGCCATCTTTGTTCTGGGTTATTTGGTTGTCGAGCAGCGACCGAAATTAGTGTTTTTAGGTGAAATAATTGAATTCGAGTCTGCGGTCATATCAAAACAAGTTGTCAAGCAATCCACAGCACAAAATATGTCGCCAAAAGAAAATACCCCATTAAAGCGCGAATCTCCTGAGGGCACTGAGCAGTTGAATAAAGTTCAAGAGAATGCGCCCGCAGCAGCCCCAATCTCCGCGCCTTCAGCAGATTCAAAAGCATTAAATAATCCTAAGCCACCATACCCTATCTCTAGTCGCGAGAATGGCGAGCAAGGGAGGGTTTTATTGAATGCCTGCATTAACGATAAAGGGGAAATTGATCGATTGGATCTTGCTAAAACTTCAGGGCATCCCGCCTTGGATCGGTCCGCTTTAAATACTGTTCAGCACTGGAGGTTTATTCCTGCACAGCAAGGAGGAGGGCCAATTCCACTGTGCTATCGCCTACCCATTAACTTTGTGTTGTCTGCTCAGTAGCTTAATAATTAGCTCTTGACAATGAGAATGATTCCTATTAAGATCTTTCAATAACGCCATCAAATATGGCAAAAATTATCTAATTACACAGCCCGCCGCCGCTAGCCAGTGTTTCATTGATCTAGAGGGTGTATGAAAAACGGGTTTCAAATGCGCAAGTTAGCGCTCTTAATGGCAATTTCATTTACTCCAATTGCCGTAAATGCTCAAATTGTCACTAGCGAGGATGGAAGCGTGCTCAATCAGCGCCAGGGTGAAAAATCTCAAGAAGATAGAGATCTCAAAGAGGTTACGGTTTCTGCTACTCGATCGGAGAGGAAAACGGACAATGTGCCTAGAATTGTCACTGTAACGACAGCAGAAGAAATTCAAGAGCTTGGCGCTAGAAATATTGGTGATGTCTTCAAAGACTCCCCAGATGTAACTGTACCGCAGCAGTCTGGTCGATTCAGTTTAGCGCTTGGCTCTCAAGGTAGGGCTGGCCAGGAAAGTATCAATATTCGTGGTCTTCAGGGTAATAACGTATTGCTCTTGGTTGATGGCATAAGAGTGCCAAATGAATTTTCGTTTGGCACTCTTGCTACAGGTCGTGGAAACTTTCTAGATGTTGAAGGCTTCAGAAAAATTGAAGTAGTACGTGGACCATCATCGACCCAATATGGAAGCGATGGATTAACTGGATTGGTAAATTTTCAAACCTTTAATCCTACTGACTTTATTAAAAAAGGCGAGGATAAGGGCGGTTTTGCTAAAACAGGTTATTCAAGCGTGGATAACTCATCGAATACCACCTTTGGATACGCAGGAAAAAATGACGATGTCCAGGGCATGGTGATGGGAAACTTCCAGTCTGGGCATCAGCTCGAGAATCAGGGATCAAATTATTCAACTGGTATAAACCGGTCGGCACCAAACCCAGCTGACTACAGTAATTGGTATATTCTTTCCAAAGCTTTTTTGGATATTGACTCTACAAATAGAGTGGGTCTGACATATGAAACTCAAAATGTTACTCAAAACGTCAATAATCTGTCTGATCTTTCTCGCGCGGTAAGTACTTCAACTGCGTCCGATACTACGACACGAAATCGATTTTCAGGAGAGTACCAATATAAGGATCTTTCGAACAGTTATATTCAAAATGCCAAGGTGATGGCATACCTGCAAGATGCATCTGTAAACCAATATTCATACCAGGGATCGGCTCCTGGAGGGGGAAGGACATATCCATGGCGATCAAGGAATAACGCCTATAGTCAAAATACTACTGGAATTAATTCAACCCTTGAGAGCAATACAACAGCCCTTGTCAATCAAAGATTAACTTATGGTTTTGATTGGAGTTCTGCAGTTATCACAAGCCAGGTTAATGCTGCGGGTAACGGATCCTCCTTAACGCCTGCTCCAAAGTCAACATATGATCTTGGCGGTGCCTTTTTACAAAGTGAGATGGAATTTGGTGCTGTTAGTCTGATACCAGCCATTCGATATGATGGGTATTCATTAAAACCTCAGACTGGATCTGCTCCTGTGAATAGCGGTTCAGCAGTTTCGCCTGCTGTCGGCGCAGTTTGGAATTTAGTTAGTGAGTTTAGGCCGTTTGCAAATTGGGGGGATGCATTCAGTGCACCAACACCATATCAAACTCTGACTGATTACAGTCCATTGGGAAGTCCTGGACAGTACTATAGACAAATTCCTAACCCGAATCTAAAGCCGCAAACTGGAAATGGTGTTGAGGGTGGTGCACGAGGAAAAATTGGAGGCTTAAGATATCAGGTTTCCGGATACGCAAATAATTATGATAATTTTATTTCTCAAGTTATTACCCAGGGAAGTACGCTTAACCCCAGTAACCCAGCTATATATCAGTATCAGAACCTGAGTAATGTTTACATTCGGGGCTGGGATGTAAGAACCGATTGGGCATTTGCAGAACGTTGGCAAGCCAATGCTGCAATGGCATATAGCAATGGCCAACAAGTTTTAAATGGCATATCTGCCCCTTTAAATACAATTCAACCCTTAAGAGCTATTTTAGGGCTTCGCTATGATGCAATCGAATGGGGTGCATTTGCTAATGTGATATGGAATCAAGGGAAGTCATCCAGTACAGTTAACTACACCGCAAATTCTGGTGGAACAGCAAATCAATTCTTAACCCCGGCATCTACAGTACTCAATTTAACTGGATACTGGAAGCCTGCTAAGCAATGGACTATTAATGCCAATCTAAACAACGTATTTAATAGCACCTATTGGAATTGGTCTGGAGTCCAGGGCTCGGTGACAACAGTCAGCTCGGCTATATATAACGCCTCAGCCGCCCAACAATCTGCCACTGCGGCACCGCGCAATGCACAAATTTCTGTGCGCTACGATTTCTAAGGAGATAGCATGACCCAAACAATTAACTCTACTCGTCAATCTTTTATGACATTACGTAAAGATGAAAAGATGCGCCACCGTGATATCGCCGAAAAATTGGGAATATCAGAGGGTGAATTGATTGGGGCTCATATTGGGCTGGATGATATTCCTGCGCAAATTGGCGAAATGCAGTCCATTAGGCTTCGTTCAGAGTGGTCTGAGATTATCGCTTCAGTGGAGCCGCTTGGTGAGGTGATGGGGTTAACTCGCAATCCATCATGTGTGCATGAAAAAGTGGGCATCTATAAGAATGCATCGAAAGAAGGTCCAGTTGGATTGTTGGTCGGCGAAATTGATTTACGTATTTTTTATCATGCATGGGCACATGCTTTTGCAGTTTATGAAATGACAAAAGATGGTATGCATCGTAGCCTGCAATTTTTTGATAAGGCTGGCGTAGCAGTTCATAAGATCCACTTAAAGCCCCAGAGCGTCATTGAAAATTTTGATGAACTTGTTGCGAAATTCAAGAGTGATGATCAAAGTCCTGGAATCGAAGTGGTGGCTTTAGCTAAACCTAGCCCAGAGTTGCCTGATAGTGAGATTGATGTTCAAGGTTGGCGTCAAGCATGGCGTGATATGAAGGATACCCATGAGTTTTTTGGCTTACTCAGAAAATTTAAGGTAAGCAGAACCCAAGGACTACGTCTTGCTGACCCAGAATTTGTTCAAGAAGTTCCGGTGACCTGCACAAAAGATTTGCTGGAATTGGCTTCCAGCTCAGAAACTCCAATTATGGTGTTTGTTGGTAATCCAGGCATGATCCAAATTCATAGCGGACCAGTGAAAAAGGTGGTTTCTATGGGGCCATGGATTAATGTAATGGATCCACGTTTTAACCTTCACTTGCGTGAGGACTGCGTGGTGAATGCTTGGGTAGTGCGCAAGCCAACTGAAGATGGAATTGTTACTTCGGTAGAGGTTTTTGATGCGGATGGCGAGGCAATTGCCATGTTCTTTGGTGAGCGTAAGCCTGGCATTCCAGAATTAGAAACTTGGCGTACCTTAGTGAAAGATCTGCTAGCCAAGACTGCTACTGTTGAGGCTTGAGATGAATCATTTCCGTCGTAGTGCTTTGGTTTACTCTTTATCGGCAGCCGGTTTATTTCTGGCTGGCGGTTATACATTTGCGCAAGATATGGCTGGTAAATCTTCGGGTGCTATGCGTTTGGTTAGCATTGGCGGTTCTTTGACGGAAATTGTCTATTTGCTCAACGCTAATCAAGAATTGGTTGGTGTCGATACTACCTCTATTTATCCAGAGGCAGCCACCAAATTGCCCAATGTTGGCTATGCTAGAGCGCTTTCCTCAGAGGGTATATTGGCGCTAAGACCAAGCCAAGTCATTGCTACAGAAGACGCTGGACCTCCCACTGTTTTAAAGCAGATCACTGATGCTGGCATTCCACTTGCAATTTTGCAATCTAATTATAAATTTGGGGGTGTAATTGATAGAGTGCAGAAAATTGGTAGCCTGATACATAAAACGGATGCTGCAAAGGATTTGGCTAATAAAATTAACCTAGAGTGGAAGAAGACTCAGCAGCAAGTCGCCAATTCTAAAGTTAAAAAAATATCTGTCTTATTTATCTTGTCACAGAACCCAACTCAAGTAATGGTTGGCGGGCAAAAGACGAGCGCAGATGCTGTAATTGCATATGCTGGAGCAACCAATGCAATTACTGGTTTTAATGGTTTTAAGCCTCTAACTCCTGAGGCTGTCATTGCATCAAATCCAGATGTCATTTTAATGACTGATCAGAGCATCAAAGCTGTTGGAGGTATCGATGGTGTTTTACGTTTTCCCGGGATAGACAAAACTACAGCAGGAAAGCAAAAGAAAATCGTATCCCTAGAAACGATGTACATGTTGGGATTTGGGCCTCGCATGCCCGCGGCAGTAGCTGATCTCAATAAGCTGTTGCAGCAGGCAATGAATTAGTAGAAATCCTACAAATGGCCTTCAATTCCTTTGCTGCTAGGATGAGCAAGCCTTTTGCTGGGGTTTTTGCTTTTTTCATTTTCACTATATTGGTCCTGATTGTTTCTCAGTTTGGTGCAGTCAAAATTAACCTAAATGATTGGATCTCGCTCATTAATAAGGGTGGTGATATTCAGTCAGGAAGTGGTTATGTTTTATGGCAACTACGCCTGCCAAGAATTATTTTTGCAATTTGTATCGGGGCAGCCCTTGGCCTCTCGGGAGCGCTAACACAGGGCTTATTTCGAAACCCTCTTGCTGATCCAGGTTTACTTGGGGTTTCAGCGGGAGCTGCTTCTGCAGTTGCAGTTGGAATTGTTATCTTTGCAGATTTAAACATTAAATTACCGTCTGAGTGGAGATTCTGGATTATTCCAGCATTGGCATTTTCTGGAGCAATTTTGGTTTGTTTTGCATTAGATAGAATTGCGCGCTGGATTACACCTGGCTCAATCGCCGGATTACTGCTTACGGGGATTGCCTTAAATGCCCTAGCTGCTGCTGTGATTGGTCTCTGTACTTATTTGGCCACTGATGAACAGTTGAGGAATTTGACATTCTGGACCATGGGATCTCTTTCAGGTTCAAATTGGATGCTGGTTATTGCTATTGGGGCTCTCTTTGTTTTGGCTTGGTTACGTTTGCGTAAGATAGTTGAGCTTATGAATATATTTGCGCTTGGGGAGTCGGTTGCAGCCCATGTTGGTGTTGAGATTAGCCGCATTCGAATGGAAATTATTATTTGGGTAGCTTTGTTATCTGGATTTGCGGTTGCTTGGTGCGGAATGATTGGTTTTGTTGGGCTGATTGCCCCAAATTTTGCCCGTGCATGGCTAGGTGGAGATCAGCGAAAAGTAATACCAGCATCTATGATTTTGGGTGGTATTTTATTGCTTCTGGCTGATACCTTTGCGCGCACTATAGCTATTCCTGCAGAGGTGCCTGTAGGTATCTTCACTGCGCTATTGGGGGCGCCTTTCTTTATTATTCTGTTGCGCTCATCACGCCGTCAAATTTCATAATGAAGAACATTTGCCGTCTCCAGAACTTACATCTAAAACTTGGTGCCAAAGAGTTTGGCCCCTTTTCATTTGACATTGCGTCAGGTGAAATCATTGCTATTCTTGGTCCCAGTGGAGCAGGAAAGACCACCTTACTCAAGTTACTGTCAAATGATTTACGTTCGAATTCTGGCGAGTATGAATATTGCGGATCTGCAATTCAAAACTGGTCCCTTTATGAGCTTAGTAGAACAAGGGCGGTTTTGCCTCAATCTACCGATGTAGCCTTTGGATTATTAGCCCGCTTGGTTATTGGCTTGGGGAGAATATCGATTGAAGGAGATTTCAATCTTCATGAAATCATTCGTCATGCTGCACGCCTAACATGTTGCGAACATCTTTTAGATCGAGGGTTTGATACCTTATCAGGCGGTGAAAAAGCTCGCGTACATTTGGCCAGGGTGTTTGCCCAGTTATGGGATGAGAAGAATGGTCTGATTTTGGTGGATGAGCCTCTAGCTTCTTTAGATCCAGGACTCCAAATAGAGCTTTTAGAAAGCATGAGGCAGTATGCCCGCGATCGAAATCATGCAATTGTGGCAATTCTGCATGACATCAATCAGGCGATGCAAAATTTTGATCGCCTGATTTTAGTAAAAGACGCTCAAATTGTTGGAGATCTTTCATCGGAAATCAGCGCAATTCCTAAGTTATCTGACCTTTATAACATTGAATTGGATGTGGTCAATCTTGAAGGAATGCCTCTGCTGGTATTTCCTAGGGCTAAATCAAGGCAGTCTCTCTGATGAGTATTTTTTTTGAATCTTTCTAATTGAAACTCAAGAGGAGTATTAATTATGTGTGAAAAATGTGTAGCAGTTTCTGAATTGCCTTTAGCCGGCTCCCGACGCCGTCGCCTCTGGGATCTCCCGGCAAAGTGTCATTGCCCTGTGATGGGGGTATGCATTCCCATAAGCCCATTAAGAAAGTTAATGAGCAAAGTAATGAAGGGGGTTGATTCTGCTAGTGACTATGAAATTCATTTGGGGGCAGTGAATGAGTGCCTTAGACGCAATCCACTATCGGAATTGCTACAAAAAGAGTTAGAGAATCGATATTCTTTAAAAATACAATTATTTAAATTAGCAAGATCGACAGATCACTTAGCTTCTTTATGGATGGAGGCTGTCAATCAAGGAGACGTATCTGGCGCCTTTTGGGCTACATTAACTCATCCTCGTTGCGATGAGGGTTTGCAAGAAATGGTGTTGCAAGATATGCACATGATTCAGCATCATGCTGGCGCAGCAGTAACAGTCGATATTAAAAAATTTAACAGCCTGTCACAAGATTATTTGACCCTTGAGCGTGAACATGCTAAATCCCAAGAAAGACATGCCCGCGCAATTTCAGACAAGGTACAGGAGATAGAGCAATTACATTCTCGTATAGATGAGCTTAGGGCAGTAAATGTAGCGACCAATATACGTCTTGAATCTATTACGAATGAATTTTTGGAATTGAAATCTTCTATCCAAGAGTTTGAAAGTTTCAATCATCTGCTCAGGAAAATTGAGAACTTAGAACTACGCCAGCTTGAATTAGATGCAAACAATGCAAAGCTTAAAAAAGATCTTCAAGTTGCTGAAAAAACTATTAATAGTTATTCAGTTAGTGCAAATGATCAGGTAAATGCAGTAACGGCAATTGCGCAAGCTGTAGACACCTATCCAATAGAATTTTATCTAAAGGGTAAGGCTGTCCTATGTGTAGGGGGTCGTAGTGGCAATGTGGCGAATTACCGAGAAGTAGTTGAGCGTGTAGGGGCAAATTTTTTACATCATGACGGCGGGCTTGAAGATAATTACTCCATCCTAGATGCCAATTTATCCGCTGCAGATTTAGTAATTTGCCAAACAGGTTGCATTAGTCATAATTCTTACTGGAAAGTGAAGGATTTTTGTAAGAGAACTGGAAAGCGTTGCGTTTTTGTTGAGAATCCTGGTGTATCTTCTTTGGCTCGAGGCTTGCAAAAAGTAATTAATGAGGAATCTGAGGGGCTGACTACACAAAATATATTTTGATATTGGAATTTAATGCGTTCAATCTTCTCAATGCTATTTTCTTGGCTTAAGCAATGATGTGTATAGCGAGGTGCTTTCTATGGGTATGTTTTATTACATACATGGGAGCAGCTTACCCAACATCGAATTTAGATCATGCTCCAGTATCATTTTTATTGCTCGGAGAGGTTCACGACAATCCTGATGGCCATGCAAGGCGATTTCAGTATATTCAAAATCTTGTAATTCAAGGTTGGCGACCCACGATTGCTATGGAGCAGTTTGATTTAGAGCAGGCTGCGGATTTAGCGCTGGCCCAAAAATATTGTGTAAAGGCTGATTGTGTTATCGGGATGGCAGGCGGGTCTTCCCGTTGGGATTGGGATCTTTATCGCCCAATATTAAGTTTAGCCTTGGAGTATCGATTAAAAATAGTACCAGCAAATCTTTCTCGATCCCAAGCCAATATTGTTGTTAGATCTGGCATTCATTCGGTATTTGATGCGAATATTATTAGGCAATATGGCTTACCTCTGCCTCCAGGGTCGGAGCTTATGGAGTATCAAATGATAGAGGTGGATAAGGGGCACTGTGGATTAGTGCCAAAAACCTTATTATCAGGGCTGGCAAATGCGCAAATCGCTCGAGATATTGCAATGGCCAACTCCATGCTTGAACAGAATCAGTCGGGGAGGGATGTTATTTTATTAGCGGGAAATGGACATGTTCGCAATGATTTTGGTGTGCCTTATTGGTTACGTGTGCAAAGTCCAAATAGCTCGATCAAGACCGTGGGATATTTGGAGAGGACTCATGGTGATGAGCCTTCTCAATTTGACATTGTGGAACAAGTTCCTCCTTTTCAACGCCCAGATCCATGTTCACAAAAGATGCCATCTATGCAGTCTATAAAATAAGCGCCTGAAATGTGCGATTGTGGCTGGAGGGCTAGCAAGAACCAATATCGTTCTTAAGTATTCCAATGCTCAAGTGCATGAACCGTTTGACAAGAGAACCACTTTGCTGGATATTGGGAGGGTGGGCACATTAACAGCTCGCAAATCAGCAATCTGTTTTCTATTCCGGGAAAATAATGAGCAATGAAACGGCTATCAAGGCATTAAATAAAATCATGGAATTGGAGTTGGCTGGGGTCGTGAAATATACCCATTACTCTTTAATGGTTTATGGCTACAACCGCATTCCGATTGTTTCTTGGCTAAAAGGAAATGCTGATGAAAGTTTGGCTCATGCCCATAAAGCAGGCGAGTTGGTTACTTTATTGGGTGGGCATCCATCCCTCAAAATTGGTGCATTGCTTGAAACAGAGCAGCACGATATTGGCGATATTCTGCGTGAAAGTCTTGCGCATGAAAAAGTAGCTTTAACAGCTTACTACGACCTACTTAAAGTTGCTGAAGAAATCCATTCGGTTTTGCTTGAAGAGTACGCAAGAGAGATGATTGTTCAAGAAGAGCTACATTTAGATGAGGTCAATAAGATGCTACGTAAGCCTGGTGATCTAGAGCCTTTTGCGCAATAACTGGCTTGCCAAATGGCGCATAAAGAAAGACCGTCTTTAGGCGGCTTTCTTTGTTCTAACAGTCCGCTTTGGGTCGTTAGCCGACTATTTATTAATATATTCTTCCCACTCATCCATTAATCTGCATCGCTTCTCCAATTGATCCTGCCTTCTGTATGCAGCCTCAGCCTTATTCTTGATGGTATGTGCCAAAGCTAGCTCAACTGTCTCATTCGGATAGTCGGTAGTCTCGGCAGCCCAATCCCTAAATGTTGATCTAAAGCCGTGAGGAACATATTCTGAATACTTCGGCATCTTTCTCATCATCGACAGTAGCGCCATATTAGAAAGATGAGATTCTTCTTTATGCAAGGCTCCGGGAAATAAATAACTACTCACACTGATAGTTCTTAGATGCTCAAGAATTTTGATTGCCCGTGCATTGAGTGGAACGCGATGCTCTTTGCCTGCCTTCATTCTCTCTGCAGGAATAACCCAGACCTTAGTATCTAAATTGAACTCAGTCCACTTAGCTTCAATAACTTCGCTTGTGCGAGTGGCAGTCAGAATTAATAGCTCCAATGCCAAGGCAGAATATCCATTGTGCTCTCGAAGATCTTTTACAAATTCCCCAATGCGCTGAAACGGGAGGGCTGGGTGATGACTCTTCTTCTGAATCTTTTTAGCCTTAGGCAGCAAATGTCCTAGTGCACCTTTTAATAGTGCTGGGTTATCCCCTTTAATGTATTCATGAGCCTTGCACCAGTCAAAGATCACTTCAATGCGTTGTCTAACCCTAGTTGCAGTTTCCGTGCGGACATTCCAGAAAGTGCCTTCAACCTCGCCATTCTTCTTCTTGATATCTTGCTCAAGCAATTTGGCGATATGTCTGGTATTAATTTGATCCACGCGTAATTTGCCAATCTCTGGATAAGCAAAGGTAGCAACCGTATTTCTCCATTGGTCAGCATGCTTGGAGCTCTTCCATTCCGCTTTCCTAGCCTCAATACAGAGTTCAGCAGCCTCTTTAAAGGTAATGCCACTATTAATAGCAGCTATTCTTTTGCTTTTATCTTTACAGCGATCCTCGGTCGGGTCGATGCCATCCATGACCAATTGACGTAATTCAAGAGTTTTTCGGCGCGCATCAGCTAAAGATCTAGCCTCCAGGGATCCCAGGCCCATTTCACGTCCTGTAAATAGAGTGGGGCTAGTGTAGCGAAAGATCCAGCTACGTTTATAGCTACTTACCCCTTTAAAGACTTGAATATATAGACCTTTTGATTCAGGGTCGGCATGGTACCCAGGGCTTATGATTGACCCAAGACCTCGTGCCGTAAAGCTGATTTTTTTACCTTCTTCCAAGCCTCAACACCCTGTTCTCTACCCACCACTCTACCCACCACCAATGCATAGATTTTAGTGGGTTAGAGAGGGCTAGTCGGGAGTGTGGTTAACCAAAAAACCTATATAGATAAAGGGCTTCAGGGTTTTGATGGAGCTCTTCGGAGGGCCCATTTATAGACGCAGAAGTGAAGCAGGCCTACGGCAGTCCTAGGATGGTCAAAGGGTTACGCGCTAGAGGCTTGCCTGCTGGTAAAGATCGAGTGGAGCGCCTGATGCAAGAGAACGGTATTTATGGCAAACATAAGCGTAAATACAAGGTGACAACCGACTCCAAACACCGCCTGCCTGTAGCCCCCAATCTTTTGAATCGTAACTTCAATCCAGATCAGCCAAACCAAGCTTGGGTCTCGGACATCACTTACCTATGGACTGATGAGGGCTGGCTGTACTTAGCCATCGTGATGGATCTGTTTAATCGGGAGATTGTGGGCTTCTCTATTAAGCCGAGGATGACTGCTGATGTGATGAGTGATGCGCTCACCATGGCTTGGTTTAGAAAAAGGCCTGGAGCAGGATTAATGGTGCACTCCGATCGCGGTAGTCAATACTGTAGCAATGCCTACCAAACCAAACTCAAGAACTACGGCATGGTGTGCTCAATGAGCCGTAAAGGTAATTGCTGGGATAACGCCCCTGCAGAAAGTTGGTTCGGCAGCTTTAAGAACGAAGCCATCTACGGAAATCGTTTTACTGCCCATGAATTAATGAAGACTACTTGCTTTGACTATATTGAAGTGCGGTACAACCGTAAGCGTCGCCACTCCAGTCTTGGCTATCAATCTCCTAAGCAATATTTACAGAACTGGCTAGCAAGAAGAAAGGAGATGCTGGTAGCATGACGACTCACGCTGATTGCAGGTGAAAAGCGAGGGGGAGGTCACAACCCTACGGTGATGCGCGCAACCATGAGCACTATCATTTCTATTAGCGTAGTGGTGCGGGTGATTATTTTTCTACTCTCGGGATTGCTATTAAAGGCTGATCTTGGAATTGCGGTTATTGCCTTACTTGGATTTATGGCCGGCGGAATGCTACTGGACATGAAATTACACAGTCGCATGAAACCAGAGCAGGTGCGCAAAGTAGTTCATCTGCTGCTGATAATTAGCGGAAGTTCATTGGTGATAAGGGCTTTACTAATGACCGCGTCATAAGGAAGTCCTCTTCACAAATTCTATTCGATCTTTTTAACCTTGCAAAATATTCTTGCGTGCACCATACCCTTTTATTTATAGCAATTGTTATGTTGATAATTTCAATATCGAAATTAAATCAAAAATCCAAGGCTTATTGATCTTTTTAACGGGGGGTATTAGCCTGATTTTCGCCCTTGTGTTTGCTCGTATCTGGCAATGCAAAGTAGCTTCAATAGAGTAGGATTGTCCATTAGCCAATTGAATCTTCTGTGGGAATATTGTCTCAGCTAAATAGCATTCACTTATTAAACAAATCTGCCCATCGTCTACAACAATCATCGTTCCTTGATCCAGCGTGTAAAAAGCCGATTGACCCACTCTTAAATTTAATTCTTGAGGTAGTGTCGCATTTTGAGCGCTCATGAGCTATTGCCTTTGATGTTTGCCGATGGGTTTTATCGTAAGGCGCAGTGTAGTATCCCCCTGGATTCGTACATCTAAAAAGTAGCGTTTTCTGTTGTTTATGGCAGTATTTACAACAGGAGAATCACTATGAAAAAGTTACGATTTACAGAAACCCAGATTGTCGGGATATTGAAGGAAGCCG
>NZ_JBIIPA010000008.1:0-69438 GCF_044342855.1 Polynucleobacter sp.
GATGGTTCAAAAAGGCGAGTTTCCCAAGCCGATCAAGATAGGACGATCCTCGTTTTGGACGATTGAGCAGGTGCAGGCTTATTTAAGAGAAAGGATGGGTCAATCCACCAGTTGATGTATGGCTATCTCCTGAGATTAATCTACTGCCCTAGGCAATCAATTTCAGGAGACCACCATGCAACCCAATCAATATTCAGTTGAAGTATTTAATGACAACCTAGCCCGGAATGAAAGTCCATGGATTAGGTTGGGCATATTTAATAGGCTGGACCAAGCCATTTCAGCATGTAGGAAAGTTATTGATGACTATCTAAACCAACATAGGCATTTGACGCTAACCGCTGATCAGCTGGCCACAAACTATCTAATGTATGGGCCAGCGCCCTGCATCAATGGCACGGAAAATCTCAAATCATTCGATCTATATGAATACCTTAATAGGCGGTGCGCTGAAGTTTCTTAAAGAGCGAAAATGCGCCAAACTGGTGCCTGGAAGTAAGAACTCTGTATATTTAAGCTATTTACAAGACTCTTGAATCCCAATGGAAAATTGGTCGACCCCATTTGAAGTAACGCACTGGCATGCATGGAGTCCGGCCGTCCAAACTAGGGATGCCTGGCTTGAATGGGCGAAAGCGCCCTACTCTACAAATGGCGAAGGCTCGCCTGCGGTCGAGGGAATGCAGCCAATGAATAGGCGCCGCCTAAAGCAGCTTGGCAAAATGGCCCTTGATCCGACCTATCGCCTACCCCCTACAGATAGCCCCATTATCTTTAGCACTCAATACGGCGATCTCACTAGATGCTATGAGCTACTCAAGGAGCTCACTGAAACGGGAGCCATATCACCCCAATCTTTTGGCTTAAGTGTGCATAACGCCATACCCGGGCTTTACACTATCGATAGGAAGTTGCATTCAAATGTAACGGCGCTCGCCTCAACGGATGGAGTTATGTCAGCGCTAATTGAGGCTCTAGGATTTTTTGCCCAGGGTGAGTCAAGCGCTCGAATTATTGTTGTTGAAAATGCAGTTCAGCAAGAATACAAAAATTACTGCGACTTTGTTGACGAATCATACGGCTTCGCAATGGATGTATCTCCGGGCGGAAACCTACAATTCACCTTAAGCAGCGCAACAACCAACAATCAGACAAATCCAGCATTACCAAGCAATCTCAATATATTTAGATTTTTAATTGGGGAAGACAAGGCATTTTCAGAGGTTATTAATAACACCCTCTGGAAAATGAGGAGAGTCTAGTTGAGCAATAGAGCTTGGCGAATCATTGGGACTGGCCTGTCCTTCTCCATCTTTGGAGTCGTTGGCGCAATGCTATCCATCGGCTTGATACCAATTATTCTAATTACGCCTGCAAGCGAGTTAAGACAAAGAATTGGAAAGCGCCTAGTAAAAATCTGTTTTCAGACATTTCTGAAAATCATGCAGCTTCTGGGTGTAATGTCATTAAAAACAGAGCATTTAGAGCGCCTAAAGACTGGCGGCCGCCTGGTATTAGCTAATCATCCGAGCCTAATAGATGTTGTTATTTTGATTGCCCTCGTCAATAACCCTGATGGCGTAATTAAAACACCCCTGCTCTTTAACCCCTTTACCCTCGGTTTGTTGAGATTTGCTGGGTTTATTCGAAATGAGGAGGGCCCAGAACTCATTGTAAAATCTATAAGATCTGTGAAAAGTGGTAACAATTTGATTATTTTTCCAGAGGGCACTAGAACAAGAGATATAAACGCATTAACGTTTAAGCGTGGGGCTTCAAATATTGCCGTCAGAGGAAAGCTAAATATCACGCCAATTTTGATATTTACCTCCGAACCAGTTCTGCAAAAAGGAACTAAATGGTACAAAGTCCCGCAGCAAAAACCTGTGTTTACGATCTCAGTTTGTGAAGAAATTGAAACGGGTAAGGTAGTTAATTGCGATGGGGATTTATCCATCGAATCCAGAGTATTAACCAGGTATTTAGAAGACTATTTCAGACATAAGCTTAGAAGCCATGCAAGAACTTGAATTAGAAATTAAACAGCTCATCATTGAATGCCTCAACCTTGAGGATTACAAGCCTGCAGATATTGAATCCGGAGCGCCCCTTTTTGGCGAAGGCTTGGGATTAGATTCTATTGATGCACTAGAGCTGGGCGTCGCCCTACAAAGAAAATATGGCCTTAGTTTTTCTGGTGGCACCAAAGAGAATAAAGAGCATTTCTTCTCCGTGGAAACATTGGCTAAATTCGTAACAGCAAATAAGATTAAATAGTACGAATATGGAAAAGTCCGCAATCTTTGATGTACTAAAACAAAACTTAGTTGAATTCTTTGAGGTTCCTGCGGATAAAATTGTGCCTACAGCAAAGTTATATGAAGATTTGGACATCGATAGCATCGATGCCGTTGATCTTATTGTTCGCCTAAAAAAATATACAAATAAAACGATGACGCCAGAAATGTTTAAATCTGTACGCACCGTTCAAGATGTTGTAGATGCCATTCATAAATTGAGCAATTAAACCCAATGGGGTATTTGTTTGCTCTACTCATCCCCCTGTCTTTCTGGATTTGCCTTTGGTTTGGTATTCCGCTCTGGTGGATTGGCGCACTATTACTGCCAGCAATCTTTTTAAAAGGTAATCTCTATTGGGGTAAGTTGCTTGCTTGGCCAGGTGCAGCATTAGGACTCATGGCTCTGACACTCCAATCAAGCCAGGCAATCTTCTTTTATCCAGTCGCCATTAATTTAAGCCTATTGATTGCCTTTGCCTTGAGCCTACATAAAGGTCAGCCAGTTATAGAGAAGTTTGCGCGTCTTCAATACCCAAATCTTCCCGACTCCGAAATCCCCTATACAAGGAAATGCACGCAAGCATGGTGCCTATTTTTCGCCATCAATGGAACAATCGCACTGATTACTGCCTTACTTGAAGATAAGGAATACTGGACTATCTACAACGGTGGAATAGCCTATTTACTGATGGGATGTATGTTTGCGGGTGAATGGATGATTCGCCAAAAGAGATTGAAGCATGCTAAGTAATACCTTAGCCAACCTACTGGTATCCGATCGGGCCGACTCAATAGTCGTAACAGATGACGGCCTCACCTTTGGCCAATTCAAGACTGATGTTGGCAATGCAGTCGCAACACTATCAATCCAAGATAAGACTCGGGTGGCATTATTTGAGCCCGATACCTATAGCTTTATGGTTTGGCTTTTTGCAGCATGGCAATTAAAGCGCTCAGTTCTACTTCCACCTGAAATGGAAACTTTTAATCAGGCTAATTTTTCCAACTACATTCTTATTGGCTCATTTGAAGGAGCTGATATGAGCGCATGGGGGGAGCCCAAATCCCCCGCACAATTTGAAGCGCTAGATCTAGATGCGGAAGTTTTAGAAGTCTATACATCTGGCTCAACTGGCGAGCCCACAAAAATTACCAAAAAATTATGGCAGCTTGAAAATGAAATTAAAGCTGCTGAATTTACATTTGGGCCAAGCATTTCTGTAGATCGATTATTTACAGGATCAGCAAGTCATCAACATTTTTTTGGACTGCCTTTTAGAGTATTGTGGCCGCTAGCCCGAGGATCACGTATTGCTCGCTCCCTCATTGCCTACCCACATGAATGGGATACAAGCATCCCGCAGGTATTCGTAACAAGCCCATCCTTCTTGAAGCGAGTTGCACAAACCTCCAATATTCAAAAACAATCCAATCCAGACTTCATCAGTTGCTTTGCTGCTGGCGGCATATTGAGCGCTGAAATTTCAAAAGAAATACGTGACTTAACAGCTAACTATCCATATGAAATTTATGGCAGTTCCGAGACTGGGCATATTTCATATAGACAGCTACCAGGGGATGTTTGGAAAATGCAGCAAGGGGTTGAATTTAAAAAGCCAATAGCTGAAACCCTCGAAATCAAGTCGCAATTTTTGCCCGACGATAGCTGGTTTAAAACTGCTGATACAGCAACGGAGAGCAATGGATCATTTGAAATTCATGGTCGCACCGACACCATACTAAAGATTGAAGATAAAAGAATATCGACCCCCCAAATTAACAAAGCAATCCTCAGCTCTTGCCTTGTTGCCGAATGTCATATCCTAGACCTGGGAAATGGCTCCAGAGATCAATTGAGCGCGATTGTGGTTCTTGATGATGCCGGACTAAACCTAATCAAGAGGCAAGGGAAGTTAGCAGCAATAACTGCCATTAAACAAGCTATGGCATCACAGGTAGACCCTGTGTGCATCCCCAGAAAATGGAGATTTATATCATCCTTACCAAGGAATTCATTTGGAAAGATTACAAAAGCCCAATGCCTGAGGCTGTTCTCAACACCAATTAAATCTCCTGCAATTATTGCTGCCACTACGGCAAGTGGTGTCTCCAGCTTCTGCCTCGACATATCAGACAACCTGGAGTGCCTCAAGGGCCACTTTGATAAATTCCCCCTAGTGCCGGGCGTGGCCCAGCTGCAATGGGCAATTGATATCGGACTTAACCACTTTGGAATTACACAACGAAAATTCTCCTCAATGGAGCAAGTCAAGTTCAGAGATTTTTTAAAGCCCAACCAGATCATTGAACTTGAAATCACCCTAAATTCTGAAAATAACTCTCTTAAATTCAAGTACCTTAAGGGTGACTCAATCTTTTCAACCGGAACTATCAAGTTTCACAAGGATTAATTTGAAGCTTTGCGCAATCATTCCCTTTTATAACCATCCAGAACCAATAGCTGGGGTTGTTGATAGCCTGTTAGAGAAACAGATTCCATGCTTCATTGTTGATGATGGAAGCGATATCTATTCGAAGGGAGAGCTGGCAAAGCTTGCAGGAGATCCCTTGGTTACAGTTGTAACCAGAGTTATTAATGGCGGCAAAGGTGCTGCTGTTATTGATGGGTTACGAGCTGCCTTAGCTGAGGGCTATACACACGCCCTTCAGATAGATGCTGACGGTCAACATGACGCCAATGAAATTCCCGCCTTAATGAAAGAGGCGCAGGATTATCCAGACGCAATCATCTCTGGTATGCCCGTGTATGGCAAAGATGTTCCAAAGTCACGCCTAATTGGTAGGTATGCCACCCATATTTGGGTGTGGATTAACACCCTCTCCCTTGACATCAAAGACTCCATGTGTGGATTTCGCATCTACCCAATAGCCCCAACATTGAATGTAATCAATAAAACACCTGGTCTTGGCCTTCGCATGGATTTTGATATCGAAGTGCTTGTACGGGCCTATTGGAGCGGGTTAAAAGTAAGACAGATTCCTGTTGGCGTTCACTACCCACTCGATGGCATATCGCATTTTGATGTAATAAAAGACAATATCGCGATCTCCAAGATGCACACCAAACTATTCTTTGGCATGATCCCAATTGCTCCGAGGTTGATATTTAGAAAGCTTAGAGGGCGTTAATGCATTGGGCAAAAATTAATGAGGTAACCACCTCCTCTGGAATTAAATTTGCATTTGGTATTTACAAACTATTCGGGCACCTTCCAGTTAGGCTCATTCTGTACCCAACTATTTTTTGGTACTTGCTTACGCACTCAATCGCGAGAGGCGCCTCAAGAGAGTATCTCGGGCATCTTTATAAGTACACCAAAGGTAAATCTCCCAAACCATCCATCATCAATATCTTCAAGCATTTCTTTGCATTTGGGGAGTGCATCCTTGATAAGCTCATTATTTGGAGCGGCAATATTCAAGATATTGCGTACTCGTTCAAGTCTGACGATAGCTTCGTAAGCACAGTTAATAACGGTCAAGGTGCCATCATCGTGGTCTCTCATATTGGGAATCTTGATCTTAGTCGCGCCATTGCCAATGACTTCCCTAACCTAAAGCTAACTGTCCTGGTTCACACTTCTCATGCGGTTAAATTTAACGAATTACTCAGGGAAATAAATCCTGAAAGTGCAATCAACACTCTCCAGGTTTCCGAGTTTGATGTTGAGGATGCAATTTCATTTTCAGAAAAAATTGATAATGGAGAAGTGATTGCAATAGCAGGAGATCGCATTCCGTTATCAGGCCACGGAACAATTAATATTGATTTTTTAGGGGGTCAAGCTCCGCTACCAATTGGCCCCTATGCTTTAGCTCGAGTCCTGAAGTGCCCACTCTACTCACTAACTTCGGTTAAGGTGAATGGTCAATACATTATTCAAATCAATGAAATAGCCTCATCCGATGCCCTCAGTACAAATAGAGCCCATAGCGCCAAAATTGCTGCGCAATCATTTGCAAACGGACTTAGCGATATTTGCGTACAAGCCCCATTTCAGTGGTTTAACTTCTACCCGTTTTGGGCGAAGAATAGTGGAAAATAAAGCCATGGAAGATAAGCTACTAACCGCCGCTGTAGATATAGAAATCCCATTTCACGATGTGGATTCAGTACATATCGTTTGGCACGGTAACTATGCTAAATACTTTGAGATCGCCAGATCTGCCCTACTGCGAAAAATTAACTACGACATTCCGCAAATGTCTGAAAGCGGATATGGCTGGCCAGTTGTAGACCTTCAAGTGAAATATATAAAGCCATTGAAGTACGGCCAAAAAATAAAGGTTGTGGCTAGCCTTATAGAGTATGAGAATCGACTAAAAGTATCCTATGAGGTAATTAGCCAAACAGATGGGTCAGTCACCACCAAAGGTCAGACCACTCAACTAGCAATTGACATGCAAACTGGTGAGACTTTATTTGCCACACCCGAGATCTTTCGAACAAAAATACTGGCCTCAAAAAATTGAAAAGGGCATTTCTTTCTCTTCTCCTGCTATTTTCAACAGCACCATTTGCCCAGAGCCTACTGAGCGATGTTCAGCAATCGGTAGTCAATGCGCCAATTATCAAAGGCGAGTTTCATCAAACTAGAGCTCTGATTGGCGTCAATAAAAAGCTTATTTCTGAGGGTTACTTTTTAGTAGATAAATCCAAGGGAATTCTCTGGGTGACCGAAAAACCATTTCCTCAAACGGTCAAAATTACACAATCAGAGTTACAGATACAAAACAATAGTCAAGTTGTAATGAGACTTAATTCCGAATCCCAACCTGGAATTAAATACATCAACGAATTGCTACTATCTATTTTCTCAGGGAACATACAAATCATTGAGAAGATGTTTGATATTAACGGTCAATCAACAAAAAAGGGCTGGTCGCTTCACCTCACTCCAAAAAAATCAGGCCCCTCAATACTCAGAAATGTGGATCTAGCAGGCAAAACTGTCGTTGACTTCGTGTCATTTGAAACAAATACTGGCGACCTAACTCAGATCAATTTTAGTAAGGTTAAAACTCCGGATTCTTTAAGCCCTGATGAAGCCGCAAAATTTAATTAAATGGCTTGCCTCTGCTTTTGCTCTAACAACATTTGGGTTGTTAATATGGGCCGGCCTTAATTTCACCTATATCAGCCGTCAAATTGACAATGATCTGATGTCCCTGCTACCAAGATCTGAGCGGGATCTTAATTCAGAGAAAATTATCTCGAGAATTGCAAAGAAAGGTGAGAATTCGCTTGTACTTCTTATCGGATCTGAAAATCTTCAGGAATCCCTAAAAGCTGAAAAACTACTTCAAGACCAATTTGCAGCGCTTGACTTAAGGCAGGCCAATTCAAATCTTGATTTAAATGAAATTGCCAAGTTCTACCTCCCTTACAAGGGGCGCCTCCTCTCTGCCGAGGATGTCCATCAGCTAGACAACAATTCAAGCACCTTCTGGTATGACAAATCAATATCCTTAGCCTACTCATTTTCCGGAATGGCAGTTAGCTGGAAAGATGATCCTTTTGGCCTATTAAGTGATTGGCTAAGTTCTCTAGCCAAAACAAAGATCAGACCTTACGGATCTAGCTTAATCATTGAGGATTCAGGCTCCACTTTTGTTGTAATGCCTCTTGAGTTAACAAATACTGATCTCAACATGGGTCAAAGAAATATCTTGGCAACCTCAATCATCCAGGCGATTGAAAAAACACAGCAAGACATCCCCTCAGTAAAAATTCAAAAAGCTGGCGTACTTTTTTATGCTACAGCAACAGCAATAAAAGCAGAGTCTGAAATATCAATCATTGGCATCGTCTCGGCAATTGCGGCACTAGCACTTATCACCTTAGCCTTTAGAAGTTTTATTGCGATTGGGGCAGTCCTTTTAACAGTCTGTATTGCTTTTTTATATGCCCTATTAATTTGCATCTTCATCTACCCAAAGGTTTACTTGCTAACACTGGCATTTGGAACGAGTCTGATCGGCATGTCAGTTGATTACTGCCTATATTGGCTAACAGGCTCTATCGACGACAACAAGAGCCCAGAGGACAGAAGGAGATACCTTTTCCCAGGAATGGCTTTAGCACTCCTAACAACCATACTTGGTTATGCACTTCTTGCGGCGACGCCCTTCCCGGTTCTTTCTCAAATGGCTGTGTTCTCAATTGGCGGCTTAATCGCTGCCTGGCTTTCTGTCGTTCTTTTTTTTCCAATGCTTAATCAAGTGCAGTTTAAAAAGAATAATTTCTATCGCATTTTTAAGGTGATTAAGCCTGGATTCGGAATTTCCAACGTCTTTTCCAAATTAGCACTCACCTCACTAATGTTGAGCCTAGGGGTTTACGGAGCAATAACATTCAAGGGGACAGATAATATCCGCGCCCTTGCCTCTTATGATCCAAACCTGGTCGCCGAGCAAACGGCTATCTCAAAATTAATGGGCTTGCCAAGTCCAGCGCAATTTTTCATCATTTCTGGCGACTCACCCAATGAGGTGCTCTTATCCGCTGAAGGATTGTCTAAAAAATTACAGCCTTTAGTTCGGGGTGGAAAAATTTCAAGCTACCAAGTAATTAGCGACTACATCCCGTCGTTAGAATTCCAAAGGAAAAATGTTGAATCCTATGGGAAATTGGTTGATGAAAAGGTTCTGCAAAAGATAGGCAAAACCATGGACATGCCGGGTTCATGGGTTAGCTCTCAAGAGCCGTCTTCAACAATGCTTACTTTCGAAGAGTTTGAAAAATCCCCACTCTTTAATCAACTGCAAGGTCTTTGGTTTAAGGAGGACGGTAAAAATTTTACCGCTGTACTGCTATCAGGCATCAGCGATCAATCCACCATTGATGAACTGTCAAGGATGGAAGATGTCTCTATTTCTTGGGTCAATAAGCCCAATGAAATTTCAGAAATCTTCAAGCGATATAGAACGCTTTTTTCAATTTTGATCGCCATAGGCTACATCATTGCGTTTATAGGCATTTCAATTCGCTACAAAAAAGAGGCGTGGCGATCGATTGCTCCACCTGTATTGGCTACATTTATTACTATCGCAATATTAAGCACACTGGGTGAACCCATTAGCCTTTTATCCATCTTAGCTTTTGCACTACTACTTGGTGTTGGGACTGACTACGGCATATTCCTATTGCAATATCCAGCCGATGAACGCGTCACATTCTCCATTACTCTAGGCGCCCTTATGAGCTTAGTATCTTTTGGAACTTTGACGATTAGCCATGTACCAGCTCTGCATAGCTTTGGCATCACTTTATTGTTTGGCATCAGCCTTTCGTGGGCGCTGACCATCTTTTTCTCTAAGAAGGCTTAAGGTAAGTGCTCTCATTCCGACACACAATTTTGCTTTTGACGACAACTCTTTTGATTGGATGCCAAGGTCATTCAAATCTCCTTGCATTCAATCTTGCTCCAGAAGAATTGGGCAATTCTCGAGTTCTGCAAATGCAAACTCAAATCTCTTACGGCGATCAGTCTTATGCAATGGAGAATATAGTTGATATCTCAAAAGAAAAAATTCAGATTATTGGAACTGCAGGCGGAATTCGAATTTTTACAATTATCTATAACGGAAACGAAATCATTAACGGCCCAGGAATTGGGATGCCCTTCTATTTCCCGATAAACTCCATTACAGAAGATAACTTATTTGTACTGGCCAGCCCCGCTACCATTCAATCTCATTTAACAACTAACTACACATTAGAGAGCAATACTAACGAAAAGAAGCTTTTACAGTCGGGTAAAGTGGTTATGCGGATGGAGCGCCGCCCAGATGGCAAAGGGAATTCTATAATTACCCTCTACAGGACTTCTCCAGAATACAAACTCAATATTGTGATGAGTGAGGTTAAGTGAGCGTTTTTATTAATGGCATTGGGATCAATAGCGCTCTTGGCTCAGGACTCAAGGAGACTGCTGCCAATCTATTTTCGGGCATAAGTCCGGGGATGCTTAAAACAGATAAGTACAGCTCAAATAAGCCAGTTTTTATTGGAGCCGTAGACAACAATCTTCCGTCGGTGGCTAATTTTGATAAAAAATTGCGGTCCCGCAATAATCAATTACTGCTTTCCGCGTTTCAAGAAATCGAACCCTTAGTAGCAAAAGCACTTGAGGGTATTGATAAGAATCGCGTTGCGATTATCATCGGCACAAGTACCTCAGGAATTTCAGATGAAGAAGAGGCATTCCCTCACTTACTTGCTACCGGCAAATTTCCAGATAACTTTGATTTACACCAACGTGAGTTTGCATCCCCATCTAATTTTCTAGCGGCACTTCTTGGCACTACTGGGCCAACATACTCCATATCTACTGCCTGCACTTCAAGTGCTAAAGCTTTGGCTAGCGGCGCAAGATTATTAAAAACCGGCTTAGTGGATGTCGTAATCGTAGGCGGCGTTGATTCGCTTTGTAAATTTACTATCGCCGGGTTTGATGCGCTTGAATCAATCCCCCCTGAGCGGACCAACCCATTTTCAATCAATCGCAATGGCATCAATATTGGTGAAGCGGCAGCTCTATTTCTTATGAGTATGAAGGAAGGCCCCTATAAGCTCACTGGCTGGGGCGAGAGCTCAGACGGCCACCATATCTCCGCGCCCGATCCAGCTGGCATTGGAGCTGCGTTAGCAATTAATTCAGCCCTGAGCATGTCCAAATTAGGCGCAGATGACATCGATTATGTCAATCTACATGGCACTGGAACACAGCAAAATGATGCTATGGAAGCTGGCGTAATCTCTCGATTATTTGGCGATACCGCTGCTAGCTCTACCAAACCTTTAACTGGTCATACATTAGGTGCAGCAGGTGCAGTAGAGGCAATCATCTCCTGCTTAGCGCTTGAGCATCAGAAGTATCCACCTCACTTGTGGGACAAACAACAAGATCCGGCATTGCCCATCTTAAATTTCAATGGTGATATTGGAAAACCTATCAATACGATCATGACCAATAACTTTGCTTTTGGTGGCAACAACACATCCTTAATAATCGAGCGCTCTTGATCTCCGATTTAGCCAAACTCCTCCCTCACGATGCGCCGATGGTCTTAATTGATCGTCTTATTAGCTATGAGGAGAATAAGATCGTAGTTGAGGTCACAATTAAGGATGAATACCCATTTTGCGGTCCATTTATAGGTCCATGGGTTGCCATTGAATTTATGGCGCAAGCGGCAGGTGTTCATGCGGAACTCACAAAACCAAATCCTGATGAAGAGGTCAAGATAGGATTCCTGCTTGGAACGCGACGCTTCACCTCAAACGTTTCGGAATTCATACCCGGATCAACTGTTACTGTCTCAGTTATCAGGGAATTCACTAGCGATGAGGGTGTTTCCGCCGCTACCGGGACAGTTTTTGACAGTATTGGCAATATTCTGTGCGAAGCCTCTCTCAGTTTGTTCCAGGCCAAGGACAATACTTTATATTTGAGGGATGAACCTTAATAAAACCGTTTTAATTACAGGTGCCAATAAAGGCATTGGATGCGCCATTGCTCAGCGCTTGGCAAAAGACGGCTACACCCTAGTTCTGCACTGCAGATCAAATATCGACCAATTAAAGCAAGTAGCAAAAGATATTGAGGCTACTACCCCAGTAAAGATTCAACTATTACAGTTTGATATCTCCAACAGAGCCCAAGCGAAAGAAATACTAGATGCCTACATTGAAGCGAATGGCGCTCCATATGGCGTTGTTTGCAATGCCGGAATAGCGGCTGACAATGCCTTTCCTGCAATGCTAGGCAATGAGTGGGATGAGGTTGTCGATACCAATCTTGGATCCTTCTATAACGTACTCCATCCATTGGTAATGCCAATGGTATCGGCGAGAAAGCCCGGCCGAATTATCACTATGTCCTCAGTCTCTGGTATTGCAGGCAATCGAGGTCAAGTTAATTACAGCGCATCAAAAGCTGGAATCATTGGCGCAACTAAAGCGCTTGCGGTTGAGTTAGCCAAACGCAACATTACCGTTAACTGTGTGGCTCCTGGGCTAATCGATACAGAAATGGTTTCGGAAGAAGTTTTAGATGCCGCTCTAAAAATGATCCCAGCCCAGCGAGCAGGAAAGCCAGAGGAAGTTGCTGCAGCAGTTTCATTTCTCTTAAGCGATGATGCTGCATACATTACAAGACAAGTCATCTCGGTAAACGGGGGAATGATTTGAGCAAGAATAGACGCGTAGTAATTACCGGCTTTGGTGGAATCTCCCCGCTAGGCTGCGACTGGGAAACCATTTTCTCGAACCTGAAATCTTGCAAAAATAAAATTCAAAAGATTGCCGAATGGGAAGAGTACAAAGGATTAAATACCCATCTTGCAGCACCAGCAGCTGATTTTGAGCTCCCTGCAGATAGATATAACCGCAAATCAATGAGAAGTATGGGGCGTGTTGCCCTAATGTCTTGCCGGGCAACGGATATGGCTCTAGAGGATGCTGGACTAACGAATACGGATACAGTGACCTCCGGTCGTACCGGCATCGCCTACGGCTCGTCTACAGGCTCTCCAGAGGCTCAATGTGACTTCTTCCAGCTGTTGGTAGATAAATCCACAAATGGCATCAATGCCTCCAGCTACATCAAAATGATGTCTCATACTGCGGCGGTCAATATTGCTGTTTTCTTTGGCGTCACTGGTCGTGTCATTCCGACCTCTAGCGCTTGCACTTCCGGCAGCCAAGCAATTGGTTACGCCTATGAAGCAATTAAGTATGGGCATGCGGATGTCATGATTGCCGGCGGCGCTGAAGAGTTATCTCCAAGCGAGGTTGTTGTCTTTGATACCCTATTTGCCACAAGCACCATGAACTCCACTCCTGAGCTTACTCCAAGCCCCTTTGGCAAGGATAGAGACGGGCTAGTTATCGGGGAAGGTGCTTGCACTGCCATTATTGAGGAATACGAACATGCCGTTAACCGAGGCGCCAAGATATATGCCGAGCTAGTTGGCTTTGGCACCAACTGTGATGGCACACATGTGACTCAACCTCAATCGGAGACCATGGCAAAGGCTATGGAATTAGCTCTTGCGGATGCTGACCTTGAGCCATCTAAAGTGGGCTATGTAAATGCACATGGCACAGCTACCAAGGAAGGTGACACTGCTGAAACAAAGGCTACAGAAAAGGTCTTTGGAAGTCGCATGCCGATTTCATCACTCAAAAGCTACATGGGTCACACCCTTGGCGCTTGCGGCGCTCTAGAGGCTTGGATGACCATTGGAATGATGAATGATGGCTGGTTCGCACCAACCCTCAATCTCCACGAGGTTGATCCAGCCTGCGGCAACTTGCAATACATTAAAGGCAACGGCACACAGCTTGATTGCGACTACACCATGAGCAATAACTTCGCTTTCGGTGGAATTAATACCTCCTTAATCTTCAAGCGAATCCAAACAAATTAGAGCAGTGACTAGCCCGATCAAGATTTACCTACTCTGCACGAATTCGAATACATACGAGTCTTTGAGTGGTGGTTATCAGTTAAGCCCATCAAGCAGGCTGAAACTTCAAGAGCGAAAAACAGAATTAGCGAAGAAACAGTTCATTGCTTCGCGAGCGCTGATTCATCACATTTATATCAATGACTTCAATACCAAGACGGATAATACCGTGCAAATTATTGAGGGGGTTACCCCTAAGATGGAAGACTCTCCTGAGCTGCACATAGCAATTTCACATAGCCAAGAATATGTAGCCGTCGCAATCTCTGAACAACTCATCGGACTAGATATCGAGCGCCCTCACAGAGACAGAAATTATCAGGAGATAGCCAACAAAGCGTTTCACATCAATGAATCAACGTGGATCAAAAACTCTACAAATCAAGAAGAGCTTGAATCTCGATTCTTTCAGGTATGGACAGCCAGAGAAAGCCTTTACAAACTTGGCAATCTAGAAAATTTATTAGATCAAAATGTTGATGTACTTCAAGAAATAAAAAAGGAGGATTTTTCCTCCTTTTTCCATAAAGAAACAAATTTATATCTTTTCGCGGTTACAGCAATACCCGCGACCTTCGAAATAAATTTGATCTAGCCATTACTTCTTAGCTGGCTCTCTTGAAGCTGGCCCTACGATACATTTGAAGTCCAAATCAAATCTTGACATACCGCCTTCATTCATTGGATCTTGAGACATTTTTTCACCAACCACTAGAATAGATTTTCCACCCTGTTCTTCAGCACAGTATTTCTCAGCGTGCTGATATGCACGTAATTTAACCTTGCCAGCATCTCCACGGTAAACCTCGATGGTATAAACGCCATTGCCCTTTGGCAAAACACCTGTTGTAGCAGCACAAGCAGCCAAAAACAAAACTAATAACAGTGAAAAAACGGATTTAATTTTCAAATTAGACATAATCGCCCCTTTTAATTTAATGTGAAATATTGTCTTGGAATAAATATTCAAGCCATGAAGATTAGAACTTTGCCGACTGAGCTCTTATATCCATCATTAGATTAGAGACCCATTCGTTGTATTTTGGATGAATCATAGCCTTTCCAGACTCATTGACCCTTGCATTCCTTGCGCCATTGGAATTACTCCAGACGTTGATACGCAAGCAGCCAAACCTATCGCGACAATAGCTGAGAAAAGTAAGCTTATTTTCATTATTTATTACGCGCTAAATGCGGGCCTTATTTGGAATTCATACATTTCATTATATTTATTAAAGCTATCGAAAGCCACCTAGTAAACTAGCGATATATCGATTTTGGAGCCTCAATTGAAATATCTTCTATTTGCAATTCCTCTATTTCTATTGGCCTGCTCAAGTACTGGGGTAGTGCCAATGGATGGCGGCACTTTTATGATTGCCCAACGAAGCGCTCAAGTTGGTTTTGGCCCTCCAGATGGAGTTAAAGCGGATGTTTACAAAGAGGCTAACGAGTTCTGCTCCAAACAGCAGAAGACTGTTGAGACTATTAAGCTCGATGTTACGAATTCAGGGTTTGGTAGACCAGGAAATGTCTCCCTGCAATTTAAGTGCAAGTAACAAGCTTTATTCAGGAATTAAATGAATCTCCAGACTGACTTCTATCCAGATAGCAAATTCGGCGACTGGTTTATCAGATCTAATATCTGGTCTAAATATGTACTCAGGGAGACTATCTCCTCCCTGCGGGGTCTATACAAATCAATTCCAGCAAAAAGTAAGCCCGTCATCCTTGATGCGGGTTGCGGTTACGGGCATTCATTTAAGTACCTCATTCGCTTCTTTAATCCAGGAGAAATTCTTGCCATTGATATCGACCCAAAAGTAATTCGGGTCGCCCAAATAGAGGCCAGAAAGTTTATAACCCCCGTGAAAGTTGAGACTGGCGATTGCTCCAGATTGCCATACGAAACAGCTTCCGTAGACATCATCTTTTGCCATCAAACACTACATCACCTACTGGATCAAGAATCGGCCTTAAAAGAATATGCACGCGTTCTTAAGGCGGATGGAATCCTTGTGATGGCTGAGTCTACCAAGCTCTTTATTCAATCATTCATTATTGATTTATTGTTTAGACATCCGAACGCCTCTCAGAGGACAAAAGATGAGTACTTAGAGTTAATAAAGAATGCGGGCTTCGATACCAACCTTGCTGCAATTGAAACCCCATTCCCCTGGTGGACGAAAAATCCTGTAGCCAAAAGAAATAGAGAGCCCCTGCTTTACATGGTTGCCCCTAAATCCCAGGCGGGAAATCAGTAATGATCTTATTAACAGGTGCCACTGGATATATTGGCTCACACCTCTGGGCTGAGCTATTAAAATCAAATTATCCAGTCATTGGCATAGATAATTTATCCAACTCAAATCGAGAAACCCTTGAGGTAATTAAGGAAGCATCGGGATCGTCGCCTATATTTTTGGAGGGTGATGTAAGAGATACTCAATTTCTTGATCATGTTTTTACAAAATATCCAATTGATCTAGTTATTCATTTAGCAGCACTTAAAGACATTCAAGACTCCATGTTACATAGGCAGGAGTATGAAGATTGCAATGTTGGCGGGATGAGATCTTTGCTACAAATCATGAATGAATATCGCTGCAAGAAGCTTGTATTTAGCTCTTCGGCAGCTATTTATGGCGATCAGGCCATTTCACCAATCAGCGAAACATCGATACCAGCGCCCTCTAATGTTTATGGCGAAACAAAGCTCGAATGCGAGCGACTCATTTCATTAGAGCCCAGCATAAAAAGTATCGTCTTAAGGTTTTTTAACGTCTCAGGAAGCTATCTTCCAATAGCCCGCATTAATTCACACTCGTTATTTGATGCGATTGAAAAGGTCACCTCACACAGCACTGATAAATTAAATATTTTTGGCGGGGATTGGCCGACGAAAGATGGAACCTGCATAAGAGACTATCTTCACATTAGCGATTTAATTGATGGGCATATCTCAGCAATATCACTTTTAAACTCAAATGGAAAATCCGCCACAATCAATCTTGGCTCTGGCAAAGGCTTTAGCGTGCTAGATGTCATTAAGACCTTTGAGGAAATTTCTGGCGCTGAGGTGCCCAAGACAATTGCTTCAAGACGACCCGGAGATATTGCAATCAGCCTTGCTGATGTAAATTTAGCCAAAAATCTTATTAAATGGAGCCCCAAAAGAAATTTAATGGATATCTGCCAAAGCATATAATATTTAGAATTATTAATGTTAAGGTTGAATTCAATGAATTTCTCACTAAAGCTAGTTTCCAGTCTTTTTATTACCATTGCTGTTACAGGGTGCGCCACTAGCCGCAGCAGTTTAGATATTCAAATACCAAAAGCTCAAAATGCCCAATCCAATGGGAAGCAGGTATACATTAATTCAGTCTCCGACAAAAGAGTCTTTCAGGTAAGCCCTCCCAATCCAGATATCCCATCTCTAGATCCATCAGAGGATCAGAATGAGCAAATCAAACTCAGGGCAATTGGTCGTAAGCGTAATGGCTTTGGAAAGGCCTTAGGCGACATGCTCCTCAAGGAAGGGGAAACTGTCCAATCCCTAACCAACCAGTCAATTCAGCAAGCCTTTGCTGAAAAGGGTTACACGGTTCTTAGCTCGAAAGACCAAGTGACTAAAGACACTTATATTGTTGATGCAAATATTCAAAAATTCTGGGCATGGATGAATCCTGGCTTTTGGCAACTCACTTTGAGCGGCGAAATTTCCACAGATTTAGCTATCAAGGCGCCAAAAGGCACTACATCCCAGCAGATCTCAGTTAAGGCAGCCGACGGCTACCAGGTTGCAACTGAGGCCAATTGGGCGGAAATTATTCAAAAGTCTATTCAACTTTATATCAACGATCTAAAGTCAAAACTAAATTAGTACAATTGATTTTGAGCTGGAAGGCGGCTTTTAGCTCGATCTCCCGTCGACTCAATATTTTTGAGCAATGTTTTGCTGGTGGGTAGACTGGTGGGTAGGCAAGACTCTAAAGAATGAAGCCTTATGTATAAAGGCTCTCATGTCGATACTGGCGGAGAGGGAGGGATTCGAACCCTCGGTACCTTTGACAGTACGCCTGATTTCGAGTCAGGTACATTCGACCACTCTGCCACCTCTCCGTTAACTACAGGATATAACTTAAACACCATCCCCACTTAAAGTCCGGGGTTTTATTACTCGCAAACACCTGTCATCAGAAGCGCACCAGAAAAGAATCCAAAAGGCTTCTTGCTGCCTTTTACAAACTCTTCGATGCTGAGATATTCCACAAAAAAGCCATTCTTACCTTCAGCTTTTTGGGTCCAAATGACTTTATAGGCATTGCCCTTGCTTCCAGATGCGATGACCTTAGGCTTCCCCAAAGAATCCATCACATCTCCAACAACTTCCCCAGTTTTCTTAATCACCACAAATTCCAGACCAACTCTAGGGCTGTCTTGAACTACCGCTAACCCCCCATTAGTTTTAATGTATGCATCACTTAATACTTCGCAGCGATAGAATTTTTCAGCAGCGAAAATACCTGGAGATATCAATGCTGCGCCAATGAAGCTTAAAACTATTGAGCACTTATTCATTTGACTGAGCCCACTTTTCACTTGCTCTAAGTTAAATTGGTTTGAGCACTTCTAAGCCGCCCAAGTAAGGCTGTAGTGCTTTAGGAATAGCAATGCTGCCATCTACTTGCTGTTTATTTTCCAGCAATGCAACCAATGCTCTTCCTACTGCAAGACCAGAGCCATTTAATGTGTGAACTAATTCTGGCTTTCCTTGCCCCGCTTTAAATCTTGCCTGCATGCGTCTTGCCTGGAAGTCACCCATGCTAGAGCAAGAGCTGATTTCTCGATAGGCTTTTTGTGATGGCACCCAGACCTCTAAGTCATAAGTCTTGGCGCTTCCAAAACCCATATCGCCAGTGCAAAGCAATACTTTTCTGTAAGGCAACTCCAATAACTCCAAAATCTTTTCTGCATGACCAGTTAAATCCTCTAAGGCCTGCATTGAATCTTCTGGCTTCGTGATTTGCACCAACTCCACTTTGTCAAACTGATGCTGACGAATCATGCCGCGCACATCGCGCCCATAACTTCCAGCCTCAGAACGGAAGCATGGAGTGTGCGCAACGTATTTCATAGGCAGATTATCTGCATTGACAATCTCATCACGCACTAAATTCGTTACTGGTACTTCTGCTGTCGGAATCAAATAGAAGTTTTCGATTTTTGCTTCGCCTGATCCATCTTCGCCGCCCATCTGACGAGGAACCTTAAATAAGTCCTCTTCAAACTTTGGCAACTGACCAGTGCCGCGCATTGAAGCAGCGTTTACCATGTAGGGCGCATAGACCTCTTGGTAGTTATGTTGTGTTGTGTGGGTATCAAGCATGAACTGCGCTAAAGCACGGTGCAATCGGGCGATAGGCCCCTTCAGAACTACAAAGCGTGAGCCGCTAATCTTAGCTGCTACCTCAAAGTCCAGACCCAGTGGTCCACCAAGGTCAACGTGATCTTTAATCTCAAAATCAAATATAGGCTCTTGACCCCAGCGCTTTACCTCCTTGTTCTCAGTCTCGTCTTTACCTACTGGAACCGCTTCATCTGGCAGGTTTGGAATACCCATTAAGAAATCTGCAATCTCTGCCTGCAAAATTGCTAGGCGCGCAGCACCGGATTCCATATCGACGTTAATTTGGGTTGCTTCTGCCATTTCAGCAGCAGCATCTTCGCCCTTACCCTTTTTCATACCAATAGCTTTAGCCAATTGATTACGTTTAGCCTGCAGCTCTTCAGTACGAGTTTGCAAAGATTTACGTTCGGACTCCAAGGTGTTGAACTTCTCAACATCCAATTGAAATTTACGAGTAGCTAAACGGGCAGCAATAGCTGCGATATCTTTGCGGAGTAATTGCGGATCAATCATGTAATGCTCTACTGGTTAGGGTATGGTGGGTGCGAATTTTTTATTGCTAATGTAGCTCTAGTTTAAGCGTAAGACTTCCGCTCCAGCGGGCGGTACAAAAGTAAAGCGATTGGCAGGCAGGTTCACATTGAGCTGGATCTTATCCAAGGTGACCAACACCACACTACCTAAGCCATCAATGAGTTCTAGCGCTTTAGGTAGGCCATTGACCATTCCTACGGAGATCTTGGTGTACGGCAAGTCGTTGCCATTTTTGGCATTAGGATTCTTCTTGGGTACGAGAGCAACCCATTTCATACCCAGGCGATCCTCGCCTTCAACTAAATCAAAATGCTGATCTAGAGAGGTCTCACCAAATAGGATTGCAGCAGGGGTAGCAGCCAAAGCCTGACCAGCAGGTCTGAAAGTTGCTTGATTTAAATCCTTATCCCACAAAATAAGTTGCTTGCCATCGGCAATCAGTTTTTGCTCATATGGCTTTTGGGTATCCCAGATAAATCGGCCTGGGCGCTGAAACACAAAACGCCCTTGTGTTTGACGAACCACTTTTAAACCTTTGTCTTGTGGTTCATTTGCTTTGGGTGCGCGCAACTGCTGCTGCACAAAGTCACCCTCAGCTGTTTTGGAGTTACGCACAAACTGACGTAACTGCTCCGCACCACTCTCACCATCCGCAAATACTATGCTTGGAGATAAAAGAACTGTGAGCCCTAAAGCTGCTGCTGAAAAAAATCTACGCAAGGGGATCGCCTTATTCAGAAGGACGATGAAGGATTTCGCGATTGCCGCCATTACCCATCTTGGAAACTAAGCCAGCTTTTTCCATATCCTCAAGCAGGCGAGCTGCACGGTTATAGCCAATGCGTAAATGACGCTGCACCAAGGAAATAGATGGGCGCTTGTTTTCGAGAACGATGGCTACTGCTTGGTCATACAAAGGATCAGCTTCACCGCCACCTTCACCAGTCAGTGCATCAATATTAGATTCATCGGCACCTTCCAGAACACCGTCAATGTAATTGGCTTCGCCCTTCTCTTTGAGCCATTCCACTACACGGTGGACTTCATCATCAGAAACAAAGGCACCATGAACACGAACCGGCAAACCAGTACCTGGTGCCATGTAAAGCATGTCACCCATACCGAGAAGCGCTTCAGCACCCTGTTGATCTAGGATGGTGCGGCTATCAATTTTTGAACTTACTTGGAATGAAATACGGGTTGGCACGTTGGCTTTAATCAAGCCGGTAATCACATCCACGCTTGGACGTTGAGTTGCCAATACCAAATGAATACCGGCAGCACGCGCTTTTTGTGCAATACGTGCGATTAACTCCTCAATCTTCTTACCAGAAACCATCATCAAGTCAGCCAACTCATCGATCACGATAACGATGACGGGTGCTTTGTAGATTGGCTCTGGATCATCTGGAGTCAAGCTAAATGGATTGGTGAGTTTCTCACCTTTTTCTTCCGCTTCTAAAATCTTTTTATTAAAGCCAGCTAGGTTACGCACACCAAACTTACTCATCAGTTTGTAGCGACGCTCCATCTCGTTTACAGCCCAATTGAGCGCGTTATACGCCTGCTTCATATCGGTTACAACTGGACACAAGAGATGCGAAATCTTGTCGTACATGGCCATCTCGAGCATCTTCGGATCAATCATGATCAGACGCACTTCATCAGGCTTGGCCTTGAAGAGGATGGACAAAATCATCGCATTGATACCAACAGACTTACCAGCACCAGTCGTACCCGCAACTAAGCAGTGCGGCATCTTCGCTAAGTCAGCAACGATCGGGCTACCTGAAATATCTTTACCCAAAGAGAGAGTTAAGTTGGAGTGACTGTCGTTGTAAACCTGTGAACTCAAAATCTCTGAGAGGTAAACCGATTGACGCGTTGGGTTTGGTAACTCCAAAGCCATGCAAGTTTTACCGGGAATGGTTTCCACTACACGCATGCTCACTACGCCCAGCGAACGCGCTAAGTCACGTGAGAGGTTCACGATCTGACTGCCCTTCACGCCAACAGCGGGATCGATTTCATAACGGGTGACTACTGGGCCTGGATAGGCGGCAATGACTTTCACTTCCACATTGAACTCGGCTAACTTGCGTTCAATCAAACGGGAAGTAAATTCCAATACATCAGCTGAAATCGTTTCTTTCGCCTCAGGTACAGGATCAAGCAATGCCAACGGAGGCAACTCTGAATCCGGAATATCTACAAATAGTGGCTGTTGTTTCTCTCGCTCAACACGAGCACTTTTCACAACTTCTACTGGGGCACGAACAATTTGCACCGGCTTAGCAATTTCGACGCGCCCACGAAACTCTTCAACAAACTCTTCGCGTTCTTCAGCAGCAGCTTCGCCTAACTTGCGATCTTCTTCACTATCGCGGCGTTCACGCAAGCGGTTGTAGGTGAGCTCAAGCGAGCGCCCTACTTTTTCAGCAACATCTAGCCAAGAAAAATGGAGGAATAAAGATAGTCCGGCACACAAGGTAAACAGCAAAACCAGGGTAGAGCCAGTAAAACCCAAGGTCATCTGTAAGGGATCGCCAATAAGTTCGCCCAAAATGCCTCCAGGAGGTCTTGGAAGCTCCCAGGCAAGCGAATGCATCCGAATGGACTCAAGACCCATACTGCTAAGCAAAGTCAGCCCAAAGCCCAGCCAACGCATTAATAAGGAGTCAGGTTTAGCATCTGGATCTGGCGGCAAAGGAATACTCCAAAGCTCACGCCAACCACTCAGAACGCGGCGACCAAAGAGCACCACCCACCAAAACGCTGAAATACCGAAGATATAGAGCAATAAATCCGCTAAATAGGCTCCAAAACGGCCGCCCAGGTTCTTGGGAACCTCAAAACTGGCATGCGACCAGGCTGGATCAGCCTTGGAATAGGTCAGCAAAATGGCAAATAAGCCCAAACATAGGCCGCAGGAGATAAACCATCGGACCTCTAAAAGGAGGCGGGGCATCCTACCCTGCCCTTGATTCTCAGGGGGCTGGGGGCTTAAAGGGGTTTTGGACTTCGGGTATGCGGTTCTTGCCATGTTCTACCGATTGTAATCAAGCAATCCTATAATTTGGAGATGACTACAAATACCCCAAAACACTCCAAAGTCCTTATTCTGGGTTCAGGCCCTGCCGGCTACACAGCAGCTGTGTACGCGGCCCGCGCTAATTTGAGCCCAACCCTCATTACCGGCATCGCTCAAGGCGGTCAATTAATGACCACTACTGATGTAGAAAACTGGCCAGCAGACCCAGATGGCGTCCAAGGGCCAGAGCTGATGGATCGCTTTTTAAAGCATGCGGAACGCTTTAATACCAACATCATCTTTGATCACATTCATACTGCTGCTCTAACTGAAAAACCGATTCGCTTGGTTGGCGATTCCGGCACTTATACCTGTGATGCCCTCATTATTTCTACAGGCGCGTCTGCTCAATACATTGGCCTTCCTAGTGAAGAAGCATTTATGGGTCGCGGCGTATCTGGTTGTGCAACCTGTGACGGCTTCTTCTATCGCAATCAAGATGTTTGCGTAGTCGGTGGCGGTAACACTGCTGTTGAAGAAGCGCTCTACCTTACTGGCATTGCTAAAAAAGTGACCGTGATTCATCGTCGCGATAAATTCCGCGCAGAGCCAATTCTGAATGACCGCCTCATGGCAAAAGTTGCTGAAGGCAAGGTTGAACTCAAACTGAATTCAACTCTGGATGAAGTACTTGGCGATGAAAAAGGCGTTACTGGTGTTCGCATTAAGAAAGCGGATGGCAGCACAGAAGATATTGCTGTCACTGGCGCCTTCATTGCAATTGGTCACAAGCCTAATACCGAGTTGTTTGTTGGTCAGCTCGATATGAATAACGGCTACCTAAAGACTCACTCTGGCTTGGAAGGTAATGCCACTGCTACTAATATTCCCGGCGTATTTGCAGCAGGCGATGTGCAGGATCATATTTATCGTCAAGCCATCACCAGTGCCGGCACAGGCTGTATGGCCGCATTAGATGCTCAGCGTTACTTAGAGACCTTGGATTAATTCAAGCTAAGTAAGGGAAATCAAATAAAAATGCCTAGCAATGCTAGGCATTTTTATTTCTAAGCTAGCTATCAAACACTGAGGGCTAATAATGCAATCTCAGGCGCCCTATCCAAAATCTTCAATAAAGCTTTAGCCGCACCAGTAGGTCTACGCTTTCCTTGCTCCCAGTTTCGAATGGTTTCTAAAGATACTTCGATCCGTTTGGAAAACTCCTGCTGAGATAAACCAATTCTTTCTCGTACGCCTTTTGCATACTTAGCAGCATCCAACATTGCCTCTGCATCATCTTGCCGTTGATGCAACTTAATCAAACGCTCTGATGTCGCATCCAGTAATTTTTTATCGACGAATCCTTTAGGGAAGCTACTAGGATCATTGAGATCCACGCTAACTCGAACGGTTTTCTTCATAACGCCTCACCTCCCTACGATTTGCCCGTCTAGCTGAAATAATCCTAATGGCTGCAGGCCTCTTTGTATAAATCACTACAAATACTTTTTCGTCTAACAAGCCCAATGCCCGAAATCGCTCCTCCCCATAATCCCAGCGCTGATCTCTTTCTATGAGCAAATTCGGATCTATAAAAATTGATATCACATATGTGAAATCAAAATTTCGAGAGATCTGGCATAAATCACTTTTAGCCATATCCCATTCAAAATCCATTAGTTCTATTGTAGGCCATTGGCCTACTATTAGTCAAGCAACCTAGGGCACCTATCTATAGGCATTGCTGCAGAAAGCCTTAAACTAGAGGCCATAAAGCATTCATGGCTTTAATAGCAGGAAATAGATTCAATCTTCAGCAGCATGGCTCCGCCTCTTTGCTAAGATCGAACGCACATTAATCACTAACCGGAGTATTTATGAGTTACGACAAGGTCAGCCCAGGTAAGAAAATCCCAGAATCATTCAACGTCATTATTGAGATCCCAATGAATGCGGATCCAGTGAAGTATGAAGTGGACAAAGAAACTGGTTGCCTCTTCGTAGATCGCTTCATGGGCACAGCAATGCACTACCCATGCAACTACGGTTACATCCCTAAAACAGTTGCTGGTGACGGCGATCCTGTGGACGTTCTCGTTATCACTCCATTTGCATTGGTTCCAGGCTCAGTAGTGAGCTGCCGCGCTATCGGCATGCTAGAGATGGAAGATGAAGGCGGACAAGATGCGAAGTTGTTGGCTGTTCCAGAAGACAAGATTTTGCCAATCTACAAGCATTTGCAAAAGCCTGAAGATGTAAACGAATTACTCCTCGCCCAAATTCAACACTTCTTCGAGCACTACAAAGATCTCGAAAAAGGTAAGTGGGTAAAAGTTAAAGGCTGGACTGGTGTTGCTGCTGCCCATAAAGAAATCTTGGACGGCATCGAAGGTTACGCTAAGTCACAGAAGTAATTTAGTAGCAATTGGGAGTGAGCTCGCAAAAAATCGCCTTAGCGCAAATCAACCCTCTTTTGGGTGATTTGCCTGGCAATGCGCAGCTCATCTCGCAAGCCGCCGCAGAGGCTTACGCACAAGGCGCCACAGTAGTTCTCACGCCAGAGCTATCGCTCACTGGCTACCCTCCAGAAGATTTGCTATTGCGCCCTGCTTTTATTGAGGCCGCCGATCGTGAGCTCAGTTGTTTAATGCTAGAGCTACAGAAATTTCCGGGGCTGACCGTGATTATTGGTCACCCAAAAAAGACTACCGCTGGTTTACAAAACTATGCCTCCGTTATTTGTGATGGCAAAGTGATTGCTGGCTATGCCAAACAAGAATTGCCCAATCATGAAGTGTTTGATGAGGTACGTTATTTCACGCCAGGCAATGAAGCCTGTGTTTTTGAAAATGCCGGCATTCAGTACGGACTCATTCTTTGTGAAGATGCTTGGCATGCAGGCCCCGCTAAACAAGCCCATGCAGCTGGCGCCCAAGTTCTATTGGTTCTCAATGCCTCCCCCTATCACCTCCAAAAAGAATCTTTACGTATTGAGGTACTACGCAAACACATTGCTGTAAGTAAGATGCCTTTGGTCTATGTCAACACAGTAGGCGGACAAGATGAACTTGTTTTTGATGGCGGGTCATTTGCCTTAAACAGTGCAGGCAAGGTAGTGATGACTATGCCGCAGTTTGAAACTGCCCTCGGCTTTGTGACTGTCAATGCATCAGCTGACTTAGAACCAGGAATTCTGGTTAAGTCATCTAGCGTAGAAGCTCAGGCTTACCAAGCACTTGTTTTGGGCGTGCGTGACTATGTTCAGAAGAATCGTTTTCCAGGCGTCATCATTGGCCTCTCGGGTGGCGTGGATTCCGCATTGGTGCTAGCGATTGCGGTGGATGCCTTAGGCGCAGACAAAGTACGCACCGTCATGATGGCTTCGCGTTACACCGCTGACATATCCTGGATTGATGCCGGAGAAATGGCTCAGAATCTGGGCGTTCAATACGATGAGATCCCCATTAGCGAACCAGTTGATGCTCTAGAGCAGGCCTTGGCTGAACAATTCAAAGGCTTGAAGCTCGACGCTACTGAAGAGAATATTCAGGCACGAGTGCGCGGCACCCTCCTCATGGCACTCTCCAATAAAACTGGCCGACTAGTTTTAACAACCGGCAATAAGAGTGAAATGGCTGTCGGCTATTGCACTCTCTACGGAGATATGGCCGGGGGCTTTGCCGTCATTAAAGATATCGCCAAGACCTTGGTCTATCGCTTGTGCGCCTATCGCAATAGCATTACCCCAATTATTCCGGAGCGGATTTTGACGCGCGCGCCTTCCGCAGAATTACGCCCTGATCAGACCGATCAAGATAGCTTGCCATCCTACGAAGTATTGGATGGGATCGTAGAGCGCTATATGGAGCAAAACCAATCTATTGCCCAAATTATTGCCGCTGGCTTTGATCCCGATAGCGTAGAAAAAGTAACTCGCCTAATTAAGCTCAACGAGTACAAGCGTCGCCAAGCACCTCCAGGCGTTCGTGTGACTACCCGAGCTTTCGGGCGTGACTGGCGCTACCCCATTACATCCCAATTTAGGGCGTAACTGGGGCATTCGTTTTCAGTTCTAGGTATGATTACCGTATTAAGGGGAATATATGAAGCTAATCACATCCATTATTAAACCGTTCAAACTTGACGAAGTTCGTGAAGCCTTAGCTGAAGTAGGCGTTACCGGACTGACTGTTACTGAAGTTAAAGGCTTTGGTCGCCAAAAAGGACATACTGAACTCTATCGTGGTGCCGAGTATGTAGTCGATTTTTTGCCTAAAGTAAAAGTTGAAGTAGTTGTTGCTGATGACCGCGTAGATTCAGCAATCGAAGCAATTACTAAAGCTGCACGCACTGGCAAGATTGGTGACGGTAAGATTTTTGTTAGCCCGATCGAACAGGCTATTCGTATTCGCACTGGCGAAACGAACGACTCAGCAGTTTAAGCATCAGCATTCAATGCGCTAATCCCCTCAAGGGTTAGCGCTGCTGAGAATCTGTCCGGTCTGCGGATGGAACCACCACTTCAGCAACCTCCAATACCAAAGTTTTGTAATTCAAATTTGGCAGGCGAACTTTTGCGCCCTGAAAAAATACGTCTGCTTGAGCAAGCCCACCAGTCAGCACTTTAAATGGCGGCTTGCCATAAAAGGATGCGCCTACACCAGGCTCAACCATCTTGTTCTGCATCTTTCCAGAAGCATCACTCACGCAAACAACCTGCTTTGATTTCACCTGCACATACACCATATCCGCCGCTTTACGAGGCGCATCTGGCTTATAACTAATAATGCCTTCCTCAGCAGGGCAGGCTGTTGAAGCCTCAGTGCTGACTGCGGGAACTGCAACTACAGGCGCAACAACTGCTGAAGTGACGGGCGCAGGCACTACTGGGGGTGCCGGCTCAATAATTTCTTCTTTTACAACAACGATTTCTTCTGGCTGATCAGCAAAGAAGAGTGGGCGTAAATTAATTATCGCGAAAACCAATGCAGCCAATACGCTAATCCAAAGAAGCAACTTCTTTGATGAGGCAGGCTTTGATCTTGCTGAAGTCGCAGATAAGGGAATTTCTTTTGAGGTAACTTTTGTAGACTCTACTTTTTTGACTGAATCTTTTTTTTCTTCCTCAATCACCAATGCTGGAGTTTGAGTTTCCTCCGCTACTTCTTTGAGTTCTACAGCTTCTTTTTTTGACTGCGCTTTTTTTTCTGGAGCTTTATTAGACTCTTCAACTTTTGGCGGTTCAATATTTTTTACTGGGGTTTGAAGGCCATAGTCGAATACTTCCTCGTCACTTAATTTGAGAAGATTTGCCACTTTTCTAGCGGCAGTAAATTTATTCTGAGCTCCGTAGAAATAGCTGGATTCGCCATTTTCAATTTGAGATATTTGATGGTGTGAAAGACAGGCCATCCTACCGAGATCTTTTGTGCTCAGACCGTGCGCTTCCCTAGCCTTAGAAAATGCCTCTTTACGGATCTCAGGAAGTTTGGGTTTGATGTTCACAAAAGTATTTAAAGTGATTTATCTATCGAAATAATGCCCATTAACAGTGGCTATATAAAGCCAGGGGGAACTAGCCCTAGAGCTAGCTATTCTGGATGTTTTCTAAATCGGATTCAAGATACTTCGCTACTAATGTTTGAACTGACTCCACATGCATCTTGTTCATTACTCTAGCCTTGTGGACTTTAATCGTGGCATCTGTCGTCCCTAGTTTGACGGCAATATCCTTATTCAGCAATCCCTTGACCAACCAAAAGCAGACTTCTTTTTCTCTAGGAGTGAGGGTCGCATGATCTTTCTTGGTTTCGACCTCTTTGGAAACGCGTTTGAGCTGGCGTCTATCAAATTCAAGGGCATCAGCAACAGCCTTCAGTAAATCCTCCAAATTGAAGGGTTTAAAGAGAAAATCAACCGCTCCTCGCTTCAGGCTTTTCACGATTTGATGGGGGTGGCTTTTACCGCTTACAAATACAATCGGGGTTTTACGACCCAGTTCGACCAATTTTTCCTGCAAATCTAGGCCAGTCATATCGGGCATTTGCATATCCAGCAAGATGACGGCTGGCGCTACTGGCACTGAATGCTCTAAAAATGTCACCGCAGAGGAGAAATCCTCCACGACATAACCCACGTCCTTGAGCATTCTACTTAAGGAGGTACGCAACAACTCATCGTCGTCGATTAGGTAAATATGGCCAACTTTAGTCATTGAATTTAAAGGGAAAAGTAGTAGACAAGGCAATGTACCGCAGCTTTTTTGCGAAGGATATTAGCCCTCAAGCTAATGATGAGCTCAAATCACCAAATACAATAGAGAAATCTGCTTGTTGCGGCGTATGACAAGAACACAGGAAAAGCTACATAAACCCCTGCGTTCCGCCTAGTCTCACGGCACAATAGAGCTTTTCGACAAATTCTTTTCTGGAGTCCATATCAGCATGAAACGCCTCAATGAACGCTCGCGCAATGTCACCGAAGGGGTTGCTCGCGCACCCAATCGCTCAATGTATTACGCGATGGGCTATGAAGAGAGGGATTTTGTCAAGCCGATGGTTGGTGTAGCAAATGGTCATTCCACCATTACCCCCTGCAATAGCGGTTTGCAAAAACTGGCAGACGCGGCAGTATCGGCGCTTGAAGAGGCCGGTGCAAAAGCACAAATGTTTGGCACCCCTACCGTCTCCGATGGTATCGGCATGGGCACTGAGGGCATGAAGTACTCCCTCGTCTCACGTGAAGTGATTGCGGATAGTATTGAGACTTGCGTCAACGGCTTATGGCAAGACGGCGTTCTAGTCATTGGCGGTTGCGACAAGAACATGCCAGGCGGGATGATGGCAATGGCCCGCACCAATGTACCAAGCATCTATGTTTATGGCGGAACGATTAAGCCCGGCCACTTTAAAGGCAAGGATCTCAATATTGTTTCTGCATTTGAAGCTGTTGGTGAATTCACCTCAGGTCGCATGAGTGAAGGCGACCTTAAAGGCGTAGAGCAGCATGCTTGCCCAGGTAGCGGCTCTTGCGGTGGCATGTACACCGCCAACACAATGAGCTCCTCCTTTGAAGCTTTAGGCATGAGCCTGCCCTACTCTTCCACTATGTCCAACGTAGATGCTGAGAAGGTTGCCAGCGCGCATGACTCAGCCTTAGTGCTAGTTGAGGCAATTAAGAATAATTTACGTCCACGCGACATCATCACCAAGAAATCGATTGAAAACGCAGTCAGCGTGATCATGGCTGTTGGTGGATCTACCAACGCTGTTCTCCATTACCTAGCAATCACTAGCGCTGCTGAAATCGACTGGACTATTGATGACTTTGAACGCATTCGTAAACGTGTGCCTGTCATCGTGGACATGAAGCCTTCTGGCCAATACTTGGCAACTGATCTTCACCAAGCTGGTGGCATTCCGCAAGTCATGAAGATTTTGCTGGATGGCGGACTCTTGCATGGTGACTGCATGACCATCACTGGCAAGACTATTGCTGAAACATTGAAAGATATTCCATCCGTACCGCGCGCTGATCAAAAAGTGATTCGAACTTTAGATAATCCTTTGTACAAGCAAGGTCACTTAGCTATTCTGAAAGGCAACATCTCTCCCGAGGGTTGCGTTGCCAAGATTACTGGTCTAAAGAACCCATCTATTACCGGCCCTGCACGTGTATTTGATTCTGAAGATGATGCAATGGCGGCCATCATGGCGCAAAAGATCAAGGACGGCGATGTCATGGTGATTCGTTATGAAGGCCCTAAAGGCGGTCCTGGTATGCGTGAGATGCTTGCCCCTACCTCTGCCCTAGTTGGTCAAGGTTTAGGCGAGACAGTAGGTCTGATCACTGACGGACGCTTCTCTGGCGGCACTTGGGGAATGGTTGTGGGTCACGTTGCTCCTGAGGCATTTGTAGGCGGTGTAATTGCCCTTATTCACGAAGGTGACTCGGTGACGATCGATGCCCATAAGTTACTCATTCAACTCAATGTAAGTGATGAAGAGATTGCGAAGCGTCGCGCTGCTTGGGTACAACCTAAGCCACGTTATACCCGTGGATTACTTGCCAAGTACGCTCACCTTGCAAGCACTGCAAGTAAGGGTGCGGTAACTGATCTGAATTTGGATTAAGTATTAGCAATAAATCCAAAGCATCAAAATAAAAAGCCCCTAAGTAAAACTAGGGGCTTTTTTAATACCTCAGAACAATAGAAGCTTAGTGTTTCATCGCTCCACCGTGACCGGCACCAGGATTACCCATCGCATTAACCGGCATCTTTACCTCTACTTCGCCTGCCTTGGCAAACTTGAGCTTAACTGGAACGGTCTCGCCGGCAGCCAATGGCGCCTTGATGTTCATGAACATCAAATGCATACCGCCTGGCTTCAATTCCACCGCACCACCTGCTGGTACAGGGATATCTTTCACTTGGCGCATTTTCATAACATTGCCTTCCATCGCCATTTCATGCAACTGCACTTCACCAGATACTGGTGAGCTTGCAGAAATGAGTTGGTCGGCAGCACCTTTGTTCTCAATCTTCATAAAACCGCCGGCTGCCATTTGACCAGGAACAGTCGCGCGCGTATAAGCGTTTTCAATTTGCACGCTACCCACTTTAGCGTTTTGAGCTTGTGCAGTAGCAGCTAAACCAAAACCCACAGCAGCAACCAATAAAGCATTTAATAATTTATTGCGTTTCATTTGTACACCCTCCTAGTTATTCTTAAATCCCGAGATATTCCTCGAGCTCTCTTTCAAATTTAATTCTTATCCGTTAACTTTATCGCAACTCATCGCCCAAGGACATACTATTTTTTAGGCCTGTCAGAATCTATTAATGGATATGCATCTGCTACATAAGCTGGCCCTTTTGAAAGCATCACAATCAAGGCGGCTATAGCCAAGGTCAAAACCATACCCAAAAAGAATATTTCTGTACTGATCACCAGTATGTCAATGATCCTCTCTGCTTTGGGCGACATCAGCAATCTCGCCAGCAAACTAGGCAGCGCTATTGCCAGGCTACCCATTACGGTAAATTGGGGCAGCTGATGCAATACCTTGCGCTCCAAACCTGGTTCATAGGTTTGATACCCAGGCAGTTTCCTTAGCCACTTACTCATGCTGCAAGTCTATCGTAATAGCTATTGGCACTGCCACGCACGAAGATATCTCTTTTTCCAGCCAGCTCAGATCTCAAGGTGTCGAGCCTCTCATCAATCATGGCATAGACAGGTCGCAAGGATTTGGCCTGTTCAGACAAGAGGCTACTGAGTTCTCTCTTAGAAAAAACACTCATACCAGCAGTGCCCATTAAGGCAAAAATACCGGTACCCAGCTGACGCTTGTACTTTTCGATGTCATTAATCTTTTTATACAAAATCGCGAGATCTTTTAAGTAACTCCTGCCGATCTTTTTAGGAACATGGCCCAAGTAGTGATCATCAAACCCCTGAATCAAAGCATCATCTGAAGATAAGTCCTTAGGCAACTTAACCAGAAATGCCCTTCTAGAGGAGTGATTGATCCAAATATATCGAATAAGCTCTACACAGGAATAGCGATCAATCGGCTTACGCGATGGGAAGTGATTATCGCAATAATGCCCTTCGAGCAGATTGCTCGGCAGCAAGATCTCTTGCGATACTTTAGAAATAATCTGTTTTGCTGTAGCCCCATTTTCAGGGCGCTCAATAATGGCGTACATCAAAACCTCCAAATGCATTCTTAAATCAAAGGCAAAAATTCTTGCCAAACGACATGACAAAGCCATGCCAACAAAGTGATTTAAGACTGGGTAGGAGGCGCTCTAGAGGGAAGCCTGACCCATGCAGACAGAATCTGAGGGGCTTGATAGGAACTTAATGATCGAGCTACATAGCTCTGTGGAGCGGCGAACTCAAATGCACAAATACTTGGTAACAAATAGATTGGCTGCACCACACAGTATGGGCAGTGGCTACCCATGGCGGGTGATGAAGAGGTCTCATCATCACCGATGACCTGGGTCATCTTGCTACCATTGCTAGAGCAAATCTCAACCACAAATCCTTGACCATTGTTGGCTAAAGACAAGGCTTGTGAAACAGCAGGCGCAAGCGCACCCAGCAAGATAGCTAAAGCGGCTATCCAGTGAACGAGCTTGCGGTACTTAATAAAGTACATCTTTAACAATTAAATACATCCAATTACCAGCTCATTGTCTTTGTGCCGTCTTTGAACAAGGCATCACCAGTAACTTTTGGGCTACCAAGTTGAACTCCGGAAATTAAATCTGCTTCAGAGTAGCCGGCTTGCTTTAAGCACATTGGGCACATAATGACTAAGCCACCTTTAGCAGCAATATCTGACAGCTCTTTTTGTTGAGCGGCATACTTCTCTGACCCAGCTTTAACACCCAAGATAACGGATTTGTCATTCAAGAAAATGCTCAATGGGTGGCCGTTGGCTGAGTGATGCTTACCAAAGTTAATCGCCATGGTTGAGCGATGCATTTCATCGGTTGAAAGGTTGATAAAGAGTGGGTCATTAGCGCCAGCAAAAGCCGATAAAGACAAAGTTGCCAATACAGCAATGACTACAGATTTAAGTGATTTCAAAAATATAGTGGTATTCCCTTTTTAATAAAACAGTTTATTTTCTTAGTAAATCCAATAAGTGGTTTGATTTAAATCAACCCCACCTAAAACCTCGCGACCAAAATAATCAGTTAAAGCTTGCAGATAAACCAATTGACCCCCAAGTCCCTGGCATTGGGTAACCCTGGCGATAGCTGTATTGTTGGTTAAAGATGTTCTCAATCATTACAAAAACCTCACCCTTCTTACCTAACTCTGGAACTGGATAGGACGCGCGAGCATTAGCCACTGCAAAGCCATCAACTTTCGTTGTGTTGGTAAATCCACTATTTCGGGCTAAGTTTTGTGTATATATCGATGTTTGAAACTGAGCGTCTACAGATACCCTAAACTTATATACATAACCCGTGAGTGCAGCGTTAAACGCATTCTGGGGCATATAAGGGAGGTTGACTGTGCTGTTGTTATTTAGATAAGTCCAGCCCAAAAATCCAGTTAACTCAGGAATGATTTCGCGTTGACCTGAGAGCTCGACACCCTTTGTGGTGTACTGGCCAATTGACACCCAATTAACAACTGGTCCAGCCTCTGTAAATGTTGCACGATTGCTAATAGCATCCTGAAAGAGACTCAAATCAATTCGGCTCTTCTTGTCCGGATAGAACTTTCCACCAACCTCAATATGATTCATTTCTTCTGGCGAAAGATTTGCCCATGAGTTGTTAGCTGTTGCACCAAATGCCTGCGTCCAAACTGCGTTAGCTGCATTCATCGCCGGACCCTCTAGGCCGGGATAGTTAATACCTTTAGACGCATTGGCAAACAAAGTTGCTCTATCAGAGATCAGGGATAAACCACCGTAAGGCGCGGCCTTGGAGGCGTAGTAATTATTCTGATATGTACGAACACCAGCGGAAGGTTGTAGAGACCAAGCATCACTTACCTTCATGTTGTGGCTTAAACCAACATACGGAGAAGTCAGTTTAAAAGTAGGTAGATTTGTTTTAACTGTTCCAGTAACTGGCGGCCCAACCCTGCTTTGAGTAACGCTTCCATATGAAGTGTCGTAATCCAACCCAAGAACTAAGCTACCCCCAGTCCACGGGGTAATGTTTTCCTTCCAACGGAAACCCTGCATAGTAAATGGATTATTTTCGGTACCCCACCCACCAGCACCATTGTCATTATTAAAGTTGCCCTTGCCAGTATTGCTATAGAAACGGAACTCACCTTCGACCGCATCATATTGATGCTTTACAAAGGCTGTAACCATTTGAGCAGCAGAATCATAAGTTGGCGCAATCGCAGGCGCCGGCAAGGTGTTATTTCCCGGGTCGGTTGCTGTATTGTTAATAGCCATTCCACTCACGCCAACCGACCAATTGCGATCTAGCTTTAATCCTAAGCCACCCATAATGTTGCTCAACTGGCCGCTAGCATTAGCTCTTTGGCCATTGGATTTAGAAAATCCCTGAGCAAGATTAAAGTCAACATCATCATGACGTCCAGCCATATCCACCTGCTCAATCACCGTATTGAATGAGCCATATGAAACTCTTGCATTCCCTGACAGACCATTTCCAGGGCCCGCTGACTTGGTATTCATATTGATCGAGGCAAAGTTATTACCGTTTACCTGAGGCTGTGCGCTCTTGTAGATGGTAATGTCCTTCATACCGTTGACTGGTAGCAGGTCCAATAAGGCATGATTCCAGATCGGCATATACATCGGTACGTTATCAATGTAGGTTTTAATTTCACTACCAGGCCTACTTAAACCCATACCGCGAATAAAGATTGATCCACCCTCAGCCCCACCATATGAGCCCACCGGGTTGTATCGAGAGATCTGAGTTTCTGGCGTGTTACGCAAGGCAGATGCTATCGGCTGCATGTAAGTCGCGAATTGTTTCATCAGTGATTACGGCGGAGGTGCTGGAGAACTTGTCAATTTCAACCTCAGCAATATCCGGCTTTGCCGTCACAATGACGTGAGGAACGCTTTGTGCATACACATTGCCAGCCACGATGAGTGATGCAGCAAGCGCTAATTTGGTTTTATATAAATTCATTTTTAGCCTCGAATTAATGTTTTGAATCAGATTCATGCTGCATGCCGTGACCCATAGTCACGACACCATCAAATGAATCCAGTTGTTTAATTTTTTGCGGGGAAAGCGTTGCTTCTGCAGTCTTAAGTTTTGCCGTGATGTTGTTAGCAATCTCTTTAGAAATACCTGCCGATGCAATAGTACTAGGATCTTTAAATCCAGCACCTCCACAAGCAATGATTTCCCAATCAGCATGTTTTCTTCTGAGAAGCGCCCGGCCACCCTTTTGACCTTGAGTCCAATCTGCAATGGCAACTTTCCCCTCAATGACGATCGGGTTGGTTTGCACCTTCAAATTGGGCTGATCAAACGTCTTTGAAATCAACGCCTTGATCTTCTCCTGAGACTCTGCCTCAGCCTGTGGATGAGCAATAGCATTAGAAGCTATGCAAATAGCTGTAAATATGAATAATGAAATCTGCCTTAAAGAAGGCCAACTCACTTGAATTGAAAACATGTAATTCTCCACACAACATCACGGCAACTTGGTTGCCAACTACATAGCTAGGCTATGCCCTAAAAAGACTTAGGCTTGTGAAGGAGGTGCTGCTGAAGGGGGTGTTACCCAAACAGCGAGAGGCTTGGGTGATTGATAGAAAAGCTGTGGCAGTAAAGCCAGTGTTTGCGGCACCTGAAAGGTGAGGTTGGTATTAAATGCTGGCGTGATGGCTGCATGAGCGATGCAATAGGGGCATGGCTGATCTGATTCAGCCAGTTCTGTACTCTCAAGGCTTTGAATACTAATTTGTGACCTTGCTCCATCTGCCGCACAAATTTCCATGGCAAAACCTTGGCCATGTTTCGCTAGCGATACCGCTTGAGAAACTGCTGGCGCAAGCGCACTCATTGCGATTGCTAGAGCAGCAATCCAGTGAATGAGGCGGTTTTTGCGGAAATTCATGATGGGGAGATTTTATCGATTATTTGAATGTTCTGCTCCAAGCACTACACCCTGTACTAAATTGATGAGGGTAAACCCGTAATCCTCCAAGCAAGTTGGGCAAACAATGATGGTTGCACCATTTGCAATAGCCTGCCTTATCGCCTCTTGTTCTTTGGAAACGTTTCCTGATTTAACCTCTACCCCAAGATTAACTGCCTTGTCATTGAGGTAGATAACAATCGGATACCCTTTTTCTGCGTATTGCCGACCCGCATCCAAAGCCATTGAAACCTTGGCTGGATCATTGGTGGCAAGATTAATGTAGATTGGCTCTTTCGCAGCTAGAGCGGATAAGGGTAAAGCAATGACTGCTAGCACAGACAATATTCTGAGTATTCTAGAAATCATCGCTTCCCTCGTCTTTTATCTTAGATAATTAACTGCTTAAAACTTCATGTTGGCTGAGACATAGAAAGTTCTACCCATCCCGGCCACTCCCGTACCCCAAGCTACGCCATTCATGGACATGGTCTTGCCTTGACCTACATACGCCCCACCCTGCGGTAGTGCATAGAGTTTATTTAGCAAGTTCTCAATGCCAAAGTTCACGCGATATTTTTTATCATCATATGAAGCACGCAAGTTATATAAAGAATATCCACCAGTAGCAATCTCATTTCTAACAGCATTAAGATTGGTCTTAGCTGCCACGAACTGCCCTTCAACAGTGTTAGTCCAATTCGCACCCAAGTACTGCACTAAGCCAATTTTTCCGTTAAGCGGCATGATGTTGTAGAGATTCCCACCGGTTGTCACGTTTTGACCCCGCGTATATGAAGCTATACCAGTCATCTGGAAGCTGCCTAATTGAGGCAGTTTGCCCAACATCACATTGCCCGATAAATCTAAGCCGTAGAGTTGCGCGTCTTGGTTAACATATTTCAGCACATTGAATTTATTCACGGTACAAGTTGTGTTGCATGCTGCATCAATGTAGTTACTCACATAGGTGTAGTAAGGATTAGTCTTGAATCCCCATGACTCTTTATTAGCATCATGCCAATCACTCGCGAAACTCACTGTGTTTGCAACCTCGGGGGCTAGCGTAATTTGACCTACATAACCATTGCCATCACCTACAAAGTTATTCATTACGGCTGCCATAGGGACGGAAGACCATGAGTAACGCTCATAGAGATTTGGTGACCTAGTTTTACGAGAATAGCCAGCCTCGTAATTTTGACTGTTATCCGGCTTATATCTAGATAACGCAGTTAAATCCCAGTTGTAATCTGTTTGCTGACGTTGCTGAGCATTAAATCGATTGGCATCAGCGTTGTACGCAGTAGCGCCATAACCCGCTACATTTCCTGCATTAGAAGCCACTTGCTCGACACGAACCCCAGCTAGACCCATCCACTCCTTAGTCCACTGTTGCTCAAACTCACTAAACAATGCCAGTCGATCTCTAGTGCCATTATTAATATTATGAAATGTGTTTGGCCCCATCATCCCCGTGGTGGAGTATGCAGCAGGCCACCAATCATTTAATTTATAACCCCGCCATTCCGTACCCAATCTCACTAACTGAGTATCGGAGAGTGACATAGTGCCCTTAATAATGGCACCATTGGTTGAGCTTGCAGTCAGCATAGGCATGGCTGGAGAAGTTCTTGCTCCAGTGTTGTCATCCATCTGGTGATTCACCATCTGGTTGTAGGCTTGGGCTTCTAATTTTCCCCAGTCATGCTGACCGGTATATTTCAGATTAAATTGTGAGCCAATGTTTTTAGTCATGTCCATACGTTGGTTTGAATAACCTTCGAATGGTATGAATTGATATCCCGCCTTAAACTCCACTAAGTGGTTGTCTTTTTGCCAAGCTAAAGAGAGCTGTTGATTGGTTGCAATATATTTAGAGGCGCCGACTGTGCTCGGAGATATCCCATTTCCAGCAGGCTTGAAGTTGCCACCAGCGGTGTAATTTCCTGCCTTTGCAGAATCTACCGTGTAGTTGGCGCTGAATTCATCGCCAGCAGCGGTCACATTTAAGTTACCAGCAATTGCGCTGGCATTACTACTGTACGATGCGCCAACCTCACCTTGGGTAAGCGTCTCACCCTTTTTGGCAAAGACTGGTGGTAAAGACTGAACTGAGACTACACCACCTAAACTGTCACCACCCGCACTCACTGGTGAAAGGCCAGTGATCACTTTGATGCTACCAACATTGGATGGGCTGATATACGAAAGTGGTGAGTTCATATGGTTTGGGCAAGATGAGATTAAATCTAAGCCGTCAACTTTGACTGCCACGCGATCATCTGCTAAACCGTGTATTGATGGCAATCCAGAAACACCTCCCCCGGTATACATGCTTACACCGGGGATATTCAGGAGCATGGCTGCAGTATTTGGCGTGTTTACACGTGACTGATTGAGCTCTTTGCCTGAGATCGTTGTTTGCGTAAGAGGCGCCTCCTGAATCCCAGTCACAGTGAGGGTATCCAAATTAGGGGCGGCTTGACCGTATGCATTAGTAAGCATCAAAGATGCAACTAAGGCTATCGGCGTTATTTTTAATGCGTTCATTTCTACTCCGAGATATTTAAAGTCTATGAATTAATCTGAATTGGATTTATTTCTGAATAGATGAAATTGGCGTGAGCACAATCTCTGCGCTACCCAAGGCGGTATGGGTATTGGTTGCATTTGAAAGAATGAGATAGCTGGCATAGAGGAGCCAAATGGCCACACCCATAGCAATACCAACATAGACGCGCTTTAGGCGTAATGAAATTTTTTCAGATAAAAACATGTAATTCTCCACACAACATCACGGCAACTTGGTTGCCAACTACATAGCTAAGCTATGCCCTAAAAAGATTTAGGCTTGTGTAGGAGGTGCTGCTGAAGGGGGCGTTACCCAAACAGCAAGAGGCTTGGGTGATTGATAGAAAAGCTGTGGCAGCAAAGCAAGTGTTTGCGGCGCTTGGAATGTGAGGTTGGTATTGAATGCTGGCGTAATGGCTGTTTGAGCAATGCAATATGGGCATGGCTGTGCCTCTGCGCGGTCTGCCTGGTCTTCGCTTTGAATATTAATTTGCAATTTATTGCCATCAGGAGAGCAAACCTCCATTGCAAAACCTTGGCCATGCTTCGCTAGCGATACCGCTTGAGAAACTGCTGGCGCAAGCGCACTCATTGCGATTGCTAGAGCAGCAATCCAGTGAATGAGGCGGTTTTTGCGGAAATTCATGATGGTGAGATTTTATCGGAATTTTGCTTTTTGCATGAAAAAAGGGGCTTGCGCCCCTTTTCCCTTATGAAATCGCTATTTCTAGCTTATTTCACTCTTATGCTGCAGCAGCTTTTTTCTTGCCTACAAACTTGCCAATCAATGGCCAGAATAGTAATAGCAATGCGAGACCTGTAATACCGCCTACCAATGGGTTGGAGAAGAAAATATCTAAGCTACCTTGTGAGAACAACATGGACTGGCGGAATGAGTCTTCTGCACGGTCGCCCAACACCAAGGCCAAGACCATAGGTGCCATTGGGTAATCGAGCTTCTTAAAGACATAACCCAGCACACCGAAGCCCAACATCAACCAAACGTCAAACATCGCGTTGTGGACGGTGTATGCACCAACCGCACAAATCACAATAATGACTGGAGCAATGATGGAGAACGGAATTCTCAAGATTGAGGCAAACAATGGAACGCAAGTTAATACGACAAACAAGCCTGCCAAGTTACCTAAGTACATACTAGCAATCAAGCCCCAAACAAAGTCTGGTTTCTCAACGAAGAGCAATGGACCTGGCTGCAAGCCCCAGATCAACAAACCGCCAAGCAACACAGCAGCTGTTGGTGATCCTGGGATACCTAATGACAACATTGGCAACAAGGCAGCTGTACCAGCAGCATGAGCTGCTGTTTCTGGAGCAACAATACCTTCCATTTTTCCAGTACCAAACTTGTCACCTTCTTTAGATACGCGTTTTGCAACACCGTAAGCCATGAAAGATGCAGGAGTAGCACCACCTGGAGTGATACCCATCCAGCAACCAATCAAGCAGCTGCGCAATGAAGTTGCCCAATATTTTGGTAACTGCTTCCAAGTTTCCCAAACAACCTTACCGCGAATCTTCGCTGCAGCACCTTGGAATGCCAAGCCCTCTTCCATTGAAAGAAGAATCTCGCCAATACCAAACAAGCCGATAACCGCGATCAAGAAGTCAAAACCACGCATCAACTCTGGGTTACCAAAAGTTAAACGCAACTGACCTGTAACCGTATCCATACCAACGGTAGCCAACGCAAAGCCCAACATCATTGCTGAAATTGTCTTGAAAGGCGAACCTTTATTCATGCCCACAAAACTACAGAAGGTAAGTAGGTAGACCGAGAAGAATTCCGGCGGACCGAATTGGAGAGCAAACTTCGCAACCAATGGTGCCAAGAAGGTAATCATCACAATCGCAAAGAACGCTCCTACAAATGATGATGTGAACGCTGCAGTCAATGCTTCACCAGCTTTACCGTTACGAGCCATTGGATAACCATCAAAGGTTGTCGCAACTGACCAAGGTTCACCAGGAATATTAAATAGTACGGATGTAATCGCGCCACCAAACAATGCACCCCAGTAAATACAGGACAACATGATGATTGCGGATGTTGGCGGCATTGTGAAGGTCAATGGCAACAGAATCGCGATGCCGTTTGCGCCACCCAAACCTGGCAAAACACCGATGATCACACCGAGCGTTACACCAACTAACATTAGCAATAAGTTAAAGGGTGTCATTGCAACGGCAAAGCCGTTGAATAGAGCGTTAATTTCTTCCAACTTGGACTCTTTTTTAATCTTTTTTAATAGTTATACTTTTTTATTCCACGCCCAAGAACTCGAGTGGATTAATCCATGAGCCATGTGGCAATGGAACCTGGAACCAGTATTCGAACATCAGGTACAGGGCCGCACTCACACCAACTGACACGGCAACTGCCTTCCAAATTGGGTATTTACCTAACCACACCATGAAGATCGCGATATAGAAGGCCGAAGAAACATAGATACCAATCAATTGCACACCTAGAACAAACACAATCGCCGGCAACAAGACTGCCATTACCTGCTTAGAGGGCTCTTTTTCAACAAACGATTCTGTTTTCTTTTTCTTATTAACGATTGCAGCTTGATACAGAGTCACCGCACTGGACAACATGATGATCAAGCTAATGTAAAAGGGAAAGTAACCAGCCTCTGGACCATCAGCACCCCAGCTAGCACCCAACTTCAGACTACCAACCATTACCGTCAGACCTACAGCCAGGAATGCAATAGAGGTGATGATATCCATCGCTCTAACGCTAATCACTGAGTCTTGATTTGTATTATTTGTATGTTCAGACATTTTTATACTTTTTTAATAAAGTTAATAAACACAATTACTCAAAAAATAGGACCCCTTACTAGTGGGGTCCTATTTAGTTTCTTGAAAATTACTTAGCTAAGAAGCCAGCTTCAGTCATTAACTGCTTATGCAAAGCTTCATTTAATGTAAGCCAATTTCTGAACTCTTTACCAGTCATAAATGTCTGATTGAACGCACCATCAGCCATGAACTTCTTCCACTCTGGTGTAGCGCGTACTTTTTTGAACACATCGATATAGTAATCAACCTGCTCTTGAGTTACGCCAGGAGCCATGAAAATACCGCGCAACATGACATAGTCAGTAGGAACGCCGGCTTCTTTACAAGTTGGCACGTCATACCATGATTGGGTATCGGTAACCTTCTCTTTGTATGGCATGCGAGTGTCATCAAATACGCACAATGCGCGTAATTTGTTTGCACGCCATTGAGCAACCGCTTCAATTGGATTGTTCACAGAAGAATCAATGGATTACCAACGAGTTGCACAGCCACGTCGCCACCCCCTTTGAATGGGATGTATGTGAACTTAGCGCCAGTTGCCTTTTCAATCGCTACAGTAATGATCTGGTCTTCCGATTTAGATCCAGTACCACCCATTTTGAACTTGCCAGGACCAGCCGCCTTAGCTGCGTCGATATATTCCTTGGCAGTTTTGTAAGGCTTATCAGCGTTATCCCATAAAACAAATTGATCGAGAGCCAACATCGCTACTGGAGTCATGTCCTGCCAGTTAAATGGAACACCCGTTGCCAATGGAGTTGTGAACAAGTTTGAGAGGGTAATTACGATCTTATTTGGATCGCCCTTAGCTTCTTTCATTGCTAAGAAGCCTTCAGCTCCTGCGCCAGCACCCTTGTTCACAGAAATCACTGCCTGTTTCATCAAGTTATTTTTTGTAATGATTCCTTGGATCATGCGAGCCATCTGGTCAGCACCACCGCCAGGACCTGCAGGAATGATGAACTCAACTGGCTTGGTTGGTTCCCAAGCAGCGAAAGCGGGTGAAACACTAGCAACACCGAGGGCTAATGCGGTGGAAATCAATGCCCCCTTTAACTTCATCTTCATGAACGCTCCTCCAAAAAATTTTGTATGCCAATAGTACTTTGGCTTCTCTTTGTTATGCATGGATTTTTATCCATAACAGGGCATGAATACTTGATTGCCATCAATAATTGCCAAATGGGCAGTTAGGGGTAACACTAGCTTATTGGTAGTAACCCTATAAGGATTTTGTAGAAAAAATTCTTAGCGGAATCGATCTAAAAGCTTCTTACTCACTTTATCTAGCTGAGTGGAATCCTTGATCAAAAATTGGAGGCCATTGGAGTCAGCAATCAGAAGCGTATTGCCAGCAATTCGACGAATGTCTTCTTCACCCTTAAGGCGAATTCTGGTGGGGCCACGGTCAGTCTCGATATCCCAAATACTCGGGGTAGCAAAAGTAGATACCTTGGTGATTTTTTCGATTACAGGCATGAACTCACGAGCAGCCAACTCTTCCTCAATTAGAGCTAATTCGCCCTCCGGAATGGCAGTGACACCATCAAACCAGCACAATTCTTTACCAGACTGATCCATGATGGAGATTCCAGCGCCTGGGGCGGTAATGGGGAAGGCTCTGACTGGATAGACGCCCGTATGCCGAGTGCCAGAAGCGTCAATGAATACGAGTCGACCTAGCGCATCACGCTCTAAGGCGTGCGACTGTTGATGATGACTCATACGCCACCTCCAGTTTCTTTGGCAATCAGTTGCAGGCGCTCTTCTTCGCGTTCATTTTTGTTTTCTTCAATGCTTTCACCAATAGCGCCACCTTCAACCAACTCGGCAGCATGGCGTAACTGCGCTTGATACAAGGCGTAGTACGCGCCCTGCGCATCCATGAGCTCATCATGCGAGCCAATCTCCACAATCTCACCCTTATCAAGCACAACCAAGCGGTCTGCTTTTCTTAGGGTGGAAAGTCGATGGGCGATCGCAATCGTAGTGCGGCCCTTAACCAGATTATCTAAAGCACGCTGAATTTCTTTTTCAGTGGTGGTGTCTACCGACGAGGTGGCCTCATCCAAAATCAGAATGCTTGGATTAATTAAGAGCGCACGTGCAATTGAAATACGTTGACGCTCACCGCCCGAGAGTGATTGACCACGCTCACCCACTAATGAGTCATAACCCAGTGGTAGGCGAAGAATAAATTCATGGGCATGTGCGGCACGTGCGGCTTCAATAATTTCTTCACGAGTTGCATCCGGTTTTCCGTAAGCAATATTTTCTGCAATCGTTCCAAAGAATAAAAATGGCTCTTGTAAAACTAATCCAATACGCTTGCGATAGTCAGCAATGCCGATGCTACGAATGTCGCGCCCATCCAATGCAATAGAGCCAGCACTCACATCATAGAAGCGGCAAATTAAGTTCACTAGAGTGCTCTTACCAGAGCCGCTATGACCAACTAAACCAATCATTTCTCCAGGGGCAATATCTAGATCAATGCCTTTAGAAACCGCGCGGTTACCATACCGGAAACCCACGCCCCGCAAGGAGATGCGGCCTTTGACTTCGCCCAAGGGCGCTGGATTAATTGGCTCGGGAACGCTCGAGACATGATCCAAGATATCAAAAATGCGCTTTGCACCTGCAGCTGCTTTTTGCGTATGAGAAACGATGCGACTCATCGAATCGAGTCGAATATAGAAGCGTCCAATATAGGCAAGGAATGCAATCAATACACCAACCGTGACCTTTTGATGTGCCACCTGCCAAATACCGAAACCCCACACCACCAAGAGGCCAGCTTCAGTTAGAAGCGTGACTGTTGGAGAAAATAATCCCCATACGCGATTAACGCGATCATTGATTTGTAAATTGTGTCTATTGGAATCGACAAAACGTTTGAGCTCGCGGTCCTCTTGAGCAAAGGCTTTCACTACTCGAATACCTGGAATCGTATCAGCCAAGATATTGGTTACTTCAGACCAAACACGATCAATCTTTTCAAACCCAAAACGGAGTTTGTCTCGCACTACATGAATCATCCACACGATAAATGGCAATGGAGCCAAAGTGACCAATGCGAGCAAAGGATCAATCGACACCAAAATTGCGGCCGTCATCGTGATCATGATGACGTCGGTCGCAAAGTCCAATGCGTAAAGTGACAGAAATACGCAAATGCGGTCAGTCTCTGCGCCAATCCGCGCAATTAAGTCGCCCGTTCTTTTGCCACCGAAATACTCTAAGGATAATTTAAGTAAATGCTCAAAAGTCGTATTACGTAGATCTGCGCCGATACGCTCACTCACTAATGCGAGTAGGTAAGTCTTCCACCAACCCAAACCCCAAGCTACAATTGCCGCAGCAAACAAGGCGAACAGATACTTGCTAGCCAAATAAAAATCGATGGGATTGCCTTTTTCATATGGGATCAACACATGATCCATTAAAGGCATCGTCAGATAAGGTGGAATTAGCGTGGCGCTGGTTGACAGTAAGGTCAGGAAAAAGCCCAGTAAAAGCTCTTTTTTGTAGGGGCGAGCAAAGCGCCACAATTTAAATAAGGTCCAAGTAGATGGAGGGGCATCATCCTCTGGATCGCAAGTCGGGCAAGCATCTGAATTAGCAGGCTTAGGGCTCAAGCAAACTGGACAAACCTGTTTATCGTATTCAGAGGCCTCAGGCTCTTTAGCGGTCTGGTCACCCTGGATTAAACGCTTAAAGCTACTCTGTAGGCGCAATACCTGAGGATTAACAGCCAAGGTGAAATACCAAAGCCGCAGCAGACTGGTCTCGGACTCTAGCTTGAGGTGCCCTACTCCAGCATGATCGCCATGTAAAAGGTGCGCTCCAGAGCTAATAGACCAGAATTCTGACTCTGTGCCGTCACTCCAAAATAGACCCGATCGAATTAAGCAAAGCAGGCTTTTTTCAAAACGCATTTCCCCATCGAGATCGAGCTCAACCCATGCCAGTATTGAGTTGGTGTTTTTTACTGGGGATTGAGGTGCTTCTAAAGCGCTAGCCCAATGAGTTGGCAAGGGGGGAGCGGATAGGGAAATTTCTGGCTTCATTAGTATTTCTGGCTTCATTAGTTCTAAAAGTATAGTGGAGCTAGATTTTTTAGATTTAGTAACTCTGTCAACTTTACAGGGCAGAAAGCCGTTAGCTTAAGCAAGTAGGCTTTTTTGTGTATTTTTGCTAATTTTGTGGATTTTGAATAATTACTAGAACCAGAGAGATAGTCTGAGTCATCCCCGCCCTTACCTTCAGAAGCAGCACTGAGACCCCCCATTCCACATATGCCCCAATTACTAGATAAAACCATTGAGATCTTGAGCGTCAAGCATCTCCGCGGCCCCAATATGTGGACCTACCATCCCGTTATTGAAGTTTGGCTCGATATTGGCGAATTAGAGGATTTCCCCTCCAACCTCATTCCTGGGTTTTATGGCCGTCTTGTCAAAGCCCTCCCTAGCCTTCAAGAACATCGCTGCAGCTATGGTGAAGCTGGTGGATTCCTCAAGAGAGTTGAAGAAGGCACTTGGCCTGCTCACATCCTTGAACACCTTACACTCGAATTACAAAATTTAGCCGGCATCCCTGGCGGCTTTGGTAAAGCACGTGATGGCGATCGCCGCGGTGTTTACAAAGTCATGGTGAGCGCTATTAATGAAGAAGTGACTCTCACCGCACTCAAATATGCTCGCGATCTGTATCTTGCGCTAGCGCAAGATACTAAGGATCCTGTTACTCTTGTTAGCACCATTATTGAAGAGCTGCGCGAGCTTGGCGATGATTTATTGCTTGGACCAAGTACTGCCTGCATCGTGAATGCAGCCGAAGAACGTGGCATCCCCTCTATTCGCCTGTCTGAAGGCAACCTAGTACAACTTGGCTATGGGGCTAAACAGCGTCGCATCTGGACTGCTGAGACAGATCAAACTAGCGCAATCGCTGAAACGATTTCTCGCGATAAGGATCTCACTAAGAGTCTTTTATCTAGCGCAGGAGTCCCTACGCCTGAAGGCCGCACCGTTACTAGTGCTGATGATGCATGGGAAGCAGCACAAGATATCGGCCTACCAGTAGTGGTCAAGCCGATTGATGGCAACCATGGTCGCGGTGTATTTATTAACCTGTATACCCAGCAAGAAATTGAAGCAGCCTACGCCGTTGCAATTGATGAAGGTAGTGAAGTGTTGGTGGAGCGTCACATTATTGGCGATGAACATCGCTTGTTGGTTGTTGGCAATAAAGTGGTTGCGGCAGCTAAAGGCGAAACTATTTGGGTTACTGGTGATGGCAAACATACCGTACTTGAACTCATTCAAATTCAGATTAACTCTGATCCGCGCCGAGGAACTTCTGAGGAGCATCCACTCAACCCAGTGCGCATTGATTCCGCCGTGGAGTTAGAGCTTGCACGTCAGAAACTCACTGGCGAAAGTATTCCAGCCTTGGATCAGAAAGTACTCATTCAAAGTAATGGCAATGTTGCATTTGATGTCACCGACTTAGTTCATCCAGAAGTAGCCAGCCAAGTTGCTCTAGCCGCTCGCGTAGTGGGGCTGGAGATTGCAGGCGTTGATCTAGTTGCGCAAGACATTAGCAAACCATTAGAAGAGCAAAATGCTGCCATCGTTGAAGTGAATGCTGGCCCAGGTTTATTGATGCACTTGAAACCTGCCAGCGGCAAACCCCAACCGGTTGGCAAAGAGATTGCAAATCATCTTTTCCCGCCAGGCGCCAATTTTCGCATTCCAGTAGTTGGCATCTGCGGTGCTCGCGGTAAAACGCCTGTTGCTGAAATGATTGCCCACTTCTTGCGACTCACCAATTTGTACGTTGGATTATCTTGCAGCAAGGGCTTGTTTTTTGGTCATCGCTCAATCCAAAAGAGCAATGCTGCCAACTGGGAAAATGCCCGTCGTACTTTATTAAATCGTGCAGTTGAAGCGGCTGTTATCGAGAACAATAATCTATCTATGTTGATAGAGGGCCTAGCTTATGACCGCTGCCAAGTGGGCATTGTTTTGAACGTAGATCCAAAAGCCAACTTCCCTCAGTACGCCATCTACGACGAAGACCAAGTATTTAGCATCGTTAGGACCCAAGTGGATGTGGTCTTGCCAACTGGTGTTGCCGTTCTGAATGCGGATGACCCTATGGTGGCGAGCATGGCAGAGCTATGCGATGGTGAAGTAATCTTCTTTACTCAAGACTCTGCCTCACCCATTGCGCAAGAGCACCTTAAGAATGGTGGTCGCGCCGTATTGATTGGTAATCAACAAATTATCCTGAAGTCCGCTAAGCATGATCAAAAGAGCATTCCGGTGCCGCGCAATTCTGAGCTTAGTATTAGCGAACCATGGAAACCGATAAATCTTGGTGCTGCGATTGCTGCAGCTTGGGCTTTAGATATTCCGTTCAACGTAATTGAAGCTGGTGCTGAAACCTTTGTTTCTGACGCCAGCATTCCAGCAGGGGCTTAATTGGAAATCACCCGTATTCGCATGTTGCGCGGCCCAAATTTATGGAGCCGCCATACCGCCTTAGAGGCAATTGTTTCCTGCGACGAAACAGAACGCTCCATCGATTCAATTCCGCAGTTTGAAATCAAGATTCGTGAGCGCTTTCCTCAATTAGGCAGCATGCGTCGTGGTGGACATAATGAAATCCTCTCTCTCGCACATGCTCTAGAACATGCTGCTTTAGGTCTTCAGTCTCAAGCAGGCTGCCCAGTTACCTTTAGTCGCACTGTGCAAACTACTGAAGTCGGCATATTTCAAGTGGTGGCGGAGTACACCGAAGAAGTTGTTGGGCGCATGGCCTTTGACTTCGCCTTTGCGCTAATCCAGGCAACACTCAATGATGTGCCGTTTGATTTAACAGCCGCCCTCTCAGAATTAGAAGCTTTGTATGAAGATGTTCGTCTGGGGCCAAGCACTGGATCCATCGTGGATGCTGCCGTTCAAAGAAATATTCCCTATCGCCGCATGACTGAGGGCAGTATGGTGCAGTTTGGTTGGGGTAGCAAGCAAAAACGCATTCAAGCTGCTGAGACCAGCGATACCAGCGCAATAGCAGAAGCCATTGCACAAGATAAAGAGCTCACTAAAAATCTATTGGCAGCTGCGGGCGTATCTGTTCCGATTGGCGAAGTGGTTACGACCGCTGATGATGCGTGGCGCGCTGCCCAAAAGATTGGCGGCCCGATTGTTCTTAAGCCTAAAGACGGCAATCAAGGCAAAGGCGTTGTCGCCAACATTCAAACTGAAGCAGAGGTACGTGCAGGCTTTGTAGTTACGCAAGCCTTCGGACGTGAAACGATTGTTGAACGTTACTTACCTGGCGCTGACTATCGCTTGCTAGTGGTTGGCAATCGCCTTTCCGCTGCAGCTCGCCGCGAACCCGCTCAAGTGGTTGGTGATGGCAAGCATAGTGTTGCTGAACTAGTTGAACTAGAAAACAAAAATCCATTGCGCGGCGATGGCCATGCAACTGCATTAACCAAAATTCGTTTTGATGACATCGCTCTTGCACATTTAGCCGGCAATGGTTTAAGCCCCCAATATGTTCCCAAGACTGGTGAGCGTATCTTGCTTCGTAATAATGCCAATCTCAGCACTGGCGGCACCGCCACCGACGTGACTGATGATGTTCACCCCGATGTGGCTGCTAGTGCAATTGCAGCTGCCCAAATGATTGGGTTAGATATTGCTGGCGTCGACATTCTGTGTGAGGCGATTTACAAGCCTTTAGAGGCTCAAGGTGGCGGCATTGTTGAAGTCAATGCTGCACCAGGCTTACGCATGCATCTCAAGCCCTCGTATGGCAAGAGCCGCCCTGTTGGTGAAGATATCGTCAATATGATGTATTCATTAGGTGAGGATGGTCGCATTCCAGTGGTAGCCGTCACCGGTACCAATGGCAAGACCACTACTGTTCGCCTGATTTCTCATTTATTGAATGAGACTGGTTTACGCGTCGGCATGACAACCACCGATGGCGTATACATCAATCATCGCCTCATCGATTCTGGTGATTGCAGCGGTCCTAAGAGTGCTCGTAATGTCCTCATGCATCCCGATGTCGATGCAGCCGTATTAGAAACAGCCCGCGGCGGAATGTTACGTGAAGGCCTTGGCTTCGACCGTTGCGAAGTTGCGGTTGTGACCAATATTGGTGACGGCGACCATCTAGGCCTAAACTACGTCACTAGCGTAGAAGACCTAGCGATTCTGAAGCGGGTCATTGTGATGAACGTTGCGCCAACAGGCGCTGCAGTTCTAAACGCCGCTGATCCGATAGTTGTGAAGATGGGTGATGTTTGCACGGGTCGTGTCATTTTCTTTGCACAAAATCAACACCATCCTGTAATTGCGGCCCATCGCGCTAAGAATAAAAAAGTGATCTACTTTGATGGCGCTTATATCGTCTGCTCAAAGGGAGCGCGCGTACTCTTCCGCTTCCCTGTGAGCGAGATTCCATTGACTCAAAATGGTGTCTTAGGCTTCCAGATTGAAAATGCAATGGCCTCTATCGGGGCTGCCTGGGCTTTAGGTCTGGACGCAGAAAAGATTGCACGCGGACTTCACTCTTTTGAGAGCTCATCCAATGCGGTGCCAGGACGCTTTAATCAATTCCAACACAAAGGCGCCACTGTAATTGCTGACTATGGTCACAACCCAGATGCCATGCGTGCTTTAGCAAGCGCTATCGAGGCCATGAAGCCTAAGAAGAGTCACGTAGTTATTAGTGGTGCCGGCGATCGTCGCGATGAAGATATTCGTGATCTGACCCGCATTCTTGGCAATAGCTTTGACAATGTCATCCTCTACCAAGATCAGTGTCAACGTGGCCGTGAAGATGGAGAAGTTCTTAAGCTTCTGCAAGAAGGCTTAGTAGGTACCAAGAAAGCTAAACAGGTTAAAGAAATTACCGGTGAATTTCTCGCTATCGATACCGTCCTCAACGATTTATCTGCTGGTGATATCTGTTTGATTTTGATTGACCAAGTGGAACAATCTCTGGCCCACCTTAAGGAAAAGGTGCAACCTTAATTCTTTGATTGATTGTCAGATGACCCTTTGAAACAAAAAAGCCCGATCACTGATTGGGCTTTTTTGTTGGATCTTGCTAGCTCCGAATGCTGCAAATGCATTACACCTGAGAATGATAATGTTGCAAACGCTCAATCTCTTCCTTGGAACCCAACATGACGGAGACGCGCTCATGGAGTTCGGTAGGAACCATATCCATAATCAATTGATCACCATTGGTCGACGCTCCACCAGCCTGCTCTACCAAGAAGCTCATTGGGTTTGCCTCATACATCAGACGTAGCTTTCCTGGCTTATGCGGCTCACGTTGATCCCATGGATACATAAAGATACCGCCACGCGATAAGACGCGGTGCACATCAGCAACCATGGATGCAATCCAGCGCATATTGAAATCTTTGTCACGCTCTCCACTGACGCCAGCCAAGCACTCATCGACGTAGCGACGGACAGGCTCAGCCCAGTGGCGCATATTCGACATGTTGATAGCGAATTCTTTAGTTGAGTGAGAAATCTCTACCGCATGCTTAATTAAGACAAACTCGCCAGTTACTTTATTCAGGGTGAACATCACTACGCCATCACCTAGAGTTAGCGCCATGGTTGTTTGTGGGCCATAGACAACGTAACCGGCGGCTACCTGGTGACGGCCTGACAATAAGAAATCTGCAGTTTGCAAGGGTGCTGCAGGATCTTGTTTCTTCAGCACAGAAAAAATTGTGCCGATGGATACATTCACATCGATATTTGAAGAGCCATCTAATGGGTCAAATAGCAATAAGTAGTCGCCAGTACCTTGAACTGGGAGTGGTAACTCCATCTCTTCAGAGGCTAGACCAGCCAATGATTTACATCCCTGCACACCATCAATTAATAAGTCATTAGCAATCACATCCAGCTTTTGCTGAACTTCTCCCTGGACATTACCGGTACCAGCAGAGCCCAATAAGCCAATCAAGGCGCCTTGAGCAACTTCATGACTCAAGGTTGAGCATGTATCAGCAACTGCTAATAGCAACTCCTGTAGGCCCGCAGGAATGTCTACACCCTTCACCTTGGTAGAAGTCAGGTATTGCTTGAAATTGGTATTAAAAGTACTTGAAGTGCTCAAAAGGAGTTTCTCCGTGATGGGTTTATTTCTGTATGGACTCTATTTTGCCTTGTTCTAGCTGATTGAATTGCCTAAAGCCTTAGAAACCACTTCTTTCACATCCGCAGAGAGGGTTTCACATGCTGCAACCTGCCTTAGGGCTGACAGCATCTGCTCCTGATAAACTGGTGCAAACTGACGCCAGCGATCTAAGCCCCTGGCCAAACGAGCAGCCACTTGTGGATTGATTGGATCTAAGGCAAGAACGGATTCAGCCCAAAATGCATAACCACTACCATCCACTTGATGAAAGCTAGCGGGATTATTCATACAGAAAGCATGAATCACGCTCCGAACCCGGTTGGGGTTATTCATTTTGAAAGCTTCGTGCTCACGTAAATGCTTTACTTCACTCAAAGTGGATTCGGTATTAGCAACTGGTGGTCTACCCGATTGCAAAGCAAACCACTTATCAATCACTAAAGCATCATCAGCAAATCGGGTATAGAAATCTTCCAGACAAGCTGCAGCTGATTTGCATCCATGAATCACCAATCCAGCCAAAGCGGCGTATCGGTCAGTCATATTGTCAACATTTTGATATTGATTGACCGCCATGGGCGCCCAGATCAACGGATCGGCTTCGAGCAGCATGCTCAATGCAAGATTCTTTAAAGCACGCTTGCCAGCACTTGCTGCATCAGGATTAAATGGTCCTGGCGTTTGCATCTGCCGGTATAGGGCAGCCCACTCGATGCGCAACTCGCTGGCAATAGCGTGACGGAAGGCGCGACGTGCAGCATAAATCCGCTGAGGATCAACGCTTGCGCACTGTTCATACAGATAAGTCTCAGCAGGCAAAGTCAGCGACAACTCTTTGAACGCGGGATCCAACTCCGGATCGGTCAAGAGAGCGCGATAAGCCTCAATCAGCGCTTTATCAGGCAAGCGATTGCCCAAAATCATTTGCATTGCCAACTTCTGACCAGCCTCCCAACGATTAAACGCATCATCATCACTCGAGAACATCGTGAGTAGATCAGATTCACTTTGATCAAAACCCAAATTAATCGGGGCTGAGAAATTGCGATTGATTGATAGCACTGGGCGACTTGCCATTTGATCAAAAGTCCAAGTTTGCTGATCTTGGTTTAACTCTAATAAAGTCTCGACTTGATCATCCGCAGGAGTTAATAAACGCATCTTCAATGGAATATGAAACGGTTTGCTGTCTTTGTGTTCGGCATTTGCTGAAGGGCTTTGCGTCAAAGTAATTTGATATTGCTTTTTGTCCGCATCGTAGGACTCTTGCACCTCAACCTTAGGGGTGCCTGCTTGGCTATACCAATTCTTAAACTGGGAAAGATCACGGTCATTGGCATCCGCCATCGCCGCCAAGAAATCATCACAAGTCACCGCTTGACCATCATGACGCTTGAAGTACAAATCCATGCCTTTGCGGAAACCCTCAACACCTAATAGGGTTTGATACATGCGCACGACTTCAGCGCCCTTCTCATAGACCGTCACGGTATAAAAATTATTAATCTCTTGATACTCGTCTGGACGAATTGGATGCGCCATCGGGCCCGCATCTTCAGGGAACTGTAGTTGACGCAATAAACGCACATCCTCAATACGTTTTACCGCCCTGCCAGACTCACTACCCATTTGATCGGCAGAGAACTCTTGATCACGGAATACAGTTAAACCCTCTTTTAGAGAAAGCTGAAACCAATCTCGGCAGGTAACTCGATTGCCCGTCCAATTGTGGAAGTACTCATGGGCTACCACGCTTTCGATATTGGCGAAATCAGCATCGGTTGCAGTTTCTGCTTGAGCAAGGACATACTTGGTATTGAAAATATTGAGGCCCTTGTTCTCCATCGCGCCCATATTGAAATCACCTACCGCCACAATCATGAAGCGCTCGAGATCTAACTCGAGGCCGTAGCGTTTTTCATCCCAATGAATCGAGGCAATCAAAGAATCCATTGCATGACGGGTCTTTTTCAAGTCATGTGGCTCAACCCAAATCTGCAATAGCTTTTTTGCGCCACTACTAGCGGTGATGGTTTCTTCAATGCATTCGAGCTTTCCAGCGACTAAGGCAAATAAGTAAGACGGCTTTGGAAACGGGTCTTCCCAAACAGCGCTATGCCAACCATTCGGTAATTTTTCAGTGGCAATGAGGTTACCGTTGGAAAGCAGTACTGGATACTCTGCCTCACGAGCGCGGAGAGTTACCCGATAGCGCGCCATTACATCTGGTCTATCGAGGAAGTAAGCAATCTTTCTAAATCCCTCAGCCTCACACTGGGTGAAGAAATTTCCATTCGAGACATACAGGCCCATGAGAGAAGTATTTTTCTCAGGCACACAAACGCAGATGATCTCAACAATGAAAGCTTGCTTACCTTCATTGGGCAGCGCATGAATCGTTAACGTTTCTGGAGTCAACTCAAACTGACGGTGTGCTTCACCATTAATACACAAACTCACAAACTCCAGTTCATGACCTTGCAATACCAAAGGCGTGCCAGCTTCATGCCCAGCACCAGGAAGAACCTCTAGGCGACTCTTCACAATCGTCCTAGCAGGATCTAAAGCAATGTCTAACTCAACCTGTGAAAAGGTGTAATTGGGAGCGCGGTATTCGAGCCTGCGAAAGCTCTGTGGCAGATCAGTTTTCATAGGGCAATTTTAAGCCCCTTGGAAAATTTCGACCTAAGCCCAGATGAGGGTAGCAATACCGATGGCAATGAAGGTCACGGCAGCTATAGCATGCACCCACTTAATGGGCATACGCTTGGTAAATTTCTGCCCAATCCAGACTGCTGGAGCATTAGCCAACATCATCCCCAAAGTGGTGCCAACCGTTACTGAAAAGACATCAGAGTATTTAGCACCCAGAGCGATCGTAGCAATTTGGGTCTTATCCCCCATCTCCGCCAAGAAAAAGAGTCCAACCGTCAACATGAATACTTGAAAGGCTTTATCAACCACCTTTGACCCACCAGCATCATCAATGTGATCGGGTACTAATAGCCAAAGACCAATTCCTAAAAAGCTCAAGCCCAAGACCCACTTCAAAAGATCTGGGCTCATAAAAGTGGTTAACCAATGCCCCAGGAAGGCTGCGCAAGCATGATTGGCAATCGTCGCAATGAATATCCCACCAATAATGGCAAGCGCCTGTTTTGGATAACGCGCAGCCAGCATTAAAGAGAGTAATTGGGTTTTATCTCCCATCTCAGCGAGAGCGACCACACCAGTAGAAAGTGCTAAAGCAGATAAGTCCATACTCTGAATGATAGAGGAAAGCTTGGGAGTCTAGACTCCCAAGACATTCAATCTCCAGGACTGTATTGAAACTACTAGGCTACTAACATCTCTTCTGCCGGAACAAAGTCGACTTTCTGCGCTTTCGCTACTGGCTCAGAAGTGAGGTTACCTCGATGCACACTCAATCCATTTCGCAGATGCTGGTTATGTGAGAGGGCTTTCACCATTCCGCTGTTTGCCAAGGCCTCAATGAATGGATAAGTTGCATTCGTCAGAGCAAAAGTGGAGGTTCTAGCAACAGCTCCCGGCATATTTGCAACGCAGTAGTGCAGTACACCATCTACGATAAAGGTAGGATCTGCGTGGGTAGTGGCTTTAGATGTTTCAAAGCAGCCGCCTTGATCAATTGCCACATCCACTACTACTGCACCCGTTTTCATTTTGCGCACCATCTCTCTGGTCACTAACTTTGGAGCTGCAGCGCCAGGCAACAATACGGCACCAATCACAACATCTGCCTCACAGACTTCTAACTCCACTAAAAGTGGGTCGGCGTAAAAGGTTCTCACACGATTGCCATAGAGCATATCAATCTGTCTTAAGCAATCAATGTTGCGATCGAAAATGCAAACATCTGCACCCATACCAACCGCCATCTGTAAGGCATTGCGCCCCACTACACCTGCACCCAATATAACCACCTTTGCAGGTGCCACTCCAGGCACACCCGCCATTAAGATGCCTAAACCTCCATTTGTTTTTTCCAAATGCGAAGCCGCTGCTTGAATGGACATCCTGCCAGCAACCTCACTCATTGGAGCTAGCAACGGTAATGATCCACTACAGGAGGTAACAGTCTCATAAGCGATGCAACTCGCGCCTGAGGCAAGCAACGCCTTGGTTTGCTGTGGATCTGGCGCTAGATGTAAGTAGGTAAAGAGAATTTGCTCTTCACGTAACATCGCACACTCTTGTGGCTGAGGCTCCTTCACCTTCACCACCATCTCTGCTTTTGCAAACACCTCGGCAGCGCTATTAATCAAGGTAGCGCCAGCTAAGCGATACGATTCATCACTCAAACCAATTTGCTCACCTGCACCACGCTGGATTAAAACGGAGTGACCGTGTTTGCACAAGCCCCTCACATTACCCGGAGTTAAGCCAACACGAAATTCATTATTTTTTACTTCTTGAGGTACGCCAACAATCATTTATGTCTCCTTATTTGAATTCACAACTCAGTTTTGTTTTGCGATGTAAGCCAACGATGTAGAACATAGCCAGATACACGCCTAATAAACACGGACCTAAAACCAATGCAATCCGAGCATCCTCATGAAAGCCCATTAACACCACCACCAAGGCAATAAATGCCAATGCGAACCACGAGGAATAGGGCCACCATGGCGTGCGATATGCCAACTCAGCAGCCTGGGCTTTTGTAAGGGAGCGGCGAAATTGAATTTGGGTGAGCAAGATCGCAATCCACACCATCAATCCAACAAAGGTAACCGCAGCCATGACATACTGAAATGCTTTATCTGGTACGAAGTAATTGAGCACCACTCCAGTCATACAAACTGCTACCGTCGCCATCACCGCACGATGTGGCACACCGTACTTGGATAGCTTGGCAAATGGCGAAGGTGCATAGCCATTAACTGAGAGTGCATATAAGAGACGTCCACCGCTAAAGATACCTGCGTTGCAAGATGACAAGGCGGCAGTAATCACTACAAAGTTAATAATTCCAGCAGCTTCACGCAAACCAATTCGCTCAAACATCACAACGAATGGACTACCTTGTTGACCAACTTCATTCCAAGGGAAGATCGCCAAAATGACAAGGATTGCACCCATGTAGAAAATCAAGATGCGCCACGCCAGAGAATCAATCGCCATCGGAATAGTTTTGCGTGGGTTCTCTGCCTCACCGGCTGATAAACCAATCATCTCAATGCCAACGAAAGCAAATAAGACCATCTGCAAAGAAAGTAGCATTCCACTAATACCATTCGGGAAGAAACCTCCGTGCTGCCATAAGTTACCAAAGCCAATGGGATTCCAGTCGTTGGTGAAGCCAAAGAAAATGACTGAACCACCCAATGCAATCATGGCAACAATAGCGACTACTTTAATGAGAGCAAACCAAAACTCAAACTCGCCAAATACTTTTACGGCAATGAGATTGATTAGGCCCATCATCACAATGGAAGACAAAGCCCAGATCCACTGAGGCGCTTCAGGAAACCAAATAGTCATGTAGATGCCAACAGCAGTCACTTCAGCTATTCCAACAACAATCCAATAGGTCCAGTAACCCCATCCGACCATATAACCTGCAAGTGGCCCCACGTAAGTATTGGCATAAGCTGCAAATGAACCTGCGACCGGTTCATGCACTGCCATCTCACCCAAAGCGCGAAGGACGATGAAGGCAACGATGCCAGCCAGTAGATATCCCAACAAGATTGAAGGTCCCGCGATCTGAATCGCACTTGCCGAGCCTAGAAATAATCCAACCCCGATAGTGGACCCCAATGCCATGAGGCGAATGTGCCTCACTTTGAGGTGGCGTTGTAAACCAGTTTGTTCAGTCTGCAAAAGAGACCTCCTTTCGATTTGTCGTTGGTAAATCACCAACGAAGCAAAGTCTAGGGAGGACTGCGCATCTACACTAGGGCAGAAAAATACGAAAAGTATTTATACAAATAAATGTGCTGCGTAAGAAATAGGCAAGCTACGTAAGTACCAGCCTAATAGCGAATTAATAAATTTGGGATGACATCAGAATCCGTAATTTCCTACAGGGATACCCCTTAAGGATTTACTGGCTGATTTGAAGAAATGCATTGCTGAGCAGCAATGAGATTTAAAACTTCGGCAGCTGCAGCCAAACCACAGGCTGCAGTAACCATCACAGTGGAACCGTAACCAGAACAAGCAAGGCCACCAGTAGCAACCCCTGCACGAGGCTCGTGCGAATAGATTGCGCGAATCCCAATTTTTCTCTTCAGATTTCTAGAGAAGCCATGATCCTGTCTGAGACCTTGGCGTACTTTTGCCAGCAACGCATCTTGCTCCGTTCTAGAAAGATCGTCGCATCGCACAGAGGTAGGATCTGATTTCCCACCAGCAGCACCACACATTACTAGAGCACGCTGATTTTTATTTGCCCAAACTGCCAAAGCAATTTTGGTTTGTACCGAATCGGTTGCATCTAAAACAATCGCATTTTTAGGAATTAAAACATCAAGATTTTCTGGCTCCAAAAATGCATCATGGGTAGTGATCGTAATTTCAGGATTAATGAGCCTAATGCGATCCGTCATGGCCTGTACTTTTGCCTTGCCAAACTCGCCCTCAAGCGCATGCAACTGACGATTGGTGTTGCTTTCGGCAATGTGATCAAAATCAATTAAGACAAGATGGCCAATGGCCGTGCGAGCTAAAGCTTCAGCAGCCCAAGAACCTACCCCGCCCAATCCAGCCACGACGACTTTGGCGTGATGAAAACGCTCACGCAGCTCTGGTCCATATAGCCGTGCTACACCCCCAAAGCGACGATCTCCCACACTGTCCTCTATCTTGTCTTCTGCCATAGCTTCTCTTTATACTGAAAAAATGGACTCCATCGCTCAACTCCGCAAAAACTATACCTTTGGCCAGCTTTCAGAGACCGAGGTTCCGCCCAATCCACTGAGCTTATTTCAAGTTTGGTTTGATCAGGCCGTCAAAGCGGAATGTCCTGAACCCAACTCGATGACTTTGGCAACAGCAGATACTGCAGGCAATCCATCAGCTCGTATTGTCTTACTAAAAGGCGCTGACGAGGGAGGCTTTACCTTCTTCACCAATTACGAAAGCCAAAAAGGTAAGGATTTGGCCGCTCGCCCTCATGCTGCTTTGTTATTTCACTGGCATGAACTAGAGCGCCAGGTTCGCATCAAAGGGGTGGTTGAGCGTGTCAGCCCTATCGAGAGTGATGAATACTTCCACTCTCGCCCAGCAGCTTCCCGTATTGGGGCTTGGGCTTCGCCACAAAGTGCTGAGATTCCTAATCGCGAATTTCTCGAAGAAGCTGAAAAACGTTTCGCAGCTGATTTTGGAGATAAGCCACCAAGACCTGAGCATTGGGGCGGTTATCGCCTGCACCCTACCGAAATTGAATTCTGGCAAGGTCGACCTTCCCGCCTACATGACCGCATTCACTATCAACTCGATGGTGCTCACTGGCGTATTGCTCGCCTAGCGCCTTAATAAGGATTCAACTGCGCCTGATCTGATTTCTCTAGAGAAACTCTGGCGCAATCAGAGATTGGAACTTAGCTCTAAATTTTGCCAACTTAGGGGCAACGACTGCCATGCAGTAGCCCTGCCCCGGATGCTGACGAAAATAATTCTGGTGATAGTCCTCGGCTGGATAAATAACCGGCGCCACATCAATTTGAGTCACCACTGGATTGGAATAGATCTTCGACTCCTTCAGCTCTTTAACTACCTCATGGGCGGTTGCGCTTTGGCTATCGCTATGAGTAAAGATCACTGAACGGTATTGAGTGCCATGATCATTGCCTTGATAGTTCAAGGTAGTTGGATCATGAATAACAAAAAAGATTTCCAATAAGTCACGGTAAGAGACTTGTGCCGGATCAAAATAGACATCAACGATTTCAGCGTGTCCCGTTAGGCCTGAGCAAATAGACTCATAGTCAGGGTTTGGTATCGCTCCTCCTGCGTACCCCGAAACTACTGCGCTCACGCCTGCGATTTGCTGGTAAACCGCCTCTAAGCACCAGAAACAGCCGCCTCCCAAAGTGGCGAGTTCAAGACTGGGGTGGTTTTTGAGTATGGATTCGTTCATACCTTTATCCTAATGCCTTATTCAATCGTTTGCTTGCCCTACAAAACCCCATGTCGATAAATCGCCTCACACTCCAGTTAGATGAAATCAAGGCAGCTTATGCTGCAGAACCCAACCCTACACTAGAGGTTCGCCTTGAGCGAATTGAGCGCATTGAGCAAATGATTTCTGCCAATGAAGAAAAAATCTGCAAAGTCTTGGCCGCAGACTTTGGCATTCGCCACTCGATTGAGAGTCAACTTCTAGAAGTTCAGATGATCTATCAGGCATGCAAATATGTTCGCAAACACCTTAAAGAGTGGATGAAGCCTCAGCTAGTGACAACACCAGGATTCTTAGGCTCATCTCACGCTTGGACTCAAATGCAATCCATGGGTGTGGTTGGCATTATGACTCCTTGGAGTTACCCTGTGCAACTAGCGCTTGTTCCAGCCATCGCTGCATTTGCAGCAGGTAACCGAGTTTGGCTCAAACCATCAGAAAGAAGCTCACGTACATCTGGATTCTTAGCAACGTTAATCCAAGAATATTTTCACCCAAGCGAATTTTGCGTAAGTGTTGGTGGCACTGAAGTTGCTGAATCTTTTGCAGCGCTCCCCTTTGATCACCTCTTTTTTACGGGTTCAGGAGAGATTGGTAAGAAAGTGATGCGCGCAGCTGCAGATCACCTGACGCCCATCACCCTTGAGCTAGGCGGCAAATCCCCGGCGATTGTCGATTCCTCGGCCAAGCTAAAAGACGCTGCCGCTAGCATCATTTATGGCAAGCTGGTAAATGGCGGACAAACCTGTATTGCGCCTGATTACGCGGTAGTTCATGCAAGTGATTGCGAGGCATTTATCCAAGAGTTGCAGAATGCAGCTCAAAAACAATTCTCGAATCCAGAGGAATTGACTGGTGCGATTGACGAGCAGCAGCTAGTACGTTGGCATCAACTAGTTCAAGATGCGGTAGATCGTGGGGCACAAGCCGTCCCACTCATCCATTCTGCTGATAACACTGAGTTGCCATTCACACCGGTAGCGCTCTTAAATGTTTCTGAAGATGCACTCATCATGCAAGAAGAAATATTTGGACCCATCTTGCCAATCGTAGCAATCAACGATACCGACTCAATAATTCACTACATCAATAAACGTCCAAAGCCATTGGCCTTGTACTGGTTTGGCAAAAATAAAAAGGTGATGCAACGCATTCTGAATGAGACTTGCTCTGGCGGCGTCACCATCAACGACACCCTATTGCACGCAGCTATCGAAGACTTACCATTTGGCGGCATCGGTGCGAGCGGTATGGGTGCATATCATGGCAAAGCTGGTTTTGAGGCTTTTAGTCACCGCAAATCGGTTTTAGAAGTTCGCGGTTTCTTTGGACTCAATTTCTTACGCGGCACTAAATTAGCGAGACCACCCTATGACAAAGGTGTTGAGCGTTTATTGCGCTGGCTGCGTTAATCCGATTGCTTGTAATTAATTCGGGAAAACCCTTGTAATTAGCATCTTAAAATGCCATAATAAAAGGCTTTTTAAAGCAATTTGATTCATCGCCCCCCAGCTATATTTCAGCGATTAGTTTAGAAGTCATAAACACAACAACGCTGCCGCCTGTCTGATGGTCGATGCCTTTGACCATCACACTCAATAAAAAACAGAGAGTGTATACACGGAGACATCCCTTAAACGGGATGTGTAATAGCATGACTTTTTCTAAAGAAACTAATCCTACTGGAACTGAGTTCCAGAATTTCGCCCTCGCGGCGCCACTCCTTAAAAACGTTGCTGAGCTGGGTTATACCCAAGCCACTTCAGTGCAAGCTCAGGTTATTCCTGCTGCTCTCGCTGGTGGTGACTTATTGGTCAGCAGCCAAACTGGTAGCGGTAAAACCGCAGCCTTTTTATTGCCTTTGATTAATCAACTCATCGAAGACAACCCTAACGGCTCACCTGTACCAGGTCGCGCACAACCTAAAGTGTTAGTGCTCTGCCCTACTCGTGAATTAGCTCAACAGGTTGCCGCAGATGCAGTGAACTTAGTTCGCGGCATGAAAGGTATCCGTATTGCAACCGTCATGGGTGGCATGCCTTATGGCAAGCAAATCCAAGCACTGAAAGGTGCAATGTTAGTTGTCGCAACTCCTGGTCGCTTGCTCGACCTGACCGATAGCAAAGCAATTCGCTTAGATGATGTCAAACAACTCGTTATTGATGAAGCCGATCGCATGCTCGACATGGGATTTGCTGATGATCTCGAGGCAATTGATAAGCGTTGCGCTGCTCGCACCCAAACATTGATGTTCTCTGCAACTTTTGCACCGAAGATTATGTCTTTGGCTAATGAGTTAACTACCAACGCTAAACGTATTGAGCTTGCTCATGCTGGCGAAAAGCACGCAAACATTGAGCAGAAGCTCCACTGGGCTGACAGCATGTCACACAAACATAAATTGCTTGAGCACATTTTGGCTGATGCCTCTTTGGATCAAGCAGTGGTGTTTGCAAGCACTCAGATGGAAAGCGAAAAAATTGCTGACACCTTACGTGCCAATGGTTACGAAGCTAGCGCCTTACACGGTGCAATGCCTCAAGCTGTTCGTATGCGTCGTCTTGAGTCTTTGCGCAAAGGTCACACCAAGATTTTGGTTGCGACTGACGTAGCGGCTCGCGGTATTGACGTGCCACGTATTAGTCACGTGATTAACTTTGGCTTGCCAATGAAACCAGAAGACTATACGCATCGCATCGGTCGTACTGGTCGTGCGGGTCGTAATGGTGTTGCTATCACCTTGGTTGAACATCGTGATCGCGCCAAGATTCGTAATATCGAGCGCTTTACACAGCAAGACATCGTTGCTTCTGTTATCGCCGGCCTTGAGCCACAAGCCAAGCCTAGCTTTGGTGGTGGCGGTGGTCGCCCAGGTGGCGGTCGCTCTGGTGGTGGCTTTGGTGGTGGCAATCGCTCTGGTGGCGGTGGTGGTCGTTATGGTTCTGGTGCTCGTTCAGAGTCTCGTTCTGGTGGCGGAGGCGGTGGCAATCGCTCAGGCAATCATTTCGAATCTCGCTCTGGCGATTCCCGTCCATCCGGTGACTCACGTCCATCTGGCGATTCACGTCCTGCTGGTGGCAATCGTTTTGCTGATTCACGTCCTGCACGCTCTGGTGACTCACGTCCTACCGGTGGCAATCGCTCTGGTGACTCACGTCCGTCGGCTGGCCCACGTTTTGCTAAACCAAAAGCTGGCGGTCAACGTAGAAACTTTAGCGGTAGCTAAAAATGGTTCACCGTCGTCGCCTCCGTTCTGCATGGAATCGAGTCGATTCCGGTGAATTGCGCCAAGCGCCACGTAAGTGGCAGCCTTGGCTCAGCGATACCGGTTCTTTAACCCAAAAAATTGAACGTGCAATTGGACAAAAACTAGAAGTTCTAGTTTTGCGAGATTGCCGTCAAAACCTAAATAGCGATGAGAGTCGCTATTTTCATTTCAAGATCAAACGTTGTCGCATCAGAGAGGTATTGCTTTGTGCCAATGGCATTCCGCTGGTGATGGCGCATAGTATTATCCCCAGCACTAGCTCAAGCGGTAGTAACCACGAGGTTTTGCGCCTAGGTAAAAAGCCTTTAGGTGCAGTGCTATTTGCCAAAACACGCATGCACTCCAAACAGAAACCACCTCGAGAAATGGCGCGCCTAGATAAAAAAAGCGCCCTGCGGAGAAAATGCTTCCAGCAATATCCAGAACTGCCATCAGTCAATTGGGCAAGACGGACGCTATACCAACTGAAAGGTCGCCCACTCTTGGTAAGCGAAGTATTTCTGCCGGCACTACTCAACTACCCTGGCAATTAAATAGATAACCAAGCTTGCGATGCGGCAATCAAAGCCTCATCGCCAGGCTCGCAAGCAAACACCTCACCAAAACCAATTTGCTCGGCAGCATCAGCAATATTGTGATGTGGGCAAATAGCTGTTGCGAGATCGAGTGGTAATTTTGCTTGACCTAAATAGCGCACTGCCTCGGATGAGGTGAGAAGCCAAAGTGATTTAGCAAAATCCATCTCATGAATATCGTTCCAGACAGGGCTATTGAAATCTAAAGGCACACGCGCATAAACCGAGATTGCTTCTACTTGCGCACCAACCTGTTTTAAAGTTTCAGCCAGCCAGTCGCGCCCACCCTCACCTTTGAAGATGAGGACATTCTTATTAGACCAATCCCATTGCAACTTCTGCAATTCAGCCCATAAGCCCTCGGAATCCCATTGCGCGTTGTTCTGAGGAAGAATGACTGTCGTGGGATTGCTCTCAGCACCGATGCCATGATTTTTGAGGGCTGCCATGCTACTGCCTCCCATAACTCCAACAGGCAAAGGCTTGCCAGAGAAATCTTGCCAAGATTGCTGAAGTAAACGCATCGTGCATTCAATTGCATTTGGACTAACGAAAATTGCCAGGTCTGCAGTCTTGAGTGCTGCAGTAATCTGCCCCATCAAAATATCATCACCCTTCGGAGCAATCGTCAGCAGAGGTAAAGAAATAATCTGGGGAAAGGTTTCTTTCGGAAACCCACTATCTACTAGACGTGTCTGCAATGCTTCTGACAATTGGCGAGCCTGTCCGCTTGGGCGGGTAATGACAATGGTCTTATTACTCATTAGCGAATTACCTTGTTACCACTTACTTTGGCAAACCATTAGGTAATAAACGCTCGGCGCCTTGTGAAATCAGATCGCGTGCAACCGAGAGACCCAAAGCCTCTGCGTCTTCCAAACTCTTTACCGCGCCTTGAGCGCTAGCCAAACAACTTGCAGTGCCATCAACGCTAGCAACAAAAGAACGGATGTTCATGTGATATTGATCCCAGGTGGCATAAGCCGCTAAAGGCACTTCACAAGAACCGCCTAATTGGCGTGACACCATACGCTCAGCAGTGACCGCATAAAGAGTTGGCAGATCATTGAGAGGCGCTAGCCACTCTTTAATATTGGGATGCTTGCCGAGGGTTTCGATGCCGAGCGCGCCCTGTCCAGCGGCTGGCGTGTACGGATCAATCGGTAACAGCGCACGAATACGACTTTCTAAACCCAATCGCTTAAGTCCAGCGGCGGCCAAAATAATGGCCTGATATTCACCACGATCGAGCTTGCCGATACGGGTATCTAAATTGCCACGCAAAGGCTGAATCACTAAATGAGGGAACTTCGATCTCAGGACTGACTCACGGCGTAAGCTAGAAGTACCCACTATTGCGCCTTTTGGCAAATCCTCTAGACCGGCATAGTCATTGGAGACAAAGGCATCATGCGCATCTTCCCGCGCCATGACGCAGGACAAATCAAAGCCCTCGGGCATGACCATGGGCACATCTTTCAGAGAGTGCACAGCCAAATCGGCCCGACCGTCCTCCAAGGCAGTTTCGAGCTCTTTCACAAATAAGCCCTTACCGCCTACTTTAGAGAGGGCCTTATCCAGTATTTGATCACCCCGGGTAGTCATCCCTAGGATCTGCACGTCGCACGCTGGATAGAGCTTTTTAAGGCAATCCCGGACGTGTTCCGCCTGCCACATGGCAAGGCGACTCTCACGGGAGGCAATTACCAGGCGCTGAGGGGCGGCAGATACGGGGGATGTAGAGCTAGAAATGGGGGTTCGGGACATAACATTTAAAATAATTAAAGACCTACACCAATATACTGCGTTTATGAGCTCATCAAATAATTCCCTTGCCAACAAAGCCCAAGCTTGGTCGGCCCGTTTTAACGAACCCGTCGACGAACTAGTTCAGCGTTATACCGCCTCTATTGGCTTTGATCAACGCTTTGCCTTGGTTGATATCGCTGGATCTTTGGCTCATGCTGAGATGCTGGCTACCCAAAAGATTATTAGCACTCAAGATTTGGCGGATATTCAAAAGGGTATGGCACAGATCAAAGCCGAAATCGAAGCCGGTGAATTTAACTGGCAACTCGCGCTGGAAGATGTGCACCTCAATATCGAAGCTCGCCTGACTGAATTAGTTGGTGATGCCGGCAAGCGTCTTCACACCGGTCGCTCACGTAATGATCAAGTAGCTACTGATCTACGTCTGTGGTTACGTGGCAGCGTTGATCAAATTGCAGCCACCCTGAAAACTTTACGCATTGCCTTGCTTGACCTTGCTGAGACTCACTCCGCCACGATCATGCCTGGCCACACTCACTTGCAAGTAGCGCAACCCATTACTTTTGGTCATCACTTGATGGCCTATTATGAAATGTTTAGTCGCGATGCAAGTCGCCTGGCTGATTTACGCGCCCGCTTTAATCGCCTACCCCTAGGTGCCGCTGCTTTAGCCGGAACAACCTATCCGATCGATCGCGAGCAAGTTGCCAAGACCCTAGGTTTTGATGGCATCTGCAATAACTCACTTGATGCCGTATCTGATCGCGACTTTGCGATTGAGTTCTGCGCCTTTGCATCCATCTTGATGATGCATGTCTCCCGCTTATCTGAAGAGCTAGTGCTGTGGCTTAGCCCACGCTTTGGCTTTATTGATTTACCGGATCGCTTTTGCACTGGTAGCTCGATCATGCCGCAGAAAAAGAATCCAGACGTTCCTGAATTGGCCCGCGGCAAAACTGGTCGCGTGTATGGCGACTTGATCTCTTTGTTAACTTTGATGAAGAGCCAGCCATTGGCTTACAACAAAGATAACCAAGAAGACAAAGAGCCTTTGTTTGATGCAGTCGATACCGTACAAGACACATTGCGTATCTTCGCTGATATGGTTCCGCATATTCAGGTTAAGGCAGAAGTGATGAAAGCCGCAGCCGAAGAAGGCTTTGCAACAGCAACTGACTTAGCGGATTACTTGGTTAAAAAGGGTTTAGCGTTTCGCGATGCCCATGAAGCAGTAGCCCATGCTGTTAAGACCTGTGTTGGTCGTAACTGCATGCTCACTGATTTAACGCTTCCTGAATTGCGATTTGCCTGTGGCTTAGATAATCGTCCAGAGTTGATGGGCGATGATGTCTTTGCTTTATTGACGGTTGACGGCTCTGTTAACTCTCGTCAACATGCTGGTGGCACCGCTCCAGCGCAAGTGCTCGCCGCAATCAAACGGGGTCGTGCAGATCTCTAAACTGCATGGGCTTTTGGGGAACACTCTCAACAGGAATTGACCGCCTAAATCAATTCCTAGGCAAGATCGCTAGCATCATGATCTTGCTGTCTTGTGTAGTGTCAGCTGCCAATGCCGTTCTCCGCTATAGCTTAGACATGAGCAATAACTGGCCACTGGAGTTGCAGTGGTATTTATTTGCCGCAGCTGTGATGCTAGGCGCTGCATACACCCTCAAACGCAATGAACATGTTCGAGTCGACTTAATTTACTCGCAGCTTTCCGATCGTGGTCGCCTTTATGTTGACCTATTTGGCTTGATTGTCTTTTTAATGCCAGCCTGCATATTATTTACCTGGCTATCTTGGATCACGCTGTTTTATCCCTCATGGTTAATCTCAGAGCATTCACTCAATGCAGGTGGTTTGTCGCGTTACCCCATTAAGTTTGTTGTGCCTTTTGGTTTCTTTATGCTGGGCCTGCAAGGCTTATCCGAAATCATTAAACGCATTGGCGCACTCAAGGGTAAAGAAACATTGCCCGCCGCTGACCTCCATTATGAAAAGCCCATGCAATGATTCCACTTGAATGGATGCCACCGCTCATGTTTGGCGGCCTCATTGTGTTTATGTTGATCGGCTTTCCGGTCGCCTTCTCTTTGATGGCTGCAGGATTATTTTTTGCTGGCATTGCAATTGCTGAGAATTTCTTTGGCTGGCCATTTTTGCAAGCTATCCCTCAACGTATCTTTGGCAGCGTCCTCGCCAACGACCTACTGCTAGCAATTCCCTTCTTCACATTCATGGGCGCCATACTGGAGCGCTGTGGCCTTGCCGAAGAAATGTTGGACTCGATGGGTCAGCTCTTTGGACGCATTCGGGGTGGTCTTGGTTACTCAGTGATCATTGTGGGATTTATTCTGGGAGCAATTACCGGCACAGTAGCTGCTCAGGTGATCGCTATGGCGATGATTTCTCTGCCGGTGATGATGCGTTACGGCTACAACATGCGCTACGCTACGGGCGTTTTGGCGGCTTCTGGGACCATTACCCAGTTAGTACCGCCCTCTTTAGTCCTGATTGTCCTAGCTGACCAATTAAAAACCCAAAGCGGCAGTGCTGATGTGGGCAGTATGTATTTGGGCGCCTGGGGTCCATCCCTCCTGCAAATTGGTCTTTTTGCCCTCTACACCTTCTTCCTTTCTCGCTTTAGACCTAACTACCTACCCGCCGCCCCTGAAAACGAACTCACCCTTACAGGTTGGGCGCTCTGGAAAAAATGCCTCATGGGAATCATTCCTTCGGCAGCGTTAATTTTCTTGGTACTGGGAACGATCATGACAGGCATCGCCACGCCAACCGAATCTGGCGCCATGGGTGCGATGGGTGCTTTGCTCTTAGCCTGGATACGCAGGGCAAGCATTCCCAACCTTAAAGGATTAATACAGGAGGCTTATCAAAACACCATGCGCATTACTGCGATGGTGGTATTCATCTTGATTGGCTCAACTTGCTTCTCGGTTGTCTTCCAAGGTGTTGATGGTGGTCACTGGGTAGAAGAGTTATTTTCCAATCTGCCGGGCGGTTGGGTAGGATTCTTGGTAGTTGTGAACTTATTTGTTTTCTTCTTGGCATTCTTCTTGGATTTCTTTGAAATTGCTTTCATCGTTGTACCCATGCTGGCACCAGTCGCAGTCAAACTTCTTTCACCGGTACTACTTGCCTCCATGAATGGCAATCCTCAAGCCGCAGCTAGCGCTGCGCTAGTCTGGTTCGGAGTAATGCTCTGCGTGAACATGCAAACCTCATTTATGCATCCACCATTTGGATTTGCACTGTTCTATTTGCGCGGCGTTGCACCGAAAGAAGTGAAGAGCAGCGATATTTATTGGGGTGCGTTACCTTGGGTTGCTCTGCAACTCATCATGGTGGTTGTGGTTGCAGCATTTCCAGCATTGGTTACCACTTTGCTAGATAAGCCAGCAGCAGTGGCTCAGAGCCAGGACTTTAATTTCACTGGGAGTGATGAGGCTAAATCGGAGGCGCCTTCAAGCAAAGTAGATGAAGATGCACCGGTAGTCTTTCAACTCGATAAGCCAAGCAAGTAAAAAATCACCTCATGAACTAACCCCCAGTAGTTGGACAGTTTAGTTAGGTTAGCACGAGGGATTGAGTTCGGTAATTTACCGGGCTCAATCTCTTTAGTTTTTGTTTGATTCGATCATGGTTGTAGTAATGGATATATT
>NZ_JBIIPA010000009.1:0-68424 GCF_044342855.1 Polynucleobacter sp.
TCCGTAGATGGACGCTGGTTTATCAACATCATGGACCTGCAAGCCTGCAAAAACAAGTGAATCAAAGACGTTCTGTAAAGCATAAACCGGAGATCTTGGAATATATTAGAGTTCATGGCATCTCCGCCCGTCAGGCTGCAGCCCAGTTCAATATACCCAGTCCCAGCACCATTGCTCTATGGCAACGACTTTACAATGAGGGCGGAATTGCAGCCTTGCAATCAGCCCCGATAGGACGACGTCCAATGCCCAAAATCAATAAAACCATACTGCAAAAGTCTCTGACTGAACTGACAGCAGCCGAACTTCAAAGGCGACTTGAATATGTGGAAGCGGAGAATGCATATTTAAAAAAGCTGAGGGCCTTAGTTCAGGAAAAAAATTTAGCAAATCGCAAACAGCCAAAGTAATTACTGAATTAAGGCAACGGTTTTATTTGGATGATTTGTTGGCGATTGCGAGAATGCCAAGAAGTGTGTACTACTATTGGCTTAAGGCCAACCAGAAGCCTGATCCCCGTGTGGACATTAAGGCAAAAATTGAGCCTATCTTTTGCGAGCGCCAAGGTCGCTATGACTATCGACGGATCAGTCTTGCGCTACGCAATGCTGGGCATTATTTAAACCACAAAACAGTTCAGCGCCTCATGGGGGAGTTAGGATTGAAATCCACCGTTCGCCCTAAGCGCTACAAATCCTATAAAGGAACTGTAGGCAGCATAGCCCCAAATTATCTAGACCGAAACTTCCTTGCCACCAAGCCCAATGAAAAGTGGGTTACCGATGTGACAGAGTTCAATATTAAGGGTGCAAAGGTATACCTCTCGCCAATACTGGATTTATACAATCAGGAGATCATCTCTTACGAGATCGCCGATCAGCCCAAAATGAATATGGTCATGCAAATGCTGAAAACCGCTTTTAACCGACTTCACTATGGCGATCAGCTAACTCTGCACTCAGATCAAGGCTGGCAATACCAAATGAGAACTTATCAACATACTTTAAAAGAAAAGGGAGCCACTCAGAGCATGTCCAGAAAAGGCAATTGTCTAGATAACGCCGTCATGGAGAACTGGTTTGGAATCATGAAGTCTGAGTTCTTTTATCGTAAAAAGTTCGAAAACATCGAAACATTTAAAGAGCAACTTCGCCAATACATTGATTATTACAATCATAGTCGCATCAAGCAAAAGCTAAAGGGATTAAGTCCCGTGCAATACCGCACCCAATCCCCTGTGCTAAGCTAACAAAAGCGTCCAACTTCTTGGGGTCAGTTCATGTGGAGTGGTACTAAATTGACAGCAGTTCAATGGCATTCTTAATGTCAAAAATCATCCCCCAGCAATTATTGAACGCTTCTTACTCATTCTGCTGTCGATTGGATCCTTATTAAGTGGTTATGCAATGGCGGTCCAAAAAGAGGAAGACTGGTTTTTAACCGTCCTCTATCTGGGGCTAATGGCTTTTACTCTCTTTGTAATTTTTTCTCTAGAATTTCCAAATCAACTCTTTAGCTATGAGGTGATTAACTCAGAGTTCTTAAGATTTCAACGCTCATTGGAATGGGATTGACTGGGTTTCACATGGACAATCGGCATGCACTGCAAGTAAAAATAGAGCCACTAGGGCTCTATTTTTACGATTTCACAAACAACAAACCTATACTGCTTTAGCCTTTAGATAATTTGCACGCATTGGGCGCAAGACAAGGAAAGCAAGAAGTGCTGCGCTTGCATCTAGAGCAATCATGATTGCAAACACGGGGATCCAACTCTCAGTAACCCCATGGATGTAAGCTGCAATTGAACCGCCGATGATGGAGCCAACACCTTGAGCCATGTACAGAAAACCATAGTTGGTTGTTGCATGCTTTTGACCAAAAGTATCTGTCAAGGTTGATGGGAATAAAGAGAAAATCTCGCCCCAGCCAAAGAACACGATACCTGACAAAATTACAAACATCACAGGGTCAGAACGTGTCATTACCCAGAAAAACATTGCTACCGCCTCAAGACCGAATGCAATAGCCATGGTGTATTCGCGGCCAATTTTGTCTGATACCCAGCCAAATAACGGGCGTGTTAAACCATTGGTTACACGGTCAATAGTTAAGGCCAAAGGCAATGCAGCCATTCCAAAAACCATTGCGCCAGTAATTCCAAAATCTTTCGCAAATGCACCCATCTGTGAAATCACCATCAAACCAGATGTGGACATCATGGACATCATCAAAAACATCAACCAAAAAACTGGGGTTTTGAGCATTACTTTAGGAACAACACCTGAAGCAGCCGCTTCAATCTGGCCAGCAGTCTGAACGCGATCAGCATGCGGTACTCGAATACCTTGCGCAGCTAGCAAGCCTACAGCGCCAATGATGTATCCAAAGAAAGTTAATGTGCCTTGTAAGCCAGTTTCAGTAAGGCTAGTAGCAATTGGAAAGGTTGTTAAGAGCGCACCACTACCGTATCCAGCGGCAACCATGCCTACTGCAAAGCCACGGTTATTTGGGAACCAACGAACCATGAGGCCTACAACGCCGATGTAAACAATACCGGCACCCAAACCACCGAGCACACCATAGGTAATGTAAAGATTGGAAACTGTTGTGAGGTTAGCGGAAAGCACCCAGCTTAGACCAGTCAGAATCGTACCGATGGACAGCAAAAGGCGTGGGCCAAACTTATCAACTAAATAGCCTTGAAAAGGCGAGAAGAAAGTTTGCAAGACAATCAAAATTGAAAAGGTTACCTGCAACTCAGTCAGAGTCACGCCAAGCTGACCCATGATAGGCTTGGTAAATAGTGCCCAAACATACTGGGGACTTGAAATCGACATCATGCAGATGACACCAAGGGCAAGCTGCACCCACTTGGACTTCAGGGGGTTAGTGCTAGCAGGTGCTGCACTCATTGTTGTTGTACTCATACTTGTCTCCTTATTCGAGCTACTGGAATTTCTAAAAAATTAACTTAGGAATTCATTGTGTTCTTGGAGACTAGAAAGATTTACGCTCAGATCACTCCTTTGGTGCAGCCCGCATGATCTTGATGCACTTGCACCAATAAAAAAACGCCCGGTCTTTTGAACCAGGCGTTTTAGTTTCTACAGCTTGATAGCTGAGGAAATATACGGCTATTACATCATGCCGCCCATTCCACCCATACCACCCATACCACCCATATCAGGCATGCCACCACCAGCGGAATCATCCTTTGGTGCTTCGCAGATTGCGCAATCAGTAGTCAACAATAAGGCTGCAACAGAAGCGGCATTAACCAATGCAGTTTTTGTTACCTTAGTTGGGTCGATTACACCTTGAGCTACGAGGTCGCCGTATTCACCAGTTGCTGCGTTGTAACCGTTATTGCCCTTGCTAGCCAATACCGCATTAACAACTACACTAGCTTCGTCGCCAGCGTTAGAAACGATGATGCGAATTGGCTCTTCCATTGCACGCAATACGATGTTGATACCAGCGTCTTGGTCAGCGTTATCGCCTTTCAAGCCCTTAATACCTTGCATCGCGCGTAACAATGCTACGCCACCGCCAGGAACAATACCTTCTTCAACCGCTGCACGAGTTGCGTGCAATGCATCATCAACGCGGTCTTTCTTTTCTTTCATTTCAACTTCAGTAGCAGCGCCAACACGAATCACTGCAACACCGCCTGCCAACTTGGCAACGCGCTCTTGCAATTTCTCTTTGTCGTAATCACTAGTAGCTTCTTCGATCTGAACGCGAACGTTCTTCACGCGCGCTTCGATTGCTTTAGCATCGCCAGCACCGTCAATAATGATGGTGTTTTCTTTGCCTACTTCGATACGCTTGGCTTGACCTAAATGCTCAAGAGTTGTTTTCTCGAGTGTGAGGCCGATTTCTTCAGCAATCACTGTACCGCCAGTCAAAATCGCGATGTCTTCCAACATAGCTTTACGACGATCGCCAAATCCTGGAGCCTTAACAGCGCAAGTCTTGATGATGCCGCGAATGTTGTTCACAACTAAAGTTGCCAAGGCTTCGCCTTCAACATCTTCTGCAATGATCAACAATGGGCGGCCAGACTTCGCTACTTGCTCGAGTACTGGGAGCAAATCACGGATGTTGCTAACCTTCTTGTCAAACAAGAGAACATATGGTGTTTCCAGTATGGCAACTTGCTTTTCAGGCTGATTGATGAAGTATGGGGAGAGGTAACCGCGGTCAAACTGCATACCCTCAACCACTTCAAGCTCATCTTCCAGTGACTTGCCATCTTCAACAGTAATCACACCTTCTTTACCTACTTTTTCCATAGCTTCAGCAATACGCTGACCAATGCTGTAGTCGCTGTTAGCTGAAATAGAGCCAACTTGAGCGATTTCTTTAGTAGTTGTGCAAGGCTTGCTGATTTTCTTGAGCTCTTCGATTGCCGCTGCAACCGCTTTATCAATACCGCGCTTCAAGTCCATTGGGTTGTGACCTGAAACTACGTATTTCATGCCTTCGCGAACGATAGACTGAGCCAAGACAGTAGCGGTAGTTGTACCGTCACCTGCGATGTCATTGGTTTTGGAAGCAACTTCCTTCACCATCTGAGCACCCATGTTCTGGAGCTTGTCTTTGAGTTCGATTTCTTTTGCTACGGATACACCATCTTTAGTGATGGTTGGGCCGCCAAATGAACGCTCGATAACCACATTGCGACCTTTTGGCCCCAAAGTTGTTTTTACTGCGTTCGCTAGAATATTTACGCCTTCTACCATTTTGGTACGGGCGTTATCTCCAAATACGACGTCTTTTGCTGCCATGATTGAATTCCTCTCTTAAGTACTAATTACTTCTGTACAACAGCCATGATGTCGTCTTCACGCATTACGAGTAACTCGTCAGCGCCGACTTTTACTGTTTGACCTGCATATTTGCCAAATAACACGCGATCGCCAACTTTGACGTCTGGTGCATTCAACTTACCGCTGTCATCACGTTTGCCTGGGCCAACTGCCAGTACTTCACCTTGGTCTGGCTTTTCAGCAGCAGCATCCGGAATGATGATTCCAGAGGCAGTTTTTGATTCTTGATCTAAACGTTTAACGATAACGCGATCATGTAAAGGACGCAGATTCATTCCTTCTCCTATGTTAGTAAGTGTTAACTAATTAAAAAACTAATATAAATCAATGTGTTGCAATCTCTCAACACCAAGGCAACAAGCTTTTCAGCTAAATAAGCCTGTTTTAGCACTCGCGTGTAGGGAGTGCTGATTATATAGGTCTGACTCCAGGGATTTCAAGGGCAAATTCACCTTAAATTTCAAATGGGCATCCTGCTGACGATATTTTTACAAGCAGATGAAATCCCCTACTTTCGAATGGAGTGGCGCCTCAAGCTTCCCCCCATTTTAAATAATGTTCCTTAACTAAATTACTCGCATTCCCTTTGGATTAGCCCTTTAAATCAACCCCTTAAACTACCCCTTGACACCCCACCATAAAGGGCAAACAATCAGGGGGTAGGCTTTATTTGAAGTCCTATTTAGGCGTGTTGTAGAGCGAGACTGATTAAAAAGTATTCACCCTCATCACGGTTGTTTTAAGTTTATGTAATGGAGTTCGCATGGCGACCGGAATTGTTAAGTGGTTCAATGATGCAAAAGGTTTTGGCTTTATCAAACCTGATGATGGTGAAGAAGAGTTGTTCGCGCATTTCAGCGCAATCAATATGGGTGGTTTCAAAACTCTCCAGGAAAACCAAAGAGTAACTTTTGACGTTACTCAAGGTCCTAAAGGCAAGCAAGCCAGCAATATCCAAGCGGCTTAATAGTCCTTAGATTATTACTAAAAACCCAGGACTTGTTCCTGGGTTTTTTTTCGTACTTAATTTGACCGGAAGAAGCCCAACGTCAATCGGGAAAATTTCCAAGATATTTGACTAACTGATTTCAAGATGGCTGACTAATAATTTGTAACTTATTGATTTATATACTCATCGAATTCCGAAATCAATGCATATCGTCATGGGCATCCTGCACTTTCTATAATGTAGATAGGCAAGTAGGTAGATTCCTACACATAAATAAGCCTTAAGCACTTACCACTCCAATCTGTCCTGCCTAGACTGGCTATTCAATGATTGGAGAATGCTGATGAGCCCGAAATCCCGGCTGTACACGCTTGTAAAGGCTTGGAAGAATAAACCCTTCCAAGAAGTGCGCGATGCCTGCGGCCAGCCCTGGCTTGGTCTTAGCGGCGAAGCGCTCGAAGAACACCAATCCTGGTCCCAGCGACAAGCGATTAGTAACGAACCCATCTTTAACAGCCAAGGAACTAAGCTGACGAGCTCTTTATTCAGACCATTACTGACCGCCACCGACACACAGCTCCTCAGACTATTCATGGAGGGCTTAGACACCATTACGTATTGGTACCGTAGTGGTCGCTTCATTCCAGGCATCTTGCCCATGCCTGCGCAACACCTGGCATCCAGCAACTTCATAGATGCTTTAAGTGATCTGATTTTGAACTCACGACTCCCCGTTGGACTTGTGAGCCTGGGGGTGCACAAACTCAGCGAGGTTGACTCCATGGATTCCTGCATGGAAGGTCTATTACGCATGCGCCGCCTTGGCGTCTTAATCCATGCCCTCGATTTTTGTGGGGCCAACTCACAAATTCAATGGATCGAACAAATGGAACCAGAGGGCATTCATATCGAGATGGGGCAATTTCGTGCTGAGGGTTTGCCACATGAAATGATTTCGCTTGATCAGAAATTCCATACCCAAATCTATGCCAGCAACATCACCCTGGTGAAAGATTTAAAAAATGTCATGGCACTGGGAGCGCACCACTGTTATGGCGGACTCATGATGCCACCAGTAAGTCGACATCAAATGCTACACACGAGCGATAGCCGCATCGCTAAAGCCATTTTTTCGCTGCACCCTCATAAAACCTAAACGGAGACAAGTAATGAGAAAACGCGTGATGTTGGTAGATGACCATCCAGCTATGCTGATGGCATTAAAAAGTATGTTGCAGGATCAATTGCCTTTTGAGATAGCAGGACAGGCGCAGCATGGAGAAGAGTGTCTACGCTCAATCAAAGAAGTGAACCCCAATATGGTGATCTTGGATTTGGATATGCCCAAGACCGATGGCTTTGATGTCATCCGCCGGATTGGCTTGATGCATCCAGAAGTTCGCATTTTGGTGTTATCGAGCTTAGATGAAGCAGTCTATGGCGGTAGAGTGCGATCCTTGGGTGCGCATGGCTTTGTCAATAAGACTGCTGGGGCTGATGTTATTTTGGCTGCATGCGTTGCTATCTCGCAGGGATATACGTTCTTTACTCATGGGAAGAACGGAAATACTTCCTTAAGCGATAACGATAAGTTGGCATTGATATCTGATCGTGAACTGCAGGTCATGAAGTATCTCGGAAAAGGCAATACCAACCAACAGATATCGGACTTACTGCACATTAGCAATAAGACGGTGGCAACCTACAAGACCAGAGTCTTTGACAAACTAGGCATTAACAATATTGCCGATTTGATCTTGTTCTGCCGCATGAACAACATTATCGAAAGCTAAGGTCGGCATGCATCGATTCATCTTGAAAAAAGTATTTTCTCTCTGCTGTATCTATGGAGGCCTGGTGCATGCCGGGCCTTTTAGTGCAGTAGAGCAATCATGGATCGATGCCCATCCAGTCGTACGATTTAGTATTCATGAAAAATATGCGCCTTATCTCGCCGAATCCAATAAGGGTTATAGTGCGGGGCCATTTAGAGCGCTATTAGCGAAAATGGAGGAATGCACCCGACAACAATATGTTCCGGTGTGGAGAAAATTAGACTCAGAAGGTTTAAAGCAGCTCAGCAAAGGTGAGGTGGATTTCATCATTGATCCGCCAAGCATTGATGAGCACGTATTGCAATTCGGTTCCTTATCAGAAGCGATCTTCTGGGGGCATGATGCCTTTGTCACTAAAACCTCAAACAAACTAGAAGCACCCAATCTAAAGATCGCCTACTTTGATCGAGGTCTTGAGAACGCACCCTCTGGTATTGATAGCTATAGTCAAAACAAAGAAGTGCAGTCTCCTAAAGACTTAATTCAATCACTCATTCAAAGTGATATCGAGGCACTAGTCATGCCCATTCGCTTGGCGCGTCGATTGATAGAAGAGTATCAAAATTCAGACTTAACAATAGACGGGCTATACAGCCGAGATCCTTTTGCCTATCGCTGGTTAATATCTGATCAAGATGCCCCTTTGCATGATGTGCTGAGTCACTTTCTCGAGGACTTGGATCCTATTGCCTCACGCCAACTCTTTGCATTAGGAGGTGAACCTGGAAAAAAATCAAGCATGCTGCCTTGGCTAGGTGCCGCCCTTCTCTTCCTTTTTAGTGGGCTGATGTTCTACCAACTCCAAAGAAAGTACTTTCATCAGCAGCAAGCTGCCGTTGAATTACTGCGCTCCAAGGAGTTAGCTGAAAAAGCAAATGCAGCCAAGTCTGCTTTTTTGGCAACCATGAGTCATGAAATTCGTACGCCGATGAATGCCATTCTCGGAGTACAAGAACTTCTCCTAGGTAGCGCGCAGTTTCCCAAGAAAGATAAATCACTATTAAAGAGTGCTCAAGCATCGGCTGAATCTCTTTTGGGCATGCTCAATCAAGTATTGGATATTTCCAAAATTGAAGCTGGCAAACTCACTCTGAATTTAGAGCCTTGTAATCCACATCAATTGATTATGGATATTCATACGGCGTTTTCAACGGTAGCTAAGAAACAGGGGTTATTACTCCACACTTCGATTGATCCCAGAATCGCTGAAGTTCTCATGATTGACTCCTTGCGCCTGCGCCAAATACTGCAGAATTTACTTAGTAATGCAATTAAGTTCACTACCGAGGGTGAGGTGTACTTCTCTATCACCGTCCTTGCGGATGATCATGCGGGCCAACTACTTGAGTTCAGAGTGATTGATACCGGGGTAGGCATGGGCAATGAGCAAATCAAATTGGCTCTGCAAGCCTTTGAGCAATTGCCTGCCACTCAAGAGTCATATCTATCAGAGCAAGAGAGAGGCACAGGGCTTGGGCTCACCATTACCAATCATCTAGTGAACTCCATGAACAGCCATCTCTATTTTGAAAGCGCTCCAGGCTTTGGAAGCAATGTCCATTTTTCAGTAGCCCTTCCTAGAACCAGCGTTGCTGCCCCTCAAGTTGCAGGCTTTGATTCACTTGGGCCACCATCCAAGAGCTTAATCTCGAAAAGATCGGGCCGAAAAAATTGCGGTATTCATGCTTTGGTAGTTGAAGATCATCCAGCCAGCCGCCAAATACTATCCCTGCAATTAGAAGCGCTCGGCATTAATACTTGCGTTTGTGAGAATGCCGCTGCGGCACTAGAGTTGCTAAAAGACCATCACTTTGATCTCGTGTTGACAGATCAATCTATGCCCGGAATGCAAGGCTCTGAATTAGCAAAACAAATACGATCCCTAGGCAACCGTGAATTGATCATCATTGGCGTCACAGCCGACATTTACGCTCTAGACTCTCGCCATCAGTTTTTATCCTCTGGGATGAACGGTGTACTCATAAAACCCCTCAGCTTAGGCGCCCTTGAGAATGAACTCTTGCGCTATTTTGAAACTAGCCTAGAGCCCGCTGCCCCTAATGAGGTCTATTCATTTGATGCCTTCTCCAATCTCATTAAAGACAACCCACTCCAAATCATTGTGATCCTAGAGGAAATAGAGAAAGTGCATCTAGATGCCCTGGATCAATTAGACTCCGCCAATAATCAAACACCAATTGATGAGAAGCAATTTCAAAGTCTGGTTCATAAAATCAAGGGTGGAGCACAGCTATTACAGGCTAATGCATTTATCCATGACTGCGAATCACTTGAAGTTGATGGGCTACTGTCAGAGCGAATTGAACGATTCATCATCCTTCTTGAAGAACAAAACCAAATTATTGACTCTTACAGGAAAAGGCAACAACAGTAATTTAGTGCGGTAATAGGGCAAGGAGCCCTAAGGTTTATCCTATAGGGAATGCGTACCCAATATTTCCCATCTCCTGCCTTTGGCCTATTGGCTTGCCTACTACTGACAAGCCAAGCATATGCTGCCGACCTAGTCGCCCAAGAGACTGCTTTACAGTACATCCCAAAGGCTGTAGCCGCTAGCCTTGAAAAAAATCAGATTCCCAAAGAGGCCATCAGCATTTCAGTAGTTGAAATTGAGCCAGGTCGCCCAGGGAAAGCGACTGCAAAAACCGAAGTGGCTTGGCGCTCTAAGCAGGCCATGAACCCTGCCTCTACTATGAAGCTCATCACCACCCTCACCGGCTTGGATGTGCTTGGGCCTCAATATCGCTGGCGCACGAATATCTATACCGATGGGCTTATTCGCCAGGGCACTCTCAAAGGCAATCTGTATTTGCAAGGTACCGGCGATCCAAAGCTAGTTCCCGAAGAGTTCGCCAAAATGATGAAGGCCCTACAAAATCTGGGCATTCAGAAAATCGATGGCAACCTATTCTTTGATAGAAGTGCCTATGCTCCTAATGTCATGGAGCACAACACGATTGATGGCGAATCCTTACGTCCCTATAACGTTCCGCCAGACCCACTGCTCTACGCCTTCAGAACACTCTCTTTTCAACTAGGTAAATCACGCACTGCAGACTTTATCGATGTTAACTATACACCGCCACTATCCCAACTCAAAGTGATCAACCAAATGCAGCTAGTTGATCAATCTTGCGACAACTGGAAAAGCAATATTCGCTTTAACCTCGATCCCGAAGGGGATGGGGCTACTACCAACCAACTCTTGACTGCACAGTTCTCTGGCAGCCTTCCGAATGCCTGCAAGGGAGTGAGCTACAACGTTGTTGCTTTGGATGCCAACACCTTTCTGACTCAAGGCTTTGCTGCAGCCTGGGAGCTAGCTGGCGGAACTTGGGCTCAAGCGCCCACAGGAAAGTCTGGCACTGTTCCACCGGCATCAAGACTGCTACTGCAGTTTGAAGGCATTCCCTTAGCCGATGACGTACAAGACATTAATAAGCATTCCAATAACGTCATGGCCAGACAACTCATGCTGACCCTGGCTTTAGAGAAGATGGGTAAACCAGCGACTACTGAAAATGGGGAGCTTGTAATTCAGAGTTGGCTAAAAGGTATAGGAATTCAGTTCCCAGAACTCATAATTGAGAATGGGTCTGGTTTATCACGCAATGAAGTAATCTCTGCTGAGCATCTGACTCAATTATTAGTGGCAGCTCGCAACTTATCTGTAGCAGATACGTTTTACAACAGTCTGCCGATTGCAGGTACGGATGGCACGATGCGTAATCGCCTTATGGCGCATTTGCGGAAATTTTTACACTTAAAGAAAAAGCCTGAAGCCCGAATCAAGACAGGATCACTTGCCGATGTCAGAGCAATCTCTGGCTACGTGATGAGTAAATCTGGAAAGATGTATGCGGTTACCTCATTCATTAACCACCCCAATGCTTGGAGAGGTTTAGAGGCGCATGATCAACTATTGGCGTGGCTACTGGATGATGGCCCAGAGCCAAAACAAGCACGCTGAAGTCGATCTCTGACGCCATCCCACTCTTCCCCTGCTGGCGGTTCCGGAAAGAGTATCAAATCCCAACCCTGCTGATCTAAGTCTCGCAAAGATCGATATAGGCGACTGGCAAAGGCAGCGCTATCACTCGGAACGATGACTTCCTCAAAATGGACAGAAGGATGACCATCATGACCCAAAGAAGAGTCTGAATCCCAAACTGCAACCGCAACGCGTGACTTGATATCGGGGAACTCACTAAGCGCATCCAAGACTCTGCCTGATGCATACATTCTTAATGGGGTTGTCGGTGCGTAATGGGCACGCAGACTTCCAGAGACCCTTGGCAGGCCATCATCTGGCTTAGTTGAGTTCAGTTCACCAGGTAAATAAACTTTGATGCCGGTCTTAGAAAAAATTTCACCAGGAGTGATGAGGCCCGGCCTCAACAAGACCGCATGATCACCAGAAGACAAATCAATGATGGTCGATTCAATACCTACCTCGCAATCGCCGCCATCCAAAATCATGAGGTCCAGCATGCCTGCAAACTCACTTCGAACATCAGCGGCACTCGTTGGTGACACCTTGCCAAAACGATTGGCTGATGGAGCAACAACTCCACCCTTAAATTTACGCAACAACTCTTGTGCAATAGGATGAGCGGGTGCACGAATCGCCACCGTCTCTTGGCCACCCGTCAGCTCAGTTAGAACACTTTTATCTTTTTTAAAAACTAATGTCAGTGGACCCGGCCAAAAAGCATTGATGAGCTTAAGCGCATCCTCTGACAAGTCTCTTACCCATGGTGCTAGCACTGCCACCCAATCGACTTGCACCTGATCAAACTTATCAGGAGCGGCCAAGTGAACAATTAACGGGTGATTGGATGGTCTACCCTTGGCAGTAAAAATCTGTTTGATTGCATCCGGGTTCTTTGCATCCGCCCCTAAACCATAAACAGTCTCAGTTGGAAACGCGACTAAACCGCCATCTCGTAAAGTTTGTACCGCCTTATTAATTACCGCAGATGATTGCAGTGAGCTACTATCGCTGGACATTTCTAGGGCTCGATCCCCAATTCAACAGCAACAGCTGCGCAATTTTGGCGCGCTTGATTCAGTGACTCACCCAAACAATTGATGTGCCCCATCTTACGACCCATGCGTGGATCAGATTTGCCGTAAAGATGTAACTTCGCATCTGGATGAGAGAGGGCCTTATCCCAGGCAGGCTCTCTTGCCTTATCTTCACTACCCTCAAACCAAAGATCTCCTAAGAGATTGAGCATAGAGACTGGCGCTAGTAAGCGGGTGTCGCCCAAGGGCAAACGAGCCATACTTCTGACTTGCTGCTCAAACTGGCTACTCACACAAGCATCCATGGTGTAGTGGCCCGAGTTGTGCGGACGTGGGGCAATTTCATTGGCGACGATGTCACCGCTCTTGAGTACAAAAAACTCCACGCATAAAACGCCAACGTAATCAATCTTCCGAATGAGCGCTTTAGCTGCCCCAATAATCTTTTTTTCCTGCTCTGGCTTAAGCGAAGGTGCTGGCACAGTAGAGGTATGCAAGATACCATCGCGATGAATGTTTTGAGAAACTGGATAAGCCGCTACTGCATTGTCATATCCTCGAACTACCAATGCGGATACCTCAAAATCCAAATCCATGCGCTTTTCAAGAACGCAAGGCACCTTACCCAATTCAGCCCAAGCAGCAACTAGGTTTACAGCGTCATAAACCGTAACTTGACCTTTGCCGTCATAACCCATGCGGGCAGTTTTCAGAATGCCAGGAAAGAGATCGGAGGGAACATGTGCAATATCGGCATCATGCTCAATGACGCAGTAAGGTGCGGGACCAATATTAGTTTCCGCTTTCCAGGCCGCTAAAAACTTTTTCTCAGCAACGCGGTTTTGAGCCAAAGAAACGCAACTACTGCGAGGCGCCACAAAGACACCTAAAGACTCCAGCTCATCTAAAGCTTGCGCAGGAACATTTTCAAATTCAGTGCTCACGGATTTGCATAGCGCTGCCATCTCTTTTAGCGCAGCAGAGTTGGTGTAATCAGCTTGAATGAATTTTTCCGCAATGGAACCAGCAGGACTATCGGATCCAGGATCCAGAACGCAGACCTTGTACCCCATCGCTTGAGCAGCCTGAGTAAACATCCGCCCCAATTGACCGCCACCTAAAATTCCTAAATACGAGCCCGGCAAGATGGGCTCCAAACGATCTACCATCTTTTAATATCCCGGCAGGTTCATGGAGCGTGCAGTATCGGACTGCTTTGCACGGAACACTTCTAACTGTTTTGCCAAAGCAGGATCATTGACTGCCAAATTGGCAATCACATGCAAAGCTGCATTGGCAGCACCTGCTTCACCAATAGCAAATGTCGCTACTGGAATGCCCTTTGGCATCTGTACGATGGAATACAGTGAGTCTTCACCGCGTAAATATTTGCTAGCAACCGGAACGCCGTAGATTGGAACAATTGTTTTGGATGCCAACATACCTGGTAAATGCGCGGCACCACCAGCACCAGCAATAATGGCCTTGAGGCCGTTTTTAGATGCATTTTCTGCATAAGCAAACATATCGTCTGGCATGCGATGAGCTGAAACCACTTTAGCCTCGTGAGCAATGCCAAATTGCTCTAGCATTTGAGCGGCGTGCTGCATGGTGTCCCAATCTGAGTTGGATCCCATTACTATTCCGACTACTGGCTTTTTGCTCATTTACCCCTCCAAATGCCCTGATCTATATCGTTAATCTATCTAAGGCCTTATTATCCCAGCCTTTTTAGGGCCTCAAGGAAATTAGGCCTTAGTTAAGCGAGCGAGGGCTTCACGGTACTTTTCCGCCGTTTTATCAATGACATCCGCCGGCAAAGCAGGTGCTGGTGCTGTTTTTGACCAAAGCTTGCCATCGACCATGGCTGTTTCAAGCCAGTCACGAACAAATTGCTTGTCATAGGAAGGGGGGTTGGCGCCCACATAGTAGGTTTCAGCAGGCCAAAAGCGAGATGAGTCGGCAGTCAGGATTTCATCCATCAATACCAGCTGCCCAGCATCATCCAAGCCAAACTCAAACTTAGTATCAGCAATGATGATCCCACGAGTCGCAGCATATTCAGAAGCTTCTTTATACAAACGAATGCTGACCTCACGAATCTGATTGGCCAACTTCTCACCAATCATCTCGATCACCTTATCAAAGGAGATATTTTCATCATGCTCACCCACCTCTGCTTTAGCGGCAGGAGTAAAGATAGGCTCAGGCAACTTCTGCGCATTTTCCAAACCTTCTGGCAATGCAATCCCGCATACTTTTCCAGTCTCCTTATAGTCTTTCCAACCGCTACCAGCAAGGTAACCACGCACTACCGCTTCAACCAAAATTGGCTTGAGGCGTTTAGCCACTACCGCACGACCTTTAACCTGATCCACTTCATCAGCAGGTACAACGCTTTCAGGATCAATGCCAGTTAGGTGATTCGGAATCACTTTAGCTAACTTATCAAACCAAAAGTTAGCCATCTGATTCAGCACAATGCCCTTCTCAGGAATCGGCTGACCCATGACTACGTCAAAAGCAGATAAGCGATCGGTGGTGATCATCAGTAACTTGTCATCGCCTAGCGCGTATACATCACGCACTTTTCCCTTAGACAACAATGGGAGGGAGTTAATAGAGGTTGCGTACAAAGCTGGCATATTTATCTCACTTAACGATCTGGGCTAATTTGCCACTCTTGTACAACTCAGCCATTTTTTCCAAAGGAATTGGCTTAATTTTGGATGCTTGACCTGAACTACCAAAAGCATTGAAGCGCGCGATGCAAACCTTCTTGGCCGCTTCACGCGCAGGCTTGAGGTAATCACGTGGATCAAACTTGCTTGGATTCTCGAACAGGTAGCGACGGATAGCGCCAGTCATCGCCAAGCGAATATCGGTATCAATATTGATCTTACGAACACCATTCTTAATGCCTTCTTGAATTTCCTCAACAGGCACGCCGTAAGTTTCTTTCATATCACCACCGAATTCACGAATCTCGGCAAGTAACTCTTGTGGAACGCTAGAGGAACCATGCATCACCAAATGCGTATTCGGAATACGTGTATGAATTTCTTTAATACGCTCGATTGCTAAGATGTCGCCCGTAGGCTTCTTAGTAAATTTGTAGGCGCCGTGGCTAGTGCCAATGGCGATTGCCAAGGCATCACACTGCGTCGCTTTTACAAAGTCAGCTGCTTGCTCAACGTCGGTCAACAATTGCTCGCGCGTCATCTTGCCGTCGGCACCATGACCATCTTCTTTATCACCCTGCATCGTCTCTAGGGAACCAAGAACGCCTAACTCTGCCTCAACAGTAACCCCAATAGAGTGGGAGAATTTCACCACTTCCCTGGAGACATCGACGTTGTATTCATAACTGGCAACAGTCTTGCCATCAGCCTCTAAAGAGCCATCCATCATTACGCTGGTAAAGCCACTCTTAATCGCAGCCATACAGACCGCTGGGCTTTGGCCATGGTCTTGATGCATTACGACGGGGATATGTGGGTAAGCCTCAACTGCAGCAGAAATCAAATGACGTAAGAATGATTCGCCAGCATATTTACGAGCACCAGCAGAGGCTTGCATGATCACTGGAGAATCTGCTTCATGAGCAGCCTCCATGATTGCAGTTACTTGCTCTAAATTGTTAACGTTAAACGCTGGCAAGCCATAGCCATTTTCAGCAGCGTGATCCAAGAGTTGTCGTAAAGAAACTAAAGCCATATTGATCTCTTAATTAAAAATGTTAGTAATAAATAATTTGAATAAATGTTTTAAGCAGTGAATTACTTCACTTGAATAATCTTGAGTGAGTTCGTGCCGCCAGGCTCACCCATAGGCTCACCTGAAGTCAACACCACTACATCACCCTTTTTCACCGCCCCCAACTTCTTGAGGCAGTCCTCTACTTCTTGCAAAGCAGTATCGCGTTGCTTGGTGTAATCCAAACCGATAGGGAATACATTGCGATAAGTACTCAAGGCACGTTGAGTTGCAATCTTTGAAGTTAAAGCAAAAATAGGCAAATGGATATTGTGACGACTCATCCAAACTGCAGTGGATCCTGAATCCGTCAAAGCGGCAATCGCATTAGCGTTAAGGTGGTGGGCCGTAAAGAGCGCGCCCAAGGCAATAGTCTGATCAATACGTGAGAAGGTTTGATCCAAGAAATCCGTATCTAGTTTTACGCGATCTGACTTTTCTGCTTCAACACAAATCTCAGCCATCGCCTTGATCGTTTGTACTGGGTACATACCGGCAGCAGACTCAGCAGATAGCATGACCGCATCCGTGCCATCCAGAACCGCATTGGCTACGTCACTCACCTCAGCGCGTGTAGGCACTGGAGCGTTAATCATGGATTCCATCATTTGCGTGGCAGTGATCGTAAATTTGTCAGCCTCGAGCGCCAATTTGATCATGCGCTTTTGTAAAGCGGGGACAGCTGCGTTGCCAACCTCAATCGCCAAGTCGCCACGCGCAACCATAATGCCGTCGCTCTCCGCAATGATGCTATTGAGCGCATCAGGCTCAATCGCTTCAGCACGCTCAACTTTTGCAATGGTACGTACTTTGCCAACGCCATGCTTTGCGCTAGCCGCATCTGCCAACTTGCGAGCATAGACCATGTCTGCACCATCTTTTGGAAAGCTAATCGCCAGAAAATCCACGCCCATGGCAATTGCTGCATCTAAATCAGCGATATCTTTTTCTGTCAGGGCTGGAGCGGTCAAGCCGCCACCAGCACGATTAATACCTTTGTTATTCGAGAGTGGGCCGCCCTGCTCTACAAAGGTGAAGATTTCTCCACCCTTTACGTTCTCAACGCGAAGCACAACTAAGCCATCATTTAACAAGAGACGATCACCAGGTTTGACGTCTTGTGGCAGCTCTTTATAGTCCAAGCCCACACGCTCTTGATTGCCTAACTCGCAAGCAACATCCAGAATAAATTGCGCACCTTCTTTTAAAAGAATTTTGCTATCAACAAATTTACCTACGCGAATTTTTGGACCTTGAAGATCGGCCATGATGCCAACCTCTTTGCCAACTTCTGCAGAAATGCTACGCACTAAATCGTGACGCGCTTTGTGATCAGCAACAGTGCCATGAGAAAAGTTCATTCTCACAACATCCACACCAGCACGAATCATCTCGCGCAAAACTTCAGGCTTTTCTGATGCAGGCCCTAGTGTGGCAATGATCTTTGTTGCTCTCAACATATTTAGTCTTTCGCTCTTTCAGCCAATACCGCAAAAGCTGGCAAGGTTTTGCCCTCCAAGAATTCTAAGAAAGCACCGCCGCCAGTAGAGATGTAATCTACTTGATTTTCAATGCCGTACTTCGCAATTGCAGCCAAGGTGTCACCGCCACCTGCAATCGAAAACGCTGGTGAATGGGCAATGGCTGCTGCCAACATTTTGGTACCGCCACCAAACTGGTCAATCTCAAACACGCCTAATGGACCATTCCAAACAATCGTGCCAGCATGCGCCAACATGATGGATAAACGCGCAGCAGTTTTAGGGCCGATGTCCAAAATCATGTCGTCTTCTGCGACCTGATCTGCAGGGACACGGTTGGCACGCGCCAATGGCGAGAGTTCATTCGCAACCACGACATCTTCTGGAATAGGAACATGCGCACCGCGCTTTTCCATAATCTCCATGATTTCTCGAGCTTCATCAACTAAGTCTGGCTCTGCTAATGACTTACCGATTGGCAAACCTTTGGCCAACATAAAGGTATTGGCAATGCCTCCACCCACAATTAATTCATCTACCTTGTCAGCTAAAGCTTTAAGGATGGTGAGCTTCGAAGATACTTTAGAGCCCGCCACAATCGCCACCAATGGGCGCTTCGGGCTTGCTAGGGCACGACTCAGGGCATCCAACTCTGCAGCCATCAAAGGGCCCGCACAAGCAATCGGCGCAAACTTGGCTACACCATTCGTAGTTGCTTCAGCGCGATGGGCTGTACCAAATGCATCGTTGACGTAGACATCACACAAAGCGGCAATCTTCTTAGCCAGCTCGTCATTATTCTTTTTCTCGCCCACATTCAGGCGACAGTTCTCCAGCAATACCAGCTCACCTGGATTAACCTCAAAACCACCATCCACCCAATCACTAATCAAAGGGACTTTGCGATTTAAGAGCGTAGCAATGCGATCAGCTACCGGAGCCAAACTATCCTCGGGCTTAAATTCACCCTCAGTTGGACGACCCAAGTGCGAGGTGACCATGACCGCCGCACCAGCATCCAAACACATCTGTACCGCCGGCATGGAAGCTCTAATACGGGTGTCTTCGGTGATATTGCCCACCTCATCTTGAGGAACATTGAGGTCGGCACGGATTAAAACCCGTTTTCCCTTGAGTAGACCTGCTTCAGCTAGTTCACTTAGTCGTTTTACTTTAAAGAGAGTTTCCGGCATGAGAATGGGCAAATTTAGTGGTTTGTGGGGAATGCTCCATTCTAAATCGTCCGGGCTTGAGACCCCAAAGGAATTGGGCTACCCCACCCTGCTCCCTGCTCTACAATAAAGGCTGAGACGTATTTCAGGCCTAGGGACTCCCCAGCGGCTTGGCACCCTGTTTTACCGAATTGAATCACCCTATTTATTACATATTTAAAAGGTAGAGAAAATGTCGATGTCCGACCGCGATGGCTTTATTTGGTCCGATGGGAAGCTCATTCCCTGGCGTGAGGCCAATATTCATGTGCTAACCCACAGTCTCCACTACGGAATGGGTGTATTTGAAGGCATTCGCGCCTACAAAACTGCCCAAGGTACTGCCATTTTCCGCCTTCCAGAGCACGTTAAGCGCCTATTCAACGGAACCAAGATTTTCCAGATGAATATGCCTTGGACACCTGAACAGATCACCAGCGGCATTATTGAGGTAGTGAATAGCAATAAGCTGGAATCTTGCTACATTCGCCCAATTATCTTTATTGGTTCTCAAAAACTGGGTATCTCGCCAAAAGGCAACAGCATCCATACAGCGATCGCTGCCTGGGAATGGGGTGCTTATTTGGGTGAAGACGGCCTTAACAAGGGTATCCGCGTTAAAACCTCCTCATTTACTCGCCACTTTGTGAACTCCTCACTGGTTCGCGCTAAAGCCTCCGGTTACTACATCAACTCCATTTTGGCCAACCAAGAAGTAACGGCTAATGGCTACGATGAAGCACTCCTTCTCGATACAGAAGGTTATGTATCTGAAGGTTCTGGCGAAAATATCTTTATCGTAAATAACGGCATTATTTACACGCCTGATCTTGCTTCTTGTTTAGACGGCATCACACGCAACTCCATCATGCAAATTGCCAAAGACCTTGGCTATGAGTTGCGCGAGAAGCGCATTACTCGTGATGAAGTGTATTCAGCTGATGAAGCATTCTTCACCGGCACTGCCGCTGAAGTAACACCAATTCGTGAATTGGATGATCGCACTATTGGTGACGGTAAGCGCGGACCGATTACCGAAAATATCCAGAAGACCTACTTTGATGCGGTCTATGGCAGAAGTGATAAGTACAAGTCTTGGTTAACTTACGTTAAGTAATAGGAAATCAGAGAATGAGTGAAGCTCAATTTGTAATGGTGAACGGCAATACGGATCTGCCTTTGCATTGCCCAACCAATAAAACCCCTAGCTGGAATTCACACCCACGTGTTTTTCTCGATGTTGCTAAGACGGGTGAAGCAAAGTGTCCTTACTGCGGCACTGAGTACAAACTCATTCCTGGTACCGAGCCTCACGGGCACTAAACCTATCAGCACCCCACTGCGGGGTGCTGTATCGGGATACCTCATATGAACCGTATTCTGATCATCGCGCCCAATTGGATTGGGGATGCCGTCATGTCCCAGCCACTGCTGGCGACTCTAAAAGTTATTTACCCACAGTCTCAGATTGATATTTTGGCAAGCCCTTGGGTTGCACCCATTTATCGGGCCTGCGCAGAAGTTCATCAAGTCATTGAAGCGCGACTAGAACATAAGCAATTGCAATGGGGCTTACGTAAGCAGCTAGCAAAGCAACTTGAGTTAAATCAATACACCAGCTGCTATGTTCTGCCCAATAGTTTGAAGTCTGCCCTTATTCCTTGGCTTGCCAATATTCCATTTAGAATTGGCTATCGTGGTGAGATGCGTTTTGGACTGATTAATCTTGCTCTCGATAATCCGAGCAAAGTGAATCGTCCGCCGATGGCAAATCACTACCTTGCACTTGCTAACTCCCTAGAGCACTCACAAGAAATTGATACCAAAAAACCTGCAGATCCTAAGCTCAATATTTCACTTGCAGCCAAAGAATCAATCAGCGCCAAATTACAAGCTGCAGTCATTAATGAAAAATTAATTTATGTACTTTGTCCAGGCGCTGAGTATGGCGCAACAAAACGCTGGCCTGCCGATCACTTCGCCTCACTTGCGCAGCAGTTAATCGCCAATGAGCCAGATGCTCATGTGATTCTTCTGGGCGGCAAGGGCGATCACGCTTTGGGTGAGAACATTAGGACTGAGGCAAAGAATGGCTTACCCATACACAACTGGTGCGGCAAGACTTCACTAGACGAGGCGATTGCACTCATTGGGGTGAGCAAGGCGCTAGTCAGTAATGACTCGGGCTTAATGCATATTGGTGCTGCATTAAAAATACCACAGGTCGCTATTTTTGGCTCAAGTGATCCACATCACACTCCACCACTATCCGATCAAGCTAAAGTACTTTGGCTCAATCTACCCTGCAGCCCATGCCATAAAAGAGAGTGTCCACTAGGTCACCTCAAATGCTTAAAAGATATTCTGCCTACCACCGTATTAGGCGCGATTCAAACACTCCATTAATTTTGTAGCGCTACACATCAACAGAAGGTAAGCCATGTCAAAACTAGCCCGACTTTTTCATAACGCCGATGAAGTAGTGGATGCTTGGCGTGACGCCTTAAAAAATCGTGACGTCAAAGGGGCCTTGGCAATCTGGCTAGATGATGACTCGATTACCTGTGTACTGCCTGAAGGCCAGCGCCTCAGTGGTCATGCAGAAATTCGGGAAGGTCTAGAACGCCTCTTGGCCAAGCAAGCTCTGTTTTTGGAGCCGATTGCCTGTATTAGTCACTCTGTTTTAGGAGCTGCGGTTTACGACACCACTGAAGCTGTCCATATCAGACCCGATCAAATTGAAGCGGCATTCTTTCTCAATATCACCTTAGTTCTTCTGCAAGACAGTCAAGGCTGGCGGATTGCACATCTTCATGCCAGTCATTCCACCGAGGATATGTTTGATGCGCCCTCAACCCCACATGGACTGCATTAACTAAATGCCATTTAGACTGCCATCTCATGGATGAGCAAGTTCTTCGGTCACTCATCAAGTGGCCAAATGTCCCACACTGCTTTGGCTGGCTAGCTCTTGATCGTCGCGGTCAATGGCGCATGCGTGATGAGTTTTCCCAAGCAAATCAACTAGCCGGGAAGGTGATTGGGCATGTAGCCCTCAATGAATTTATCTCCAGAAATTACGCACACGACTCTTTGGGTAGATATTTTTTCCAGAATGGGCCACAACGAGTTTTTGTTACGCTAGATGCCACGCCATTTATTGCTAGAATCTTTCCGAGCGAAAGTGGTCCTCAGCTATTAACCCAGTGCGGCGCAGAAATAAAACCGCAGGGCGCCCTAAGTGATGAAAAAGGCAATATCTATATCACTGGATTATTTCAACAATCATTCTCTGATCAAATCGATGGCGCAGTATTTACTAAAACAGAATCTCTATCCGTCGCGCTATTACATGATCATGATTTAGATCTATTCTCAGATCAGTCGAAGGTGGTGGAGGATGCTTGTAGCTTCAGAGGCTCCTGGCAATGGAAGGGCAATCGACTGCCGATTGAACCTACTCACTCTAATGAATTAGCTAACCGCTTTAATTTCATCAAAACGCCAAGCAATTAATTAGCTCGGCACACTTTTGCCTTGCTCCTTTAATTCTTCTTGATACTGCTTTTGCATTTCACGAAGGCGAGCATCGATACTAGAAGCCTGATAGAAATCTGCGCCACCAGAAGATCTAGCAATCTTAAGTTGCTCAATGGCTGAAGGCCATGCACCTTCAAGCGCATACTTTTCTCCCAGGGCGTAATGGCGCATTGGCACATTTTTAGCCTGGTCATAAGCATTAGAAAGCATGCTCCACCAAACTACCTCATTGGGTTGTAATCTAGTACGCGCCTTTAACCAAGTAATGGCGTCATTGGTGCGCCCTAGTTTCAGATATGCATTCATCATCGCCGCTCCAGCAGCATAGGATTGCGGAAAAGCTTTTAACGTAGCTTGAGCAATTTGCAAAGCCTCATCACCTTTTCCCCTGGCCAATGCCAACTCGGAAGTAGTAATATCTAAAGAAAGACTTTGTCGCAGTATGGGTGATCCTGGCGCACTCACGCTATTTGCCAGGTTACGTGCTTGTTGTAGATAACCTGCAGCCTGATCAAACTTACCTTGTTTCAGAGCGCCAAGTGAAAGCCCATAAAAACCTTCCATTTGTTTGCCAGGAGCTGACTGTTTACTTAAGCTTTCAAAGGTATTTTTTAAGTCATACATCTGACTAGAACTTCCTGATTGCGCCATACGGGCACGTGCTTTGATGAAATAAAACTCCACTGCCGTAGGCACATTTCTGTTGGCGATATTGTGAGCACGATCTTGCATATCCGCAATACGATCCGTGGTTAATGGATGGGTGCGCACATAAGACGGCACTCCACTATCCATAATCCCTGTCGCCTTTTGTAGGCGTTGGAAAAAGCCTGGAGCACCATTGACGTCATACCCACTCGCTGCCAGAATCTGAAAGCCAATACGATCAGCCTCGCGCTCGGCATCCCTAGAGTAGGAGAGTTGATTATTCACCGCTACCGCTTGACCTCCCTGCATCAAACCAGAAGCAACGCCCGGATTACGTGATGCAGCTAAGGCACCTAACAATATGCCAGCGAGGGCAATCATTGTGTTGGTAGTTTGTTTATCCATCTGACGGGCCAAGTGGCGCTGTAAAACGTGACCGGTCTCATGACCCATAACAGAAGCTACTTCAGAATCTGTTTCGGCACTAACTAGTAATCCCGTATGAAAACCAATAAATCCACCAGGTAATGCAAATGCATTAATACTGCTATCTTTAACGGCAAATACCTCAAAGTTATAGGCGCCGCTACCCTGCTCATTAGCGCCACCCAATTGCAGACGTTTTGCAGCCTGCAGTAAGCGTCGCTCCATTTGATTTAAATAGTCATAGATCGGTAAATCATTCGAATAATCCGGATCCGGACGAATCTGGCGCATGATCATTTCGCCATACTTTTTCTCATCCATGCGACTCAAGCTATCGCCACCAGGATCCCCCATATCCGGGAGAACAAAACTGGGTTGGCTTGGTGGTGTATTGCGTGGCGGCAGATTTGAGGAGCGAGCATCAGGTGACTGAACCGCTCTACCCAAATTTTGCAAGGCATCTGACTCACCTTGCACGGATACATCACCCGCTACAGAGGAAGGCACAGATCCAGCTGCATAGACGAAACCAGCACTTGGCCAAGCTAGGCTCAGAATGAGCTGACTAGCCAAAATTCGCTTAAATAGCGATGATCTTTGTGGTGTCTTTATGACTTGCATCCCTATATGGTAAAACTTATCCCATGAACAAACTAACTCATTTTGATGCAAGCGGCCAAGCCCATATGGTCAATGTTGGTGATAAGCCCAATACCCATCGGATTGCCGTTGCTACAGGCAGAATCTCCATGCTCCCAGAGACTTTTAGCATAATTGAAGCAGGCACCCATAAAAAAGGAGATGTTTTGGGCATCGCCCGCATAGCTGGCATTCAGGCATCCAAAAAGACTTCTGACTTGATCCCTCTTTGCCACCCCTTGGCATTAACCCACGTCAGCTTGGAGTTTGCCCTAAATAAAGAATCTAGTAGCATTACCTGCCAAGTCAGAGCTGAGACTACTGGCCCTACTGGTGTAGAAATGGAAGCTCTCACCGCGGTCCAAGTTGCCCTTCTCACAATCTACGATATGGCCAAAGCGGTTGATAGAGGCATGGTGATGGGTGATGTCCACCTGCTAGAGAAAAGTGGTGGCAAGTCTGGGGAGTGGAAAGCGTAATTAATTAGTCACTTGATATAAATGATTAAGCCACCCTAGGGTGGCTTAATTTCCTATGTACTGTAATAACTATCTCACTTCGTAATGCGGCACTCTGAAGGAAGTAATTGAGATAGTAGATTGGTTTCACTTGAGCGGCAAGACCATCCACCAGCCCAAGTCGATCCCTCTGGCTTGGATAAATCAATTGCCTTGGGAACATTGGCATCTGGGTCATTTGTGGGAATGAGATGTAATGTATTTTTATTTTCTGGGGCAACGTTATTCTGAAAGTCGATGGCAATAGCACCAGATGGTGTGATTTCAATTAACTTCACACTGCGGGTTGGCACAAAAGTAAACGAGCCCTGTGTTGCATCATCCATTGGTACAGTACCTCTACTCGCAAAAGCTTCGGTCACAGCAAGCTTTGCACTTGAAGAGAGATTCATGCCCTCTACGATGCGGCTGCGAGCAATGTAATCTTGATATTGAGGAACGGCTACCGCCACCAGAATACCGATGATGGCAACTACCACCATCACCTCAATCAAGGTAAATCCAGACTCTTGCTGCTGATCTTGTGTAGACATATTCATTAGCTCCTGAGGGTTAAAATCCTCATCATCCAGTCTATACCCAACGCATTCAAGATGTCCAAATATAAGAAAAGCCGGCTTTTAAGGCCGGCTTTTCTGATTAACGCGAAAGAAAATAATTACGCTTTTTTGCCGCTCCGCTTCACAAGCTCTCCAAGAGCCATGACGCCAATAGCACCTACAGCACCTGCGACCAAACTATAGGCCTCAACTCCAGCACCAAAATAATTAATCACGCCTGGATCGGAAAGCATCATACCGCCAGCAATCCAGCCCAGTAGGCCAGCACCAGCCGTAACAATGATTGGAAAGCGATCGATTAGATACAAAACGATGCGGCTGCCACCAATGATGAGTGGTACAGAAACTAATAAACCAAAAACAATATAGCCAAGCTGATGAGCTTGATCGTCCACTTGACCGGCAGCACCAGCAATCGCTAGAACGTTATCAAGACTCATGACGATATCTGCAATGATGATGGTCTTGATGGCTGCAAATAACTTATCTGGCGCATGAAGATCATGACCCTCTTCACCACCTGTATCCACCATCAACTTGTAACCAATCCACAGCAGTGCAATAGCGCCAACAAACTTCAAGAAAGGAATTTGCAGCAAAGTGACTGCGAAGGCAACCAGCACAATACGCAAAATAATTGCGCCTGCTGTTCCCCACAAGATGCCTTTACGACGCTGATTTGGGTGTAAATTTCTGCAAGCTAAAGCAATGACTACTGCGTTATCACCGCCCAATAGAATATCGATCAAGATGATCTGCGCAACGACAGACCAATCTAGCATTGTTAAAAACTCCATGTCATCCTCTTATATTTTTATGTTTTAACCACAGGTACTACGAAAAAGGATGCAAATTAGCACCCTTTTCCTTGAACGCAATTACAACATGGCTTTAAGTAATGCTGCCATTTCTGATGGATTTCTTGTTACTTTAAAGCCACATTCTTCCATGACGGCAAGCTTGGCATCCGCTGTATCTGCTCCACCAGAAATCAATGCGCCAGCATGGCCCATACGCTTTCCAGGAGGCGCTGTTACACCAGCGATAAAGCCAACAACCGGCTTCTTCATATTGGCTTTGCACCAGCGAGCTGCTTCAGCTTCATCCGGTCCACCGATTTCACCGATCATGATGACGGCATCTGTATCCGGATCTTCATTGAACATACGCATGATATCAATGTGCTTCAAACCATTAATTGGGTCACCACCGATACCTACCGCTGTGGACTGACCTAGGCCAATGGCTGTCAATTGACCAACCGCTTCATAAGTCAAGGTGCCAGAACGGCTAACTACACCGATACGGCCCTTTTTATGAATATGGCCAGGCATGATGCCGATTTTGATTTCATCTGGAGTAATGATTCCAGGGCAATTTGGTCCAAGCAACAAAGTCTTCTTGCCGCCAGCAGCTTCTTTTGCAGTCATCTTGTTGCGCACTTCCAACATATCCTTGACTGGAATGCCTTCAGTAATACAAATAACAAAATCAAGGTCAGCTTCAACAGCTTCCCAAATTGCAGCAGCCGCGCCAGGAGGCGGAACATAAATCACAGAAGTAGTAGCGCCAGTTTGCTGAGCGGCTTCTTTAACGGTTCCATAAATTGGAATATTGAAAATAGACTCGCCTGCTTTTTTAGGATTTACACCAGCTACAAAACAGTTCATGCCGTTTGCGTATTCCTGACACTTCTCAGTGTGGAATTGGCCAGTCTTACCAGTAATACCTTGAGTAATTACTTTAGTATTTTTATTTACCAAAATAGACATATTGAAGTTCCTTGATTATTTATTTTTCGCAACAGCAGCAACTACCTTAGTAGCAGCTTCTGCCATTGAATCGGCGCTAATGATTGGCAAGCCAGAGTCTGCAAGAATCTTCTTGCCCAACTCCTCATTGGTACCCTTCATGCGCACAACCAAAGGTACAGTCAAGTTCACCGCTTTACATGCAGTAACTACGCCATCAGCGATCACGTCGCAACGCATAATGCCGCCGAAAATATTGACCAGAATTGCTTCAACGCTCTTGTTCTTGAGCATGATCTTGAACGCTTCAGTAACCTTCTCTGCAGTAGCGCCACCACCAACGTCCAAGAAGTTTGCTGGCTCGCCGCCAAACAACTTAATGGTATCCATCGTAGCCATTGCCAAGCCAGCACCATTCACTAAGCAACCAATGTTGCCGTCGAGTGAAATGTAAGCCAAGTCAAATTTAGAAGCTTCGATCTCAGCTGCATCCTCTTCATCGATATCGCGGTAAGCCACGATTTCTGGATGACGGTACAAAGCATTTGGATCGAAATTGAATTTAGCGTCAAGCGCCTTGATCTTGCCGTTACCTTCAAGAATCAATGGGTTGATTTCAACCAAAGAAGCATCGGTTTCCCAATAGGTCTTGTACAAATTCTTGAAGACATCGCTTGCCATCGGAATAGAAGCATCTGGAACCCCAATACCTTTTGCAATGATCTGGCAATCCGCATCCGTCAAACCAATCAATGGATCAACGAACACTTTAATAATTTTTTCTGGGTGAGATTCTGCAACCTCTTCAATGTCCATACCACCTTCGCTGGATGCCATGATCACATTCTTTTGTGTGCCACGGTCCGTAACAATACTGAAGTAGTACTCTTTTTTGATATCAGCGCCGTCTTCGATTAGGAGGCGGTTTACTTTTTGACCTTCTGGACCAGTTTGATGCGTCTTCAACTGCATGCCCAAAATTTCAGAAGCGTATTTTTTCACTTCGTCCATGCTGCGAGCCAATTTCACGCCGCCGCCTTTACCGCGACCGCCCGCATGAATTTGCGCCTTAACAACCCATACTGGGCCGCCTAGCTTTTCGGCAGCTTTAATTGCCTCATCAACACTAAATGCAGGAATGCCGTTTGGAACTGGCACATTAAATTGGCGTAGTAATTCTTTGCCTTGGTACTCATGAATTTTCATTATTACTCCCGAAACGGTATCTTTTTTAGCAAGCGATGAGGATTAGTAAAACTGGTTTTGCCTTAAGCTCATAGTCACTCAATAATTAAATTGATTGTATTAATTAGAATAAATTTGAGCGGCTTGACCGACTCCATAAGTCTATCATGCTGCAATGCTGCAATGCGGCAATGCGGCAACAGCGCCTATTGGCTCCGTAATTCCCCTAATCAGGACGCCCGGCTACCACCTTAGACACCACGCCCGAACTGAAGCCTTTGGAGGCCAAAAAACGGTACTGGCGCGCCCGCTCCTTCTGTTCTGTTGCTAAAGTCCCGAATTTACGTAGCCACAGCTCATGAGCACGTTGGTATTCAGTTTCTTTGAGATTCTTGAGTAAATCTGCCGTCTTTGAGCTATCAACCCCAGCCTGAGCGAGCTCATCTTGTATTTTTCGGGTGCCAAACCGCTCGCTACGGCGCCGAACCAGAGCTTCGGCAAAGCGTTGGTCAGAGAGCCAACCGCGAGCCTCGAAGTCATCTAAAACAGCCTCAATTTGGACAGCCAGTGGAATGGTCTGGACGACCTCATCAGAATCCTCCTCGACAGATGCAAACTTCAGCATCCTTGCCGCAGATTCTTCAAGCTTCGCTGCCAAGCCCTTGCGGCTGTACTCTCGCATGGATAGAAGGCGCAAAGCCCGAGCTTTGAGACTCGGGCTTTGTTTCTTGCTTTTCTTAACAGTACTATCTAGCTCTGACATTGAAGAATTACGCTTCCTCTTCTTCACTCAAAACATCGCTGATGACAGCGGTTCCAGCCTTCACGCCTAACTTGGCACGAATCTTCGCTTCAATATCTTGGGCAATGGCTGGATTTTCTTTTAAGAACTCACGCACATTATCTTTTCCTTGGCCAATACGATCACCGTTATAAGCGTACCAAGAACCTGATTTTTCAACGATATCGGCTTCAACACCCATATCAATAATTTCACCTTCTCGGGAAATTCCAGCGCCATACATGATGTCAAAGATTGCTTCGCGGAATGGTGGGGATACCTTGTTCTTCACGACCTTCACACGAGTCTCGTTACCAACAATTTCATCACCCTTCTTGATGCTACCGATACGACGAATATCTAAACGCATAGAAGCGTAAAACTTGAGCGCATTACCGCCGGTAGTGGTTTCAGGGGAACCAAACATCACACCAATCTTCATACGAATCTGGTTAATAAAGATGACTGTTGTATTGGTGCGCTTGATCGCGCCAGTCAACTTACGCAAGGCTTGGCTCATCAGACGGGCCTGCAGGCCAGGCAATGAATCACCCATATCGCCTTCGATCTCCGCCCTTGGAACCAAGGCAGCTACAGAGTCAATGACGATTAAATCGATGGAGCCTGAACGCACTAAAGCATCAGCAATTTCCAATGCTTGCTCGCCAGTATCGGGCTGGGAGATCAATAAATTATTAACGTCCACACCTAAGCGTGAAGCGTACTGAACATCTAAAGCATGCTCTGCATCAATAAAGGCGCAAGTTCCGCCAATCTTTTGCATCTCGGCAATCGCATGCAAAGTTAATGTTGTCTTACCTGAAGATTCTGGGCCGTAAATCTCAATCACGCGCCCACGTGCCAAACCACCAACTCCAAGTGCAATGTCTAAACCCAATGAACCGCTAGACACTACCTGAATATCTTGATGAATCTCTGCATCGCCCAATCTCATGATTGAGCCCTTGCCAAATTGCTTCTCAATTTGCGCCAAGGCTGCAGTTAATGCCTTTTGCTTGTCTCCGCTCATGCCGTCAAACTCTGATGAGGCTGATTTTTTCTTATCATCCAAGGCCATTTTTTAATTCCTTTTCGCTATGTATTGGGCTATTTCCCGTAGTTTTCGTGCTTTTCAACAACTCAGAAGTTACTGTATATAAAAACAGTACTATTTGCAAGCGGCTTTTTAAAGGAATTTACGGATTTTTTACTAGGCCATCCTTGATTGAGATGCGATCCCAGTAGAAAAATAGGGGGATAGCAATGCCCCAAACAAGCCCAACCAAGATAAAGCCAGTGGTCTGACTGCCAGCACCCCAGCCCCCAGCGCCCATACGAATACCAGCCTCATAGGACATTGGTCCGCAGATAGCCCCCAAAATGAAGCCTAAAACAGGTCTGCCCCTTAACCATGACAGGGAGCCATTAATCGTGCCGCCAACCAGTACCCATAAAACCCACATCCAAAGGGGTGATAAATATGGGGAGGGCCAGTCATCCTGAAAATCAAGATACCCCAGGTGCATGATGATGGTGTCGGCAGCTATTCCGTAAACCAAGACCTTGCCAAGGAGCCTCAGGGCCAATTTGGGAGCATGGTGACACCAAATAGTGAAGGCGACATAAGCTAATGTGGCTAAAACGGCCCAAAAGACCTGCTTGCTGGCTGCACCCAAAACACATGCAAACCAACCGGCCTGGAAAAAGACGAAGTTCCAAAATTTAGCCATCGATCGAGCCTAAGCAAATTACCTAAGAAAAAGGCCACTGCCGGTGGGCAATGGCCTCTTGATTTGGTGGCGATTCAGGGATTCGAACCCCGGACCTGTGGATTATGATTCCATCGCTCTAACCAACTGAGCTAAATCGCCGAACTAACAATTGTAAATGATCAGACGCCTTCTGTCTAAACCAAAGGGCTCGAACTACTTAATTTGAAATACGCTCACCGCCTCATCCCGGTTGTAGCGTATAAAAACCTCGATTTTCTTGGCCAGAAAGAGCTTTTTCAGAACCTCATCCTTGTTTTCAAAAACAATGGCTGTTTGCTCTGGAAAGTGTGAAAAGGGGTCGCTCATCACCTCAATAGGCTGTCCATCAACCTTAATCAGCCGGATAGTGCGCTTATGTAGACGGTCAGACTGAATAAAAATCAGGCGCTTCACATACTTATCTAAAACCAACTTTTGCCCCTGGTCATTGGTCTTGAAGTAATAAACCAACTCATCCTTGCCGTTGGCGGTGACATCCCGTTCCTCATCCCACTTGGCGAATGCAGTTGGGCTGGCAAGCGCACAAAGAATTGCTAGCACTAATAATCTATAAAGATGCATCATTTACTTTCTTGGTTTGATCATTTCATCTTATCAGCCATCTACACATATGCGACTTCTCTCTATATCTTCAGGCAAAGTAATGCCGCTATTTGGGTCTCATCACCCGAACTATTCTTTAGTAGCCTCAGCTATTAACAAACTACCTGTTAGCACTCTTGCATCCCCTGCTCCAGTGGAAATCACTCGACTAGGAGTTTTAGGCGATGAGCAAGCGGACCCATCGGTACACGGCGGAATAGAGAAAGCCATTTACGTCTATCCAATAGAGCACTACGCTTTTTGGAATGCATTGCTTACGCGCGAAACCAAAAGATCAATTGATCTTCCGCTAGGCGCTTTCGGTGAAAATTTCACAATCGAAGGTTTGCTTGAAACTGAGATATTTGTTGGGGATCAAATGCAGATTGGCGATCTTCAATTTACCGTAGTCAAACTCCGCGAGCCCTGCTTTAAGTTCAACGCCAAGATGGGCTACAAAGGCGCAGCTAAAGCCATGCTGCAATCAGGATTTAGCGGGTGGTATCTTCGCGTCAATCAAACTGGTGCGCTTTCAGCAGGCACTGAAATCCAAGTACCACCCGGTCAACGACTGACCTCCATCGCTGATCAAAATCAAGCACTCTTTAATCGCGGCAATCAGAAAAATCTTTGGGATTAATCGTTGTAATTAATTTCTGGTAATAAAAAAACCCGACCACATAGTGGTCGGGTTTAGTTTTTGAAGCAGACTAGTAAAGCTTAGTCTTTAGCGTAGATATCTACGTCTTTAGTTTCTTTAACAAACAGTACACCGATTACCAATGTCATCGCAGCGATGATGATTGGGTACCAGAGACCGTAGTAAATGTTACCGTTTTGCGCTACCAAGGCGAAGGAAATCGTTGGCAACAAGCCACCGAACCAACCGTTACCAATGTGGTATGGCAAGGACATAGAGGTATAACGAATGCGAGTTGGGAACATCTCAACTAACATCGCCGCGATTGGGCCATAAACCATGGTTACCAAGATCACCAAAATTACCAAGATACCAAGAACTGCAGGGTAATTGATTGCAGCAGAATCAGCCTTTGCAGGATAGCCAGCAGCATTCAATGCCTCGCGAATTGCTTTCTTAAATTCTGCATCTTTTGCTTTCGCATCGGCTGGAGCCATACCTTTAGCGGAGTAACCTTGAATCTCTGTATCGCCAATCTTCACAACAGCAGTACCACCAGCTGGACCAGCAATTGTTGAGTAGCTCGCAGAGTTAGAAGCCATCACCTGCTTTGCAATGTCGCAAGAGCTGGTGAACTTTGCAGTGCCCGTTGGGTTGAACTGGAATGTACATTCATTCACATCAGCAGTAATAGTTGCTGGTGCAGTTGCCATTGCCTTTTCCAATGCTGGGTTAGCAAAGTGGGTTAAGCCGTTAAACAAGGAAACTGGAGTATTAGGGATGTACAAAATGATGGCAAACAACAGGCCAGCCATGATGATTACCTTACGACCAATCCTGTCGGATAGGCTACCGAATACTACGAAGAATGGTGTGCCGATTACCAAAGAAGCAGCAATCAACAAGTTCGCAGCCTTAGGATCTACTTTCAACACTTGGGTGAGGTAGAACAAAGCGTAGAACTGGCCTGTGTACCAAACCACCGCTTGACCTGCAACCAGACCAAACAATGCCAAGATAACAATCTTCAAGTTCTTCCATTGACCGAATGACTCTGTCAAAGGAGCTTTAGACAATTTGCCTTCTTCTTTCATCTTCTTGAAAGCTGGTGACTCATTCATGGACAAACGAATCCATACAGAGACCGCCAACAATGCGACAGAAGCGATGAAAGGAACGCGCCAACCCCAAACGTCAAAGTCTGCGCCAGTGAATTCACGTGTGAACAAAATCACGAGCAAGGACAAGAACAAGCCAAGAGTAGCTGTTGTCTGAATCCATGATGTGTACGCACCGCGCTTGCCATGAGGAGCATGCTCAGCAACGTATGTTGCAGCGCCACCGTACTCACCGCCCAATGCCAAACCTTGGAGCATACGCAATGCGATCAAGATCACAGGAGCAGCAACACCGATAGTGGCGTAGTTAGGAAGAATACCCACGATGAAGGTTGCACCACCCATCAACAGGATCGTCACCAAGAAGGTGTATTTACGACCAATTAAGTCACCTAAGCGACCGAATACCAAAGCGCCAAATGGGCGAACGATAAAACCGGCAGCAAACGCTAGTAAAGCGAAAATGAAGGCTGAGCCAGCATCTAAGCCTGAGAAGAATTGCTTGGCGATAACGGCGGCCAATGAACCGTAAAGATAAAAGTCGTACCACTCAAAAACCGTACCTAAAGAGGAAGCAAAAATAACTTTGCGCTCTTCAGCGGTCATTGGGGCTGCTTTGGTTGATGTTGACATCAGTAGCTCCTAACTATTTTTATTGAAATAAAAAACAACGAGTCGATTATGCTTTGAAAAAAATCAAAGAAATCCACTAGTTAGGGTAACTCCCCATCAAATTGGCTCGGGGTTTTCCCGAGAATTTAGCAATTAGATGGGGTCTAAACAACAATTTAAGGTGCATAGCCCCAAATACACAGATTGAGCAACACGCCCTATTAAAGTGCACACTCTATTTATATAGACTACAAAATTCGCTCTAATAGAGCCTCAATATAAATAATAAAAAACTTCAACGGAGAAATCAGCATGCAGCAAAAATGGGGTATTCGGGGCATGGCAGTGGCACCACATTCTTTGGCGTCCGAATCTGCGTTAGCAGTTTTAAAAGAGGGTGGAAATGCCCTAGAAGCCATGATCGCTGCAGCAGCAACAATCGCAGTCGTATATCCCCACATGAACTCTATTGGTGGAGACTCTTTCTGGGTGATTCACTCCCCTGGTAAGGCTATGGGTGGAATTGACGCCTGCGGTGCAGCAGCTGGCCTAGCAACCAAGCAGTGGTATGCAGAGCGGGGTATCACAAAGGCTATCCCCTTCCGAGGAGCCGTTGCAGCCAATACCGTGGCTGGCACCATTTCCGGCTGGGGGGCGGCACAGCAACTTTCAAAACAAGGTTTGGGTGGAAAGCTTCCTTTATCCCGCTTGCTAGCCGATGCGATTCACTATGCTGAAGCCGGCGTACCCGTGACATTTAGCCAATCGAGCCTTACCGCCAAAAAACAGGGTGAGTTGCAAGACATCCCAGGATTTGCCGAAACATTCTTAGTAAATGGTCAAGCACCTGAAGTGGGCAGCATCTTTAAGCAAGAGCGTCTTGCAAAAACCTTGCGCCAAATTTCTCGCAAAGGGACCGAGGATTACTACCGCGGCGACTTGGCCGATCTCATCGCCAAAGAACTCACAGACATTGGGAGTCCACTCAGACTCGCCGACCTTCATCGCCACCAAGCCAAACTCATTGACCCGCTTGAGCTGAAACACAGCATGGGTAATGTGTACAACATGACGCCACCAACCCAGGGTGTAGTGTCCTTAATGATCATCGGAATATTGGATCAACTCAATCTCAAGCGCTTCAAAGTGGATAGCGCTGAATATGTTCATCACTGCGTTGAAGCTACTAAGCAAGCCTTCATGGTCAGAGATAAATATGTAACTGATCCTGCTTACATGACCAAGCATGCGCAATCTTTCTTGTCCCCCGCTTTTTTAAAGAAGCTAGCAAAAAATATTGACCCTGAAAAGGCTTTACCTTGGGGTCAGGGCAAAGGCCCAGCCGATACTATTTGGATGGGTGTAGTTGATGGTGATGGAAATTGTGTTTCATTCATTCAAAGTATTTATCACGAGTTTGGTGCCGGCATTGTGCTACCTAAGTCTGGAGTGAACTGGCAGAACCGCGGATGCAGCTTCTCGCTTGATCCGAAGACGCTCAATCACCTTGAACCCTATCGCAAACCATTCCATACATTAAATCCTGCAATGGCTTTATTTAAGGATGGCCGGTCTATGGTGTATGGCACGATGGGTGGCGATGGCCAACCCCAAACACAATGTGCAGTCTTTACTCGGACAGCAACCTATGGCCTTGATCCTCAAGATGCCATTAGCCGTCCACGTTGGTTGCTTGGCAGAACTTGGGGTCAAACAAGCGACAGCTTAAAGTTGGAGTCGCGCTTTAGTCCTTGGGTGGCAAAAGAACTTCATGCCTTAGGTCATGAAATTGAGATGCTCGATGCCTTTGATGAAACGGTTGGACACGCGGGCTGCATTATTCGCGATCCATCTGGCACGCTGCATGGCGGCTGGGATCCACGGAGTGATGGTGCTGTTAGCGCGTTTTAGTAATAAATAATTTGGGTACGCGCAGATCCCAGTAAATGGCAGCTGCGCGTAATCCAAAAATGGCGAGCATACAAATCACCGACCCCTCGAGCGTGTACTCAGGGGAGAAATTTAAAATCAAGATATAGATACAGCAACCCAAAGTAACGGGTATTGCATATAGCTCATGTGACATGAGTAAGGTTTTTCTACCCGCCAAGATATCGCGCAACAAGCCACCACCAATCGCAGTAACCACTCCCAAGATTACTGGCGCTACTGGCAGCCCAAATCCTAAGTTCCAAGCCTTATCGACTCCCTGAATTCCAAACAAAGCAGCGCCCAGGCCATCGATGTAAAGTATCCAGCGATAAATCTGTGGCTGCGTAAAAAAAGATTCCGCCACGAAAGTAATAATGCATGCACCCAATGCAACCCAAATATAAATTTGCGCAATGGACCAAAAAGCAGGCACATCTAGAATGATGTCACGTAGAGTTCCACCGCCAATGGCGGTAATCACCCCTAGAACCAGGACACCAAAAAGATCCACGCCTCTATCAGCAATAGCCAGAACACCCGTTACCGCAAATGCGATGGTGGCAATAATGCCAATCCAGAAATTAATTTGATCCATAGTGTCTAGTCTAAATCACCGACACCAGCCAATCAATGAAGTCCTTAATATACTGAGGGCAAATGTCATTAAGGAATCCCTCATGAAAACTCAGCTCTATAGCTTTTGACGTAGCTCAGCGGCCTTTCGGGTGCGCATTGCTCTGAACTTAAAGGGGCTTGATTACGAAGTGATTCCTGTGCACCTCCTTAAGAGTGGTGGCGAACAATCTTCTCCGGACTATGTCAAGAAAAACCCCAATCGCTTAGTGCCTCTGTATAGCGATGGCACTCACACCATTCACCAATCTCTGGCCATCATTGAATACCTTGAAGAGATTCAAGCAAGCCCGCCGCTACTTCCCCAGTCTCCAATCGATCGAGCATGGGTGCGCGCAGTAGCGATGGATATCGCGATTGATGTTCACCCACTTGGCAATGTACGAGTGTTGCGCTACTTAATCAGACAATTAGGTCTCGGTATGGAGGCGAAAGATAACTGGAATCAACACTGGATGACCCTAGGCTTAACCAGCTTAGAAAAACAATTGGGCTCGGACCCCAGAGCGGGTCGCTTTGCTTATGGCAATCAACCCGGCTTAATTGATATCTGCTTGGTACCGCAAATCTTTAATGCGCTCAGCGCAAAGATGACTATGGAAGCTTATCCGACTGTGATGAAAATTTTTAATGAGTGCATGACGCTACCAGCATTTATTGACGCTTCTTGGGAAAAGCAAATTGCTGCGGAAGGATCAAACCCCCTTGCTCCACCACAAGAATAAAGACAGTGTTAACAAAGAACCAATTGTGGTTAAAAGCACCACTCGAGAAATCATTCGGCCATCTGCGCTGTAGTACTGCGCCAACATAAATGGTCCCGTACCGGTGGGAAGCGCTGCTAGTATTACCACTGCACTTATCCACAATTCAGGCAAATCCAAGATTGGTCCAGCTATAAACCAGGCAATGAATGGCTGAATAATCAATTTTGCAAAACTAACACCCCATGCCTCTTGCGGAGCTGACTTTTCCTTTTGCATCAAAAAAAGTCCAATAGAAACTAATGCGCAAGGTGTTGCAGCTGCAGCCAAGAAAGAAATTACTTGCTCTAATGGATCATATAAAACCAAATCCCTAGATGACCATACTAAACCCGCTACAGGTGCAAGCAATAATGGATTAGTGCACAGCGACTTCAAAACACTCCAAACAATTTCATGGGATTTTTTGTGAGACTGTATGCCAACCTCAATAAGGGCGGTTGCTATAGCAAACATCACAAACACAATAAAAGTAGAAATGATTGCTGGCGCTAAACCATCCTGACCAAGCGCTAGAACACAGAGCGGAATACCCATATATCCCGTGTTGGAGTAAGACGCACTCAAACCTGAAAAACTTGCAGCCACTAAATCTCGATTGCGCAACCAGCTAATTACTAAGACAAGAATGAATACCGCCAAGCAACTCAGAAAAAAAGCAGTGATGAATCCTGGCTGCCAGAGCGTTTGCCAAGTACTACTAGAAGCAAAATGAAATAACTGCGCAGGCAAGGCGAGCCACACTACAAAGCGATTTAATTCAATGGATGCGCTTTCACCTAATTTGCCTGTTCGCCCACAAATATAGCCAATCAGAATGAGGGCAAATACCGGAAAGACAACATTGAAGACGTAGAGCAATTTAAGCGCGCTTTTTTAAATCAAGCAATTTTCTTCAGAGTCTGCTGGTAGCGCTGTGCATTTTTGACATAACGACCAGCAATATCTTCAATGCCAGCAATCTGCTCTGGAGTTAACGTCTTTACCGCCTTGGCAGGTGAACCCAAAATCATTGAGCCATCCGGAAATTCTTTACCCTCGGTAACTAATGCGCCAGCGCCCACTAAACAGTTTTTACCGATTTTGGCGCCATTCAAAATCACAGCACCAATACCAATTAAGCTGCCATCGCCAATACGGCAACCATGCAACATGACTTGGTGACCAACGGTGACATTCTTGCCAATGAGGAGAGGATAGCCAGGGTCAGTGTGCAAAATTGAAGCATCTTGCACATTGCTGCCCTCGCCAATTTGAATCAGATCGTTATCGCCACGGATCACTACCTTGGGCCACACGCTCACATTTTTATGCAGCTCAACACTGCCGATAACTTCCGCGCTCTCGGCAACCCAAGCTCCCTCGTCTAAGCGGGGAGCATTTCCATCTAGTTCAAATATAGCCATGATCCATTATAGGTAATGGCTATATTTAATAAAGCCTACCAGTTAGGCTCACGATCTGGCGTTGAGGAAATCCGGTGAATACTCAAATCAGCACCTTCAAACTCTTCCTCTTGTGACATCCGGATGCCTAAAACAGCCTTGAGCAATCCATAGACCACAAATCCACTAACAAGCGCAATAGCAACTCCTAAGCCACTTCCAATTAACTGACCCAAGAAAGTCACGCCACCAATACCGCCGAGCGCTTTTGCGCCAAAGATGCCTGCCGCCAGTCCACCCCACAAACCGCATAGACCATGAAGAGGCCACACACCCAATACATCGTCAATCTTCCAGCGGTTTTGCACCAAGGTGAACATATATACAAAGAGAGCGCCAGCAATTAAGCCAACCACTAAGGCGCCCATGGGGTGCATTAAATCTGATCCTGCGCAAACTGCCACCAAGCCAGCTAAAGGGCCGTTATACGTAAAGCCCGGATCGTTACGACCGATGACCCATGCAGCCAAAGTGCCACCAACCATCGCCATCAAGGAATTCATTGCCACCAAGCCACTGACCTTATCAATAGTCTGTGCACTCATGACGTTAAATCCGAACCAACCTACCGCCAAAATCCAAGCACCCAACGCCAAGAACGGAATGCTTGAAGGTGGATGAGCTGCAACGTTGCCATCTTTGGTATAGCGACCACGACGTGCCCCCAAAAGAATGATTGCTGGCAATGCGATCCAACCACCAACCGCGTGTACTACAACCGATCCTGCGAAGTCATGAAACTCTTCACCAGTAAGTGATTTGATCCAGGCTTGGATGCCGTAATGCTAATTCCAGACAATACCTTCAAAGAAGGGGTAGATGAAGCCAACCAGAATAAAAGTGGCAATTAATTGAGGATTGAACTTCGCACGCTCAGCAATACCGCCAGAGATAATTGCTGGAATAGCAGCAGCAAAGGTCAGCAAGAAAAAGAATTTAACCAATTCATAGCCATTTTTCTCAGCCAACAATTCTGCGCCAGAGAAAAAATCTACGCCGTAGGCAATGCTGAAACCAATAAAGAAATAAGCAATGGTTGACACCGCAAAGTCGACTAGGATTTTGACCAAAGCATTGACTTGGTTCTTTTTACGAACGGTCCCAAGTTCTAAGAATGCAAACCCCGCATGCATGGCCAGCACCATGATGGCGCCAAGCAAAATAAATAAGACATCGCTTCCTGATTTCAAAGTTTCCACTGAAATACCCCCTATGTTTTTTGCATCATTATGGGGAATAGAAAGACCGAATTTGGGCATGAATGCACCCATTTAGTGCAATTTAATGCCCTCAATATGGTTTATTATCAAATTTACATACCCCCAAGGGAGAACCCATGAAAAAAGTTTTAGTTCTATTGGCAGCTTTAGGCGCATTTTCTGGCTTAGTACAAGCTCAAGAAAAAGTTCAAGTACTGAGCACACAAGAGCTTGTGAACGTTTGTAAATTGCCAGCTAACCCGGAATCCCGTAGCTTTTGCGTAGGCTACACAACAGCTATTTACGACACGTATTTGTCTACACGTCATCCACAGCGCGCTAAGCCTTTCATTTGCGTAAGGCAACCAGCGCCGTCACGTGACGAAGTTATTGCTGACTTTGTAAAATTCGCTCAAACCAACCAACAAACTGCTGATAAACCAGCATCAGGTGTTTTCTTGGGCTTCTTGGCAGCACGCTTTCCTTGCGCCAGAAAATAATTCAAGACATTTAGCTAAATCAATCTTTAAAGACACAAGGAACAGTTGATATGAAAAAAATTATCGCTATTACTGCAACAACCCTAGCAATCGCGGGTTGCTCAAACATGAACAATACAGAGCAACGTACTTTATCTGGCGCCGGTATTGGTGCAGCTGCTGGTGCAGTTGGCACAGCCATTTTCCACGGCAACCCAATCTGGGGCGCAGTTGGTGGCGCAGCAGTTGGCGCAGCATCTGGTTATGCCTATGATGCCTACAAAAAAGAGCAGGCTTCTGAGTACAACTCTGGTTACAACGCTGGAAAAAAATAACCAAACCAATCAAGCTCCTAACTAATCATCTCTAGCGCCTCGGGCGCATGGATGCTTCTCTAGTAGCTCAGCAATAAAAAACCCGACTTGTGTAATGCAAGTCGGGTTTTTTTATTGAGCTCTTGAGAATTAAGAAAGCAAAAGCTGATTAATGCGTTTCACATAAGCAGCTGGATCATTCAACTGACCACCCTCGGCCAAGAGCGCTTGATCAAATAAGACCTGGGTCCACTCATCAAAATGCTGATCGTCAGATTTCAACTTCTGCAGCAAAGGATGCTCAGGATTGATCTCTAGAATAGGCTTGGTATCAGGCGCTTGTTGACCCGCAGCCTTTAGCATACGCAACAAATTACCGGAGAGCTCATTCTCGTCAGAAACCAAACATGCTGGAGAATCCGTTAAGCGAAAAGTCACACGTACATCCTTAATCTTGTCTTCTAGAGCCGCTTTCATACGATCAAGCAAGTCCTTGAAATTCTTCTCGGTTTCTTCATGCTCTTTTTTTTCTTTCTCATCGCTGAGATTGCCAAGATCAAGACCGCCTTTAGCTACTGAGGTCATTTGCTTGCCATCAAACTCAGTGAAGAAAGAAAGCATCCACTCGTCTACTCGATCGGACAGCAACAAGACTTCGACGGCCTTCTTGTGGAAAATTTCTAAATGCGGACTGTTTTTAGCAGCGTTAAAAGTATCGCCAGTGACGTAGTAAATCTTGTCCTGACCTTCTTTCATGCGAGAAATATATTCAGCTAAGGAAACGGTTTGATCCGCAGAGTCGGCGTGCGTACTTGCAAAACGTAGGAGCTTTAAGATGCGCTCTTGATTTGGCTGATCTTCACCCATACCCTCCTTGAGGACTTGTCCAAACTGAGTCCAGAAGGTACGGTATTTTTCTTTCTTAGTCTCATCATCACTATTGGCCAAATCTTCCAACATGCTCAGCACACGCTTGGTAGAACTTTCGCGAATGATTTTGACATCACGTGATTCCTGCAAAATTTCACGAGAGACATTTAAAGGCAGGTCTGTCGAATCAATCACACCAGTAACAAAACGTAGATACATCGGCATTACTTGCTCGGCATCATCCATGATGAATACCCGCTTCACGTATAACTTAATGCCACCGCGTTTGTTGCGATCCCATAAATCAAATGGTGCACGCGCCGGTACATATAACAGTTGCGTAAACTCACTACGCCCTTCAACTCGATTTAGCGAGTAGCACAAGGGATTTTCGTAATCATGCGATAAGTGTTTATAAAACTCGTCGTACTGCTCTTCAGTGATTTCAGACTTTGAGCGGGCCCATAAGGCGCTGGATTGATTAATGCTCTCGAGCTCATCCTTGATGACTTGCTCTTTTTTATCCGCATCCCACTCCTCTTTATTCATTTGAATAGGCAAAGAGATGTGATCAGAATATTTACGAATAATTGACTTGAGTTTATGAGTGGAGAGGAAATCATCCTCACCTTCACGAAGGTGCATCATGATAGATGTCCCGCGCTGTAGGCGATCAATACTTTCTACCGTAAATTCACCCGAACCATCAGACTCCCAACGAACACCATTAGCAACTGGCAAGCCTGCTCGACGAGTCTCAACGGTAATGCGGTCAGCAACAATAAAGGCTGAATAGAAGCCCACGCCAAACTGACCAATCAGAGCGGCATCTTTTTGCTGGTCGCCTGAGAGCGTAGAGAAAAATTCTTTTGTGCCAGAGCGAGCGATGGTTCCCAAATTAGAAATCACTTCATCGCGGCTCATACCAATACCGTTATCCGAAATGGTGACGGTTCTAGCGGCTTTATCAAAACTGACTTTGATCTTCAGATCAGGATCGTCGCCATACCAATCAGGATGCTCGATTCCCTCAAAGCGGAGCTTGTCTGAAGCATCAGACGCATTAGAGATCAACTCACGGAGAAAGATTTCCTTGTTGGAATACAAGGAATGAATCATCAGCTGTAAAAGCTGCTTTACCTCGGCTTGAAAGCCTAAGGTTTCTTTGGTGGCTACAGTCATGCAAATACCCTCTTAATCAATGAACATAACCCTCAGTAATTGGGGGCTATTTAATATATTTCAAGGGCTATGAAGCCTGAAATTTATCCCGGTTATGGCTTTGAATGCTTCTCCGCTGACCCCCCCCAATAACCGAAGGATTTAAAACTAGAATCCTGACAGGCGCCCTGCTAATATATCTGTATGAACTTTACCCCTACAGAGCTTGGCGCAAGCATTATTTTTACCGTCGCAGTGTTGCATACTTTTTGTACCTCGCACTTTGAGGCGCTCGCCAAAAAATCCCCAAGGCATGCCGGCTTGTGGCACCTACTAGGTGAAGTAGAAATCGTCTTTGGATTTTGGGCGGCAATTCTCATTATTTTTATGTGGCTTGCAAACGATTTAGCTACAGCAAAAGAGTACGCTAACAAGCGGAACTTCACAGAGCCGCTATTTGTTTTTGCCATTATGGTTGTTGCAGGTAGTAAGCCTATTCTGCATTTTGCAACCCAGCTTCTTCACCAGCTGGGCAAAGTGGTGCAATTGATTTTGCGCACTAAGCAAGCCCCAACCTTGTATTTCTTAACTCTCAGCATCACTCCCTTGCTGGGCTCGCTGATGACTGAGCCAGCAGCCATGACGCTAGCAGCCTTCTTACTACGTGACCTAGTCTATCGCCATAAATGCTCCACCCCCCTTTTATTTGGCACCTTGGGAGTGTTATTCGTCAACATCTCAATTGGTGGCACGCTGACAAATTTTGCTGCACCTCCCGTCCTCATGGTGGCTTCAACATGGGGCTGGGATACCCCATTTATGTTTGCGAACTTTGGCCTCGATGCAACGATTGCTATTTTTATTAATGCAACAATTGCAACGCTGCTCTTTCATAAGCAACTCATTGAGCCTTCGACCAAATCTGATCACGTTCGCATTCCACTCACCATTACGGCAATTCATCTACTCTTTTTATTGGGCATTGTGGTCTTTGCACATGATCCAGTGATCTTCATGTGGCTACTACTCTTTTTCATTGGCTACACTACCGCGTATCCAAAACATCAAAGCCCACTTATTTTGCGTGAAGCTTTACTGGTGGGATTCTTCTTGGCTGGACTAGTTGTATTGGGTGCACTGCAAGGCTGGTGGCTGCAACCGATTCTAGAAACCATGAGCCCCACAGCGGTGTTCTATGGCAGCCTGGCATTAACGGCCATTACCGATAATGCGGCACTCACGTATTTAGGCTCACTAGTACAAGGTACCTCACCAGAATTTAAGCTGGCCTTAGTTGGCGGCGCAGTAGCGGGCGGAGGATTAACCGTGATTGCCAATGCCCCCAACCCGGCTGGACTGGCTATTTTGCGCAGTTATTTCCCTAATGCAGTGGTTTCTGCCGGATTACTGTTTGTAGCCGCCATTCCACCAACCATTGTTGCGATTCTGGCACTACGTCTGCTCTAAACGACTTATCCCGTAAAATCTGAGCTTCGCCCCCAGCTATAAACCTGAGAACGGCATATGAAAAAGCTCTATATCAAAACCTTTGGCTGTCAAATGAACGAGTACGACTCGGGCAAGATGGCCGACCTCTTACATGTCGATGAAGGCATGGTCATGACTGACACTCCGGAAGATGCAGATGTAGTTCTATTGAACACCTGCTCAATTCGCGAAAAAGCAGAAGACAAAGTATTTTCGGATTTGGGACGTCTGCGTGAGCTCAAGAAAACCAAACCCAATTTATTGATTGGTGTTGGCGGCTGCGTTGCTAGCCAAGAAGGTCAACAAATTATCAGCAGAGCCCCGTACGTCGATGTTGTCTTTGGACCACAAACTTTGCATCGCTTATCTGATCTCATTGCACAACGTCGCGAGACCGGCAGACCTCAAGTAGATATCTCTTTTCCAGAAATAGAAAAGTTTGATCACCTTCCTGCCTCTCGTCAAACCCGTGGCTCAGCTTACGTCTCCATCATGGAAGGCTGCTCAAAGTATTGCAGCTACTGTGTGGTTCCTTACACTCGAGGCGAAGAAGTATCGCGCCCCTTTGATGATGTATTGACTGAAGTAGCCGGTCTTGCAACTCAAGGCGTCAAAGAAATTGTTTTGCTTGGTCAGAATGTGAATGCTTACCTTGGGAAGATGGGCGATAGCGAAGAGATCGCAGACTTTGCTTTGCTAATTGAATACATTGCCGAAATTCCAGGCGTTGAAAGAATTCGTTTTACCACTAGCCACCCAAAAGAATTTACACAGCGCTTAATTGATGTCTATGCAAAAGTTCCTAAATTGGTAAGTCATTTGCACTTACCAGTGCAGCACGCATCCGACTCCGTTTTGTCTGCGATGAAGCGTGGCTACACCACACTGGAATACAAAAGCATTATTCGCAAGATGCGTGCTGTAAGGCCCGACCTGACACTCTCTAGCGACTTCATTGTGGGCTTTCCGGGTGAGACCGATGAAGACTTTGCAAAGTTACTCAAGATGGTTGAAGAACTTAATTTTGATAATAGTTTTTGCTTTATCTTTAGCGCACGTCCTGGCACGCCCGCAGCTAATCTGAGTGATAACACGCCTTATGAGGTCAAACTCAAGCGCCTACAAACACTGCTTGCCCTGGTGGAGTCACAAGCAAATCAGATTAGCAAAAATATGTTGGGCAATATTGAGCGTGTGCTTGTTGAGGGACTCGCAAAGGATGGCGTGAACTTGCAGGGTCGCGCTGCCAATAATCGCGTGATTCACTTTACTGCGCCAGAGCAAGATATTGAATCACTCATCGGCCAAATGGTAGATATCCGCATTACCGAAGTACTGAACTACACACTCCGAGGTGATCTGATTAGTGAATCTACCCTCACTCATGCCCATTAATATGACAAGCAAACAAACCTCTCCCTCTAAATTAGAGATTGATATTCAATTTGCTAGTACCGCTATCGAAGAGAAAGTGCTTGCGATTGCATCTTTAGTAGCAATTAAAAAATGGGTGAAATCAGCAGTTCAATTGAACGGACTCATCACCCTGCGTTTTGTTAATGCAGCTGAAGGTAAAAAACTGAACTTTGCGTTTCGCAATAAAGACTATGCGACTAATGTGCTCACCTTTCCATATGAGCTCAGCAAAAAGACCATAGCTGCCGATATTATTTTTTGTCTTCCCGTAATTCAGAAAGAGGCGTCAGAGCAAGATAAGGTTGTTAAGGCGCATTTGGCTCACCTGATCATTCATGGTTGCCTGCATGCCCAAGGGCTTGACCATGAGAACGATAAAGAAGCCAAGAAAATGGAGGGTAAGGAAATCGTCCTTCTGAAATCTTTAGGTTTTGCCAATCCCTACGCACCTATTTAAAGCATCCTTACGGCTTCCTTCATTAAATTTACTGATTTCTACGATATTCTTGCTATATGCCTGACCCCAATAAATCCCTTTTAGAACGCTTGGCCGAATTTTTAACGCCACAGCCAACCAGCCCAGCAGAGCGTCGCCAAGAACTGATTGATACCCTCAGAGAAGCCCAGACAGAAGGCTTAATTGATGCAGATGCCCTCTCCATGATTGAGGGCGTATTCCAAGTGGGTCAATTGTGTGCACGTGATATTTTGATTCCTAGAGCCCAGATTGACTGGATTGATATCAATCAACCCCTGTCAGAAATTATCAAGAGTGTGATTACTGCCGCTCACTCACGCTTTCCCGTATTTGAGGGTAGCCGCGACAACGTCATTGGCACCTTGCTAGCAAAAGATTTATTACGCCACTCGACTGAAAAAGATTTTCAGGTGCGCGATTGGCTCCGTCCCGCAGTATTTATTCCAGAATCTAAACGATTAAGCGTTTTGCTGCGTGACTTCAAAGATAACCGCAATCACTTAGCCATTGTTGTAGATGAATACAGCGGCGTTGCGGGCGTGATTACGATTGAAGACGTGCTGGAACAAATTGTTGGCGATATTGAAGATGAGCATGATATTGATGAAGAAGCAGACAACCTCATCTCTCTAGATAATGGCGATATTCGGGTGAAAGGCATAACTGAGCTCGAGCAATTTAACGAGACACTAGGCACCCAATTTCATGATGACGATATTGAAACGGTTGCGGGCTTAGTCATTCAGCATCTTGGCCGAGTGCCTAAGATGGGTGAGTTGATTGAGATCGACGGAATTGAATTTGAGGTTCAGCGCGCTGACCCAAGACAAATTCATATCCTGCTCGCACGCCAACTCCCGAAAAAATCTTCCTGAGAGCTGCCTTGATTGATCAGCAATCAGCAAGGCTAAGTAATGGCGTCAATTTATTGGCGCTATTTTTTCTGGGGGCGTTGCTAGCTGTTGCTGCAGAACTACCCTATGGTGGCTGGATACAAATCCCTGTTTTGAGTTTAATTTGGTGGCGAATGAGTCAGCAATCTACTCTCTCTATCAAAAATCAATTTATTTCCGGAATGGTATTTGGTCTAGGTTACTTTGTTCTGGGCTTATGGTGGATCTACATTAGCTTGCACGACATAGGTGGAATGCATGCTGCGGTTTCTTGCTTAGCGGTATTTTTACTAGCTGCTGGTATGGCTTTATTTTTCTCCAGCGCCTCGCTATCCCTTTGCCTGCCTAGACGAAGATATCTAACAGGTCTCTTGCTAGCAGCCTCCTGGGTGCTCATTGAATACCTACGTAGTGTGGTGCTAACGGGCTTTCCGTGGATGGGATTTGCTGAAGCGCAATTTAATGGACCCTTCGCACCAGCAGCACCATTTTTTGGTGGCCTAGCCTGCACATTTTTAGTGGTGTGGATTTCTTGGGAGATTACGCAGCTAAGAAAAAATATTTTCTTTAGTGCTACCTGCATTATTTCTGCTGTAGCACTTGCGCAACTTTCAAGCTTTTGGACTTTCACAAAACCCATTGGCGAGCCACTCAGCGTTCGTTTAATTCAGGGAAATTTTGAGCAAAGCCTTAAATTCAATCCCAAGGCAATCGAAGAGCAATTTAGTTTTTATACTAATGCTATTGAGAGTCAATCAGCTGATCTCATCATTACTCCAGAGACTGCCTACCCTTGGCCCCAGAGCAATCTCCCCAATGGCTTAATAGGATCGCTCCAACAGTTTTCCACGAACACCTCCAGCAATGTCCTGTTAGGTGTCATTGGGGAGTCACGTGACTCTACTGAAGTGAAATACACCAATCGTGCGCTTGGACTTTCTCCCAATGCGCCGAGCTATCAATATGACAAGTCTCACTTGGTGCCTTTTGGGGAATTTATTCCACCTGGATTTCATTGGTTTGTGAATGCCTTCCATGTCCCCATGAGTGACTTTGCACGCGGCGGATTAGATCAAGCCCCTTTCAATATTGTTCGTCCCGGTAAAGATACGATTCAGGCGGCGATCACTATTTGCTATGAAGATGTCTTTGGCGGGGAATTGGCCTCCCGAATTCATCGCAGCAGTAAATCCGTCAACCTGTTGATCAATATGACTAATCTGGCCTGGTTTGGGGATTCTCAAGCACCAGCGCAGCAATTACGTCTATCGCAGCTACGCTCCTTGGAAACGGGTCTCCCAGCACTACGCGCCACAAATACGGGTATTACCGCAGCGCTTGGGCCAGACGGCAAGGTACTGTCTCAGCTGGGTGAATTTACCCAAGACGTCCTCAGCATCAAGATTCAAGCCTACTCAGGCACAACCCCTTATGTGATTTGGGGAAATGCGCCTATTTTGAGCCTTTCTTGCCTCTTGCTTATCTTGGGTCTTATTCGCCAAAAACTAATCTAATCGCTATTTCATGGTTCGTTAGCTTAGCCATGTAAAATCAAAGGCTTAGCCAGGTAAATAATGCTTACTTTTCAGCAAATCATTCTCAAACTCCAAGATTACTGGGACCAACAAGGTTGCGCCCTATTGCAACCTATTGACCTTGAGGTCGGTGCAGGTACATCTCATACAGCCACTTTCTTGAGGGCCATTGGCCCGGAACCATGGAAAGCCGCTTACGTCCAGCCTTCACGTAGACCAAAAGATGGTCGCTACGGAGAAAATCCGAACCGCCTACAGCACTACTACCAGTACCAGGTAGTGCTGAAGCCTGCACCAGAAAACATCCTTGAGCTCTATTTGGGCTCACTTGCCGCTTTAGGTCTTGATCTCCAAAAGAACGATGTGCGTTTTGTTGAGGATGACTGGGAAAACCCGACCCTGGGCGCATGGGGCTTAGGCTGGGAAGTTTGGCTTAACGGCATGGAAGTAACGCAGTTCACGTATTTCCAGCAAGTCGGTGGCATTGACTGCAAACCTGTTTTAGGCGAAATCACTTACGGTATCGAGCGCCTAGCGATGTACATCCAAAATTGCTCCAACGTATACGACCTCGTTTGGGCGGATGGCATCTCTTACGGTGACGTGTATCACCAGAATGAAGTCGAGCAGTCTTGCTACAACTTCGAGCACTCCAATACTGACTTATTGTTTGCAAACTTCACCAATTACGAAAGTGAAGCCAAGCGTTTGATGGAAGTGCCGCTAGCCTTACCTGCCTATGAAATGGTACTCAAAGCTGGGCATACTTTTAATTTACTGGATGCCCGTGGCGCCATCTCAGTGACCGAGCGTGCCGCCTATATCGGTCGCATTCGCAATCTATCTCGCGCAGTAGCGCAGGCTTACTTTGAGTCTCGCGAGAAGTTGGGATTCCCGATGTGCCAACGTCAATCCAAAGCCTAAGCAGCTAGATCTAATTATGAGTACACCGAATTCCCTCTCTCAATCAGACAATCTTCTGATTGAAGTATTTACCGAAGAGCTTCCACCAAAATCTTTGCGTCGCTTAGGTGATGCTTTTAGTGAAGGTATTTTTTCCACGCTGAAGGCCGCCGGCCTATTGAGCGAAAACTCCGTTGCTACTAGCTTTGCTACACCGCGCCGCCTTGCTGTTCAAGTAACTAATGTCTTGAGCCAAGCCCCAGACTATCCGGTACGTGAAAAATTACTGCCGACTAGCATTGCTTTTGATGCTGATGGAAAGCCGACTGCGCCACTACAAAAGAAATTAACCTCCTTGGGTTACGCTGATATCGAACTCTCCACCTTAGAAAAATCCGGTGAAGGAAAAAATGAAGCGCTCTATCTCAATGTCATCGCCAAAGGTGCGGCATTAGAAAAAACCGCTCAACAAGCTCTAGAGCAGGCACTGAGCAAATTACCCATCGCCAAAATGATGCACTACCAAGTGCTACAGAAAAATGGTGAGTTGGCGGATGTTGAGTTTGCACGTCCCGCACACCGCATCATCGCTCTGCATGGCAAGCAAACATTGCATATCAGCGCACTGGGCATTGACGCAGCAAACCAAACAGAAGGTCATCGCTTTCTGGCTCCTGGCGTCATTACGATCGCCTCTGCAGATCAATATGAATCTGACCTCAGCACTAAAGCAAAAGTATTGCCAAGCTTTAACAATCGTCGTGATTTTATTGAATCCGCGTTATTAAAAGCTGCTGGTGCTGATTTAGTGTTGATGCCAGATAGCTTGTTAGATGAAGTGACCGCATTAGTTGAGTGGCCAGCAATCTATGAGTGTCATTTTGATCAAGAGTTCTTGGAAGTTCCACAAGAATGCTTGATTCTGACAATGCAGACTAATCAAAAATACTTTGCTTTGACTGACAAGCAAGGTAAGTTACGCAATCGTTTCCTCATTGTTTCCAATATTGAGACTGATAAGCCAGAAGCAATTATTTCCGGTAACGAGCGCGTAGTACGCCCACGTCTATCCGATGCACGTTTCTTCTTTCAACAAGATCAAAAACGTCCGCTGGCATCCCGCGTAGTTGATCTTGGAAAAGTGGTTTATCACAATCAGCTTGGCAATCAACTGGACCGTACGAAGCGTGTTCAAGGAATTGCGGTGGGCATTGCTAAAGCCCTATCAGCTGATGGGGCGCTAGCCAGTCGTGCTGCTGAAATTGCTAAAACTGATTTGTTAACCGATATGGTTGGCGAGTTCCCAGAGCTTCAGGGGATCATGGGTCGCTACTATGCAACGCATGATGGCGAAAATGCAGAAGTAGCATCAGCTTGCAGCGAACATTACATGCCTCGCTTTGCTGGTGACGCTCTTCCACAGAGTCAAACTGGCACCATCCTAGCAATTGCGGACAAGCTAGAAACTCTCGTTGGTATTTGGGGTGTTGGTCTTGCGCCAACCGGTGATAAAGACCCCTATGCCCTACGTCGTCATGCTCTCGGAATCTGCCGTCTGCTGCTTGAAAAGAATCTTAGCTTAAGCCTGCCCGACTTAATTGAGCTGGCTCGTAAGCAATTTCCGCAAAAAGATGTTCAAGAAAAAGCTAAGGCGGAAGATATTTACGCCTTCATCATTGATCGTCTGCGCGCTTACTTGCGCGACCAAGCAGTTGCAGGTAAGCCGTTTACTACCGAAGAAATTGACGCGGTATTAAGTCAGTCACCAGCCCAACTAAATGATTTAATTGATCGCTTAACTGCATTGCGTGAATTTAATGCCTTAGCCGAAGCGGCTCAGTTAGCTGCTGCCAATAAACGTATCAGCAATATCTTGAAAAAGAATGCAACCGATATTCCGGCGCATTGCTCAAGTACGCTCTTGCAGCTTCCTGCTGAAATCGCATTACATCAGGCGCTCGAGAAACTGACTCCAACACTGACAGCGGCTTACGAAAAACGTCAGTTTGTGGATCTACTAAAAGCACTCGTTGCTCTCAGTGCTCCAATTGATCAGTTTTTTGCCGATGTGATGGTGATGGATCCAAATCCAGAGTTGCGCGATAACCGCCTGGCTCTCCTGCAACAACTTCACCAGAAAATGAATCTCATTGCCGACCTCGGCAAATTAGCATGAGCATCAGCTCTTCTAAGCTAATCATTCTTGATCGCGATGGCGTGATCAATGAAGATCGAGATGATTATGTGAAGTCGAGTGATGAGTGGATTCCGCTACCGGGCAGCCTTGAAGCAATCGCACTACTCAATCAAGCGGGTTATCAAATCGCCGTAGCAACTAACCAGTCTGGTTTAGCCCGGGGTTATTTCAACATAAACGATCTTCATGCCATGCATGGCAAGATGGATAAACTGCTCAAGCCTTTGGGTGGTCATATCGACAGTATTTTCTTCTGCCCACATACCGATGCTAATGCATGCGATTGTCGCAAGCCATTACCAGGGATGATGAAAGAGATTGTCCTGCGCTATAAAAAGAATCAGGGCGCCACCCCGTTATTGGGGGTGCCAATTGTGGGCGACTCCTTACGCGACCTTCAAGCAGGCGTTGCTCTTGGTGCTAGCCCACATTTGGTATTGACCGGCAAAGGTAGTAAAACCTTGGATAAAGGCGGCCTCCCAGAAGGCACCCAGATTCATGCTGATTTGATGGCGTTTGCGAATGCACTCTTACAAGATAAGGTTTAATGCAAATATGACTTTTATTCGCTCAGCTCTGTTTACCCTCTTCTTGCTGATATTCACCCCGATCTGGTCGGTGCTTTGCATATTAGTTTTCCCATTTCTCAATCCTGAGAATCGCTATCGCTTTATCGGACTTTGGAATAAGGTCGTAATCTGGATCTTGCAGCCCCTCTGCGGTATTCGTTACGAGATTCGCGGAATGGAAAACATGATGGCGGTATTGGATAAACCCGTTGTTGTGCTGAGTAAACATCAATCTGCCTACGAAACCATTTTTTATATTGCCAAGCTTCCTAAGCAAGTCTGCTTCGTTTTCAAAAGAGAATTACTTTGGATTCCTTTCTTTGGCTGGGCTTTGGCTTTGCTCAAGATGATTCACATCAATCGCAATAGCAAAGAAACTGCTGCTCTCTCAGTAGTTGGCCAAGGGAAAAAATGTTTAAGTGAAGGCAAGTGGATTTTGTTGTTTCCAGAGGGCACCAGAACACCTACCGGATCACACAAGCCCTATAGCAAGGGTGGCGCAAGGCTTGCGAGCGCAACTGAAGCGCTGGTTATCCCAATTGCCCACAACGCAGGTCGTTGCTGGCCTAAGAATAGCTTTCTAAAGCAACCTGGAACGATCATCTTCTCAATCGGCCCTGCTATTACCTCTGCCGGAAAAACTGGCGGGCAACTGCATCAAGAAGTGGAAAAGTGGATTGAAGCTGAAATGCGAGTAATTGATCCCACTGCTTACCAGTAGAACAGGGGTCTTAGCGGGCTAAAGTTTTGGCCCACTCAATGTAGCGCTCTACCAGAATATCTTGAGCGCGCGCTTTTAGTTCCGATTCAGATAAAGACAATCGATCAGCAAAGGCTGATAAGTTAGTGCGCAGCATTTTTCTTCTCTGAGAAAACGCTGCCGCCACTACTTTTTCTAAAGCATGCCACTGCGCATCACTTAGACTAAAATCTCGTCGCGGAATCATTCGCACAACCGCAGAATTAACTTTAGGCTGCGGATCAAAGGCTTCGGGCGGAACTTCTAAAACTTGCTCCATGTCATAGCGAGCTTGCAGCATGACTGAAAGCCTACTGAATTCAGAGCCGCCAGCCTTGGAGACCATACGCTCGACGACTTCAGCTTGAAGCATAAATACCTGCTCATCAATCGCATGGGCAGCGGAAACGAGATGAAAGAGCAATGGAGAGGAGATGTTGTAAGGCAGGTTGCCCACTACCTTGCATAAACCACTATTGGCTGGACGTGCATTTGCCCACTCTAGAAAATCAAACTTGAGGGCATCCCCCTCTATGACATTAAGACCCTTGAGATTCTCTTGATTCCAATAGGCTACTAAATCTCGATCAATCTCTAAAAGATCCAAGTGGTCCAGATTACTTAACAAGGGCTTTGTTAAAGCGCCAAGGCCCGGACCGATTTCAATCACATGCATATTTTCACTGGGATTGATGGCTGCAACGATGGAATAAACTACTCCAGAGTCTTGCAAAAAGTTTTGACCAAATCGTTTTCGGGCGCGATGCATCATATCTTTAAATTCTTTGTGTTCTTTATATTTACTGCCAATTGATAAGCAAGTCGCAAAGCCTCTAACATGCTGCCTGGGTCTGCAAGACCTTTACCAGCAATGTCTAGCGCCGTGCCATGATCTACTGAGGTACGAATAATTGGCAAACCTAAGGTGACGTTTACGCCCCCACCAAAGCTCACAAACTTGAATGGCGCCAGACCTTGATCGTGGTACATCGCAATGAACGCATCTACATTTTCCAAAGCCTTGGCATCAAACATCGTGTCACCTGGATAGGGTCCACTCACCTGAATACCTAACTCTTTCGCAGCCTCGATGGCTGGTGCAATCACATCGATTTCTTCGCACCCAAGATAACCTGATTCACCCGCATGGGGATTGAGTCCTGCCACCCGAATCACGGGCTTAGCAATACCAAATTTTGTTCGCAAATCATGCTCGACGATTTGAATCGTTTGCAGAATATGCTGATAATTAAGCGCCTCTGGAACTGCGCTTAAGGGCAGATGTGTTGTTACCAAAGCCACCCGAAGGTCGCGGCTTTTCTGTAAACCCAAAAATCCCGCTGGCAATGTCGCACATAACATCATGACAACATGTTCTTGATGGCAAAGCTTAGCTAGGTATTCAGTATGACCAGTAAATAAAACATCGCTTGAGGCGGATCCCCCGTTGATAACACTCTTTTGTATTGGTGCCGTCACCATCGCGTCAAAGCGTCCATCTAGGCATCCCTTAACAGCGGCGTCCAAAATATTAAGGACATACTGCGCATTAGCGGGATTTAATTGACCAGCAACTACTGGGACAGCAAGTGGAATGGGCTCCACTATTAGGCGAGTTGATAATGCTTTGGGTATATTAACTACGGAAAATGAACTTGGATCCCCAAGCACAGTAATCGCACTTGCAGACTGCTCTTGCAAAAAAGCGAGGGCAGCTGCAATAGAGACCTCTGGACCAACCCCTGCAGGCTCTCCAGAGCTGATAACTAAGTTAACGAGGACTGGCTGCTGGATCATCTGTGTTAATGATCTTCACCGTAGCAGTGTCGCGTAGCTCACGTAACCAATCTTGATAAGCCTGCTCAAACTTACGCTCACGAATTGCTGCGCGAGCAAATTGACGCTGCTTCTCTACAGTTAACTGCGCCTCACGACGCTCCAGCACCTGAATTAAATGCCAACCAAACTCCGACTTCACTGGATTACTCACCTCGCCAATTTGCAAGCGATTCATAGCTTGATCAAATTCAGGAACTAGATCACCAGGGCCCATCCAACCCAGATTGCCGCCATTCGCAGCAGATCCATCTTCAGAATAATTTTTAGCCAACTCACCAAAATCAGCAGTCTTGGCGCGAACCTGATCACGGTAACCTGCTAGACGTCTTTCAGCATCCTGGTCTGTAAGGCCTGCACGGCTTCGCAACAAAATGTGCCGAGACAAAGTCTGCGTCACCATAATATTTTGCGGGGTAGCTAAAGTCTCTTGTGTCGAAGCCTGCTGTGGCTCAGGCGCCCCAGCAACTAGCGCACGTCTGTCGAGAACCTTAAGTACGTGATAGCCGGCAGGACTTTTAACAACTGCACCAGCAACCTGTCCGCCACCAGTATTTCTGACGGCCTCGTAAAATAATTGTGGCAAACGATCTGGCGTGCGGTAGCCCAGCTCTTGAAACTTAATCTTCGGATTCTCTTTTGCAGCCATCGCACCCAATTGCAAGAAATCAACATCGCCACGGGCTTCACGCAACAATGTTTCTGCTTTTTTCTTTGCCTCGGCTTGGGCGCCAGCTCCTGCATTTACATCGGCAGGAATAAAAATCTGTGCAACATCGATTTCTTCTGGCTCACCTTTTGCGGCTGGAGTTGAACGTGTTTGCTTTCCCCCGCTAGCAACTGCACGATTGCGATCGGTAATGAAGTTGTCTATTTCTGCATCAGAAATCTTGATTTTTCCCTCTACTTCACGCTCACGATAACGACTGATGATGACATCATCGCGCAACATCTCACGATAGCGCTCATAGCTACTTCCAGTTGCGGCAATTTTTACCTTCAACTCAGCCAGAGATAATTTATTTTTGGCGGCAATATCAGCAATAATTTTCTCGAGCTCTTTGTTGGTAACAACTACACCTTCTTGCTCGGCATTTTGCAGTTGAATCTTTTCAATGATGAGGCGCTCGAGAATAGTTTTACGTAAAGTAACAGCATCGGGCAATTTAGTTCCCTGCTTTTGTAGCGCGGCTATACGATCGTCAATTTCTTTGCGTGTCACATAGCCAGTATTGACGACTGCAGCAACACCGTCAATATTACGAATTTTGCTATCACCCGAAGTCTTTGAGCTATCTTGCGCAAATGCAAATTGAGACATAAAAGCAGCGCCAGCCAAAATCATGGCTGTAAGGGCTTGGTTAAATCGATTCCTACGCATCATTGATAGTTCTCATATATTGAAGGTGGTATAGGCTTGGAAGTGGGCATATATCCGGGAACATTAAGCTTCATGATATCAACTGGATTACTACCGGCACTACCAAAGCCCCTAAATTCTATTTGGAATAAAACCTGGGTGGTGGTTATTTGTGAGGTATTGAGCATTTGTGTGTAGGCCCCTCTAAAAGTCCAGCAGTCCCGCATCCACTCCAAAGCCACCAGGGTATTGAGTGTTTTAGTAGTTAATGCGTCATAACCCCAACGGCCCAAGACCGAAACCTCACGAGTGAGTGGCCACTGGCCTGAGACGTTGTATTGGTCAGTTGTCGTCTGTGCCAAGGTTGCTGGAGTAGGACCAAAAGCCTGTGTTGGCGGAGACCAAAAATTTCGATATCCAAAATTCAAGCTTCTGCCCGGTGTGGGGCGCCAACTACCACCAACTGTAGTCTGTACAAATTTACTTAACTGCGTGTTGTACTGGCCGAACATGTCTGCACTAAAGTTGCCAAGCAAGCGAACCGATGCTGAACCCAAAGTATCTGAATAGGTTGTGGGATTGGCGATATTGCCATTAAGACCCACCTTTTGTCCTGTGAAAGATTGACGTTGGGCAATGGTTACGTTTGCACGCTCAGCGCCAGTACCAGCCTCGATCATGCGGCTAGTTAGGCCCCCGGTTAATTTGTTGTTATCGGCAATACGGTCATTGCCAATAAACGTATTTTCACTAAAGATCTGAGTCACGCCAAAGCCTGCATCAGCCGTATCGAACAAAGGTGTCAAAGCCTGATTTTGATACGGGGTATAGACGTAATAGGCCCTCGGCTCCATGGTGAGGAGCATATCTCGCCCAAAGAAGCCTTTTAATTCCGCTGCGTCTCTTTCAAAGGCAAGACCCGAGTCCAGACTAAAAGTTGGGATAGTGAAACCCTGTACTGGAGGGGCAGCACCCAAGGGATTATTACTGGTCACCGCTGCGGTGGCAGCATAAGTATTGGACTGGAAGCTCACCTTAGGGGTAATGTAATAGCCGGGAGTAATCTGCGGCAAAGACATTGCGCCTTTAATGACAGTACGATCCGCCTGGCTATAGAGGTAGCCCGCTGGAGCATAAGCAAGGTTACTGTTTACGTTATAGGCAAAGCGGGTGTAATCCGTTGAGAACGAAGTGATTGGGCCCGAGGGCAATGTCAAATACTTACCGCTTGCATCTGAAACAGTTGGGGTTAATCGATTGGTATAAGAAGCAGTGATATTAGGCAATACGTTGTATGGCGACTGAACTGGAGCAGTTAGGTCTGGCTGCAAGGTTTGGAAAGTAACAGCCTTTGCCGAAACAATCCAGTTACTCAGGCTCCCAGTTAAGTTCTTGGTTGTTCCAACTTCCTGACGAAACTGATTAGTTACAGCCCCCGCAATACTCTGAGAAAAATCTGTGGGGTACAAACTGTCTGAAACCCGTGACATATTCGCATAGCCCGTCCAAGCGCCCGCAATCGGAATACCGCCCATTCCCAGCAAAGCGCCACTAAAGTTCTGTCTCTGCTGCCAGTCGTAGCGCCAGCGATCAGTGCCAGTTTTGCGGTCATAAGGGAGATAGTCTCCGCCCAAGCTACCGACGTATTGCTGATCCAAAAATTGGTATTTAGCACCCATCTGAACACCCCGTTGACCCATCACCCGCGGTATCAACAACAAATCTCGATTCGGCGCAATATTGACGTAGTAAGGCTGTGTCACATCAATACCATTGTTAGAGTTGTAACCCGCTACAGGGGCCAATATTCCAGAGCGACGTTGATTTGATGTTGGCGCACTAAAGTAAGGTACGTAAGCAATAGGTACATCAAAGAATCGCATGACACCATGCGTACCCACCATTTCTTTTTGTTCGTTATCAATCTCGAGCGTGCTTGCCGTGAAATACCAATCTAAATTTTCAGGAGTACAGGTTGTGTAGGTTGCCGTATCAAATACAAATACATCCGAGGTTTCGATTGTTAATTTTTTTGCATTGCCACTAGCTCGGTTATCGCGCAGTTCGTAATTTGGGGTTTCCATTTCGCCTTCGCGGGCGTCGACTCTAAAGCGCGCTTTCGGCCCCTTGAAAGATGCATTGCCTTTTGAAAACTCAGTATTGCCAGATAAATTCGCCACATCAGAATCGGGATCGTATTTAATTTCATCCGCTTTAATCACGGCGCCATTGCGACGAATTTGTGCGCGCCCTTTTAAACGCATTTCACGATCGACAATTCCATCAATCGAATCGCTAGAGGTAAACGTCAAAGCATTACCGTCAGCAATAGGCTTGCCAACCCGCAATTGATCATCCAACTTTAAGACGGTGACATCGCCACGATCAGGAATTAAAACGGAGTTAGCAGAGCTACCTAGAGACTGCGCAGACGGGGGTAAGGGTGCGGGTGCTTGAGCAGCGCCTGGAAGCGCAAATTGTGACAATCCAACCCCCATCATTACTTGCAGGGTGACAGCTAAAAAAAGAGGGGCGCAAAGGCCGGCGCGACGGCGATAATGACTCATAGATCCAGACCCGCCTTATTATACGAATCGACCATGACTGACTCTCGCTTAAACACCCTCCGTAACTGGCTAAAAGGCCTTGAACCTAGCTGGCAATTAGATCTCCCCACTTTGGCCCCCGCCTCGGCAGATGCCAGCTTTCGGCGCTATTTCCGGATTGAGTCCAAAAACCCGGATTTTCCGACTTTGATCGTGATGGATGCCCCACCCCAACATGAGCCCTTAGATGCCTTCATTAAGGTCGATTTATTGCTCGAAAATGCCGGTCTAAATGTTTCGAAAATTTTAGAAAAAAATGTAGCCGAAGGCTTTCTTTTGCTGAATGATCTTGGCACGAAAACTTACCTTGCAGAACTCAATTCTGAGAGCGCAGATCATCTCTACAAAGATGCAACCCACGCTTTAGTTCAAATGCAATTAGCAAGCAAACCGGATGTTTTGCCAAACTACGATGAAGCACTGTTGCAACGTGAGTTAGATTTATTTCCTGAGTGGTATCTAAAGAAACATTTGCAGATCGAATTAACTGAACTTCAACATTCTCAAATCAAGCAAGCATTTGAACTCATTACTCAAAACAATCTTGCGCAAGCTAAGGTTTACGTTCATCGCGACTACCACTCACGCAACTTGATGGTGACTGAAAAAAATAATCCTGGCGTGATCGATTTTCAAGATGCGGTTTATGGTCCCATCACTTACGATGCATCTTCACTCTGGCGTGATGCTTACATTGCATGGCCAGAAGAACGCGTAATTGATTGGGTGATTAAATTTTGGGAAGAAGGTCGTCAAGCTGGTTTGCCTATGCCAACTGATTTTGGTCAGTTCTATCGTGACTTTGAGTGGATGGGCTTGCAACGCCACCTGAAAGTCTTAGGTATTTTTGCAAGACTATTTCATCGCGATGGCAAAGATGGCTATCTCAAAGATATCCCATTGGTACTGGAGTATGCGATTGCCACTGCAAATCGCTATATCGAATTGAAGCCCTTAGCTCGTATTCTAGAATCGACACGCACTACCAAGGAATAGCAGCAATTCATGATGAATAAGCGCAATCTCATTCCATGCTTTTTACTGGCCGCTGGTCGAGGCGAGCGCATGCGTCCACTAACAGATGAATTACCTAAGCCACTCCTGACCATCAAAGACAAGTCCTTACTAGCTTGGCATTTGGAAGCGCTCAGTGCAGCAGGTATTAAAGACGTCGTCATTAACCATGCCTGGCTTGGCTACAAGATTGAGGAGGCTTTGAGCAACGGCAGCCAATTCGATCTCAATATCACCTACTCCCCAGAAACTAGCGCCCTAGAAACGGCAGGCGGGATTCGTAAGGCACTGCCTTTGCTAAACGCTAGCGATTATTTCCTAGTCATCAATGGGGATGTTTTTAGCCCAAATCTACCGATTGAACGGCTTTTGGAGCAAGTCTCCAGTTTACGAAGCATGCCAAATCAGCCTTTGGCACATCTGTTGATGGTTCCCAACCCAGTTCAGCACCCTGACGGAGACTTTTATCTCAAGAACTCCCAAGTAGCTGCTGAGCCCCTAGATGGCGCTGAAAAACTCACTTTTTCCGGTATTGGGCTATATCACCGAGATCTCTTCAAAGATGTAGAGTTGGATGTACCCACTAAGTTAGCCCCACTCCTGAGAAGGGCTATGGCCAACAATAGAGTGTCCGGTGAAAAATATACCGGCCCATGGCACGATGTAGGCACGCCCCAACGATTACAAGAGCTCAATGCAGCGCATGAATAAGTCCAATATTTACCAACAACGTCGGATTGAACTAGCAAAACTGATCTGCGCCAAAACTGGCAGGGGTATTGCCATCATTACTACGGCGCCAGAGACTTCCCGCAATCGGGATAGTGAATTTCCTTATCGTCACGATAGTGATTTTTTCTACCTCACCGGTTTTGAAGAGCCGGGTGCAACACTGGTACTCAAGATTGCTGGATCAACATCGCAATCTCAACTAGAGTCCCATCTTTTTTGTAGGCCTAAAGACGCGGAGCGCGAGATTTGGGATGGTATTCGCTTAGGGCCAGACGCAGCACCTTCAATCTTGGGTGTGGAGTATGCGTACAGCAATCATGAGTTAGATAACAAGCTGGGTGAATTATTAGCGGATCAAGATGCTGTCTATATTCGCCTCTCTGAAAGTGCAGAGATAGATCGTCGCTTACGTCATTGGATGAAACAAGTGCGAGCTCAGGCCCGTGCCGGCGTTAACCCACCATCAGAGTTTCATGATGTAGAGAGCTTGATTCATGAAATGCGTCTCTTTAAAGATGCACATGAAATTGACATCATGCGTCGTGCAGCCCAAATTTCTGCGCGCGCCCACATTCGGGCAATGCAAGCCTGCAAACCTGGCATGCGTGAATATCATCTCGAAGCTGAACTTCTTCATGAGTTCCGGTATAGCGGTGCACAAAGCGTTGCATACAACAGCATTGTTGCTGGTGGAGCGAACTCCTGCATTCTGCATTACCGCGCTGGTAATACTGAACTGCATAGTGGCGAACTCTGCTTAATAGATGCAGGCTGCGAACTAGATGGCTATGCTTCCGACATTACTCGTACATTCCCAGTGAATGGCAAGTTCACAGGGGCGCAACGCGCGCTCTACGACATCACGCTAGCTTCGCAAGAGGCGGCCATTGCAGCAACTAAGCCTGATAATACATTTATGCAGCCGCATGAAGCTGCACTTAAGGTACTGACACAAGGATTACTTGATGAGAAGCTTCTCAAGCTATCTGAATTAGGCTCCTTGGATAATGCAATTGAGACTGGTGCATATCGTCGCTTCTACATGCACCGCACCTCACATTGGTTGGGTATGGACGTACATGATGTTGGTTCGTATCGTGAACCACTGAGCACATCAACAAACTCCTCAGAAAAACCATGGCGCCTTCTCAAGGCTGGTATGGCCCTTACTATCGAACCAGGTCTATACGTTCGTCCAGCAGACGATGTAGATGAACGTTTTTGGAATATCGGCATTCGTATTGAAGATGATGCTGTTGTCAACGACTCTGGATGTGAATTGATTTCTCGGGGCGTACCAGTCAAAGCCGATGAAATCGAAGCGCTGATGAAGAATAATTAAATTGCCAAGCATGTCAGCAACAAATTTTGATATTGCGATTCAGGGTGGCGGGCCAGTTGGTTTGGCCTGCGCAGCATGGTGCTTGCAAAAGTTTCCTGAAGCCAAGATTTCCTTACTCGATCGCAACCCTATAGAGGATGCCGATTTAGCCGCTGCTGATAGCAGAGGAATTGCTCTATCGCACGGTAGCAAACTCTTGCTCGATACCATTAATGCATGGCCTAGTGAGTGTGCAGATATTCATCGAGTCCATGTGTCACAAGCAGGTCGTTTTGGTCGCGCCCTCATGACTCGCGAAGAATTAAAACAAGATGCGCTAGGTCATATTATTCGCTATCGTGATATTCATCTGACTTTGCGCAAAGCTTTAAGAGACATTCAAACAAAAAGTCCAAATTTTGTTTGGGGGCATATCGATGCCAACACTGACACTGCAAATATCCAAGCCAAATGTGTAGTTCATGCTGAAGGTGGTTTATTTAAAACTCAGGATTGGGTAGAGTCTGGCCGAGACTATGAGCAATCTGCTTTGGTTGGCTTGGTTGAGGTTGAGAATGCTTCACCCCATCAAGCATGGGAGCGATTTACATCTGAAGGGCCTTTGGCAGTTTTGCCAAGCCACTACGGATCCAACATCCTGAATCTGGTTTGGTGTGGAACCCCAAGTTCTTCACAGGCAAGGCTCGCTTTAAGTAATGCTGAATTTCTGGAAAGCCTGCAAGCTGAGTTTGGCTCGCGTATTGGTCAGTTCCTCAAAATCCAAGATCGCCGCCTCTATGAGTTGGGACTTAATTACCGCAAAGAAATCACCCAGGGGAATGAAGTTTGGATTGGTAATGCTGCCCAAGCCTTGCATCCCGTTGCGGGACAGGGTCTAAACCTTGGATTGAGGGATGCTTATCTCTTGGCCGAAAAACTGAGCGCCTTGTTCTCGAAACCTGAAGATCAAAAAACTCCTCTAGCTATTGAAAATACCTTGCAGGAATACGCCCAAAGTCGAAAGGCTGATCGGTCTGCCACCATTGGCTTAACCGACTTTATGGCCAGAATCTTCACTTCAAACCTAATTCCTATTGTGGTCGGTCGTGGATTGGCTTTATCAGCCCTCCAATGGCTCCCATCAATCAAAACAGCCTTAGCTCGCCAGATGATGTTTGGTAGGCGCTAAGGGGCTTAAATAGCCTTCTAAATCCAAGCATTAGTCGTTTGATCTAAATCACGGAATCTGCCTATTTTTTAGGCAGATTTAGGCCGACTTGTGCTAAAGTGACACCCTTTCCCAAGCGCTTAAAGCCCTCCAAAACACAGCCCGAAACAGATGAAAATTGGTTCACACCTGCTCGCAAATAGATTATTTGTTGCCCCTATGGCTGGGGTAACAGATCGTCCATTTCGTCAGCTTTGCAAAAAGCTAGGTGCTGGTTATGCCGTATCTGAAATGATCGCCTCAAACGCATTGCTGTGGAAGAGTGAAAAAACCCAGCGTCGCGCCAATCACCAAGGTGAATTTAAGCCAATCGCAGTCCAAGTCGCTGGAGCTGATCCGCAGATGATGGCTGCTGCAGCCAAACTGAATGTCGATCATGGCGCCCAGATTATTGATATCAATATGGGTTGCCCAGCCAAAAAGGTTTGTAATGTTGCAGCTGGTTCTGCGCTATTAAGAGATGAACCTTTAGTACAGCAAATTTTGGAAGCCGTAGTGCAAGCTGTAGGCGTAGGGCCTGATGCAGTTCCCGTGACTTTAAAAATTCGAACGGGCTGGGATCGCGAGCATAAAAATGCGATTGATATTGCACGTCTCGCTGAAAAATCTGGCATCTCCATGCTGACTGTTCACGGTCGCACCAGAGCCGACCTTTATCACGGCGAAGCGGAGTACGAAACTATTACTGCAGTAAAGAATAGCGTTGCCATTCCAGTGGTTGCTAACGGTGATATCACCACTCCAGAAAAAGCAGAATTTGTTTTAAAAGAAACTGGTGCCGATGCCATCATGATTGGTCGCGCCGCTCAAGGACGTCCTTGGATCTTTCGTGAGATTCATCATTTTCTGGAAACGGGCGGCAAATTACCCACACCGCAGATTAATGAGATTCAAGAGATCATGAATACCCACCTCATTGATCACTATGAGTTTTATGGCGAATATGTTGGCTTGCGCACAGCACGCAAACATATTGGCTGGTACTGCAAAGGCTTACGGGATTCACATGCCTTTCGCCAAAGAATGAATACCGCCGATGACTGCAAAACCCAATTGCAGATGGTGAATGATTTTTTCAATGAAATGAAATCCCACTCTGATCGTTTGTTATTTTTAGAAGCAGCCTAAATTTAGTTTTTAGTTATTTAATTTATCCATGACCAATAAGCACCCCATCACTGAATGTATTGAGACCCAACTCCAACGTTATTTGGATGACCTCAAAGGAACACCTCCATCTGACTTGTACCAAATGGTTCTCGCAGTAGTTGAAAAGCCGATGCTCGAATTAGTCCTGCAACATGCGAAACAGAATCAATCTTTGGCTGCCCAGTACCTTGGCATCAACCGAAACACGCTACACAAGAAGTTGGTTGAACACCAGCTTCTGAAATAAATCAGACCTCAATACCCCATTCTTTATTAATTAATCCTTCTGAAAAATATGATCCGCACAGCCCTACTCTCTGTTTCCGATAAAAATGGCATTGTGCCGTTCGCCAAATCCCTTCATGAGCAAGGCGTCAAGCTGATCTCTACTGGCGGCACTGCAAAACTATTAGCTGAAAATAATCTGCCCGTAGTAGAAGTATCTTCACTTACTAAGTTTCCAGAGATGCTGGACGGTCGCGTAAAGACATTACACCCAATGGTGCATGGCGGTTTACTGGCTCGCAGAGACTTTCCTGAGCATATGGCCGCTTTGAAAGAGCATGGCATTGATACGATCGACATGCTGGTTATTAACCTCTATCCATTTAATGAAACCGTTGCTAAAGTAGATTGCTCATTTGAAGATGCGGTTGAGAACATTGATATTGGTGGTCCAGCGATGTTGCGTGCTGCTGCCAAGAACCACCAAGATGTAACCGTACTCATTTCTCCAGAAGATTACGCGCCCGTTCTCGAAGAAATGAAAGCCAATAAGAATTTAGTTTCTTATAAGACCAATTTGGGTCTGGCTAAAAAAGTATTTGCCCATACCGCCCAATATGACGGCGCGATTGCAAATTATCTATCTGCATTAGGTGATGACCTCGATCACAAGAATCGTTCCGCTTATCCAGAAACTCTGCACCTTGCCTTTGAAAAAGTACAAGAGATGCGTTATGGCGAGAACCCACACCAATCAGCAGCTTTCTACAAAGACATCTACCCAGTCGATGGGGCGCTTGCTAACTACAAACAATTACAAGGTAAGGAGCTCTCCTACAACAACATCGCTGATGCTGACTCTGCCTGGGAATGTGTCAAGAGCTTCACCGGTAATGCTGGTGCTGCAGCAGCGTGCGTCATTATCAAGCACGCCAATCCTTGCGGCGTAGCTGTTGCTGCCAACGCCCTCGAGGCGTATCAAAAGGCATTCAAAACAGATCCAAGCTCAGCCTTTGGCGGAATTATTGCCTTCAACGTGCCATGTGATGGCGCCGCAGCTGAAGCAATTTCTAAGCAGTTTGTAGAAGTATTGATTGCACCTAGCTTTAGCGCTGAAGCCAAAGCGATATTTGCCGCCAAGCAAAATGTGCGTCTCTTAGAAATTCCTTTGGGCACTGCATTTAATACTTTTGACTTCAAACGTGTTGGTGGTGGCTTACTCGTTCAGTCTCCTGATGCGAAAAACGTACTTGAGAACGAAATGCGCGTTGTTAGCAAGCGTCTCCCAACTCCAAGCGAAATGCACGACATGATGTTTGCATGGCGCGTTGCCAAGTTTGTGAAATCCAATGCGATTGTGTATTGCGCTAACGGCATGACCCTCGGTATTGGCGCTGGCCAAATGAGCCGCGTAGACTCTGCTCGCATGGCAAGCATTAAGGCCGAGAACGCAGGTTTAAGCCTCAAAGGTTCTGCAGTGGCAAGTGATGCTTTCTTCCCATTCCGCGATGGCTTGGATGTCGTTGTGAACGGTGGTGCAAGCTGCGCTATCCAGCCTGGTGGCAGCATGCGTGATGATGAAATCATCGCAGCAGCCGATGAGCATGGCATTGCCATGATCTTTACTGGCACACGTCACTTCCGTCACTAAGCACCCATGCGCTGGATAGGAATCGACCCTGGTCTACGAACAACAGGTTTTGGCGTCATTGATGTTGATGGCCAAAAACTGAGCTACGTAGCCTCTGGGACGATTGAAAGTGGTGATCCAGACCAAGGTCTTCCTGTGAGATTAGGAATCTTGTACGCGGGAATTAAGGAAGTGCTTGAGACCTACCACCCAGAACAAGCGGCTATCGAAGAAGTATTTCTGAACGTCAATCCTCGCTCTACCTTGATGCTAGGTCAGGCGCGAGGTGCGGTGATTGCAGCCCTAGTGTCGGACAAACTCCCTGTTGCAGAGTTCAGTGCACTCAGGGTGAAGCAGTCCATTGCGGGAACTGGTAGGGCTACTAAGCCTCAAGTTCAAGAAATGGTGAAACGGTTGCTCCGTCTAAGCCGTGCCCCAGGAACGGATGCGGCCGATGCTTTAGGAGTGGCTATTTGCGCTGCGCATCATGCCCAGATTCCGAAAGCAATTACTGCTGCTCTTGCACCCAAAAAGACTAGCAAGAAATAACAATACAAACAGGTTAAGATCTTTACATGATTGGTCGCATACAAGGCATTCTCGTTTCGGTTCACCCTCCCCGCCTCTTGGTAGATTGCCAAGGCGTTGGCTATGAGATCGATGTGCCAATGAGCACCCTGTATCAACTGCCAGAGACCAATCAAAAAATTACACTTCTTACGCACTTCCAAGTTCGTGAAGATGCGCAACAACTCTTTGGCTTTGCCACTGAAACTGAGCGCGAAGCGTTTAGACAACTGATCAAGATTAGCGGCGTCGGTTCACGCACTGCCCTTGCCGTACTTTCTGGCATGAGCGTCAATGAATTGGCACAAGCTATTGCTATGCAAGAAGCGGGACGCCTAACTCAAGTCCCCGGGATTGGCAAAAAAACTGCTGAGCGCCTTTGCCTTGAGCTCAAAGGCAAGTTAGCTCCAGATTTAGGAATTGTTGGCGGAAAGCCCCAGGCAATTGAAGCCAGCAGCGAAGTATTGCAGGCTCTCTTAGCGCTGGGTTATTCAGAAAAAGAAGCGCATCTTACCCTCAAGCAAATACCGCCTGACACTACAGTTTCAGATGGCATCCGCATGGGCCTCAAATACCTCTCAAAGTCTTCATAACTAGTCACCCAAACACCACTACACTTGCAGTATGGCAATTCACACAGAAGATCTCAGCTCAATTCCCGAAGACTTACCGGAAGGTAATGACCGCATCGTTAGCGGTTCAGCCGGAAACTCTGAAGCTGTCTTCGAAAGAGCCTTGCGCCCAAAACAGCTTGATGAGTATGTTGGCCAAACTAAGGCTAGGGCCCAATTAGAAATCTTTATTACTGCAACTCGAGCTCGTCAAGAAGCTCTAGATCACGTTCTCTTGTTTGGTCCTCCGGGACTTGGTAAAACTACCCTGGCCCACATCATCGCTAGAGAGCTTGGTGTGAACTTGCGCCAAACTAGCGGCCCCGTTCTCGATAGACCCGGCGACCTCGCTGCTTTACTGACCAATTTAGAAGCAAACGATGTGCTCTTTATTGATGAGATTCATCGACTCTCTCCAGTAGTTGAAGAGATTCTGTATCCAGCACTAGAGGACTACAGCCTAGACATCATGATTGGTGAAGGTCCCGCAGCACGAAGTGTCAAGATTGATCTCAAGCCATTTACTTTGATTGGTGCGACCACTCGTGCCGGTATGCTCACCAATCCATTGCGTGATCGCTTTGGCATTGTGGCAAGACTAGAGTTCTACACCACTGAAGAGCTCACCAAAATCATTACGCGCTCTGCAAGCCTACTCAAAGCCGATATTGACCCAGAGGGATCAATTGAGATTGCGAAGCGCGCTAGAGGCACTCCACGTATCGCTAATCGCCTATTACGTCGCGTACGTGACTATGCTGAAGTCAAAGGTACTGGCACCATTACCAAAGAAATGGCTGATGCTGCGCTCAAGATGCTCGATGTCGACCCAAGTGGTTTTGATGTGATGGATAGAAAATTACTAGAAGCCATCTTGCATAAGTTTGATGGTGGCCCAGTAGGCATTGATAACTTGGCTGCAGCGATTGGTGAAGAGCGTGACACCATTGAAGATGTCTTAGAGCCTTACCTAATTCAACAAGGCTACCTGCAAAGAACTTCACGCGGGAGGGTAGCTACCCGTCAAACTTATGAGCATTTTGGATTAGCAGCACCGAACAGCATCATCGACTCAGACTCCTAAAAATAATTGGATCGAGTAGGCTGAGGGATTACTCCCTCAGCCCTCTAACACCACCGTAGGTGCGGTTCCGCATACGGCGGTTCAAATAGCGCGCTGAAGATTTTGGTGGGTTGACACCAAAGACACCAGCCCCATTTGCGTAAAGTATTTAGGTGGAC
>NZ_JBIIPA010000010.1:0-68379 GCF_044342855.1 Polynucleobacter sp.
GGTTCTAGGGCTGTAATACCACCTTTATTGTAGAGGCGTTGCCAGCGACTGATTGTGCTGGGTGCTGGGGTATTAAAGTGGGATGCCGCTTGATTGATCGAGAGCAGGTGTTGCTCCATATGCCGCAAGACAGATAGCTTGAAGGTGCTAGGGTACTTGACATGACCCTTTGCAAAACTCTTTTGGCCATGGGTCTTAAAGGCATGAACCCATTTGCGCACATAGGCGTATTTAACGCCATACTGATCTGCGACAGTTTTAAAACCACCCATTACCGGAGAGGTAATGCTTAATAACTTCTAGCTTGAACTCTTTGCTGTATTTGGACATGAGACTGACCCTTTTTAGTTGGATTTAATGTCCAACTTTTGTGGGTCAGTTCACATGCAGTCCTTTTTTATCGTTCGAATTCTATTGGCTAATCGATGACATAACCTGCAGGGTTAGTTTTTTGCCAACGCCAAGTATCAGCACACATACGATCAATTCCCAACCTCGCCTGCCACCCTAGAACTTCTTTAGCCAAGTCAGCATTGGCATAATATTCCGGCAAATCACCAGCACGACGTTCAACAATTTCGTAAGGAATCTTGACGCCTGATGTTCTCTCGAAGGCGCCAATCATTTCTAGGACACTATATGGCTTGCCAGTCCCTAGATTGAGCGTAAGGAAGGAGTTTGCATCTCCCAGGGTATTGAGCGCCGCCACATGACCTGCAACCAAATCTTCAACATGGACATAATCTCTCAGTCCAGTGCCATCTGGGGTTGCATAATCATTGCCGTATACCATCAGCTTTGGGCGGCTTCCAATCGCCACCTGCGAAATGAATGGCATCAAATTATTCGGAACACCGAATGGATTTTCGCCAATACGGCCGGATATATGAGCGCCTACTGGATTAAAGTACCTTAGTAACGCGATTTGCCATCTTGGTTCTGCTTTTTTAAGATCGCGCAAAGTATCCTCAACTATCAGCTTAGTGCGGCCGTAAACATTAATCGGGGCTAAGGGAGTGGTCTCGCTGTAGCAAACATAACCTGGATCTCCATACACAGTTGCTGAAGATGAAAAAATCAGCTTATGGACGCCAGCCCTCATCATTTCTTCAAATAACACTATGCTGCCAGTGACATTGTTGTCGTAATACTTCAATGGTTTTTCTTGTGATTCTCCAACGGCCTTTAACCCAGCAAAATGGATTGCAGAATCAAATGCATATTTGGCAAAAATACCTCTAAGAAGTTCATGATCACGAACATCACCCTCAATAAAATCAAGACCTGTTCCAGAGAGTTCTTCTATGCGCGCAACAACACCCTTGCTACTGTTAGAAAGATTATCGAGAATGACAACCTCAAAACCAGCATTAAGCAATTGGATCACCGTATGCGATCCAATATAACCAGTGCCGCCCGTAACCAAAACTTTACGCATCAGATCAGCGCCCCAATAAAATATATTTTTATGAAAATCGTAGTTTTACTTCAACTCTTTGAGCGCACTCTCAAAAGATTCAATATCAGCAAAGCTTCTATAGACTGATGCAAAACGGATGTAAGCAACTTTATCTAAGCGCTTGAGCTCACGCATCACAAGTTCACCAACGCGCTCACTTGGGATTTCTTTTTCGCCTAGGCTGAGCAACTTCTCTTCAATGCGAGCAATCGCCTCATCCACAGAGTCGGAAGAGACTGGGCGCTTACGTAATGCTAGCTTAACTGAGCTGACCAACTTCTCATGACTGTATTCAACACGGCTGCCGTTCTTCTTAACGATTGCTGGCAATACAAGCTCCACACGCTCGTAAGTCGTAAATCGTTTATCGCATTTTGCGCAACGACGACGACGACGAATCGTATCGCCTTCGTCCGATACCCGGGTATCTAAAACCTGGGTATCGTCGTTATGGCAAAAGGGGCAGCGCAATGGATGCTCGCTTAACCGTAAACTGGGAAGCGCTTAGCAAGCTCTGCAACTTGAGCGCGCACCTTAGCGATATTGTCAGCATCATTTGGGCTATCCAAAACATCTGCAATGAAATTACCAACTTGACGTGCTTCTGTTTCTTTGAAGCCGCGCGTGGTCATTGCTGGTGAACCCAAACGAATACCACTCGTCACCATTGGTTTTTCTGGATCGTTCGGAATGCCGTTCTTATTGCAAGTGATATGTGCTTCACCCAATACGCGCTCAGCTTCTTTACCGGTCATTTTCTTGGCACGTAAGTCCACCAACATCACATGAGAATCTGTACCGCCAGAAACAATACGTAGACCGCGGGAAATTAAAGTCTCTGCTAAAGCTTTGGCATTAGCAATCACTTGCTTTTGGTAATCAATAAAGCCAGGCTCTTGTGCCTCTTTAAACGCCGCCGCCTTACCAGCGATCACATGCATCAAAGGACCGCCTTGAAGACCTGGGAATACCGCAGAGTTAATTGCTTTCTCGTGCTCAGCCTTCATCAAGATGATGCCGCCACGAGGGCCGCGCAAACTCTTATGCGTTGTGGAAGTAACAATATCAGCATGTGGCACTGGATTTGGATACACGCCAGCAGCAATCAAGCCAGAGTAATGAGCCATGTCCACCATAAAAATGGCGCCAACTTCTTTTGCTAACTTACCAATGCGCTCCCAATCGATCGCAAGAGAGTAAGCAGATGCACCAGCAATAATCAATTTAGGCTTGTGCTCACGGGCTAAACGCTCCATCTGTTCATAATCGATCGCTTCGTTTTTATCGAGACCATAAGAAATCGGATTAAACCACTTCCCGCTCATATTCAAAGCCATGCCGTGGGTTAAGTGACCACCCTCAGCCAAGCTCATTCCCATGAAGGTGTCACCTGGTTTCAGGAAAGCTAAAAATACCGCTTGGTTTGCGGACGCGCCGCAATGGGGCTGAACGTTCGCCGCTTCAGCACCGTACAAAGCCTTCACGCGATCAATCGCCAATTGCTCAGCGACGTCCACAAACTCACAACCACCGTAATAACGCTTACCTGGATAGCCTTCAGCGTACTTATTGGTCAACTGAGAGCCCTGCGCCTGCATCACTGCTGGTGAGGTGTAGTTCTCGGAAGCGATGAGCTCAATATGATCTTCCTGACGCTTATTCTCATTCTGAATTGCCACCCATAATTCTGGGTCAGTTTTGGCTAAGGTGTTTTGGCGGTCAAACATGGTCATAATCCTGTTGAAGTTGTATTGCTGAGTGAATTAACTTAGTAAAATCAACCTACATCATACAAAATCCACCATGACACCTACTCAAGACCTCTCATTACTCTCCCTAGTCCTTAATGCCAGCCTATTAGCCCAGTTAGTAATGTTGTTATTACTGAGCATGTCTGTAGCCTCTTGGACCATCATTTTTAAGAAAACTGCCATTCTGCGGGGCGTCAGACGTGATACCGAGCGTTTTGAGCGGGACTTTTGGTCTGGCGGCGATCTCAACACCCTTTTGGATGCCGCTCAACGCAATACCCGTAGCGATGCGGTTTTGGAGCACATCTTTGAAGCTGGCATGCAGGAATTCATGAAAGTCCGTGAAATCGATGCTGCTCGCCGTGCCATGAAGGCCACCTACCAGCGCGAAATAGACATGCTGGAAGCCAATCTACCCTTCTTAGCCTCCGTAGGCTCAGTCTCACCTTATATCGGCCTCTTTGGCACCGTTTGGGGCATCATGCACTCCTTCCGCGGCTTAGCTAACGTCCAGAATGCCACCTTATCTGCAGTAGCCCCTGGTATCGCTGAAGCACTTATCGCAACCGCTATCGGTTTGTTTGCCGCTATCCCTGCGGTGGTTGCCTATAACCGTGCCGCGACAGATGTGGATCGCTTGGCAATTCGCTTTGAAACCTTCATCGAAGAATTTACCAACATCTTGCAACGTCAAGCTTCAGGCAAATAAGCATGGCCGGCTCACTCAGAAAATCTTCCAAGCGTCGGGCAATGGCCGACATCAATGTGGTGCCCTATATTGATGTGATGTTGGTATTGCTTGTGATCTTTATGGTGACCGCCCCGATGGTCAATCCTGGCGTCGTCAATTTGCCAACAGTGGGCGGTGCAAAAGTGCAATCTTTGCCGCCCATCTTTTTAACGATCGATGCCAATGAAAACGTCATCGTTCGCAAAGATGGTGATCCCGTTCAAACATTAAATAAATTTGAGCTTGGCGCATTTGCACGCTCGCAAGCAGAAAAATCTGCTGAACAACCCGTAGTTCTCGCTGCAGACAAATCCATTAAATATGAAGTTGTGATGGAAGTGATGTCTAAGCTCAAAGAAAATGGCGTGAAACGTGTCGGCCTTGCCGTGAAGAGTCAATAAGCCTCTTTGTATTGCATACATGAATAGCGCGCAAACATTTCACTCGAACTTTACTCGAGGACGCCCAACTAAAAACGAAAGCACTAAACGTGCTTTTAGTTTTTCACTGGCTGCGCACTTAGGCTTACTTGCATTCTTAGTCATCGGCATTAGCTGGAACAACTCGACGCCTTCAGGAGTTGAAGTTGAACTTTGGGATGCAAGCCAACAAGTCGAAACACCTGTCGTTCCTGAAATCAAAACCGAGATGAAAGAAGAAGCGGCCGACATCGCGATCAAGAAAAAGCAGGTTGAGAAAGAACCCCCTAAAAAAGAAGTTGTGAAGGAAGTGCCTAAGCCAGTGAAACCGACTCCACCTAAGGAGAAGGAAAAAGAGAAGCCCAAAAAGACGGAGCCAGCTAAAAAAGTGGAAGCGCCTAAGGCAGCGACTCCTGCAGACACCAAAGCCAATGCCGCCGCTGAAAAAGTGCGTGCAGATCAGTTGGCGCGCTTACGTGCAGCAGCTGGCGCCGAAGGTGGTAGCGGTGGTACTAGTGGTAGCGGCGTTGGCGGTGGCGGTAATGCGCCTCCTGGCTGGACAAATAAAGTGGTGAAGAAAGTAAAACCGCTCATCGTTTTTAACCCAGAATCTATCAGCGGCAATCCAGCGGCAGTTGTTAAAGTCAATCTAGCACCGGATGGTGCAATCTTGAGTACAGAGCTCGTCACCTCTAGCGGCAATGCCGGCTGGGATCGCGCAGTCCTACTCGCACTGACTCGCGCAGAAAGCCTACCAAAAGATGACAATGGCAAAATTCCTCAAAGAGAAGTTAAGCTGACCTTTAAACCCAAGGACTAAAGCATGTTGCAAGTAGCTAAAAAGTATTCTTCATTGGTGGCATCAGTATTTATCGTGATGCTGTCCATAACTGGCCTAAGTTCTTCTGCGCTAGCGCAAATGAATATTCAAATTACTGGCGTAGGGCAGTCCCTCTATCCTATCGCCGTAATGCGCTTTAAGGATGAGAACAAGTTGCCGACTAGTGTGACTGACATTATTCGCCAAGACTTAGCGCGCAGTGGTTATTTTAAAAATACCGAGAACGGCAATGCCAGCGAGAGTGATGAGGGTACACCAAATTACAAATCTTGGGCAGCTCGCGGTGCAGATGCTTTAGCTGTAGGTTCTGTGGTGCAAACTGGCACAGGTCAGTTTGAGATTCGCTACAAGCTTTTCGATATTCGTAAATCTGAAAGTCTTGGTGGCTTGAATCTTAATTCCAGCGCAGATAATTTACGCGCAGCAGCCCACAAAATTGCTGATGACATCATCTTCAAACTACTGGGCGAGCGCGGCATCTTCTCAACTCGCCTCTCCTACGTTATCAAAGAAGGTAAACGCTATCGCCTCGTGATATCCGATGCGGATGGTCAAAATATTCGCAATGCCATAAATAGCGGCGAGCCAATCATCTCTCCATCATGGTCACCGGATGGCAAGAAGGTAGCTTACGTTTCTTTTGAAGATCGCAAACCAGTTATTTACGTTCACGAACTAGCAACCGGTCGCCGCATTTCCCTGTCAAACCAGAAGGGAAATAACAGCGCGCCAGCCTGGTCACCTGATGGCAAAAAATTAGCAATCTCTCTTTCTAAGGATGGCAATACCCAGATCTATAGCATCAATGCGGATGGAACAGGCTTACATCGCCTTACCCGTGGCTACACCATTGACACTGAACCTCAATATTCAGCGGATGGTCGCTCCATCTACTTCACGAGTGATCGCGGTGGCAATCCCCAGATTTATCGTATGAGTGCTGAGGGTGAGCAAGTTGAAGGGGCCAAGCGCATTACCTTTAAGCAAGGTTTTGTGACCTCACCACGTATTTCACCGGATGGTAAGTATTTGGCCTATATCGCCAATATTGGTGGCGCATTTCGCCTCTACATCCTTAACTTAGCTACCGGTGACTCCCAAGCGCTTACTGATGGCACTACTGATGAGTCCCCATCTTTTGCGGCAAACGGTCGTTATGTCCTGTATTCCACCAAAGTGGGCGGCAAACGGGTCTTGGCAGCGGTATCGGTAGATGGAAATTCCAAGCAGGTATTGAGCATTCCAGGGTCTGATGTACGTCAACCGTCCTGGGGTCCATTTATGGACTAAGCCTCACCAGGCAATAGTTCGGCAGCCAGATCTTTCTGGCGAAATAGCCAATATTGGGCTCTTAGGGGCATAATATTGGCTATTAGCTTATTTAGTTACTCAGTTTGTAGGAAAAAGGACAGATCATGAAGATTTCTATCGCACGCCGTGCCGCAACCCTCGCCCTCGTTGGTGTAACAGCACTATTTTTGGCCGCTTGCTCCAGTGTCAAATTGGATGATGTGGATGGCGCCAATGGTGGTGGTAGCGGTAACTTTGGCTCACAGCCATGGAATGATCCAAGCAGCCCACTTTTCCAACGTAGCGTGTACTTTGATTTAAACGAGTACACCGTTCAAACGAAATACCAAAAACAACTTTCTGCTCATGCAAGCTTCTTAAAAGCCAACCCTAAGCAAAAGGTCATTATTCAAGGCAATACCGACGAGCGCGGTACCGCAGAGTACAACTTGGCCTTAGGTCAACGTCGTTCAGATGCAGTGCGTAAATCACTCAATTTGATGGGTGTTTCTGAGGACCAAATGGAAGCCGTTAGTTTTGGTAAAGAAAAGCCAAAAGCTGAAGGCGACAACGAAGCAGCTTGGGCAGAAAATCGCCGCGCTGACATTGTTTACATTACTAACTAATGCGCGCTCTTACACACTCTTTTAAACAAACGCTCTCACGAGCGTTTTGTTTAAGTGCAGCGGCTCTTTGCTTGAGCACTTCTAATAATGCATGGGCGCTCTTTGCAGATGATGATGCGCGCAAGGCCATCTTAGATTTACGCAAATCATTTGCAACTGCGCAAATGGATTTACAAAATCAGATTGAAAAACTCAAAACTGATAATGCAGAGCTTCGCGGCAAGATTGAAAACCTTGAAAAGCAAGGTGACGATATCAGCACTAGCCAGAAGACTTACTACCAAGATCTGGATAACCGCTTAGGTAATTTTGAGCCCCGTACAGCTACGGTTGAGGGCGTAAGTGGCACTGTCCAACCTGGTGAGAAAAAAGCCTATGACGATGCTTTAAAAGCCTTCCAGGCTGGCAATCTCAAGAAAGCTGATGAAGGCTTTTCAGCTTTTGTGAGCCGCTACCCTAAGAGCCCATATGTTCCGTTGGCACTCTTTTGGAGTGGCAACAGTAAATATGCAAATAAGGATTACGCCGGTGCGATTGCGCAGTTGCAAAGTCTGATTAAGCGTTACCCAACGCACCCACGTATTCCATCAGCGATGTTGACGCTTGGAAATGCGCAATTGGAAAGTAGCAATAAAGCGGCCGCCAAGAAAACCTTTGGCGAGATCATCAGTAAGTACCCAGATACTGAAGCAGCAAAAGATGCACAGCAACTTATCGGTGCAACGAAGTAATTCAATAAGCTAAGTAAAGAAACGTTTCGCCATGTCATCGCTGTCTGCCGCCTTTCAGAACATCGCTCCACGCAAACCGAATGCGCCTGCCGTCATTTTGTTTTCAGGCGGATTGGATTCAAGCACGATCCTGGCTTTAGCAAAAGATCTTGGTTACGCGCCTTATGTCTTATCGGTAGGCTATGGTCAACGCCATTCTTCCGAGTTAGCGGCAGCAAAACACATTGCCAAGAAAATGGGTGTCGTGCGTCACGAGGTCGTGAATTTAGATCTCACCCGTTTCGGCGGCTCCGCCCTGACAGACTCATCCATCGACATTCCGATTACCCCGGGTAAAGATTTAGAAATTCCCGTTACTTATGTTCCTGCTCGCAATACGATTTTGCTTTCGCTTGCTTTAGGCTGGGCTGAATCATTGGGTGGATTGGATATTTTTTACGGCGCCAATGCCGTTGACTACTCAGGCTATCCTGACTGTCGCCCAGAATATGTCGCTTCATTTGAGACGATGGCGAACCTCGCTACTAAGGCTGGTGTAAAGGCGCTCAATAATGAGAATCGCTTTCGAGTGCATGCACCCATCATCAGTATGAGCAAAGCAGAAATCATTCAACTAGGCACGACTTTAGGCGTCCATTACTCACAAACTGTTTCTTGCTATCAGGCGAATGATTTAGGTGAAGCTTGTGGTGAGTGTGAATCTTGCCGCCTACGACAAGTAGGCTTTAAGCAAGCTAACTTAAGTGATCCAACGCGCTACCAGAAGAAGTAATTCAGATTGTTTACTTAAGTATTACTCTGGGTTTCTAGCATCCGCGCTACATAACGCGCAATTAAATCTACCTCTAGGTTCACTGCATCACCCTGATTTAGCTTACCCAGGGTTGTGTTCTCAAGGGTATGGGGAATGATGTTGATATCTACTAAGCAAGCATCTTGACTGTCTTGCGTTTTATTAACCGTCAATGAAACGCCATTAACAACAATTGATCCCTTGTACGCCAAGAATGGCGCCAATGCCTTGGGGGCTTCAATTTGCAGAAGCCAAGAACCATAAGCATCGTTAGCAACAGTTGCAAAGTGCGCCACCTTGCCAACACCATCCACATGCCCACTCACCAAATGGCCACCTAAGCGATCACTTAGTCGCAAGGCTTTTTCTAAATTGACTGGGCCCACTTTATCCAAACCAATAGTCTTGTTTAAAGACTCACGTGAGATATCCAGCGCAAAAGTGTTATCAGTAAATTCAGTAGCCGTCATGCATGCACCCTGAATAGCAATACTGTCACCCAATGCAACATCATCAAGATATCCAGCAGGCACCTCAACTACCAGATGTAGGCCGTCACCTTTAGATTGAGCGCTTTTAATTTGGCCAACTGCCGTAATAATTCCAGTAAACATAGTGAGATCTTAAATAGGTTTTTGTAATTTTCTTGAATCGTTGTTTCTTGTTGTTTCTGATTTGCTATTTCTTACTCAGGCGCAAACGAAGATCAGATCCAAACAGACTTTGATCAATGACTTGCCAATCTTGACGTTGATCTAGCGCTGTCAACGGAGTGATATTAGCCATGCCGATACCTTCACCCATAAAGAAGGGTGCGTAATACAGCAAGAGCTCATCAACACAATCCTCTCTCAGCAAAGATCCGTTTAACTTAAATCCAGCCTCGACATGGATTTCATTCATGTGGCGCTCTTTTGCTAAATACGCAAAGAGTTTTGGCAAATCCACCTTGCCATTAGCGTTAGCCATTGCAATGACTTCTACACCAAGAGCCTCAAATGCTTTTGCCTTGTCTTGACTCCCCTGAGAATCTAATAAGGCGCAAACCAGGATAACGCCTGACGCTTTATGGTTATTCAACACCTTCGCGTTCAGAGGGGTCTCGAGCTTGGAGTCCACAATAATTCTCCATGGCTGGCGCTCAGTTTTGACATCACGAACATTAAGGCTTGGATCATCTTCTTTAACGGTACCTACACCAGTCAATATAGCGCAAGCTTGAGCACGCCAATGATGGCCATCTGCCCTGGCTAAAGGACCCGTAATCCATTGGCTTTGGCCATTAGGTAAAGCCGTCTTGCCGTCTAAGCTGGCAGCGATCTTCATACGAACCCAAGGTAAACCTCGGGTCATCCTAGAAATAAATCCCCGGTTTAATGTTTGGGCTTCAGATTCCAATAAACCGCAACGCACATCAATGCCCGCAGCCTTTAAGCGCTCAAGACCTTTGCTACCAACCAAGGGGTTGGGATCTGCCATTGCCACAATCACTAAGACTGGCTTGGCCGCAATTAAGGCGTCGACACAAGGCGGCGTCCTACCAGTGTGGTTGCAGGGCTCTAAGGTGACATAGATCGTTGATCCAGCAGGATCTAGCCCTTTTGACTTCACATCAGCCAAAGCCTGAACTTCCGCATGGGGCCCACCCACTCTTTGGGTATGTCCACGCCCAATCACCTCTCCATCTTTCACAATGATGCATCCCACCCGCGGGTTGGGATTCGATAGGTAAAGGGCATTTTGAGCCTCGGCTAATGCCTGGCTCATAAATTGATGGTCGACTGCGCTGTACATGGGTCTATTAAAACCGATTGTGGGCTGAAGGGGCAAATTTGCCCATCCTATTTGCAGGCTTTGGAGTCCTTACTAGGATCACAAATTCTCCAGCGACCGCCACTGCCTAAGATGAGGTGCCGCTCGAGCCCCGAATTTTGATCGTGACCCAATATCAGGCGATTAGCTACAAATCCACCTTGGGCTGTTTTAGCGGCACCGGCGGCATTAAATAAAATCCCCCTCTTAGATGTATGAGGGTCAATAAACTGCTTTCCACCACCCTTGAAATACACCTGCGCGAGATCGCCTTGGGAAATCCAATGCCGCTCAATACAGCTTAATTTTGCTTGGCGGCTATCGCAAATATTTTTAACTACCCAACCCTCCTCCCACAGACCCCCATTCAATGGAGTAATGCGTACTGGTGTACCCAATAGAAATGCTTGAACTCTTGCAAATTGAGCATGTGCAATAAAACGTCTAGCAATCATGTCAACTTCTCGAGTAGCCATTTGTTCATGTAATAGAGGTAATGTTGAAATCGCAATGATGGCGATGATCAGCACTACAGCCATCAACTCTAGCAAGCTATAGCCTTGATCTTTTTTATTCAAAACTCTGTCGCCAATTTAATCGTGTAGCAATATTGGTTTTTTCATCCAGAAATACGAGAACCTCCAATCTAGGTTTTGACTTGCTTGATATCAACCAAAGATTTTTACCGGCAGACTGTATTTGGCAAGTAGGATTTTCTAAGACGGTGATATTAGAGAGATGTTGCTCACACTCAATGAGCGCTTGTTCTGATGCAGTAAATTCTTTCTGAGTTTCTGCATAGGTATTGATGCTCATGACTTCGAGTGCGGCTAAGCGCTCCAACTGCATGACCAGCATAGCGAGTAGTGTCAGTAGCGATAGGACCCAAGCAACAATCATAGTAGATTCACAGCAGATTACGAGCAGTAAATGTTCGCTCAAACTTTTGGTGAATGGATACGCCATCGGTCATCTCTAACTTGACCTTAAAAGCCTTGCCAGCAATAGCGGGAAGGACTTCAAAGGAGAGATGGTGAATGCCATTCATTAAGGTGGTGTTTTGGATACGCCCCTGGCGATCAAGCGATTGGCAGATTAACGACCCGCCATTGGCCTTTGCACCTTTGGGTGCAGATGCTTGTCGATCCACCAAAAATCCTTGCTGTGCCAAATTATTTTTAGTGCGCTCTTTTGACAAAGTATTACCAATGCAATCAAAGTCTATCCCTGAAGATATTTCATGTTTCACCATCAGAGAGTCTGATCCTCGGTACCCACTATTTTTCTGAATATGAATGTAATTATTCGAGGAAGAATTTTTTCTTACAGATGCAATCGCTGAATTAGTATTGTGATAACCAGCCATCCGAATAGCGCGCCCGATTAATTCCATGGCGCGATCTGCTTCTGCAGTCAGAGACTGGGATTTTTCAGACTGAATTTGCTTGGCGATGAACTCACCACTATTTTTTATGAGTGGTGCGACCAAGACTAGGGATAGGGCGAGACCGACGAGACATTCCAATAGATTCATCCGCCAACTTTCGTGAAATTTGGTTTGGGTTATTAAGCTGCGCAGTGTTCAATATGGCGAGCTCGTGCCGATCCATTTCTTTTCTGAGCTCCGCCCTTTTCTCCTGGAGTTGACCTAAGCGTAAAACCATCCCCTGGTAGGCATTGTTTAAACCTATCCAACTGCTTGAAACTAGACTCATTGCCACTAAAACCTCCAATAAGATGAATCCATTCGCCGCTAGATTCAAATCATGAAGGCTTGGGGATTTTTGAATTCGAGAGCGCACAGGGCATTTTCTCGGGACTGGAGCCACAAAAATAGGCCTTTCATAGGCGCTCACTGTCAGAAAAACTGGATATTGCTCCAATATTGACCGCGGTATGCCAGGCTAAAGCCCGAAAACCCCTCCTCAGCTTAAAATAGAGGGCTATGCAAAATAACCTCGCCACCACAGAAGAAATCGTTGCTGAGCTCAAAGCCAGCAAGATGGTCATTCTGGTCGATGAAGAAGATCGCGAGAATGAAGGTGACTTAGTGCTTGCTGCCGATCACGTCACTCCAGAGGCGGTGAATTTCATGGCCAAGCATGGTCGTGGCTTGATTTGCCTTACTTTGACGCGTGAGCGCTGCCAACAAATCAACCTACCCTTGATGGTGAGAGACAACGGCACCTCCATGGGTACCAACTTCACTGTTTCGATTGAGGCAGCCAGCGGCGTAACTACCGGCATCTCAGCAGCAGATCGTGCTCACACCATCAAGACAGCAGTTGCTGCAAACGCAAAACCGAATGATCTGGTTCAGCCCGGCCATATTTTTCCCTTAATGGCGCAACCTGGTGGCGTGTTGATCCGCTCTGGTCATACGGAGGCTGGATGTGATTTAGCTGCCATGGCTGGTTGCTCACCCACCGCTGTCATTTGCGAGATCATGAAAGATGACGGCAGCATGGCGCGACTGCCAGACTTGCTCGAGTTTGCAAAAGAACATCAATTGAAGATTGGCAGCATTGCTGATCTCATCCAATATCGTAGCCAACATGAAAGCATTGTGGTTCGTGAAGGCCAACGTGATTTCGACACTCCCTGGGGTAAGTTTCAGGGAATCATCTACCGCGATACACCAAGCTCGTGCATGCACATAGCGCTAGTTCATGGCAAGCCCTCAGAAACTGAAGAAACGCTAGTCCGCGTTCACGAACCCGTCACAGTATTAGATTTCTTGGACTCAAATGTCAGTACGCACTCCTGGCCATTGGCTCAAGCTTTGCAGAAGTTAGCAGCGGCGCCTTCTGGTGTGGCAGTTCTACTCAATGCTTCAGGCATTGCAGCCCCTAATGATGCAGACTGGCTGGCTCAGTTTCATAAGTTGAATGGCACTCATACTGAAGCAGCTGAAAAGCCATTGGCTCGCAAAACTGATTTTCGTAGCTATGGTATCGGCGCACAAATACTCAAAGATATTGGTGTTGGCAAAATGCGTTTACTCGCCAACCCTAGTCCTGTGCCAAGCCTCTCCGGATACAAGCTTGAAGTAACTGGCTACACCCCATTTGAATCTAATCAATAAGCAATCTCAGAAAGCATCATGAACACAAGTAATGACGAATCTGCAGTAGGCGTACTCGCCACCGATCTCAACGGACAAGATCTGCGCGTTGGCATTGTGCAAGCCCGCTTCAACGAAGAGCATTGCGTTGCACTAGCTAATGCTTGTATTGAAGAGTTGATCAAACTTGGTGTCTCCCAAAGTGACATCAAACTCGTAACCGTACCAGGCGCGCTTGAAATCCCCTTCGCGCTGCAAAAGTTAGCTGAGACAGGCGAGTTCGATGGCCTGGTTGCGCTAGGCGCCATCATCCGTGGCGAGACTTATCACTTTGAACTCGTATCGAATGAATCTGGCGCTGGCATTACCCGTGTTTGCCTTGAATCTGGATTACCAATTGCCAATGGTGTTCTCACCTGCGAGACGGATGAGCAGGCTCAAGTTCGTGTTCAGGTAAAAGGTGCAGACTGTGCAAGAGCGGTTATTGAAATGGCTAATTTGGCTTTAGCCCTTACTCCCGATATTGATTTTGAAATCAGTCCTTCAGAAGAGTAATCCCCCAAGATGAATAAAAATATCCCCAGCCCACAGGTCACACCAGGGACACCGAGTGCGCCCAGTGCCCCTAAGCGCTCACTTACACCACGTCGACGTGCCCGTGAATATGCTTTACAAGGCGTTTATCAAAGCCTAGTCATGCGTCGCGCAGGCAGCCTTCCTAATGCCGCGGCAATCGCCAAGCAGTTGGCTGAAGATCCTGGCTTTCGCCGTTGCCAGCATGACTTGTTTCAGGGTATTTTTGCTGGCGTACTAGAGCGTACCGACGAGCTAGAAGGTATTATTACCCCAGCACTCGATCGTCCTATTAATGAGCTGTCTCCCGTAGAGCATGCGGCCCTCCTGATTGGTACATACGAGCTAGCTATTGATTTAGCGGTTCCCTACAAAGTAGCTATTAATGAAGCAGTCGAATTAGCAAAAACCTTTGGTGGTACGGATGGTCATAAATACGTCAACGGTGTCTTGGATCTCCTGGCCCAACAGTTACGTAGCACTGAGGTGCAAGCAAGTTAGACCAAAATATCCTCAAGACTCCACCCCCTGCGCTTCCAAGAGGTCCAGGGGGTTTATTTTGTCCATAGTCTTGGGAAGCAATCTAAACTACACCGAGGGATAAAATAAAAAATAACTTTTTTACCAAAGAGACGCCATCATGCAGAAAACTGATATCCGTAAATTACTTAAAGATCCAAGTCTGTTTAAAGAAGAGGCTTTCATTAATGGTGAGTGGTTTAAAACAAACTCAGGAAAAACTTTTGCGGTTCACAATCCTGCCACCGGCGAGCTGATTGCGGATGTAAGCAATCTTCAGCCTAATGATGCTGAGCGAGCAATTGGAGCTGCCGAGCACGCCTTTCAAGGCTGGAAGAGTAAAACCGGAAAAGAGCGTGCTGTAGTAATGCGCAAATGGTTTGACCTGATTATTCAGAACACCCAAGATTTAGCCACCCTCATAACCCTAGAGCAAGGCAAGCCGCTAGCTGAAGCAGCTGGTGAAGTAGCCTATGGCGCGTCTTTTGTAGAGTGGTTTGCAGAAGAGGCCAAACGGGTTGCTGGATCCATTCCAAGTACGACTTGGAGTGATAAGCGCATGATCGTCATGAAGCAGCCAATTGGAGTGTGTGTTGCTATCACACCTTGGAATTTCCCGATCGCTATGATTACGCGCAAGATTGCACCAGCAATGGCAGCAGGTTGCACCATTGTGATCAAGCCAGCTGAACTCACACCACTGAGTGCCTTGGCGCTAGCAGAGCTCGCTCAGCGTGCTGGCGTGCCGGCAGGTGTTATCAACATTCTTACCGCGGATGCAGATGAATCTATTGCGATTGGCAAAACACTCTGTGCATCGCCTACCGTTCGCCACCTATCATTCACAGGCTCAACCGAAGTTGGACGAATCTTAATGGCGCAATGCGCTCCTACAGTCAAGAAATTGGGTCTAGAGCTTGGCGGTCACGCTCCCTTTATTGTTTTTGAAGACGCTGATATTGATACAGCTGTTTCAGGTGCCATGGCATCTAAATTTCGCAATTCCGGTCAAGCCTGCGTTTGTGCGAACCGGTTTTACGTACATAAAAAAGTACAGGATGAGTTTGTTGAAAAATTTGCAAAAGCTATTCAAATCATCAAGGTGGGTAATGGCATGGAGGCAGGTAGCACCCAAGGGCCACTGATTGAACAGGCCGCCCTAGAGAAGGTAGAAAGACATGTAGCTGATGCCATTAGCAAGGGTGCAAAACTCGTTGCTGGTGGCAAGCCTTCTCCATTAGGCGGAACATTTTATGAGCCGACCATTTTGTCAAATGTGACAAATGACATGCTCATTACCCACGAAGAGACCTTTGGACCGGTCGCCCCAATCATTTCTTTTGAGAGCGATGAGGAAGCAATTGGGTTGGCCAATAACAGTCAATTTGGCCTAGCTTCCTATTTTTATAGCCGTGACATTGGTCGTATCTGGAAAGCTGCTGAAGCCCTTGAGTACGGCATTGTGGGCGTCAACACTGGAATCGTCTCCAATGAGGCTGGGCCATTTGGCGGAATTAAACAGTCCGGCCTGGGCCGTGAAGGCAGCGCCTATGGCATGGATGAATACTTAGAGCTGAAATATGTTTGCCTTGGCCTATAAGCCAATATTGGAAACAAAATAAAGCCGCTTAATAGCGGCTTTATTTTTTAAACCAGCCCCGCCTTATTTTTTCTTGTAAACCAAATCCCATACACCGTGCCCCAACTTAATGCCCCGATTTTCGAACTTGGTAGTTGGTCTATAGGCAGGTCTCTCAACGTATCCAGGATGTCTAGCTTGGAGTTGCTCAAGAGTGGGCCTGAATTCTTTAAAGGCCTCTTTGGCAAGCTCAGTCTCACTCGCAACATCGGCCGCTGAAAAAGTTTCAATGCTCATTTGCTCAGTAGAGGTATTTATCAAATCTGATTCCGCATTTAAGACTAAAAGCATTTGCTCAGCATAGTTGTGCCAATCGGTAGCAAGGTGCAAATAAGCTCCAGGCTTTAAACGAGAAATTAATAGCTTTACAAACTGCGCTTGAATTAAGCGACGCTTATGATGGCGCCTCTTGTGCCAAGGATCTGCAAAGTAAATATGAATGCCATCCAAAGAATTAAGTGCAATCATCTTTTCCAAGACTTCAACAGCATCATGGCGAATTAATCGCAAATTAGTAAGCTTGTTCTCACCAATCAACTTCAGTAAAGCACCAACCCCCGGAGGGTGAACCTCAATTGCCAAGAAATCATCCTCATTGCGTAAGGCGGCAATTTTGGCGGTGGTCTCCCCCATGCCAAAACCAATCTCCAATATCTTGGGATGGGATGAACCAGTAAATGCTTTCTGCAGATCTAAAACGTTTTCCTGAAACGGCACTAAAAACTGCGGCCCAATTTCCTCAATGGCACGCTGCTGACCAGCAGTTGTTCTTCCAGCCCTTAAAACAAAAGAGCGAATTCGGTCAGTTCTTGGGATATTCACGGAATACTTATCCTTATGAAGAATTACTTTGGAAAAGGTGTATTCCAACCAGCTGAGCGATAGGCATAAACCACTTCGCCCAGCACGATTGAAAGTGAAGTCATAAACGATATCAATCCCAGTACAAATGTCCAAATGACATATGTGGCTTGCAATGAACGAACTGCACCTGCTTGAAAGAAAAAGAGCTCAAGCACAGTTAGTGAAATAAGTACACCACTCAATACATCAAAGAAAATCGCGGCCGTACAAAGGCGCCCCCTAACCTTTGCCTCATTAGCCTCTTTCATCATATGAGTCAGCATTATTTGATCCTGTATGTCACCCTCCTGAATGCGATGTTGAATAGCACGCATACGATCTACTGAGCGCGCTAAGCGAGCAGAGATTGCATTGATCAAGGTGGCCACTGCAGTTAGTAAAAAGACTGGGGCTAAGGCTAATTGAATATTGTTAGTGATTGCATCTATTGAGACATCCATGAGAATTCCAGTCGATCTTTTTTATATTTGTAACAGTTATCTCAATGAGACCAAGCTACTAAACCACCATATGCGCTTAACAACACTAGCACACCAAAGACAATTCGATACCATGCAAATGGAATGAAATTATGTCCTGCAACATAATGAATTAACCAACGTACGCAAATGAATGCGGAAATAAAAGCGACGATAAAGCCAAGCACAATCGCCCATACAAAGTCACCCGAAAGTGAAACTGGGTTCTTCCATAGTTTGAGTAATTCATATGCGGTTGCACCACCTATTACCGGTATGGCCAAAAAGAAGGAGAACTCTGTAGCTACGGCACGAGGCAAGCCAAACAACATGCCACCAATGATGGTCGCACCTGAGCGAGAGGTTCCCGGAATTAAAGCGGCACATTGCGCTAAACCCACTTTTAAAGCGTCCAAAGGGGTTAGGTCATCTACCGACTGAATATAGGATTTACTGGTTGAATGCGATAACCTAGTTTGGCGATGTTCGGCCCAAAAAATAATTAAGCCGCCCACGATAAATGCGCTAGCTACTGGAATGGGCGCAAATAGCACGGCCTTAATATGCTTACCAAATACGAAAGCCAGACCCATTGCTGGAATTGAGGCGATCAATAGATTCAGGATAAAGCGTCGAGAGATGGCGCTCGTCCGAGCAGTAGAGGCTACTTTCCAAAGTTTTTCGCGGAACTCCCAGCAGACTGCCAAAATAGCGCCAAACTGAATAATGACCTCGAACGCCTTACCGCGCTCATCATTGAAGTTAAGTAAGTCGCCAACCAAAATGAGGTGGCCAGTACTGGAGATTGGCAAAAACTCAGTGAAGCCCTCAATCACCCCCAGAATGACTGCTTTAGCTAGCAAAATTAGATCCATAGACGCAATTTTATAGATAGATCGAATAGATCCCGGGATTTGGCAAAATAAGGCTTAAATCCAGCGCTTTAGCTAAATAAGCCTTAAACTTCAAGGCACATTGAAAAGTACCCGAATTAGATGACATTGATACGCTTTCGCCTCCCTCAGTTAACCGCTTTTGGCTTAATCCTGGGGCAAGCATTCGGACTCGGGATTCATTCGTCGACAGCATTAGCCCAAAGCGCCAATGGGGCTAAGCCCTCACTACCAACCCCAGTGAGCGCGCAGTTTTTAATAGGCCTGGATATGCCGCCACAGATAGCGCCATTGCCTCGACAAGCCATTCCAAGCAATACGGCACCATCCAATCTTGGGGCCAATGGGGTAAATGGAAGTAGTCAAACAACCGATTTAATCCGTTTATATCAAGAAGCAGCATTCAGCGACCCCGTATTGAATGCTGCTCGCTTTAACTATCAAGCCAGTAAAGAGCTCTATTGGCAGGGTTTATCACTCCTATTGCCACAAGCTACGGCTGTTCCTGGTGGGACTCGCTACTACCAGCACACTGCAGGCAATCAACCTACTAACTCGTATACCGGATCTCGGGTTTATGACCAGAAGAACTATACGGTCACTCTGACTCAACCAGTTTTTAATATAGCGGCATTTGAGGCTTTCAAGCAGGGTGACTTGAATACCAAAATTGCGGACATGCGCTTTTACTTAGCGCAGCAAGATTTAATTATCCGCGTATCTCAAGCTTATTTTGATGCGCTCACCAGCCAAGATAACGTAGAGCTCTATCGCAATAAAAAAGGTTTAATTAAGCAGCAACTTGAAATTGCTCAGGCCAAGTTTGATGCTGGGCTAGCGACTATTGTTGATGTCAATACGGCGCAAGCCGCTCTGGATTTGGCGAACTCTCAAGAAATCGCTGCTCAAGCAGACCTGATTGTTAAAAGAGGTGTCTTAGAGCAATTAGTGGGCCGCCCTGTAGGCGCTCTAAAGCCACTAGTCAAAGAAGCCAAGATTGATGGCGTTCTTAAAGACCCTCGCTTTAAACCAAAAGATGGCAATGGAATTCCGATTGCAGATAGCCTTAATCCTCAGCTACCCAAAGGGCAAACTCTGGAAGACTGGATTAATCAAGCAGAGGCTGCGAACTTTAACGTACTAGCTGGTCAGCTATCAGTTAGCTTAGCTGAAAGTACTTATAAAGCCTCTCAAGCATTGAACTACCCCTCCCTTAATTTTGTAGGCACTGCGGGTTACAACACTTCCAACGGAACAGCTAATAGCCTATCTCCGTCACAGACGAATATTTATAACAACACCATCGCCTTACAGATGACAATCCCCTTGGTATCTGGGGGTTACAACAGCTCACTCATTCGTCAAAACGCCGCATTGCTAGATGCAGCTAAAGCGAACTATGACAATGCACGTCGTACTGCAGCTCAAAGCACCCGTGCTGCATTTACTGGTTTTTATAGCGGACTAGCAAGTGTTAAAGCATACGAAGCTGCAGAGCGTTCCTCTACTTCAGCACTTGAATCAAGTAAGTTAGGATTTCAGGTTGGGACATTAATTAATATTGATGTGTTAATCGCATTGGATACCGTAATTAGTACCCGCTCGCTATTACAGCAAGCACGCTACAACACCATTCTGAATGCTATCAAGCTGAAGGCGCATGCCGCAGCACTATCAGATGAAGATCTGATTTCAATCAATACTCTGCTGCGATAAGACTGAAGCAGTAAAGAAATAAAAATTTAAGTTTGCTGTAGAAGGTTTAGAGATGCATCAAGAACTTCTTGAACGCTTGGTGAATTTTTCATATCACCCAAATTACAAATTTGGCTCGACCAATAACCATCAGTCTTCCAGAGCGGGGAATCACAATAGATTTCAACGGTTGGCTTTTCAAGTACTGCTGCTAAATGCGTCAAGCCCGTATCCACCCCAACCGTTAAAACCGCTCCAGCAATTACTGAAAATGCATCTTCAATGGAAAAAGCTGGTGGTAGCAGAGCACCAGGAATCTGAGAGACAAGTAATTGACTCACAGCTTTTTCTGCAGCATTTCCCCAGGGGAAAACCAGTTGATATCCTCGAGCAGATAAATCTTTGCCTAGCGCAATCCAATTCTCATTAGACCAACGCTTTGCTTTTCTAGCTGTTGAATGAAAACACAACACATAAGGAATCTTCAATTCCATAAGGCTACTCTTGGGAATGCATGCCACAAAGTTCTTAGGATAAAACCGTGGTGTATCACCGCGGTCTATCAAATGCCAATCTAATGCAGAACACATAACCCAGCGCGAACGATCAACTGCATGGCACTGCTTAGGAACTTGTACAGACTGACTATAGAAAGATCTGGCCAAGGGCTCGTATCCAGAAAAATCTGTTGCATTGGCAAGACCTGCAACTACGGCACTAGAGCTTTTCTTAGCTAGAGAGCATACGATGGCTGATTTAAGTAGGCCCTGTGTTTCTATCAACACGTCGTAAGTGGTGGATTGAAGTGTTTTTCTAAATGCAAAAAACTCTTTCCATGTTGCCAGCTTAAAAAGGTTTTTCTTCCAGCGGCGTAAACCAAAAGGAATGATGCGATCAATCCCTTTGAAGTCATCACACGACAGTAAGGGTTCAAGCAAGTGAACATAGGCCTCTTCCACCACCCAATCAATTTGAGCGTCTGGTAAGCGTGCACGTAAATCCCACGCTATCGGCAAGTTGTGCAATACATCCCCGAGAGAGGATAGCTTTACCAAGAGGATTTTGGGAGAAGTGCTCATGCGAGCATTATCTTATCTTTTGAAAATACCCCTAAATTAATTAAAACTTAGGGGCAGCATCCCACAATAAGCCGGCAGAATCTTTGGCATTCATATTGGGCATCACACCTTGTGGCAATGGCCACTTGATACCCACAGTGGGATCGTTCCAGAATAAACACGCCTCACTTTGAGGGTGATAGTACTCTGTAGTTTTGTAGAGAAACTCTGCCGTTTCAGAGAGAACTAAAAAACCATGTGCCAAACCAGCAGGTATCCAGAGTTGCCTATGGTTTTGCGCGCTTAACTCAACCCCAGCCCACTTGCCATAGGTTGGCGAACCTTTTCGAATATCCACAGCCACATCAAAAACGCTGCCCGCCACAACGCGAACTAACTTTCCCTGCGTTTGCTCTAACTGATAATGCAAGCCACGCAATGTCCATTGATTTGAAAAAGAGTGATTGTCCTGTACAAATTCTATATTCAAACCTGTAGCAGCCTCAAAGTCTTGGGCGTTAAAAGACTCTGTAAACCAACCACGCTCATCGCCAAATACTTTAGGTTCTATCACGAGCACATCATGAATGGCTGTAGGCGTAACTTGTAACTTCAAAGAGGCGTTCATCCAATCATCTTCTTATGAGAGAAGGCAACAGGTTGCGCGGAAGTGTTGAGCTCATTCAATATTTTACTCAAGTACTGACCATAGCTATTCTTACTTAATTGAGTGGCCACTTTTTGTACAGTCTCAGCGCTAATCCATCCTTGGCGATAAGCGATCTCTTCAGGGCAAGCCACCATAAGGCCTTGGCGCTTTTGTAGTGTTGCAATGAAGCCAGCAGCATCCAATAAAGAATCATGCGTTCCAGTATCCAACCAGGCAAAACCACGACCCATGATTTCTACGCTAAGCTGATTTTTTTCAAGGTAAGCTCGATTGACGTCGGTAATCTCTAGCTCGCCACGAGCGCTGGGCTTAATGGAGGAAGCAATATCACACACTTGATTGTCATAAAAATAGAGTCCCGTTACTGCATAACTACTTCTTGGCTTTAACGGCTTCTCTTCAATGGAAAGAGCTTTGTAAGCTTTATCAAACTCCACTACACCATAACGCTCTGGATCAGTAACGTGATAAGCAAAAACAGTCGCACCACTAGAACGTGCATGAGCACTGTCGAGCTGATCAACCAACTCATGGCCGTAAAAAATATTGTCACCCAAAACTAAAGCGCTTGGGTTATTGCCAACGAAGTTTTTACCCAAAGTGAATGCCTGTGCCAAGCCATCCGGAGAAGGTTGAACACAATACTCAATATTGAGACCCCACTGAGAACCATCGCCCAATAACTCAGCAAAGCGCGGAGTGTCATGTGGCGTGGAAATTAATAGAACGTCACGGATACCTGCAAGCATCAAAGTTGTCAAAGGGTAATAGACCATCGGCTTGTCATACACTGGCATGAGCTGTTTAGAAACAGCCTGGGTAACAGGGTACAAACGGGTACCTGACCCCCCTGCCAAAATAATTCCTTTGCGATTAGTCACCATTGCAATCCTAATATATTTAAATTAATTTATCTTGAGCCAGATTAAATACATGCTCACGAACCATAACGTCCCATGCCGGAAACTCTATGGCTCCATCTACATGATTATAAGAGTTGGAGGCATCGACAGGCGCTTTAACTAGGGCAAGTCGCAATTTATCAGTGGACATCCTTGAATTCATCGGCCTTGGAGCCGGCAAAGGATATTCCACCGCAAAAATAGGTTTAATAGCAGCCGGATGAGTCTTAAGTGTTACCCCAGCACCCAGAGCTGCTTGCACTGCTAAAACTGCCAAACCATGCCAAGTTGTTTCTCCAGCAGGAACGGCATGATAGATACCCGACGAGAATTTTCTTAAGCAGACTTGCTCATCAACAGCTAAATTCAAACTCACTTTTGCTAACCACTGGGCACTTGTGGGAACACCAAATTGGTCATTGATGATTTTTAACTCGTCACGCTCTTTAGCCAAACGTAAAATCGTGCGAATGAAATTACTACCCTCGCCATATACCCAGCTGGTTCTAAAAATAGCATATTGGCCCTTACCTTTAGCAGCGGCAAAAACCCGGGCTATTGCCTCTTCACCTGCGGCCTTACTTTTGCCATAAACCCCCAGAGGATTGCGCATATCGTCTTCTAGGTAGTAGCCGTATTTCTCACCATCAAAGACATAATCAGTCGAGTAGTGCAATAGGGTGGCGTCATGTTCTGCAGCGTATTGAGCCATGATCTCTGGAGCTCTGGCATTGATCGCAAAAGCTAAATCGGAATCTATCTCCGCCTTATCAACAGCCGTGTAAGCAGAAGCGTTAATAATGAACTGAGGCTGAAATTGATTCAGTAATCGACTCAGCATCTCTGCATTAGCAAGATCACATTCAGAACGTCCGACATACTGAATCACTGGCATCTCTGGCAAAGTCACAGTAAAGCCATCGAATGCCTCTTTAAAGGCTTTTCCTAATTGGCCGTCCTTGCCAAGTACGAGGATCTTCATTTTTTCTTTAGTTGTACTGCTTAGAAAGCCAGTCACGATAAGAGCCACTGACTACACCCTCAATCCAAACAGGATTATCTAAATACCATTGCACAGTTTTACGAATTCCGGTCTCGAAGGTTTCAGCTGGACGCCAGCCCAACTCTCGCTCCACCTTGCTAGCATCAATTGCGTAACGCCGGTCATGTCCCGGACGATCCTTAACGAAAGTGATTTGCTCTACATAGGACCTACCATCGGAGCGTGGCTTCAGCTCATCCAAAATATTGCAAATAGTTTTGACAACATCGATATTGGCCTTTTCATTCCAGCCGCCAATGTTGTAAGTCTCACCTAATTTTCCATTAGCAAGTACCTCACGAATTGCCGAGCAATGATCACCAACATACAACCAATCACGAATCTGTTGACCGTCACCATAAATTGGCAAAGGCTTTCCGTTAAATGCATTTAGAATAACCAGTGGAATCAACTTCTCTGGGAAATGATACGGGCCATAGTTATTAGAGCAATTGGTGGTTACGACGGGGAAGCCATAAGTATGAAACCAGGCGCGTATCAAATGATCAGATGCCGCCTTGGATGCAGAGTAAGGGCTGTTCGGCTCATACGAATTAGCTTCCGTAAACGCAGGATCAGCAGCAGAAAGCGATCCATAGACTTCGTCAGTAGATACATGATGAAATCGAAAGCCCTTTTTAGCGGATTCATTCAAGCCACCCCAGTATTCTCGGGCACTTTCAAGTAAGTTAAAAGTACCAACGATATTAGTTGCAATGAATTCAGCGGGCCCATGAATGGAGCGATCGACATGGCTTTCAGCAGCAAAGTTGACGATCGCACGAGGTTGATGCCCCCTAAGCAATCCAGCGACCAACTCTTTATCACCAATATCACCGTGGACAAAGATATGACGTGAATTGTTTTTTAGGGGCTCGAGAGTTGCTAGATTGCCCGCATAGGTCAATTTATCGAGGTTAATAATGGCTTCAGCATTTGGATTAGCCAGCCAATCAAGAACAAAATTTCCACCAATAAAGCCAGCACCACCAGTGACCAAAATCATGCAAACCTCTTCAAATATAGTAAAAACCCAGCAAATCTTGATTTAATCGCTTAGTCGCCCATCAGACGCAAGCTCATTACACCGCTCAATTCGACTTATGAACCTTAGTCAATGTGACGGTGGATTTGATTATAGTTTCTTTGGATATGGATGATTAAATTAGGCATCCGCTCTGACAAACCCCAAATAACAAACTTTGTCTTTCGATAGATTGAATCAATGTCAAAGTAGACCCCCGCGCATTTATAGAATCAATGTGTCCATTTTTAAGCCCTCTAAGAACAATTTCCGCCTTGCCGGGCAAAACCATCTCTATTCAACGGATCAAGTGTTGGGCTGATACAAAAAGTTTTCTTCAAATTCAAGTCGAATGATTTTGCGCATCGCATATTGCATAAATTAATACCCTGCGATTTCACATCTTGGCTAGGGATTGAAAATTTGGGAAGATAATTCGGGATATTGCTGCGATACACCCCATTAAAGTCACCCTTTCTAGGCCTGTTGATTGTGACGATAATCTCAATATTTGGTCGCTGATTTTTAATACGTGCAACTAGCGGCACTAAAAATTGATTGAAATGCCTATCAAATGTAGCAATCACTACTAAAGAGCACGCAAGGGAAAGGAGTATAAAAAATAAATTAGTATAGGGATATGAAAAATATACGTGTTGCGACGGCTGGAGTTTCAAGTGACTATGGTCAAAGCCTACTGCCAATCATCGCCCAAAGCCTCGGATACCAAATCTCTTGGACCAACCCGAAAGAGTCTGATTTGCTCATTTTGGGGCCCTTTGCTAATCCCAACCCCAAAAAACTCACTTGGTGCCCAAAACCGCTTCGGCCAGTCATTAAACCAATCACCAATACATTGGAAGCAGTCTTAGTGGGCAGAAAAAATCTGCCCTTAAAACTCTTTCAGAGCGCTGAAAATATACGGCACGATATCCATCAACCAGACTACTCCATCTCATTTGACTTAAATATAGAGTCCGATAAGCACTTCCGACTACCCTATTGGATGGAAATGATTGACTGGTCACACGAAGGATTGACTGGAAACCAGAATCCGCGATATGGCCAACTTTTAACTATTGAGCGTTTAATGGCACCCCTAGGGGATGCATTTTTAAAAAGGGGGAGGGCTGTTGCATTTTTGAGCTCTCACATAAGAGAGCCTCGTAATACGCTTCTAAATGCTCTACAAAAAGTAGTGCCAATTCGCGGTTTTGGACCACATTTTAATAAAGGCATAAAGAATCATCATCTTAGTGGCTTTAATAAGCACACCTTACTACAAGACTTTGCATTTAACCTTTGCCCTGAAAACTCTATGTATCCAGGCTACTACACGGAGAAAATTCCTGAAGCCTTTTTTGCAGAATGCCTACCCATCACATGGACAGATGAAAACGTAAGGGTAGATTTCAATCCAAATGCCTTTATTAATCTAGCCCCCATGTCTTGGTGTAATTTCTCCCCCATTAAGGAAATCGTGGAATCTTGCAAACTACTTGAGGAGTATGCCTCACAAGCCTTGCTTTTAAATGCTCCGAGCATTCTGCCCTTTAGAAATTTTGTCAAACGCATTTTTGAAGATGCGAGCTCTTAAAAAGATCTGTAAATGAAAATTGGATTCCATGCAAACTCACTATTTCTAAGAGGGACTGAAATCGCCCTTCATGACTATGCATTTCATAATCAAACACTTCTCAATAATGAATCTGTAGTTTTCTACCCAAAAAAACACCCTATTAATGAATTGGTCTTCAAAAAATTTCAAGGTGCCCCCTTATGAAAGTCAGAGAGAATTAAATACGTTAATTCAAAAAGAACATATTGATTTAAGGTATTTTATTAAATCCGGAGAACGTGATGAAGCAATCTGCGAGAGCTCGCCCGCTTTGATTCACGCTGTGTTTCCAACTAAACCGGAAGAGTTTCACGGAGAGAAATATGCCCTTGTATCAGAGTGGCTCTCCAAGGAATACTCCAATACCAAAATTCCCCATGTTGCTCACATGATTGATTTGCCAGATCGCGAGGATAATTTACGCAGTCAAATAGGTATCCCAGCAAATGCAACCGTTTTGGGTTCCTATGGTGGTGCGGATAGCTTGAATTTGAACTTTGTTAAAGAAGAGGTAATTAAGGCCCTAGAAAAATGCTCAGATCTCTATTTTCTTTTCATGAATATTGAGCCTTTTACTAAGCATGAGCGCCTGATATTTTTACCAGGTAATTCAGATTTACTATACAAAGTTGAGTTTATAAACACCTGTGATGGCATCATTCACGCAAGAGGGATTGGCGAGAGCCTTGAACTCTCTTGTGGTGAATTTTCCATCAAAGGAAAGCCCGTTATCACTTATGCCATGTCGCCACAGCGTAGCCATATTGAAATTCTCGGAGAGAAAGCAATTCTATATAAGGGCAGGAAGGAATTGGCTGAAATTTTCCTACACTTTGATCGACAACTCCAATACAAAAAAAATTGGGATGCTTATTCAGAAAATTTTTCTCCCAAGGTAATAATGGGCCAATTCAATAATGTTTTTATCCTCGGAAAAAACTATCAGAAATATCTATATCACCCCTAGATAAATTAAGGATTCAGAAATACCGTCTTAAGCGCAAATTGTGCAATCTTCAAAAGAAGCTTTACTTATAATGCCCTGATTTTTAAACCCCAGGAAACCAGGGGTTTGAACTGATACGTCTATCAATAAACCGAAAGATTGAGCGCAGTAGCTTGCGAAAGCCTTTAACTGGAGGCCTTCCCGGACGATCGGTTATTGTCGATTTAGTGTGTGCTAACCCTATCGGATAAGGCTTCACTGCCAAACAACGTAACCCATGCTTTGAATAATGTTCTAGGTAATGGTCAACTGGCTCATAAATATCCATCGCGTTATCTAGCAAGATTTTGGCAGCTGCGGGCTGGATCATATAAGCAGCAGTTCCACATGGCTCTCCTAGATTTTGAACAAGATCATAAGTCAATCTTTTTTCCAGAATTTGATGCCGAGTTTCATATATACCCGATAGCCTTACTAAATTCCACTGATTGGTGGTGCTCAATAAATCGTCGATGACAGACTTCAAATTTTCACCAATTAAGAAATCATCCTCAAACACCAGGGTAGTAACATTATTTTGCAGACATAATTCCCAAACTTTAATATGGGACAGGAAGCATCCGACCTCTCCAGGAGTTAATTCGTAACCCTGCAGTCTTTTTACTTTTGATTGCTTGTAGCTAATGGGCATTGATGGCAACGCATATCCATCCACGGCGTTTATAAACTGCCACTGAATACTTGTTTTATCGAGCTGATCCTCTACCCTTTGCCTTCGCGCGATAGAGCGCTCCAGGGAAATTACACATACTTGTAGTGGCGGCTTAACGTCCATTCCAACCTTAAAGATAGCTTTGTAAATATCGCCACAGTCGCTTTAAAAGACGGAGCGTGCGAGAGGCAAAGGATTTTGAGCAAACGCCGAAATCCATTCCAGAGTCCCAATTAGATTGATAGATCACACCTAAATAATTAGCCTTTAGTTTATCTTCTACTTCACCGATTCTACGCAAAAGATAGTATTGCCAATCGTAGTAATAAATTCTAAATAACTGCTCAATGGGATACAAAGGTATCGCGCGGTAATTTAATAAAGCCTCAAGGTAAAGCAATGTTTCAGGATGATCATCACCCGAGATATCCCAGAAAGTCAGATTCTTGGGCTGCAAATATTGCACATCCAATGATTCCCAAACCTTAGCAGACCAAATAAATGGTGGGCACGGGCAATAGTAATTTGGGCCAACTCTAGAAAATAATGCCTTAACCCGATCACCCTCTTGACGAAGATTGGACTCAACCTTATCTTGCCCACGATTAATAGAGAGCTGATAAAACTCTTTATTCTGATAGATGACGGTATACGGGTATCCATCCGAGCCAAGAAAGTTTGATTTTTTGAAAGCCTTAATGAAGATGCAGTCGGAATCAAAGCAAACATAATTCTCAGAAATGCCAAGGCGCCAAAACTCAGACTTAATTGCTTGCTGACTTAGGCCACCAGATCGTGTTTTTTCAATGCCCTGAGGAACACGAGGATTAGCAGCGATGATCGACTCATCTGAAACCCATTTATAACCACCCATTTCACCCAAGACGGATATCAAATCTTGATATTGATCTTGCGGAGTAGAGATATAAAAAGGAATTTGATCGGCGTTGTATTGATTGATCGAGACCAGCAAACGCTTTACCCGAAGAAAATCTCGACGATAGGATTTGCAATATAGGACTAGATCTTTCAAGCACTTCTTTCGGTGAGTGTATGAACTTCTGAAAGTATTCTATACGCAGCCTGATCAACCCCAACCGGAAGCCACTTGGGCTCTATCAATTGTTGAATTTTCCAATCTAGCCAAATTCTTTCCAAAGCAAGCTCTACAACCTGAGGGTCACTCTGTGGACTTAGGTAAGCACCCCGATCCAGTAACATTTGATCTAACTGCGGATTGCGATGGGTAATACCCCAAATAGGCCTCCCCGTCCAAAGATAGTCATAGAGCTTGGAAGGAATGTATTCAGCGCACCACTCATCATTACCATGGAGAAGAATTAATACATCGGCTAACCGCATCTTTTCCACTACACGCTCTCTGCCAGACTTACCAGTTACAAGGTCTTTCTCTAGGCGACCATGGGCAAACAACAGATCATCAAACTTGTGGCTTTTTAGAGCCTCTACAGTTAAAGGATCTAAAGGTGCGCCATAGGCATGCATCCGTATATATTCCCTCGCCTCCGGATACTTTCTTAGCAACGGAACCAGTGCATTCAGGATAGTGGATAGGGAACGATCATTTGCCAAGGATCCAAAGTGACAAAGATTCAATTGCTTGGTGTAGCTATGCGCCTGATTGGCAACTAGCCCTCCAGGAGGCTCAGCCCCCGGCATCAAGACAAACCCATGAGCATTATCAGTGGTATTGAGATTAGGGTGGCGTAGCTTCGCATAATGCAAAGCGCCATCGGTAAACCACCAAGCTAAATTGGCATATTTGCAAATTTGCTTTTCTAAGTATTGGCGAAATTGTGCATCCCGGTTTTTAGGCTTATCAAATCCAGGGTCGATCGGACTCTGACGAATCACTAGTGGATCATGAATCTCTACGATCCACGGCAGTCCAGTTTTTTTCTTTAGCCATAAACCCGCTAAATGGGCAGACCAAGCTCCTCCGGTCGAATAGATTAAATCAACCTTGCCATCTCTAATTAATTTTAAGCCATGAACATAAGCCGGCATTGCCCAAGACCATTGGCTTGAGTAACCAAGAAAGAGTTTTTCCAATGCAATGAATGGGGCGAGTAACAACGAGACTAGGCCCGTAGAGACTTTATAAAAAAGTCCGCGGCCATATTGGTTTGCAATCCAATGTCGGAAATCAAACCGAAATGCGGCTGGTCCCCAAGCTAAAAATTGCTTATGCGGAAATCGACTATCTTTAATCCCGGTGATTGCACTAAAGACTTGCGGCTGGATCCCCGACCCAAGTAAATACGGAATTTTGTCGGTGATAGTTTGGCTAGATGCTCTGCCATCCATATTGAAACCATGCGACAAAATTAACCAGTTCTTTTTTTGCATTAGTGAATAAGGACTAATTTCCAGCAACGATCGACATAACGGCCATACGCACCGCGATACCAAATGTGACCTGATTGAGAATGACTGACTGCGGGCCATCCGCTACAGTGGAATCAATTTCTACGCCACGATTCATGGGGCCTGGATGCATCACGATAGCGTCAGGTTTAGCCAAGGCTAAGCGTGTAGGCGTCAAACCATACTGCTTGAAGAAAGCATCGCCCTCTGGAACCTGACCCACTTCCATGCGTTCTTTCTGAATACGCAATGTCATGACCACATCAACGCCCTTTAAACCCTCTTCCATACTGTGAAATACCTTCACTCCCAGCATATCTAAATCGCTTGGCAAAAGACTCTCGGGGCCAATCGCACGAATGTCCGTACAACCCAAGGTTCTCAAAGCACAGATATTTGATTTTGCAACTCGGCTATGCACAATGTCACCCACGATAGCAACCCTCAAGCCACTAAAGTCTTTCTTAAAGTGGCGCATTGTGTACATATCTAATAAGCCTTGGGTAGGATGCTGGTGACTACCATCACCAGCATTGACCACGTGGACATGCGCAGGGATATGTTGGGCGATCTCAATCGGTGCCCTAGAAACGCTATGACGCACCACGAAAATATCTGCCTGCATCGCCACTAAATTATCAATCGTATCTAAAAGGCTTTCACCCTTTGCAGTTGAAGATGTAGATATGTCCAAGTTAATGACATCTGCTGATAAGCGTTTAGCAGCAATCTCAAAGGTAGTACGTGTGCGAGTGGAGTTTTCAAAGAACAGATTGAATACACTCTTGCCACGAAGAAGCGGTACTTTTTTTACCTCTCTCGCAGGATCCGTGACACTCACAAACTGTTGTGCAATATCGAGAATATGGAGAATTTGCTCTTTCGGCAAACCCTCTAAAGTTAATAGGTGAGTTAACTCACCGGCAGCGTTAAATTGATTTACTGGGGCGTTTACTAAGTCATTCATTCCGCTCATGCTGCACGCTCCTCTAATTGGAAACTGAACTTGCCAGCATCATCTTTTTCTAAAACTAATATTTGATTCTCTGGAGCACTTATTTGCTCCCCCATAAAGTCAGCAGAAATTGGTAATTCACGATTCTCACGATTCGCTAAAACCATCAACTCTACTTGAGCAGGTCTACCGAAATCAAATAGCTCGTTGAGTGCTGCACGAACAGTGCGACCGGTAAGTAAAACGTCATCAATCAAAATCACGTTTGCGCCATTCACCTCAAAAGGAAGATGGGTAGACATCGTGCTGGCCGTTCGAAGGGCTGTCATCCCCTTCTCAGCATAGTCATCTCGATGAAACGCCACATTAATTACGCCAAAGTGAGATAAGCTTAAATCTGCAGCCAAGCGCTCTGCAATCCAAGCGCCGCCCATTGCAAGACCAGCCAATTCAAATGAATCGCCAGCCTTTTTGCGCTGACCCAAAGTCTCTAGTAATTTTAGATAGGACTGCTCTGCATTCATCTCAACTAATCCAATTCTTTTCAAGAAAATACTGCTCCAAAATTAAGGCCGCAGACTCGGCATCCAAATTGTCTCGCATATCGGGATCACCCTCTAAAACAGCCGAGGTATAGCGCTCATCCACCCACTCCACTGGCAACTGAAAGCGTCCATGCAACTGATTGCCAAAGCGGCGGGCCTTGGCACTCATTTCATGCTCAGTACCATCGGGATGACACGGTAGTCCCACAACCAGCTGATTTGGCTGCCACTCTTTGATGAGGGCCTGAATAGCGCTAAAGCGCACATCCTCAGATGGCTCTGCAACAACCTTCAAAGGCTGACCGGCTTTGGTCAGAGTATTGCCAACGGCAACACCAATACGTCGTGTCCCGAAGTCAAAGGCCATGACCGTCAACTCTGCGCCCTTCTTAATGCCCTCAGGCATGCCCTGCCTCGCCAGATAGATGGGATGGGTCAAACCCCAAAAGACCCATCGCCCGCTCATAGCGCTGGCTAGAGGGTGTATTAAAAATAATCTCAATCATTTGCTTCTGGGATAGGGGAACATTGATCCAGCCATTGAGGGTAATTTCCTCTTCGAGCTGGCCAGCACTCCAGCCCGCATAACCTAAGGTCATTAAGAATTTACTAGGTCCAGAGCCTGTTGCCACTGCCTCAAGCACATCCTTGGATGTCGTCATGGTTAAACCCCCTGGTACAGCCAAGGAAGAACTGTAAGCCACCTCTGTGGTGGGCTCATGGAGGACAAAACCGCGCTCGATTTGCACTGGGCCACCAAAATAGACCGGTTGCTCAGATACTGGCTCAGCTTCTAGCTTGACCTCAATTTTTTCAAATAAGGCACCCATATCATGCTCGGTAGGACGATTGATTACCAAGCCCATCGCACCCCGTTCGGTATGCTCAAAAAGATAGATAACTGAACCCGCAAAATTGGGATCGACCATGCCTGGCATAGCAATGAGGAATTGGTTTGCTAGATGATCAGCAGAATAAGCAATTGAGGACCCAGCAACAGAAGCTTGGGAAGTTTGGGTGGGTGATGCAACTTGACCCACAGGGGCTTTTTTGGCCGTGTTCATGTGGGTTTATTTTACCGAATTCCCCCACCCAAGTTAGATCCTTCCAGTAATCCAATAGGCTAAAAGCCCAATTCCTTCATGCATCACCTTATTCCAGTTTTGCATGCCATCCTCCAGGTCAAACTTACCCCAGCGAAGCTGCTTACTTGTTTGGTAGTCCACAGGAACCGGAATCACCCCAAGCCCCTGTCTTTGAAAAATCCTCTGCGACCGATACATATGCCTGGCTGAGGTAATCAAAAGCCAAGGTTTCGGGGTGTCATTGGCACCCTTAGACTCCAACTCCAAGATCATGGGCTTCATCCTTAAGACATTTTCATAAGTATTCCGGGATTGCTTTTCATAATGGGCGTTTTTGTCTGGCAAACCCTGTTCAGAAACCAATTGCTTAAATGCATCTGCCTCGGACATGCCTACCGGTGATAAATGCCCAGAAAAGCCAGTAAAGATAAAGGGTAGATCGGGATACTTGCGAATCAGTTCAAAGGCTTTGGTAACACGCTCAGCCGAAGAGTAAATTGATACCTCACCTCGATCGAGAGCGATTTCACCGCCCTCAATCGCACCACCCAAAATAATGATCCCACCAAGATCCGTTTCTGATATCTGCGCAAGCTGAGCCTTGGGTATGACATCTTCAAGAGACCTTAAAAAGACCTCGGAAGTAGGTAACCATCCAATCAGTAATAAGTCTGCCAAAGCGAAAAGCAAGAATCGTTTACAAAGATGGGGTTTTCTTAGGCTCAGAAATAACAAGCTGAAGACTACAAAAACAATTACCCAGTTCAGAGGCTCAATGCAAAACTGCACAATCTTAGAGAAAACAAAGAATAAAGTGTCCATAAATTAGCAATCTATTAATAAGCAGGATATTACTCGCAAGCCAAGCGAGTCAGCCAAATTAGCCCTAATATAGGGGCTATGAAAAAAGCTCTCGTTTGGCTCCGCCGTGATTTGCGCCTGTATGACAACGCCGCCCTTCATCACGCCCTGAAAAATAATACTCAGGTCTGGCTAGCCTTTATCTTCGATACCGAAATTCTGGATCCGCTAAAAGCAGAAGATGTCGATGCAAATGGCCTCAAACATGATCGGCGTGTAGACTTTATATGGCAAGGTCTGAAGCAAATTGACGAGCAATTACACAAACAAGGCGGCGGACTAATTGTTCAGTACGGCAAACCCGCTACATGCATTCCGAAGATTGCCGAGACTTTGGGTGTCAATACCGTTTACACCAATCATGACTATGAACCATCAGCCATTGCCCGTGATGCATCTATAGCAAGATCACTAGAGAAAATTGGTATTGAATTGGGGACTTTCAAGGATCAAGTCATCTTTGAGAAGAAAGAAATTCTTACCAACTCTAATACGGTGTTCTCTATCTTCACGCCCTACAAAAATAATTGGCTCAAGACACTACAAGAAAAAGATATTGCCGCCTATGACTGCGATCCTGCAAAGGATCAGTTGGGTGCCATCCCCAAATCATTACAGACCCCCTTTCCATCACTAGAATCCATGGGCTTTAGCCCGACCGGGATCGAAACGTACCTCCCGCCAGGTGCTGAAGGCGGTCAGAGTTTCCTGGAGGATTTTCTCCATCGCATCGATCAATACCAAATCGGTCGAGACTTCCCTGCCATCAAAGGTGTGAGCTATCTATCTACACACCTACGCTTTGGCATGCTCTCGATTCGAGGCTTAGTACGTGAGGCACACCGTCGTATGCTCGCTGGCAGTATGGGTGCAACAATCTGGTTAAGCGAACTAATTTGGCGTGATTTTTATTTCATGATTCTGGCCAATCACCCGCGCCTTGCTGAGGGCGCAGCCTTCAAACCAGACTACGACAATATCGAATGGGAAAGCGGTGCTACTGCCAAGAAATTATTTAAAACTTGGTGTGATGGCAAAACAGGTTATCCCTTGGTGGATGCCGCTATGTGCCAACTTAACCAAAGCGGGTATATGCACAACCGCTTACGGATGGTAGTAGCGAGCTTCCTCACTAAAGATCTAGGCATTGATTGGCGCTGGGGCGAAATGTATTTCGCAAAACACCTCAATGACTTTGAGCTTTCCTCCAACAATGGTGGATGGCAATGGGCCTCCTCTTCAGGATGCGATGCGCAACCTTACTTCCGTATCTTCAATCCAATCACCCAATCCCAAAAGTTTGATTCCGAGGGAAAGTTCATTCGTCGCTATTTACCGCAGCTCGACAAGCTCTCCAAGAAATCCATTCATTCGCCGTGGGAAGCTGGTCATATTGAACTAGAGGCAGCCGGAATCTTATTGGGACGAGACTATCCCCTGCCAGTTGTTAATCATGATGAAGCGCGCAAAAAGACCTTGGTGCGCTACAGCGTAGTTAAAAAAGTGACTTCTGAGGATTCGGCAACTTAATTGCGGGCTTTAGTTCGTTCCGCTTTAAGATAGGGCATGAGCAAAATCTATGCCGTAGGTGATATTCAAGGGTGCGCGCCATCTTTGAAGGCACTCGTTAAAAAACTCCCGGCCCAGTCTAAGATAATTTTTTTGGGAGATCTTGTAAATCGAGGCCCCGACTCATTAGGCGCCCTACGCCATCTGAAGCAGTTAGAAGAAGAGAAGCGTATCGAATGCATTCTTGGAAATCATGATCTGCATTTGCTGGCTGTAGATGCAGGCATTCGTAAAACCAAGGGGTTGGACACTGTTCAACCCATCCTAGATGCGCCAGATAGGGCTGAGCTCATTGAGTGGCTAAGACACAGGCCGATGGCTCTAAGCAATGGAAAAGTGCTTGCCGTCCATGCAGGTGTCGTGCCTCAATGGGATCTGCAGCAAACGATTGAATGCGCACAAGAAGTAGAAAAAGCACTTCGCAAAAAATCCTATAAAGATTTTTTAGCAAATATGTATGGCAATACTCCAAATAAATGGAGTAACTCCCTTAAGGGATATGAGCGTTTACGCGTCATTACCAATGCACTAACCCGCATTCGTTTTTGCACTCCAACAGGCACCATGGAGTTTGAAAGTAAAGAAGGTTTCGAAGATGGTCCGAAGGGCTATATCCCTTGGTTCAAAACCCCCAAGAGAAAAACGCAAGATTCCCTAATTTACTTTGGGCACTGGTCAACACTAGGACTACTGCGACACGAGAATGTCATTGGACTAGATACTGGCTGCGTTTGGGGTGGCAAACTCACCGCCATGGAAATTCCAGAATCAGGTAAACCCCGTAAGGGGCTGGAAATTGTTCAAGTGGATGGCTATGACCACCCACTCAGAATGTAATTCTGACTATCGCCTCTCATAACTTTTTAAATGCAGTTTTTGCTGCGGCGATGATCTCATCAAGTACGGAATTGTCATGAGCAATAGAGGTAAATCCAGCTTCATACGCGGAGGGGGCTAAGTACACCCCTTGATCGAGCATCAAGTGGAAGAATTTCTTAAACGCTTCGATATCAGTTTTAGTTACTGCCTCAAAAGAAGTTGGCACTTCATTGGCAAAGTAAAAGCCAAACATGCCGCCAACACTATCTACTGAACATGGCACACCAGCTTCATCGGCAGCGAGCTTTAAGCCGGCCATCAGTTTTTCAGTTTGGCCAGTCAGACACTCATAGAAACCTTCTCTAGAAATAATCTCTAAGGTCTTTAAGCCTGCGGCTACGGCTACTGGATTGCCTGATAAGGTACCCGCCTGATAAACGTTACCCAGCGGAGCTAGCTTAGACATGATTTCTTTTTTACCGCCAAAGGCAGCCATTGGCATACCACCACCCATCACTTTGCCAAGACAAGTGAGGTCAGGAGTAATACCTTGTAAAGATTGCGCACCACCTAAAGCCACCCTAAAGCCCGTCATCACTTCATCGTAAATTAATACACTGCCATGCTGGCTAGTTAGCTGACGAAGAGTCGAGAGAAATTCTGCTGAAGGTTTAATGAGGTTCATATTGCCAGCAAACGGCTCAATAATCACCGCAGCTACCTGATCACCCTGCTTCTCAAATACTTCTTTCAGTGCTGCCACATCGTTGTATGGCAATACCAAAGTATGTTTCACTAGATCGTGTGGCACACCACCAGATGACGGTGCATTTTGAGTGGAATCCGCAAAGGTCAAGAGGCCAGAACCAGCTTTCACCAATAAACTATCTGCGTGCCCGTGATAACAACCTTCAAACTTAATAATAAGATCACGACCGGTATAGCCACGCGCAAGACGCAATGCACTCATGGTGGCCTCTGTTCCACTCGATACCATCCGCACTTGCTCAATGCTAGGGACCAACTGGCAGATGCGTTCCGCTAATTCAATTTCACCCTCGGTAGGAGCGCCGTAGCTAAAGCTGGTTTCTGCGGCCTGCTTAACCGCCTCAACTACTTCTGGATTCGCATGGCCCGCAATCATCGGACCCCAAGACATAATCAAATCAATATAGCGCGTGCCTTCAACATCCCAGAAATAAGGGCCTTTAGCCTTAGCAACAAAACGTGGTGTACCGCCCACCTGACGAAAAGCGCGTACTGGAGAGTTAACCCCTCCAGGAATCGTTTTTTGCGCACGTTCAAATAAGATGTCGTTTTGTCCCAAGATGCTGTCCTGCTTTCGCTAAAGTATTTTTAGTAATTAATTTATTTGAAGTGGTTAGATCGCCATCATTTCAAAGTCTTCTTTGCGTGCACCGCACTCAGGACAAGTCCAATTCATAGGTACGTCTTTCCAAAGCGTTCCCGGCGCAATACCTTCTTCCGGTAGACCAGCAGCTTCGTCATAAACCCAACCGCAAATTAAACACATGTATGTTTTGAATTCCATCGCCGTCTTCCTTATCTATATTTTTTATTTTAAATCTGCTGCAGCATCGCGTTTTTGATGCATCTCAAACTTAAACAGCCTGCATTCTAGCGGGCCATTAAATAAAGGCGTACGCTTGGATTCTTTGATACGCAACTGCCCTGGCAACGCCATATCCGCCGTTAATACAAAAACATTCCAACCACCGAAAGCATCCTTGAGATGCTGACCAAACTGCCTTAAGAACTCGACAAACTTAGGGTCTTGCTCTTCTTGAGCTTGTAATTTTTTGAGAGACTCGCGGCTAGAACGTTTAGCGCTCTGACGCCCCGTTTCCAGATTAAAGGCATAGCGATCTTCTGGCTCTTCAGCTTGTTCGTAGGAGTCTTGCTCCATATCACTACCCGCAGCACGATCCTGACCTCGGCCACCCTTGATCACTAAGCGCTCGCCATAAGGCGGATTCAATAGCATCACACCATCTTGAGTATTTGCAGGTGGCTTGCTGGCTAAAGCATCAATCTGGCGAGTGACCGGCAGGCCAGGTAACTGAGCACGTTGCCAATTACCTTTGAACATAGCTACTAGGCGCTCATTAATATCACCACCGCTAATGCCTAAAGATTCTGAATCTGGGAACTGTTTACGCCTCTCCATCATTTCAGCATGTGCCACGTCTTTCAGAGAGACCCATCGCTTTTGCTCTGCAGCCTCATTAAAGGGCTTAAGTCTTTGAAAGCCAAAGCCATGGGCTGAAGTAATCAGCGGGCGATAAGCCAAGCGACTTGGCTTCGCATCATCACCATACATCCCTGCCCTAATAGCTCCTGGAGGAATGGCCAAAGCCATTTGTGCAGCCTCAATCAAAAAGGTGCCACTACCGCACATCGGATCAAATAAGGATTGCGAAGGTTTCCAGCCAGTAATTGATAGGACGCCTGCTGCAAGATTTTCTTTTAATGGAGCGTCGCCTTTTTCATCGCGCCAGCCACGTTTAAATAAGGCCTCACCAGAAGTATCCAAATAGATCGTGGCATGCGTTGCAGTCAGATGGGCTTGTACACGCACATCTGGAAATGCGGTATCAATACTAGGGCGATCGCCAGTGACATCACGGAGGCGATCCACAATCGCATCCTTAATCTTCAGGGTCGCAAAATTCAAACTCTTAAGCGGGGAACGATGCGCAGTGACATCAACACGCAGAGTTTGCTTAGAGGAAAACCATTCTTCCCAAGCCAAGCCGCTAGCCAATTTATAGAGATCTTCCTCTTGGCGATATGGCGATTCAGCCATTTGCAGTAAGACTCGGCTTGCAATACGTGAATGCAAGTTTAAAGCCATCGCAGCCGATATTGGCGCCGCTAAACCCACCCCACCAGTAGGACTGGTAGGCGTAGGATCAATCACCCAAGCGCCCAAAGCCTTGCAGTCAGGGCGTTGCGCAATGCTTGCTAGCTCTTGTGCAAGAGGCACTTCCAATCCACCTGGACAAACAACAAAAAATCTCATGATGCTAGCAATCTAAAAAAAAGGGGGGGTAAAAAAATAGTAAGAAGAATTAAAAAATTGGCCGAGGATCAGCGTTAAGGCTTAATAACTACCAAAGCTGTCACAATCAATAAAAGGATTACAGGCACTTCGTTAAACCAGCGGAACCAAACTCCCGAACGGGTATTAACACCATTGCGAAACTTCTTCAGCAAGCTCCAACAAGCATGGTGATAACCAATGACTAGGATGACAAGGAACATCTTGGCATGCATCCAAACCTCACCAGCACCAATCTTGAAGTGCAACCAGAGTGTCAGCCCTAGCAAAACCGCTGGGACCGCCAAAATAGTCATGAAACGAAAGAGTCGATCAGCCATACCGAGAAGGCGTGAATACACTTCGGGATTCTTCTCATCTGCCAAATTCACAAAAACACGCGGGAGATAAAATAAGCCTGCGAACCAAGAGGCAATCAAGACAATATGAAAGGTCCTGGTCCATAAATAAGTATTACCCATGATGAATAGTTTGCGTTCTGTAATGAAACTAGATTAAGTGCGAATTTCGCCATGACCGATGACGATGTATTTGAGAGAGGTGAGGCCATCTAAGCCCACAGGACCACGGGCATGCAATTTGTCATTGGAAATTCCAATCTCTGCACCTAGGCCGTATTCAAAGCCATCAGCAAAACGAGTGCTGGCATTAACCATCACGCTGGCACTATCAACTTCACGCAAGAAGCGCTTAGCTTGCGCTTGATTATTGGTGATGATGGCATCGGTATGTTTACTGCCATATTGCTCGATGTGTCCCATTGCTTCATCCATATCCGCAACAGTCTTAATGGACAAAATCGGAGCCAAATATTCTGCTTGCCAATCTTCTTCAGTGGCATTGACTAAGTCTTTAAAACCCGCCGCTTCAAGAGTGTTTCGGGTTTGATCATCAACGCGCAACTCCACACCCTTGTCTTGGTAGATCTTGCAAAGAGCTGGTAATACTTGAGTTGCAATGGTTTTGTTGACCAAGAGTGTTTCCATTGCATTGCAAGGGGCATAGCGCTGGGTCTTGGCGTTATCGCAAACCTTAATCGCCATTGCGATATCTGCGTCAGCATCAATATAGGTATGGCAAATGCCGTCCAAATGCTTAATCATCGGTACGCGGGCCTCCGCCATCAAGCGGGCGATCAAACTCTTACCGCCACGGGGTACGATCACATCAATATATTCAGTCATAGTAATCATCTCACCAACAGCAGCGCGATCTGGAGTAGTGACAACCTGCACAGCATCCATTGGTAAGTTAGCAGCGTCCAAACCTTCTTGAATCAGTTGCGCCAATAAGGCATTCGAATCAATTGCCTCTGAGCCACCACGCAAAATCACCGCATTACCTGACTTCAAGCAAAGCGCAGCCGCATCAATCGTGACGTTAGGGCGGGACTCATAAATAATGCCAATCACACCGAGTGGCACACGCATCTGACCAAGCTCAATACCAGAAGCCTGTTTTTGCAATGGCGTTATTTTGCCAATCGGATCTTCGAGTGAAACAATTTGCTCTAAACCCAATGCCATAGATTCAATGGTCTTTGGAGTCATGGTGAGTCGGTCAATAAATGCAGCATCTTGACCATTAGTTTTTGCTCGAGCAACATCGAGTGCATTCACTCGCAGAATTTCTTCAGAACGCTCACGAACCAACTTTGCAATATGCAATAAGGTCTGATTTTTCTGTTCGCTAGATGCCCGCGCCATTGCGCGTGAGGCCTGACGAGCTCGTCGGCCAATATCTTGCATCATGTTCCCAATAGTATTTGTTGAATTGCTCATATCTCTGCTGTGTCTAAATTAATATTGTTTTATCTAAGCTTCAATCTTCACTCTAGATTCATCTAGCGCAATAAGTTGCCCACCAAACGCAAGCCATCCCAAGGATCTGCCGGCAATTCCGCCGCATGCAATCCTTTGGCCTGACGATCCAAACCTGCAGCCACCTGCATCGCTCTGCGCAACTTCAAAGGCTGTACTCGTTTGAGAGCCATAGGATATAAACGCTCTTTATTACCCCAGATCCGGTTGGCACGCATTAAGTTCTGAACCGACTCCCCTGCATCGCAGGCTGCCTTCAATTTCGATAGTATACGAAGCTCTTCAGTCACGCTCCATAGAATCAGGACTAAAGGCTCACCCTCACCTTTGAGGCCATCCAACATGCGATTTAAGCGAGGTAGATCGCCAGCCAACATTGCCTCAGTTAATTCAAAGACGTTATAGCGAGCCACCTTCAAAATGGCTGACCGAATTTGCTCTTCTGTCAGCACGCCAGCAGAATGTAACAAACCTAGTTTCTGAATCTCTTGATGGGCGGCTATGAGGTTGCCCTCCACTTGTTCAGCAATGAAAGCCAAGGCGCGCTGCCCATCTGGACCTGACTGCACTGCTTGCCCCTGCTTCTTGAGGCGCCCCGCAATCCATTGCGGCAATAGCGCGCGATCCAAGGAGTCTAATTGAATCGCCATGCCTGCTTCATCCAATGCACTAAACCAGGCAGAGGTTTTAGTTTTGCCATCTAACTTAGGCAAGATGATGCAAAAAATCGTATCTGGCCCCTCAGGTCCCACTGACTGAGACTCGATTTGAGCAGAGAACTGCTTGAGTGCATCCGCACCATCACGACCAGGCTTGCCTGTCGGTATACGTAACTCCACCCAGCGCTTGTCTCCGAACAAAGACATGGTTTGGCCAGCACTTAATAAATCACTCCAATCAAACCCGCGCTCTTGCAATAAGACTTCACGATCGGTGTAGCCCATTTTTTTCGCAGTGGCGCGTAGCTGATCCATTGCCTCCATCATGAGGAGAGGCTCATCACCACTAAAAATATAAAGGGGCTTTAAGGAAGCCGCTGAATTCAGTGACTTCAAATGAACCTGCAGGGCATCGCTCTTAACCATGCGATTTGCTCGTCATTCTTTAAAAGATTTTAGCCTGTGGTCCTCGAGCAGACGCAGAAACACGACGCAAAATCTGTACCGCAAGATCTCTGCGCATCTGAGTCAAGAACTGCTGCATTTGGACATCAGTCGCCAAAACGGTGGATACCGAGAAGTCCATATCTCGAGTCAGATAGATTTCAGCTTCAGGTACGACGTCAGCTCCCGCATTGTCATAAGCTCTAAACCCAACGCGAATATTTAAGCGATAGGCAGAGACTTGACCATTCGAGTTGTAGGTCAAAATTTCACGACCATTCACATCATTAGTTATTTCCAGAATTAAGTCCGCATCTTTAGGATTAATGGCTACCTTTGCATCAGTACCAGTCAAGATGGCTGTTTGTAAATCAGCGCGCAATGGTGGCGATGGGTTACCAGTAATTGCAATAACCTTGAACGGCAAATCGACCATGCCACGTAAGCGATAGCCACAGGCGATCAAACCACTGACTGGAGCCAAGGCCAGAAACCCAAGCATGGTACGTCGAAGATGATTTACGCGCATGTGTTTAGTTTCTATTCAAAGTAATTTGCAAGGATCTAAGCAACAATATTGATTAAGCGACCTGGCACCAAAATCACCTTTTTAGGGGCTGCACCATTTAACACTTTCACAGCAGGCTCGCTTTGTAACGCCAAGGCCTCAATTTGCTCTTTGGTGGCATCCGCAGGAACACAGATATCACCACGCAACTTCCCATTGATTTGCAACATGATGGTCAACTCAGTTTTAATCAGCGCAGCTTCATCGACCATAGGCCATGGCGCATCCAAAAGAGTGCCAAAAGATTGATCGCAACCAATCTCACTCCAAAGTGCATGGGTCAAGTGAGGTACGACTGGGTAAAGCACTCGAATCAAAATACTTAAACACTCGCGCAGCACGGCAGGTCGCACTGCAGTCTTATCACCCAATTTCACAGGCTCTAAAACATTCAGCATCTTCATTGCAGCAGAAACTACGGTGTTGTACTGGCGGCGCTGATAGTCAAAATTAGCCTGCTTCAGAATGGTATGCACTTCACGACGCAATTCTTTTTCTGCATCATTCAAATCGCTTGGCAACGCTTCACTGGCAGCACGGATTGCATCCGCCTGACTACTGGAGTACATCCAAACACGACGCAAGAAACGTGAGGCACCCTCTACACCAGCGCTAGACCACTCCAACTGCTGCTCAGGAGGAGCAGCGAACATTACAAAGAGGCGCGCAGTATCGGCGCCATATTGATCAATCAAAGCTTGAGGATCAACGCCATTATTCTTGCTCTTAGACATCTTCTCAACACCACCAATAATGATGGGGGTGCCAGAAGTATCGCCTTTCAGCTTGGCGCTTTGAGGACGACCTTTGTCATCTAGCTCGAGCTCTACATCCAAGGGATTTAACCAAGTCTTTTTACCGGAGGCTTCTTCAGAGTAATAAGTCTCATTGAGCACCATGCCTTGCGTCAGTAAATTCTGGAACGGTTCATCAAAAGTAATGAGATTGAGATCGCGCATGACCTTAGTCCAGAAGCGCGCATAGAGCAAATGCAAAATCGCGTGCTCAATACCGCCAATGTACTGATCCATTGGCATCCAGTACTCATTACGCTCATCAACCATGGTTTTCGCATCTGGACCGGTGTAACGCATGAAGTACCAAGAAGAATCCACGAAGGTATCCATGGTGTCAGTCTCACGACGTGCAGGCTTGCCACATTTTGGACACTTCACATTTAGGAAGTCGGCACGTTTATTCAGTGGATTACCGCTACCATCTGGCACACAATCTTCTGGCAACACTACCGGCAAATCTGCTTCAGGAACTGGCACAGCGCCACAACCCGGGTTCTGCTCATCGCCACAGTGAATAATCGGAATTGGCGTACCCCAGTAGCGCTGACGAGAGATACCCCAGTCACGTAAACGGTATGTGGTTTTAATTTCACCAATACCCATCTTTGCTAAATCTTGAGCTACGGCATCAACTGCCTCTTCATACGATAAGCCATCGTACTTACCGCTATTAAGACAAACGACATCATCCTTCTGGGCATACCAATCTTGCCAGTGGCTAGTGTTGAACAAGTCTGACGGGGTACGGAAAGCAATCACCTGCTTAATCGGCAAGTCATATTTGAGGGCAAAGGCAAAATCACGCTCATCATGCGCAGGAACACCCATGACAGCGCCATCGCCGTAGGACATCAATACATAGTTGCCCACCCAGACCGGCACAGGCTCATTAGTCAGTGGATGTGTCACGTATAAACCTGTGAACATGCCCTCTTTTTCTTGGGTAGCTAGGTCGGCCTCAATTACGCTACCCGTTTTGCATTTCTCAATAAATGCGGCTAACTCTGGATTATTGGTGGCTGCCAATGTTGCTAATGGGTGCTCAGCAGCAACGGCACAGAAAGTAACGCCCATGATGGTGTCAGCACGCGTTGTAAATACATACAACTGACCATCTTGAACAAAGTTACCATGCGCATCCTGAATTTCATGCTTGAATGCAAAACGGACACCACGACTTTTGCCGATCCAATTCTGCTGCATGGTTTTGACGCGCTCAGGCCAACCTAAGTTATCCAGGCCAGAAAGCAATTGCTCTGCATAAGCAGTGATGTTGAAGTAATAACCTGGGATTTCGCGCTTTTCTACCAAAGCGCCTGAGCGCCAACCGCGCCCATCAATCACCTGCTCATTTGCCAATACAGTTTGATCGATTGGATCCCAATTCACGACTTGAGTCTTGCGATAAGCAATACCCTTTTCAAGCATCTTCAAAAAAAGCCATTGATTCCAACGATAGTAATCAGGACTGCAAGTAGCAACTTCACGCGACCAATCAATTGCTAGACCCATCGCTGCCATTTGCTTTTTCATATAAGCAATGTTGTCGTAGGTCCATTTAGCTGGGGGCACTTTATTCTGAATCGCTGCGTTTTCAGCGGGCATACCAAATGCATCCCAGCCCATCGGCATGAGTACGTTATAGCCCTGCATGCGCAACTGTCGCGCCATCACATCGTTGATGGTGTAGTTACGAACGTGGCCCATATGCAACTTACCCGATGGGTAAGGCAACATGGAGCAAGCGTAGTATTTTGGTCTTAGCTTACCGGAAGCATCTACGGCATCCTCAGAAACCTTATACGCTTGCGCGCTTTCCCAATCAGCTCTTGCTGCAGCTTCAATACTGCGGTGATCGTAATCCTTACTCATTCAATACAACTCTTTTCTTCTATTCTGATTTAATTCATTTACTTACGCAGGCCAAGCACACCCTGCATATCAAACAAACCGGAGCTCTGTCCTTGCAAGAAACGTGCAGCGCGCAATGAACCTTGCGCATAAGACTGGCGGCTAGAAGACTTATGACTAATCTCAATGCGCTCGCCCTCGCCTGCAAATAAGACAGTGTGATCTCCCACAATGTCTCCACCACGAATAGTCGCAAAACCAATCGAGCCAGCTTTACGTTCGCCGGTATGACCTTCGCGTGCGTATACCGCAACATCATCCAATTTCTCACCAAGCGCATCCGCAATCACCTCACCCATTCGCAGTGCAGTACCCGATGGGGCATCCACTTTGTGGCGATGATGAGCTTCAACTATTTCAATGTCGTAACCTTCATTCAACATCTTTGCAGCAATTTCTAATAATTTGAATGTGGCATTCACGCCCACACTCATGTTTGGTGCAAATACAATGGCTAAATTTGCAGAAGCTTTCTTCAGACTGTCGATTTGCTCTGGGCTCAGACCAGTAGTTCCGATAATCATTTTGCTGCCCGTCTTTTGCGCTATAGCTAAATGTGCCATCGTGCCTTCTGGACGAGTGAAGTCAATTAAGAATTCAGCGCTACCCAAAGCCTTGGCAATATCCGATGTAATGGCTACGCCAGTTTTTTTACCCAGGAACGCACCAGCATCCTCACCCAGAAGCGGGCAAGACTCATGCTCCAAGGCGCCAACTAGCTCAGCATCCGCGCAATTGAGCACAGCCTCGATCAACATTTTTCCCATGCGGCCGGTTGCACCAGCAATTGCGATTTTCATCATTTGTATCTTCGTTTCTTATTTAAGGTTGTCGACAGAATTCGCTCGACATCAGCACAACAGTTATCTTTACTTCGCTTCACTAGCCTGCGGAATATTGAGGGCGCCTGGGCCTAAGGGTTGAGGCTCAGGCTGAGCATCTGGTGATTTTTTTGAAAAGCTAAAAAAGTCCCAAAAAGAACTGCTAGCGGGAGCTGCAGGTACGGGTGCCCCAGCCGGTAAATTATCTGTTGGACTAGGCACCAGCAACTCAGGCTGCTGCAACGGCGTAGTTACTGGAGGCTTGTTCGAGCCCGTCATGACATCCCAGAATGAACGCTTGGTTTTTGCATAGCCATCAATCTCAGCAACCAACTCCACTTCAGTTGGCAAGGCATCACCTTGGAACTTAACTAATTTATCGCCCTCAAAAAATACAGTGACATGACGCTCTTTACCCATTTGCTGACCAACACGCTTGAATTCAAAAACGTAATCCCAGCGATTGGCATGGAAATAACTAGCTAGCAAAGGTGTTCCCAAAATTTGGCGAACTTGTTCACGACTCTGACCTACTTGCAACTTGGCGTATTGCTCACTAGAAATAAAGTTGCCTTGCACTACATCTGGAACATAAGGTCTAAAGACTTTATTCATCCAGGCCCGCTGGGTTTCATCTACAGCACTTGTGCAGCCAGTGGCGATCATTACTGAACTAACAGTAGCAATGACTAGCCCAGACCGAGCGAGGCCAAAAACCCCAAAAATGGAGTTCAATAGACGAGTAAAAAGTTGAGGGCAATTTTGCATGGCAGGCCGTATCATTAAGACATTGATTTTAGCTCCCAAACCCATGAATATGAACCAAAACCCAACTCCAGCAGATTTACGCGACATTGGCCTCAAGGCAACGGGTCCACGCATGAAAATCTTGGACTTTTTTCATCAAAATGGTGGCGCTCACTTTAGCGCCGAAGACGTCTTCATGGCTCTAGCCAAGGATGATAAGGAAATTGGTTTAGCCACGGTATATCGGGTACTCACCCAGTTTGAACAAGCAGGGCTCTTGCTCCGCAGTCATTTTGAGTCAAGCAAAGGGGATGGCAGGGCTATTTATGAGCTCAATGAGGGTCAGCACCATGATCATTTAGTTTGCTTAGATTGCGGCCATGTAGAGGAATTTGTGGATGAAGCGATCGAGAAAAGGCAGGGCGATATTGCCAAAAACCTTGGTTTTAAGCTCCAAGAGCACTCTTTAGCCATGTACGGCCACTGCCAAAAGAAGGGCTGCCGGAATAAGTTGAAGCCTTAATTCAGGAAGATAATCACAGATAATGAAAAAAGACCTCAATTGAGGTCTTTTTTGCATCTAAAACAAGAATTTAAGGAGTTTTAGCGTTAAAACCCGATCAATTACTTACTTTACAGCCATCAAAGCTTCAGCGGCATTGAGCATTTGGACTGAATAGCCCCACTCGTTGTCATACCAAGCCAAGACTTTGACCAACTTGCCATCTGCTGACACACGAGTTTGGGAGGCATCGTAAATACTCGGGCGTGGGTCGTGATTGAAGTCAATTGAAACCAAAGGCAGGGTATTGAAACCCAAAATACCCTTCAATTCGCCCTCACTTGCTGTTTTGAGGATGGAATTGACCTCATCCACGCTCGTAGCGCGGCTGGCAGCAAAGGTTAAATCCACAACAGAAACGTTAATGACGGGCACGCGTATTGCAAAACCGTCAAAGCGTCCTGCCAAAGCTGGCAATACCAAGCCAACCGCTTTTGCAGCGCCAGTCTTAGTTGGGATCATGCTGGTCACAGCAGAACGTGCACGACGCATATCCTTGTGATACACGTCAGTCAGAACCTGATCATTAGTAAATGCATGAATCGTAGTCATCAAGCCAGACTCGATACCAATCTTTTCTAATAATGGCTTAACCAAAGGTGCTAGACAGTTAGTCGTACAGCTCGCATTAGAAACCACGACGTCGCTAGGTTTGAGAACTTGCTGATTTACACCGTAAACGATTGTGGCATCTACATCTTTTTCACCAGGAGCAGAAATCAATACCTTCTTTGCGCCCTGAGAAATATGCACCATGGCTTTTTCTTTTGAAGTGAACTTGCCGGAGCACTCAAGCACCAAGTCCACACCCAACTCACCCCATGGGGTTTCTAAAGGATTGCGGGTGGAAAACATCTTGATGCGATCACCATTAACTACCATGCAATCGCCATCCACTTTTACTTCAGCAGGAAAACGACCGTGCGCAGAATCATATTGCGTCAGGTGTGCATTGATGTCGATATCGCCCATCGCGTTAATTGCGACGATTTTGATATCACGTCTAGGCTTGCCATTGAGTTGATCCTCATACAAGGCACGCAAGACCATGCGACCAATACGACCATAACCGTTAATTGCGACACGAATTGTCATTCCATTCCCCTTGCTAATTTTGAATTCTTAAATAGATACTTTGCTTCTTGTCTTTTCTATTTCTTTGCGATGCATTGCTTCACTGTTTTAGCAATCTGATCGACTGTTAAACCAAAATATTCATAGAGCACTGGTGCTGGAGCTGACTCACCAAAGGTATCAACACCATGCACTGCTGCGCAACCATACTTCCACCAGAAGTCACTCACGCCTGCTTCAACAGCAATGCGCGGAATATCTGCCGGTAAGACTTTTGCTTTGTAAGCGGCGTCTTGTTGATCAAACACTGTCGTCGATGGAATCGATACCACACGAATACCAAAGCCTTCGCCATCTAAACGCTCTGCAGTTTGGAGTGCCAAAGCAATCTCAGATCCCGTAGCCATAATCACTGCATCGACTTTGGATTTCTTAGGATCACGCAAAACATATCCACCACGTGCAATATCTTTTACTTGCTGGCTATTGCGCGACACAAATGGGCAGTTTTGACGACTGAAAATCAAAGCACTTGGACCGTGCTTACGTTCAATCGCAGCACCCCATGCAACCGCACTCTCAGTGGTGTCACATGGACGCCAAACCATCAAATTCGGAATGAGGCGCAAGCTTGCTACGTGCTCAACAGACTGGTGAGTTGGACCGTCTTCACCTAAACCAATAGAGTCATGCGTAAAGACAAAGATGCTACGCAACTTCATCAACGCAGCCATGCGCAAGGCATTGCGACTGTAGTCAGAGAAAGTTAAGAACGTTCCGCCAAATGGAATATAGCCGCCATGCAAAGCAATACCGTTCATGATGGCGCTCATACCAAATTCGCGCACACCGTAATTAATGTGGTTACCCCATTGGTCGCCACGTACAGCTTTACATGAAGACCAGTTAGTTAAATTAGAACCCGTTAAGTCGGCAGAGCCGCCCATGAATTCTGGCAATGCAGGAGCTAATGCCTCAATGGCATTTTGACTCGCCTTGCGAGTGGCAATGGTTTCTGCCTTGGTTTCGCAAGTTTTTAAATAAGCATCTAAAGTTTTAGAGAAATCTTTAGATAAGTCACCTTGCATGCGACGCTGTAATTCAGAAGCTGACTCTGGATATTTATTTTTGTAGGACTGGAACTCTTTATTCCACTCATGCTCAGCAGCTTGACCGCGTTTCTTGAAATCCCAAGCATCGTAAATATCTTTCGGAATTTCAAACGGGGCATACGGCCAATTCAACGCAACGCGAGTTGCTGCAATTTCTGCTGCACCCAATGGGGAGCCATGTACCTTATCGCTGCCAGCCATATTAGGCGAGCCTTGACCAATTGCCGTCTTGCAACAGATCAAGGTTGGCTTGTCACTCTTCTTGGCTTTAGCAATTGCGCTAGAAACAGCCTCTGCATCATGACCATCCACATCGCGTAGAACATTCCAGCCATAAGCCTCAAAACGCTTTGGCGTATCTTCGTTAAACCAAGAAACTACTTTGCCATCAATGGAGATGCCGTTGTCATCCCATAGTGCAATTAATTTATTGAGTTTGAGTGTGCCAGCCAATGAACACACTTCATGACTAATACCCTCCATCAAACAACCATCACCTAAAAATACATAGGTGTAGTGACCAACAATATCGTGACCTGGGCGATTAAATTCTTGCGCTAATAATTTTTCTGCAAGCGCCATACCCACTGCGTTTGAAATCCCCTGACCCAATGGGCCGGTAGTTGTTTCTACTCCAGGAGTAATTCCGTACTCAGGATGTCCAGGAGTCTTACTATGCAATTGACGGAAATTTTTTAGCTCGCCAATTGGTAAGTCGTAACCAGTCAGATGCAATAAGGAATACAACAACATTGAGCCGTGACCATTTGATAAAACAAAGCGATCGCGATTCATCCAATGCGGATCAGTTGGGTTATGTTGCAAATGCTCATTCCAAAGACCAACTGCAATATCGGCCATACCCATTGGCATTCCAGGGTGACCGGAATTGGCTTGTTGAACTGCATCCATGGATAAAGCACGAATGGCATTTGCCATACGAATTTGAAGGTTTGACATCGTAAATTGGGTCTCTGGGAAATTAATTAGCTATATTTCAGTAATGCCTCAATTTTATCTTCCCGGCCCATGGGAAATCCAAAAGCCAAATACCCTCACCCCTGAGCTCGCACATCACCTGCGCGTCCGCCGCATCCAGATTGGTGAATTCTTCCCTATCTTTGACGGAAAAGGCCAGGTTGCTAAGGCCAAACTCCTTTCCCTAGGCAATAAATCAGGAGAGGCAGAGTTAAGTGATATTCGCCTAGACACCCATCGTGAGAGCCCATATGCGATCACCTTGGCACAAGGCCTGGCTGGTGGCGACAAGATGGATTGGGTCGTCGAGAAGGCCATAGAGACGGGCGCTCAAGTCATTGCACCGCTGCAGTGCGAGCGCTCAATCATCAAATTAACTCGCTCCAGTGATGCAGAGAGGGCTCAAAAACGCGTTCTCCACTGGGAAGGCATCGTTCAGGCGGCCTGTGAGCAATGTGATCGCACAGTTTTAGCTTCAGTAGAGCCCGTTCAAAGTTTTGAAAGTTATCTACAAAAGCCACAAAAAACCAAACTTAAGCTACTTTTAAGCCAAGATACCGACAAAAGCCTGTATTCAGTATTAATTGAAAGTCCACCGCAGGATGTTATTTTGATGATTGGGCCTGAAGGCGGGCACTCTCCAGAAGAAGAGGCTCAAGCGCAAGTTGCTGGCTATCAAATAGTCTCTTTGGGTGATCGAGTATTGAGAACGGAAACTGCTGGAATTGTGGCGATTACTGCTGCTCACAGTATTTGGAGCCCAGAAATGCAAAATCGCCTCAAATAGAGGCGATTTATACCGATTTACTGCTGAGCTAATTAAGCGAATGAGTAGAACACGCGATAGGGTGTGCGGCGCTCAGACCAAAAGTCCACGGCATCGCGGAATACGTCCAACAAAGTTTCACGGGCTTCTTTGTCAAATTTCTGTGTACAAGGCAAACCTTCTAACACCACTACGAAACCAGGCTGAGGACCAGACTTATCAACCGTAGTCGTTAAAGCGCCCAATAAGGGATCGAAATTCTTCGCTTGTTGCTTGGTAAATGTATAGGCAATCGCAATCGCTTCCAATACTTCGCCTTTAGTCATCGCATTTGCACAATTAGCATAAATGAAGTGTTGACCAAGCTCAGTAGCCGCTTCCTGAAGGTCAGGAGTGCGGAAAGCACGAATGGATTGCACGATATTAGGGCGCACACTGCGCAACATTGCCGGCGGTCCGGCATCGCGAACTGCCAAAGCGGCACGCCAAGAAGCTGTCACTTTTTTCCCCGAAACTTGATTTGCTGCATAGGTTTGTAAACGAGATAAACCACCCTCGGCATAGATGTTGGCAGCAGATGACTCGGCTTCAAGTCGATCGTTGCCATCCCAACTTTCAGCTCGACTGTGTTCGTCGAAGTCTACCGTAGTGCCGTTTTCAGAGCGATTATTCATGATGGGTGCTAGGTTACCCTTAACACGCCATCAAATCAAGCCCAATTACAGTGCATTTTATATAACCCACTGATTTATATAAGAATTATTTATGTTAGTTATTGCTAACTAACATAAATAGAAGACTACATTTACGGCTTAAGCCACGCCTCTAGCATTACTTGCTGCCTCAACTACCGCCAAAGTGGTGACATTGACGATACGACGCACAGTAGCTGATGGAGTCAAAATATGAATCGGCTTAGCGGCACCCAAGAGCAATGGGCCGATTGCAATGCCGTTACCAGCAGCAGTCTTTAGCAAGTTGTAAGAAATGTTGGCAGCATCAATATTTGGCAACACTAACAAGTTGGCGTCGCCTTTTAAAGTAGATGAAGTCACCGCGCTGGCGCGAATGGTTTCATCCAAAGCGCTATCGCCATGCATTTCACCATCCACCTCGAGGGCTGGGTCTGCCTTTTGAATCAAAGCCAACACTTCCCGCATTTTGACTGCGGAAGGAGCGCTGCTTGAGCCAAAGTTGGAATGGGACAAGAGTGCAGCCTTAGGCGCTAAACCCAATTTACGCATTTCACTTGCGGCCATCAAGGTCAATTCAGCCAATTGCTCTGCAGTTGGATCAATGTTGACATGGGTGTCTAACAAGAACACTTGGCGTCCCGGCAAAATCAATCCAGACATTGCACCATAAACATTGGCACCAGGTTCGCGACCCACTACTTCGTCAACATACTTCAAATGCGTAGCTGAATTACCAACCGTTCCGCAAATCATGCCGTCAGCCATGCCTTTACTAATCATGATTGAGCCAATCAAGCTATTGCGACGACGCATTTCTAACTTGGCAAAAGATTCAGTAACGCCTTTACGCTCAGTCAAAGCTAAATAGGTTTTCCAGAAATCACGGTAGCGTGGATCATTCTCAGGATTCACAATCTCAAAGTCTTCGCCTGATTTAATACGCAAACCAAACTTCTCGATGCGGTGCTCGATCACTGCAGGACGACCAATCAAAATCGGTGTAGCTAAATGCTCATCGATAATGATTTGTACTGCACGCAATACGCGCTCATCTTCACCTTCGGCAAACACGATGCGTTTTTGTGCAGCAGGCACACGTTTAGCAATGCTAAATAGTGGCTTCATCAAAGTACCTGAGTGGTACACAAATTGTTGCAACTGATTGCGGTATGCATCAAAGTCTTTAATCGGACGTTGAGCAACACCATCATCCATCGCCGCCTTAGCAACCGCAGGTGCGATGACAGTAATCAGGCGTGGGTCAAATGGTTTTGGAATTAAATATTCTGGGCCAAAAGACAAGTTCTCAATACCGTACACAGAGGTCACTACTTCGCTCTGTTCAGCTTGCGCCAACTCCGCCACAGCCTTGACTGCCGCGACTTCCATGCCACGTGTAATGGTGGTTGCGCCAACGTCTAATGCACCACGGAAGATGAATGGAAAGCACAACACGTTATTCACTTGATTTGGATAATCAGTACGGCCAGTTGCCATCACAGCATCAGGGCGAACCTCTTTTACTTCTTCAGGAAGAATCTCTGGTGTTGGATTTGCCAAGGCGTAGACCAATGGCTTCGGCGCCATCTTCTTCACCATGTCTTGTTTCAACACGCCACCAGCAGAAAGGCCTAAGAAAATATCGGCACCTTCAATCGCTTGATCCAGTGTGCGCAATTCTGTCTCTTGGCAGAACGGCTCCTTCTCAGGATCCATCAGTTCTTTACGGCCTTTGTACGCAACGCCAGCTAAATCAGTAACCCAAATATTTTTACGTGGAATACCAAGATCAACCAATAAATCTAAGCATGCCAATGCAGCAGCACCAGCACCCGAAGTAACCAACTTCACATTGCCTACATCTTTACCAACAACTTTCAAGCCATTGAGAATTGCAGCAGCAACCACGATTGCAGTTCCATGTTGATCATCATGGAAGACCGGAATCTTCATGCGCGCTTGTAACTTGCGCTCGACTACGAAACAATCCGGGGCTTTAATGTCCTCTAAATTGATGCCGCCAAAAGTGGGCTCAAGTGCAGCAATAATTTCAACTAATTTATCTGGATCGTTTTCATTCACTTCGATATCGAAAACATCAATGCCAGCAAATTTCTTAAAGAGAACCGCTTTACCTTCCATCACCGGCTTACTTGCCAATGGGCCAATATTTCCTAGGCCTAAGACTGCAGTGCCGTTCGTAATCACGCCAACTAAATTGCCACGCGCTGTGTAACGGAATGCATTAGCGGGATCCTTAGCAATTTCTTCGCAAGCTGCAGCAACGCCAGGTGTGTAAGCCAATGCGAGATCTCGCTGATTGGTTAACTGCTTTGTTGGGGCAATTTCGATTTTTCCTGGAACAGGAAACTCGTGATAGTGGAGAGCGGCTGCTCTTAAATCCGCTATTTTTTGTTCTTTGCTGCTATTGCTTGGTTTACTCATCAGTTCACTCATCAATCAGACGTATTCAAGCTTCTAATTCTATTCCTCTCGGATGGAAGACTCCCAAGAGCCATAAAATGGGGCATGCAATCTCAAACATCCCCGCTCGGCGAATTTGACCTGATTCAGCGCTTCTTCAAAACGGAGTCGGAACTCATGCTCACCAGGAATCCCGGTTCAGTGAAGCTGGGGATTGGTGATGACTGTGCGCTACTCAAAATCGACCCCACAGAAGAAATTGCGATCACCAGCGACATGCTGGTCTCTGGACGACACTTTTTTGCAGATGCCAACCCCGAGTGGCTGGGCTGGAAAGCCCTAGCAGTCAACCTCTCAGACCTAGCAGCCATGGGCGCTAAGCCTTTGGGCTTTACCCTGGCACTGGCATTGCCAGAGCCTAATTCAAGCTGGCTGGAGGCCTTTAGCAGAGGTTTATTTGCCATTGCAAGTGAATATGAATGCCCACTCATTGGTGGCGACACTACTGCTGGCCCACTGAATATTTGTATCACTGCCTTTGGCGGCATTCCAAAAGACAAAGCCATTCTTAGATCGGGGGCATTGGAAGGTGATGACATTTGGGTTTCAGGAACCGTTGGTGACGCCAGACTTGCACTTGCTGCACTGCGTCATGAAATTTCACTATCAAAAGAAGATTTAGTAGCTATTGAGGCGCGCATGCATCAACCTACCCCCAGACTGAATTTAGGTCTTGCCTTGAGAGAAGTCGCTCATTCCGCTTTAGATATCTCTGATGGCCTCTTGGGTGATTTGAAGCACATCCTTAAACAGTCAAGCAAAGATGCGGAAATCTTTTTAGACCGGATTCCAAAATCCGCCAAATTGCGCAAACAAACTCTGGCAATTCAAAAGCAATATTCAGCGAATGGTGGGGACGATTACGAGCTGAGCTTTACCGCGCCAAGTAGCAAACGGGATCTCATTGCCAAAATAAGTGCCGATCTAAATCTTCCGCTCACTCAAATTGGTAGCATCAAATCCATGCAACACTCAGCACCTGAGATACACATCATCGATAACGATGGGAAAGAATTAAATTCTCAGCAAGCAGCTTTACTGCTGAAATCTTTTGATCACTTCGCATGAATACCCAAACTAATACGCCGAGCTCCTCCACCCCCAGTCCCAGCTTCAAGTGGGTGTTTAGTAAACCTAGTCGCGCCCTTGCATTCGGTATGGGCAGTGGTTTGGCGCCATTCGCCCCTGGCACTGCAGGAACGCTGTGGGCTTGGGCTGCATTCTTGGTAGGCGAATTTTTTCTATCTACCGAAGCTTGGCTGTGGATCATTGGAATTGGAATACTGCTGGGCTGCTGGATCTGCGGACAAGTCAGCGAAGAGCTAGGTAAAAAAGATTTTGGCGGAATTGTGTGGGATGAAGTTGTCGCCTTTTGGCTTGTGTTGATCTTCATCATGCCAGCAAGCCTATGGGTACAAATTTTGGCTTTTGTACTTTTCAGATTATTTGATACCGTCAAGCCAGGTCCGATTGGAATGATTGATCGACACTTTAAACATTTAGAAGGTGGTGATAATTCCACTCCATCCAATTTTGGTTTAATACTTTGGCGCGGCTTCGGAATCATTGCCGATGATTTAGCTGCAGCATTTTTCACCCTACTCACCATTGTGCTTTTACATATTGGATTGAGCTACATCTCATGAAAAATAATAACGATCCTCAGCATGAGTTAGCGAGAGCGGTTGCGCTGACTTTAATAAACCGAGCTTGGAAAATTGCCCTGGCTGAATCCTGTACCGGCGGCCTTGTCTGCGCAACCCTGACGGATTTAGCGGGCTCAAGCGATTGGCTTGAGCGAGGCTACATCACCTATAGCAATGCCGCAAAATCTGAATGCTTGAATGTGCCAGTAGAAATGATTGAATCTTTTGGCGCAGTTAGCGAGCAAGTGGCTAAAGCCATGGCTGAGGGGGCCCTTCGCAATGCCAATGTCAATGCCGCAATCTCTATTACCGGTATCACTGGCCCAACAGGTGGCTCACCTGAAAAACCAGTTGGCACTGTCTGCTTTGGCTGGGCAATTAAAGAGAGCATTGGAGGTGCTGTAATCAATACCGCCACACTGACTAAGCATTTCAACGGTGACCGTCAAATCGTGCGGGAACAAGCGCGCGATTTTGCGCTCTCTCAATTTCTGGAAATGCTTAAACCTAAAAACGCCTGATAAGGCAGTACTATAGAATTAGCGTGAGCTTAGCCAGCCCTTGTGGCGGAAGTAGCCCAATGGAATCATCGCTGAAATCACCATAGAAATAATGGCGACTGGATAACCCCAAGTCTGTTCTAGCTCTGGCATGTAGCGGAAGTTCATGCCCCACACACTAGCCAATAAAGTAGGTGGCATTAAGGCAACTGATACCACCGAGAAGATCTTGATGATCTTACTTTGGTTCAAATTAATAAAACCGACTGTCGCATCCATCAAGAAGTTAATCTTATCGAATAAGAATGCGGTATGGTTTTCTAGTGAATCAATATCTCGCAAAATCTGACGAGCTTCTTCTTGCTGCTCATCAGACAATAATTTGCTGCGCATTAAAAAAGATAATGCACGGCGGGTATCCATTACATTGCGACGAATGCGTCCGTTGGTATCCTCTTCCTTGGCAATTGTTTCAAGTACTTCTTCTGCATCATTATCGGTGATGTCATCTTGCAGAACGCGCTTACCTGCTTGCTCGAGATTTTCATAAACCTCTTCCAATGCGTCAGCAGAGTACTCGGCATCAGTGGAATACAGGTCGAGCAAAACATCTTTTGCATTACTTACTGAACCAGGACGTAAACGGGCACGCAAGCGAACCAAACGGAACACTGGTAAATCTTCATCATGAATAGAGAACAAAACTTGCTTAGTCATTACGAAAGCGACTCGCACGTTGCGAGAAGTTTCTTCTTCGTCCAATAAGAAATCAGTACGAATATGGAGGTGGCCGTCATCTGCCTCGAAATAACGCGCAGAAGCTTCTAAGTCGCCCAAATCATCTAATTCAGGCAAAAGAACGCCAAAAGCCTCTTTAATCCACAGGAGCTCTTCCTCTTCAGGGTCAACAACGTCGATCCAGATAGGGTTGGAGTATTGCAACAATTCATTGCGATCTTCCACTTGCTCTTGAGAGAGGCGGCCATTTTGCAGGACGAACAAGTTGATCATGGTGAACTCCTAAGGAATGGTCGCTAGTTTATCCTATAGCTCATGACAGTTTCACTAAAATAAGCTTAATCCCAATGAACTCCAGCCCAAATACCTTTACCCAACAACTCCAGTCCGCATGGGCTTCCCAAGGCAGTATGTTGTGTGTGGGCTTTGATCCAGATCCTCAACGCTTGCCCGCCGTATTCCAGAGTAAGCCTGAGGGGATTTTTGAGTTCTGCCGCGAGATCGCTGATGCCACTGCGGATACCGTCTGCTCCTTTAAGCCCCAGTTCGCCTACTTCGCCTCCCAAAGAGCTGAAGCCCAACTAGAAAAACTGACTAGATACCTTAAAGATAAATATCCCCATATTCCCGTCATCCTGGACTCCAAACGTGGTGATATCGGCAGCACTGCTGACCACTATGCCTTAGAGGCTTTTGAGCGCTACGGTGCAGATGCGGTGACCGTGAACCCTTACATGGGCTTTGACACGATCGAGCCTTATCTAAAGCACGCTGGCAAGGGTGTGATTGTTTTATGCCGCACCTCAAATCCAGGAGGCTCTGACCTTCAATTCTTGAATGTGGCTCCCAATGGCGAACCGCTTTACCTGCATGTTGCCAAGCTGGCTGCACAGCAATGGAATACCTCCGGTCAAATCAGCCTCGTAGTTGGCGCAACCTTCCCCGAAGAAATTGCTAAGGTAAGAGCGATTGTGGGCAAGATGCCTTTGCTCATCCCGGGTATTGGCGCTCAAGGCGGCGATATCGATGCCACTGTGAAGGCTGGCGGCATCCCGAATAAACCAGGTACTGGCATGATGATTAACTCTTCTAGAGCAATCTTGTACGCGAGCTCAGGAAATGATTTTGCTGGGGCCGCCAGAAAAATTGCTATCACTACGAGAGATGCATTAAGAGCTGCAGCTAGTAAATAAAAAAGGCGTTAGGTCGAGTTACAGCAGACCTATCGCGCCTTTGGTTTTGGAATGGGCGTTAAAGCGACTCTATCCATACTTTCCAAAATGAAGTTTTGCCTTGTAGGGAAATGAATATTGGCCTTGCGGCAATACTGCACTTTGTCGAAGCACTTTGGAGCCGGCAATGCAGAGGCTAAGGCCGCCGCCTGTTCGCGATTAAGTGATGCTGGCTTTACTCCATAGTAATGTTGAGAAGCAGCGCCAATCCCAAAGATACCTTCGCCCCACTCTACTGAATTTAGATAAATCTCGAACAACCTCTGCTTAGATAGCATAACTTCAAGTAGGCCCGTAATGATCAGCTCCTGCGCTTTGCGAAAATAATTCTGCTCAGAGGAGAGAAAAAGATTCTTCGCTAGTTGCTGCGTAATTGTGGAGCCACCACGTAAAGCGGTTTTAGATTTTCCACTCTGTTGATTGAGCTGTGAATTTTTAGCCCATGCCTTTTGCATATCCTCTACTCGAACGCCCATATGCTGAAAGAAGATATCATCTTCACTCACCAAGACTGCACGCTTGAGATTACCGGAGATTTTGTCGTAAGGAACCCAAGAAGACTGTACCGAGCAAGACCAAGACAGGCCACAAAGCCGCCAACGCTCCGCCCTCTGAAATGCTGTGCTACTTGGATCCAGCGCCGCCCACAAGCCAATCTGAATTACAAAGTACATTTGCATGGCAACAAAACCAACCAGTAAACATTTCAGAAGATAAGAAAGCCAGCGCATCGAAGCTCAGCTAGAAACTAGGAAGTGCGAAGTTCTGCCAATACAGCGCGAGAATCAATCGCATCAGCAAGCGCAGCACCACGCCAAATTAAGAAGGCATCAGCAGCCTGCTCTACTAGCATGCCCAAGCCGTCACTTACCCGTGCACCGCGATGTAATGCCTGTTGCATAAAGGCGGTGGCTTTGCCGTAGACCATGTCGTAGGCGAAAGATTTTGGAGTGAAAATGTTGCTTGCTGCCGCATCGCTAATCGGCGATGCATCGGATAGGCCGGCAGCAGTGGCATTAATAATAAGATCAAAAGGAGATGTGGTCTTACTAACATCTTCAAGATCACTTAGGGAAACCGCTTGTAGTGCAACATTCAGTGAGTTAGCTAAACCACCAAACAAGTGAACCAATTCATCAGCCTTGGCATTGGATCGATTAGCAATCATTAATTCTTTCGGCAACTGCTCTAGCAATGGGCCCAGCACTCCGCGCGACGCACCACCTGCTCCCAATAATAGAATTTGGGAGCCTTTAATCTGGATACCCTGTGCCAATAGGTCTCTGACTAGACCAGCGCCATCGGTGTTGTCACCAAAGATTTTTCCATCTTCAATACGTAAAGTATTTACAGCGCCAGCGAACTGCGCACGCGGTGTTAATACATCTGCAAGTGCCTGGGCGTCCAACTTAAATGGAACAGTGACATTCATGCCTTTACCGCCAGCAACAAAGAAGGCTTGCGCAGCGGTTTTGAATTGATCAAGTGCGGGCTGCAAACGACCGTAGTGCATTTTTTGATTTGACTGCTCAGCAAACCGTTTGTGAATAGCGGGCGATCTACTGTGCGAGATCGGATTACCGGCGACCGCATAGACATCCACACCTGGAAATTGGGTGGGATCTGTATGCAATTCAGCGGAAGTGGCTTGACTCATAGTGACTACAGGATAAGCGAAATTGAGTGATGTCTATTGAATTAAGGACGTAGATCTAAGCGATCAGATCCATCCCTCGTGAAATCAAAAGTCGATACCCAATCCAAGATATCAATCTGATTGCGCATTTCTGCAGGAAAAACTCCAAAGGGAGCGGAAGCACGAACAATTGCCAAGGCCTGGCGATCTAACTCAGGATTGCCGGAGCTTCGTCCAATACTCAAACCATCTTTACCCTGAGGACTGTTAGCAATCCGCCCTTGGGCATCAACGCTCACGACAATCACCAAACTGCCATACAAAGGACGCCCATTGGCTCGCGGGAAAAATGCACTTCCATAAGCCTCAATCTTTTGGCGCATGGCATCGTAATACTGCGCAAATACAACTGCCTTCGTACTAGCTCCGGTCAAGACCTTACGACGAGGCTCGCGACCATTGACCTGCAAACGCTTCGCTAACTTAGCCTCTAAAGAGTTCATTTGCGACGTAGCTTTTTTCTCATCACCACTTTTACGGCCACCTGCTAGCGCCCGATCTGCTTCAAGCTTGGTCAGCATTTGTTTTTGTTGTTTCTCCAAGACTTCGAGGCGAGCATCCGCACCAAGCCTTGCACGGTGTAATGCGCTTGCATCTTGATTGGGAGTGTTGCCGCCTCCATGCAAATCTGCCTGAGCCAATTTATTCGCCTGCTTGGGCGCCACCTGATTGCTAGCATTTACCAAGACAACGCTCAGAGGCGTATTTAAACGACGATTTTCTATTTCCCCAATCCCCCAGCGAAACGACAAAAAGGTGAGGTGAGCCAGAATTGAGAGGCCCAGAGCATAGCCAAACGGGTAGCGGCGCCAACTACTATCTAAGCGCCCCACTAACCGGGAAAATTTAGGCGGGGCTTGCATCACGCTCAGGCACTTCCAGTGTTTCGATATGAAGCACTCGCACTCCCGCAGTGAGCTGCAGAAGATCTACATCAGCAATACTCACTTCAGCTCGAGTCATACGCGGGTGGGTAGCCAACTCTGGAACCAGCAAATGCAAAGGCACCAGCTCAACGCGCGACATGCCTTCCTTGAGATGTCTCACCAAGACTTGCTTAGGAACTTCATCCTGAGCAACCCAACGCAGACACCAATATTTTTCAAGGCGGTCCTGGTATTCACCATAGGCTGAATAGCAAGCTTCAAAGTCGGCAGCAATACCCATCAGGGCAGCGTCTCGCGGTGGGAATGGCGCCACCATCTTGGCAGTGATGCCATGTTTCGCTATTGCAATCAACTGCCACTGATTCACCAAATCTGAATAGCGACGCAATGGCGATGTACACCATGCGTAATACTCCAAACCCAATCCCTCATGAGGGCCAGGTGTTGTCTGCATACGTGTTCGCAAAGGGCCCCAGCCCTTTTGAGTTCGGAACAAACCAGGTATCCCATGATCTACCAATAAACGTCCTGAAGCACTGTTGCAATAAATCATCCACTCAGCAACGATGGTATCTAAGATCGAACCGCGCTGGCGTGGAGTAATGTCTACCCGCTGTGAACCATCCACTTCTTTGATTTGAAAATGAAAGTCCCTCGCTAAGGCGTTGGGATCCAAGACACCTAATTGCTCAGCACGCAATCCATTTACTACCCGTTGCTCTTGGCGCCCTGCATGTAATAACTTTGCGGCACCCCACAACACACTGAGCTCCTGGCGATACACATAGTTAGACGATTCATCGGTCAAACTCTCTTCCGTTACCAGGTGCTCCAAATTCTCTAAGCGTAGATTTGCTCCCACAGGAACCATCTCAGCACGCAACTGCAGCGTCTCTTTATCTATGACTCCAGCCGCATCGATGTCCACATAAATCGATAAAGCTGGGCGAGCAGCACCCTCATCCAATGAGAATTGTGAAATCACCGTATCGGGCAACATCGTGATCTTGTCGCCAGGGAAATACACCGTGGACATACGCGTGCGCGCGACCTTATTTAAGGCATCATCCTTAGCGATCACCAAACCAGGCGCCGCAATATGAATACCAATGCGGTGTCCGCCACCCTCAAGCGCAGTAACCGACAAAGCATCATCAATTTCAGTGGTGCCTGAATCATCTATCGAGAAGGCGCTTACCTCAGCTATAGGTAGCTCAGAAATAGCGGCATCTAATGCGTCTTGCTCAACCACTAAAGTTGGATCATGTGCAGCACCCCGCGGGAAGTGAGCTTTTAGGAACATGCCTTGGTGATATCGCAAAGGTGAATCAATCGCACCACATCGAATCATCAATTGGGCAGGCGATTCTCCTGATTCAGTACAAGCAGCAATCAATGCTTTATAGGCTGAGGTGTTTTTATCCGGAGAAAATAGGAGTTGGTTTACCTGAGACTTCAGCTCTTCTGGAAACACGCCAGCTACCAACTCCTTTTGCCACGCAGCCTGCTGCTCTAATTCCTTTTGCTTTCGCTCGAGCGCAGCCAAGCCGGCCTGCAACTGCTCAAGGGGGGCTCTCTGAAAACGCCCACGCCCTTTGCGACGGAAAAATACCGGCGCCCCCTGTAAAGCAATAGCTAAAGCAGTGTGTTGTGGGATGCTTGCCTGTGCCCCAAAGTATTCTTGGGCGACATCCACCAAACCAAACTCTTCGTCAGGCGCACAGTCCCACAAGAATTGCAGATCAATCTCTTTAGATAAGGTATTGGCCTCATCCATTAACGCTTGTGGTTCTGGCTTTTCAAAGCGTAGCCAAACTTCTTTAGCTTTCAGCTTGATCTTTTTCCCGGACAGGCTCGTCGCCTGCCAAGATTCAGCATCCCCAGCGCCCGAGGCAGATTGGACTGTGGCGACCTTGATGTCACCACCCTCTTCATATAAAAGATGCATTATTAGAGTGAAATCCCGCCGCTGGCCTCAAGTGCAACGCCATTGACATAACTGGCTTCATCGCTCGCTAAGAATAAATACACGTTCGCCATTTCTTCGGGGACACCTAAGCGACCTAGCCAACTACGTCTTTCGATATCTTTCAGAATATTTTCCGGCATGGCTTTGACCATCTCAGTTGCAATAAAGCCTGGGCACACCGCATTTACCCGAATACCTTTTGAGCCCAATTCACGCGCCCAGGTTTTGGTAAATCCAATCACCCCAAACTTAGTGGCGGAATAATTTGTCTGACCAAAGTTTCCATAAATACCTACAACGCTTGAAGCATTAACGACAGCACCTTTACCTGCCTCCAACATGTGCGGCACCACTAATTGTGTGCAATTGAAAACACCCTTCAAATTGACATCAATCACTGAATCAAATTGCGCTTCAGTCATTTTGACTAAGCGCGCATCTTGGGTGATGCCGGCATTGTTAATGAGGATATCAATGTGTCCGTGACGTTGCATAATCTGATCAATAGCCGCTTCAACACTCGCGCGATCAGTCACATTCATCACATAGGCTTCCGAACCCGGAATAAGATCGACTACAGCCTTAACGGCCTCGGGATTCACATCCGCAATCATGACCTTCGCACCCTCTTGCGAAAAGCGCTTTGCCGTTGCGAAGCCAATACCCTTTGCGGCCCCGGTAATGATCGCTACTTTATCTTTTAGTCTCATATTCATTACCTTGCTTTCTCTTGTATTGCAGTCAATATTTTTTGATGCACGCCACCAAAACCGCCATTACTCATCACCAAAATGTGATCCCCTGGTTTTGCCTCTTTTGCCACTGCATCTACCAAAGCACTTAAATCATCAAAGGCCAAGGCACGATCTTCTTCTTTGGCATTTAATGGGGCTAAGACTTCATTTAAATCCCAGCCCAAAGAATCTTTACCAACACTAGCGCCATAAGCAAAAATCTTATCGGCCGCCTCTAGGCTATCTGGCAACTGGGCTTTCATCACTCCGAGTTTCATCGTATTCGACCGCGGCTCCAAGATTGCCAAAATGCGAGACTGTCCTACCCTTCGACGCAATCCGTCTACTGTAGTAATAATTGCTGTCGGGTGATGCGCAAAATCATCATAAACCGTTACTTCATTTACCATGCCAATCGTTTCTAAACGACGTTTGACATTCTTGAATTCAGCTAAAGCACGCGCCGCATCAACTGGAGAAATGCCAATATGATTCGCTGAAGCAATTGCCGCTAATGCATTGAGCTGATTATGTCGGCCCATGACACCAGAGTCTGGAGCCCAGGTCACCGTTGCAACTTCGTTGCCGTGCTGCAAAACAATAAAACCATCCGCTACTTGAGAAATCAATGACCAAGCATTGTGTTTGTCTTGACCAAACCTTTCAACAGGTGCCCATGCACCTCGTGCGATCACTCTCTCTAGAGCAGGCTCTTCACCATTGACCACCACGAGACCATTGCCCGGTAGCGTGCGCACTAAATGATGAAACTGCGTTTCGATTGCAGCCAGATCAGCGAATATATCTGCATGATCAAACTCGAGATTATTTAACAAGGCAGTACGTGGACGATAGTGAACAAACTTACTGCGCTTATCAAAAAACGCCGTGTCGTATTCATCCGCTTCGATCACAAAGTATTTGCCTTCACCCAGATGAGCCGATACTGTGAAATTCAATGGCACCCCACCAATTAAGTAGCCTGGCTTGTAACCATTGAATTCCAAAATCCAAGCCAGCATTGCGGAGGTAGTGGTTTTACCGTGCGTGCCAGCAACTGCCAAGACATCCCGACCAAATAACACTTGCTCACCTAGCCATTGAGGCCCAGAGGTGTAAGGAAGCCCTTGATTGAGGATGGCTTCCATCAGTGGATTACCACGAGAAACGACGTTACCAATTACAAATAAATCCGGCATCGTCTCAAACTGCAATAATTGGTCGGGTGAGAATCCCTCGATGAGCTCAATGCCTTGCGCCTCAAGCTGAGCGCTCATTGGTGGATACACGTTGGCGTCACAGCCTGTAACATGATGTCCGGCCTGCCGAGCGATTGCGGCAATGCCGCCCATGAAAGTGCCACAAATGCCCAAGATATGAATATGCATTTGGTAATTTTAGCTAAGGAGTAGCAATGAACCGAAGACAGTGGATTTGCATCGCCGGTATTAGTCTCGCAGCGCTTGTTGCCGGAGTACTGGCTTCGCAATGGATTTACAAAACAGGCTTGGCAAGTGATCCCACTATCAAAGCATTTTTAGCCAATCCATGGCAAACGCCCAATGGCAAACCAGTCGACACAGCACAATGGCATGGAAAAGTGCTGGTTGTTAACTTTTGGGCCTCCTGGTGTCCTCCTTGCGTTGAAGAAATGCCGACTTTTGACAAGCTGCAAATGGAGCTCAAGAGTCAAAATGTGCTATTTGTCGGCATCGGTATTGATTCACCCTCTAATATTCGTGAATTCCTTGAAAAAACTCCAGTTTCTTACCCTATTGCGATTGGCGGGCTTGAGGGCAGCAACCTTTCCAAGCAAATGGGCAACTTGCAGGGCGCCCTACCCTACACCATCATCATCAATGCTGAAGGCAGGGCAACTTATAGAAAATTGGGTAAAATAAGCGAAGATGATATCAAAAATAGAATTTTAGAGGCGCTTTAGAGGAGTATATCGACTTTTACAGAACTCAAGAAAATGAGGTGGTCATCAATACCCCAAAAAAACTCTTTGCACCCCCCTTTTTTTGGATCCATTAACTTAGTCAAACCAAGTGCTGCGACTATTCTTCCTTTGTTGGGGATGCTTAGAGCACCTTTTACTCCAAAACTTTAGCCGCAGCAACCGCATTTAAAAGATTTAAAGTGCCATTAGCACTACTTGTACTCGTGGCCGCATTGAGGCTGCGCGCACATTTGGCTTATCGGCCTGAATGGCGAGAGATAAAATACCCCCCGCAAGGAGATTACCTTACCCCAGTTTTTAACTGGGGTAAATTCGCCTTCGTCGCCTTGCCATTTGCCCCCCGCTTTCTGCTCTATGGGGCCCAATAAAATCCTAGAGAATTTACGTATTGGAATGTTCGGGATTGCGAAACTAGCTCTGCGTCACATAAATACATCCAGAATAAAACATGATCAAATCAACAAAAAGCGAAAGGGGTTAAATTCAGCGCAATACCGAACTTAACCCCCTCCGCCCCAACCAAACCAGACTAACCAACTTTTAAAGGTCGGTTAATAAAGCCTCTTTCTTACATTAGAGGGGCTTGCTGAGCAATGGCTTCACCCTGCCTAAACCAAATATCAACCACCTCAGAAACTACACCCTCGCTATTGGTATATGAGCCCTTCAAAAAGTGATCATTACCATTCGCATCAAAGGCGCCCTGCTGCTCTGAGTACCGCAAGTTAATACTCTTAATTCCCATCTGCTCAAGGCTTCTCAACTCACCATCATCCGTCACACCATTTGCATTGGAGTCGAGCCAAATTTGTAATTTCGAGAATATCTCATCATTAACATCTATGACATGATCAAGATTTAAATCATATTGAGCCAGAGCCTCAAATCCGTTGGAAGCCTTCGCCCCATCATTCATTTTTGTGGACGTCCCAAATAATTCAGACCCATCATCAATCAAACCATTCTGGTTAATATCCAAAGTTAAGAGGCCGGAACCAGAGCCTATCCAGCCCGTTGCTTCCTGATCTCCGTCGCTATCCAAATCAAAATTAACGCCATACGATAGATCAATTGTTTGAACGCCCTGGCCGGTGAAATCAAAAACCAACGGGCATGTATAAGACTCTGTATAGCCCCAGCTGTTTTGCCCCTGATTACCAGCCTTATCAATTACCCCCTTCATATCCACCAAGAAAATAGCGGTAGTATATGAATAGTAGCCACCAATTTTCGTATAAAGCAAATGACCCGTGTAGTCGACGTAAAACTGGCGATTATTTCCAAGATTAGTAATCACGGGCGGGTTTGCTGGCCAACCCAAGTTATTAAAGTTTGAATCCACCACATTAAAATTCTTAGACGTAAAGTTAAAGACTTCATCACTAAAAGTAACCAATCTTCGCTCCCAGCCGCTGTGGTTAATGCCCCCAGAAATATATTGGATGTTTTGAATATAGGCGCCAACAGTGTCCAAATCAAAATTAAGCTGGCTATTCGCAGAAACATTTCCAGCAAGATCAGTCTGCTTAACCAGCACGGACTTATGTCCATCACCTGAAATACCACTAATAGTGGTGCCTGAACCAGTCAACCAGGATGCCCCGCCATTGAGGCTGTATTGCCAAGTTGCCCCAGCCTCCAAGCCAGAAATTCTCACAGTGGAATTATTCGTATGGCGATCTCCAGATGAAATTCCGCCATCACTAGCTAGAAATACGCCTAGCGGTGAAACCATCGTATCCAAAGTGAAGCTCTTGGTACTAAGCGGCGAAAAGGAACCCTCCCCGCTAGTTTGGCGCACGCTATAGGTGCGTGAACCAGAGCTGAGGTTAAAGCTTGTGCCTGTACCGGTAATCCAAGCCCCACCATCCACTTGATACTGGAAAGTAGCGCCTGCTACTAAACCACTCACGTTCACTACTGGGTTATTGGTAATGCCATCGCTTGCCGATGAACCGCTATCGATCGCCAAAGTAATGGTTGGTGCCACCAGATTCTCCAGCACAAAGGTTTTAGCTGCGCTTACTGCAGAAGTATTACCTGCCACATCAATCTGACGCACGCTATAGGTGCGTGAGCCAGTGCTCAGGTTAAAGCTTGTGCCTGTACCAGCAATCCAAGCCCCACCATCCACTTGATACTG
>NZ_JBIIPA010000045.1:0-5129 GCF_044342855.1 Polynucleobacter sp.
GTCTTGCCATTTACTCTCTCTACTTTCTGGCCTATGAGGCCTATCAAAATAGCAGAGAATTCACTTATCGGGGTGTTCAGATTTGCTGAGCCAGTTCTCATTGGTGATGGGCTTTGGTGAACGCGCAGTTACTGTAAGTCAGCATGTACAGCTTTTAGAAGAGTTCTTGGCTAGCGAAGTAAAGAGTGGGAATCTCAAGCTGCAATTAAAACCTGCTTCGCGCCCCGTCTTATTTCATGGGCATTGCCATCAAAAATCATTTGCTGCTGTTACGCCAGCAATGGAACTCTTAAAGCTAATCCCCAATGCGGAGCCTAAGCTTATTGAGTCTTCTTGTTGTGGCATGGCAGGTAGCTTTGGTTATGAAGCAGAGCACATTGAGGTCTCTAAGCAAATGGCAGAAGCCAACCTATTGCCTGCAATACGTAAAGCGCCAGATAGTTGGGTAGTTGCAGATGGGACAAGCTGTCGCCACCAGATTGCCGATGGCACGCAAAAAGATGCTGTGCATATTGCCAAAATTCTGGCGGCCCATCTTTAAACCAAATTACTGGAGCAATTGACTTAGCGCATCACGCCGTAAGCGAGCATCAACAGCGCTCCAGTCAATAGGGCTGGAACGAGACGGCGTGTTGGCTTAGATACCATCACGCCGATACTGAGTGCACAAATGAGAATCCGAATCCATACGGGCACAGTTGCTAAAAGGCCAATCGGCATCAAAATCATTCTGACAACTAAGGCAGCAACCATTGCATAAGTTACTGCTGCAAGCCAGCGAAAGATCTCGCTTTCTTGATTAATGCGCTTCGCAAGTAGGACACCAATCGCGCGACAGAAGTATGTCCCGATTGTGGCGCCCGCTAAGGCAATCCATAAACCCCATCCTTGAAGAGCAGCATTCATCAGCTGACGACCCCTGCTTTCTTACGCAATACTTTACGATCAAAGAAGTAGGCAGCGGTTCCTGCTACTAGGCCAGTAGTGAGTAAGCTGGTATCGCGATCCAAGATGAAGAAAAAAGGCCCAAGCACAAATCCCAAGCCAATTGCAATCCGATTAATCCAGGGCTTGACCTCGGTAAAGGTCAGTAAAAAGAATAATGGGTTGATGAAAACGAGGCCAAGCGTAATTGCCGCGGGAACCATGCCTGCCAGAAAATACCCCAAGATAGTTCCTGGAATAGAGATGAGCCAACACAACAATCCCAAGCCAACAAAATAACTCAGGCGATGCTTTGCTTCCATCGTCTGAAACTCGCGCATCGAGATAGCCCAAGCGGTCATTGCTAACAAATGCACCGAAGCATAGAGGCGATGATTGCGATCTTTCTCATGGAACTGCGGAAAGAGGGTTACCGTCATCGTGATAAAGCGAGTAGAAGTCAGGGAAACGGCCAAAATGATTGCCAAGACTGATGACCCAGTAATCGCCATTTCCAACAAAACTACTTGGCCAGGCAAGGCAAACATTAAGAAACTAGTTGCCCCAGTAAACCAAGCATCCATGCCATTGGTTTTACCCATCGCCCCAAAACCTACCATCCCAGCAAACAAGACCATGGCTGGCGCTCCTGCAGCATCTCGAATGCCGGTCCAGAAAGCATCACTGCGATTTTTAAAACGCTGGGCTGCCGAACCCTCTAGAGCAATTTCACTAGGGTCTATGTAAGGTTGATCGGTTGATGACATTAAATCATTGTAAGTGAGATGTAAACAAACTTTTCAAACCGGGCTTAGGAGCCTAGTGCCCACTCAATATGCTCTGCCACCAAGGCATCTGACATGGGCAAAGCATCGCTCAGAACTCTTCGCAGCAAGTCTTTATCTGCTTCAGGTACAGCGCTATCAGCTAGAGCATTGCCCATAGCCACTGCTAAGTTTCTGCGCCAGCGAGAGTAACCGATACGGCGGATGGCGCTGCCCTCGTGACGCTTGTCAAATTCATCTTCAGTCCAAGACCAAAGTTGCAAGAGACTTGCTCTGCCAAGACCATGACGCTCAGCAAAATCCGGCAATGTAGATCTTTGCGCAAATTTATTCCAAGGGCAAATCAATTGACAGTCATCGCATCCGTAAACACGATTACCCATCGCCCTACGAAACTCTACCGGAATGGCATCCGGATTTTCAATCGTTAAATAGGAGATGCAGCGTCGCGCATCTAATTGGTAAGGCGCAGTAATTGCCTGAGTTGGGCAAACATCTATACAAGCTTGGCAAGTACCGCAATGTGATTCCTCTTTTTGATCAATCGGTAGTGGGACATCCACTAGGATTTCACCTAAAAAGAATGTCGATCCGGATTCACGATTTAGCAGCAGTGTATGTTTACCTCGCCAGCCTAAGCCCGCTTTACGAGCCAACTCGACCTCCATTAAAGGCGCTGAATCCGTAAAGACACGATAACCAAACAATCCAATTTTCTTTTCAATCAGCTGTGCAAATTCTTGCAAACGATTACGCATAACCTTGTGATAGTCGCGCCCTCGAGCATACATCGAGACTACCGCTTGAGAAGGATCACGCAATCTGTCCCACTCATGGTCAAAATCAATGGTGGGTGACAGGTAATTCATGGTGACGCAAATGACCCTGACAGCTCCTGGAACCAGCATGCTCGGATCAGAGCGCACATTTGCATGCTTAGCCATGTATTCCATCTGACCATGGCGACCCTGCTCTAACCACTCATGAAGCCTGTCTGTAGCCACTCCAAGATGGGTATCGGTAATGCGCAAACCATCAAAACCCAATGCGCGAGACTGCTCATCTAGCCATTCACGCAGATTGGCCTGATCAACAGGGTTCAGTATTTGGGAAGAAGTCATTGGGAATACAGAATGTAGCTTAATAATTGAATAAACTAGGCAAATGGCTCAGAATTCATTTAATCAATATTGTAGGCAAGAAGCGGATACCACTGCTTTAGCGCAAAAGCTTGCCAGCAGCCTCAGCCTTCTTTTCCAAGCGGATCAAAGCGCTCACCTCAATATCTCCCTAGAGGGTGATCTGGGGGCCGGCAAGACCACCTTTGCTCGCCATCTAATACAAGCCCTGGGATATGAGGGTCGAGTCAAGAGCCCCACTTACACCTTGTGCGAGCCCTACCCCATTCAAATGAATAGCAGTAATCCATCCACTGCTACAAATATCACAGCACACCACTTCGATCTCTACCGCATGAGAGATCCGCTAGAGTGGCAAGAAGCTGGCTTTGCAGAACATTTTGATGAGCCCGGATTCTGTTTAGTGGAGTGGCCAGAAAAAGCCGAAGGCACCCTACCCGCTTTTGATATTGAAATTCATCTCCTTGCTGCCGATGACGAGAATGCAAGAGATATTAGTTTCAAAGCCAACTCTACCCAAGGAATGGCTGTTATCGAAAAGATGCAAACCCAATAGAGATGAGTAAGCCCCTGATTAATTCCACCAGAAGGAAGCATCTCAAAACTTCAGCAAAGATGTTGGGCTTTATCCTCTTCTTCAGCGAGGCAGAGATCGCTTGGGGATCCAAGATTTTGGGTGTACGTATTTGGCCTGCAGAGGATTACACGCGCATCACCCTGGAATCAGATAAAGCATTGCCCATTACCCAACAACTACTCACCAACCCCGATCGCTTGGTGGTAGATGTTCAAGGCATGGAACTGAATTCCACTCTGAAAGACTTGGTTGCCAAAGTCAAACCGAACGATCCTTATGTTTCACAAATTCGAGTGGGTCAATTCCAGCCTGGCATGGTGCGCTTAGTATTTGACCTTAAAGAGCCAGTTAAACCTCAGCTCTTTACGCTAGATCCCATTGCTGAGTATCAATACCGTATGGTGCTCGACCTCTACCCAGCGACCCCGCCCGATCCTTTAATGGAATTAGTCAAGAGCAGTGCCCGCAAAGAAAGTGCTCTAGAAAAAGCTAATGAAGAGATTGACCTGATTGCACAGTTCGCCACCAAAAAAGAAAAGGATGCCCCAAGGGCTCCGGTAGCTCAAGCAATTCCAGATCTGAAGGAGCCTCCTGCGCAAGCAAAACATAAACGACTCATCACTATTGCAATCGATGCTGGTCATGGCGGAGAAGATCCAGGCGCAATTGGCACCATGGGCTCCAAAGAAAAGCATGTGGTGCTTTCAATTGCTAAACGTTTGCGTGACAAGATTGAAAATGATCCTTACATGCGTCCGTTTTTAACTAGAGATGGGGATTACTTTGTACCGCTACATACTCGCGTACAAAAAGCACGTCGAGTAGAAGCAGATCTGTTTGTTTCCATTCATGCGGATGCCTTTATTGAGCCAAGAGCAAAAGGAGCTTCAGTATTCGCCTTATCTCAAATGGGTGCTAGTAGCACTACCGCCCGCTGGATGGCTAACAAAGAAAATGCCTCCGACCTCATTGGCGGCATCAATATCAAAACCCAAGATAAGCAATTAGCGAATCTATTGCTAGATATGTCGACCACAGCCCAGATCAAAGACTCACTACAAGTGGGCGCGTCGATTCTGAAGCAAATTAGTGGATTTGCACCGCTACACAAAGGGAAGGTTGAGCAAGCCAGCTTTGCGGTTCTCAAGGCCCCTGATATCCCATCCATCCTGGTAGAAACCGCCTTTATTAGTAACCCTCAGGAAGAAGCTCGCCTTAATGACGACGCCTACCAAGACCGTATTGCAGAGGCTATTTTGAGGGGAATTAAGGACTATTTCTCCAAAAATCCACCAGTTGCTAGACGGGCAAACACGTAGCGCTCTTGTAACTACAAGGCGTAGAGGGAAAACTCAGCAAACCGAGGCAAGGCTAACCAAGTTCTTGCTATAATTTCTGTCTTACTGGGTCGGTAGCTCAGTCGGTAGAGCAGCGGACTTTTAATCCGTTGGTCGCGAGTTCGAATCTCGCCCGACCCACCAGTACTTATAAGGCTCTCAGGTTCATTACCCGAGAGCCTTTCTTTTTCTTATTAGACACTTTATTAGACAGTTGTCTAATAAACAGTGGTTTTGGATGATCCGGTAATACCCCCGCCCCTTAACCTGAGTTAAAAGTAGAATTTCTAAGTTGTTTGATTTAAAGGAAATTCTATGAAAACCTCCCGCTTTACCGATAGCCAAATCATGGCCATCCTCAAACAAG